>PXRM01000031.1 GCA_003020985.1 Halobacteriales archaeon QS_4_70_19 | reverse complement strand
TGTCGGGTGGACAGGTGGGGTGTTGGGTGGGTGCAACGTGGCTCGCGCATCCGTGACGAGCCAACTGATACTACGGGCCGATTGCAGTAATGAGTGGTCCCTACGTCTTTAGGCTCGTTATCAGAACGCCAGGGCGCTCCCCGGAGCGGTGGTCTCATTACCCAGAGACGTTCATACCGGTGTATGGACAACGCAGTACGCCCCCGACGACTCAGGGGCGACGGGATCCGACCGCTGGTCAGCGAGACGACGCTGTCGGCGGTCGCGTCACCGAACTGCTCGCGGAGGGTGTGCTTCGCCCGACCGGGCGCGAACGCCTCGGCGTCGTGGAGCGTGAACCGCGTCTCGCCCCCGTGGGCGCCGAGCGACTCGCGCAACCGCTCCAGCAGTGCGTCGTTGTTTCTCGCGTCGGGTCCCGGAAGCACCTCCGTCGGAGCGAACCGGTAGCACTCCGTCAGCGCGCGGGCCTCGGCCGACGGGCCCGAGACGGCGGTCGCCTGGAACCGGCCCGTCGTCACGTCGAGGAAGGCGAGGCCGACGGTCGCGTCCGGGCCGCCGTCGCCCCGCACCAGTGTCGCGAGGTACTGCGCGTCGTCGCCGGTCGGGTCCAGCAGCGTCCCCGGCGTGACGACGCGGTCGATCCGGCGCTCGTGGCCGTCGGCGACCTCGTGCTGGTCGGCCACCGCCACGCGGTAGCCCCGTTCGACCAGCGCCTTCAGGTAGGGCGCGAGGTCGTCGACTGGCACCCCGGCCATCGCGTAGCTCTCGCCGCCGGAGGAGCGCTGGCTCACCTGCAGGTCCAGCTCCTCGCCGACCAGTTCGGCGTCCTCGCCGAAGAACTCGTAGAAGTCCCCCATCTGCATCGCCAGCACGTCCGCCTCGACCTCGCGCGACAGCGCGAGGTACTCGCCGACGATCCCCGACGCCTCCGTCGGTTCCCCCGTACCGAACCAGTCGCGGTCCTCCTCGTCGGGCGAGTCTGCCATGCCAGCAGGGTGACGGGGGCGGGGGCAAAAGCAGTCGGGTTCCGGGGTGAAACTGAACCGATGACAGTCAATGGGGGGCGCTCAGTCGTCGTTCGGCGCCGGGGCCCGCTCCGCGCGCAGCCGCCGGACGCGGTCGGTGAAGTTGTCGAACAGTTGCTTCGTCTCGCAGGCGCGGGCGTAGTTCTCGTCGGTGATGCCGTCGAGCACCCGCTGGATGCGCTCCTCGGGGAGGTCCTTCGTCAGCGTCACCGCCTCGGCCATCCGCTGGTCGTACTCGGGGTGGGCCTGGAGGCCGACGACGTGGCCCAGCCGGAAGCCGTGGGTGCCGGAGGCGTTCGTCGCGATCTCCGTCGCGCCCGGTGGCAGCTCCGCCACCGTGTCCGAGTGGGTGGTGAACACGAGGAACTCCTCGTCCAGCCCCTCGAACAGCGGCTCCGGGGTGGGCGCGTCGGTGGCCTCCTCCCCGTCGATGTCCGTCCGGCGGACGGTGCGGTAGCCGAGTTCGTACTCGCCCATGTCCGCGACGCGGCCGCCGAAGGCGTGCGCGAGGAGCTGGTGGCCGAAGCAGATGCCCAGTGCGGGCAGGTCGCGGTCGACCGCCTCGCGGATCCACTCGCAGACGGGCTCGACCCACTCCTGCTCGGACTCCCAGTAGACCGACACCGCCGACCCCGTCACGACGACCCCGTCGAAGTCGAACCCCTGCGGGAGCTGGCCGTCGTTGACCTGGAACTCGGCGAGGTCGGCGTCCAGCTCGCGCCGGAAGTTCACGCTGGTCGCGCGCTCGCTCGTCGAGGCGTTCAGCAGCGCCAGCCGCGGTCGCCCGTCGGTCGCGTCGTCCGCCGTCACGGTCCGACGTTGCCGAGCGGACGGGTTACGCGTTTCGGCCCGCGACGGCGGCCGTTCGTCTACCGTCCGCGGTTGGCAACTCACGATATTACCACAATATGCCCGGAATTTTCCAGAAGTAGTATACGTATCAGCTGAACAGTACCGCTAGATCGAGAATTCGAACAGGTCGTCGCCGACGTGGTGGAGCGAGTCGACGACCTTGCCGCCGTCGCCGGGCATCTCGTCGCCGGCGACGTCGGCGCGGCCGACGGCCAGCACCTTCCCGTGGGTCTCCTCGGCGACGACCACGAGGTCGCCGGGGTCGATGGCCTCGTCGGCCTCGACGATGCCGGGACGCATCACGTTCGCACCGTCGGAGACGAAGGAGACGGCGCCGGCGTCGACGGTGACGATGCGGCGTCCGGGTTCGAACCGGTTGGCGCCCTGCACGGTCAGGAACGGCTCTCCACCGTCGAAGAAGGCGACTGCGGGCTCCCCGTCCACGAGCACCACCCGGCGCTCGTCGTCGACGAACTCCACGTCCTCCCAGGCGTCACCCTCGACGGTCACGCCGAGGCGGTCCTCGATGTGGTCGACGATCTCGTCGATCTCGTCACCCCGGAGATGGTGGCGTGACTTGACGTCCATACCGGACGTGGGACGGGTGGCGGGATAAACTCTGCCGGTCCGTCGATCGCACTCGGCCCGTCGGCCGCACACACCCCACCCGCCGGTGTCGCCACGGCCGCCAGTGTCGCCACGATGCGGGCGAGAAACGGAGCGAATCGGGGACCGGAACGGCCGTGACGAGCGCGCTACCCGTCAGTTCGGGTGGGTCGCGTCGCGTTACTGGCGGCGGGCGAGCAGGGCGGCCCCTGCGAGCGCTAAGACGGCGATGCCGGCACCGAAGCCGGGCTGGCCGTCGCTCGCGGTGGTGCCGTCACCGCTGCCGTCGCCGCTCCCGTCCGACTGCATCGAGACTTCCCGGGCCGAGAAGTTGTTGATACCGACCACCACGTCCGAGGAGGCCTGCGCGCTGCCGGAGCTGCGAATCAGGTACTTCGAGGTCTCGCCGTCCTCGGTGGCGGCCTGGATCTCCGAGTAGGAGGAGGCCTCGGCGGCGGCCTCACCGTCGACGTACACCTCGGCGTTCTCGGCGCTGTCGAAGGCGGCGTCCGAGACGCTCATGATGACGACCTTGCCCTCGCTCCGGGCGCGCTCGACGGTCGCGTTGAACGTGTTGGCGGACTGCTCGGTCACCTCGATGGTGGTGTCCTCGCTGTAGCGCACGACGTCGGCGCTCCGCTCCTTGGCGTCCTCGCTGGGTTCCTCGGTCGGCGTCGCGGTTGGCGTCGCGGTCGACGTCGCGGTCGGCGTCTCGTCGCCGTCGCCCGAGGCAGCGTCACCGGCCGCCTGGAGGTAGACTTCGGCGACGGCGGTCCCGTTCTGGATCATGCGCTCCTGCTGCTTCTCGGAGTCGGAGCGCTCGCCCTCGTACTGCCGGTAGACGACCTTGCCGTCCTCGGCGGTCTGGGTGGTGACGTCACCGTCGGAGACGCTGACGTTCCCGTCACCGATGACGATGACCGTCGCGGTGGCACCGTCGTCGCTGGTGATGACCGCGCGCTTCTCGGACTCCTTCCGGGCCTCGGAGCCGTCCGAGCCGTTGAAACGTGCGACCTGGCTCTCGCCGTTCGCGCTCACGACCAGGATCCCGCGGTCGTTGTCGTGGGCGACGATCTCGGCGCCGCTCTCGGACTCGATGGCGGCCTGTGTACTGACGCCCGCGCCGAACGAACTCGCGAGGTTCAGCCCGGCGCCGGTGAACGCGGTGTCACCGTCGATGCCCAGGTCCGCACCCGCGTCGCCCCGGGCCTCGGCGGTGGACTGGACGCTCATCCGCTCGACGAGCGTCTTCCCGTCGACCGTGTAGTCGACCACCGCACTGTCGGCCGTCTCGAAGGAGACGTAGGTACCGTTCTGGGCCTGGCCGGAGGTCTGCTGGCCGGTCGCGTTCGTCGTCGCCGCGGCCACGGGCGTCCCCACGGCGGAGACGACCAGCGCGACCGCGACCACGAGTGCTTTCCAGTTCATGGCACCTCCCGGTATCGCCTGCCGATGTATAAGCTTCCTGGCCCTTCTTGTTAGAGTATGCCACGCTGTCTATGCGTCAATTAGAGGCCCTTTGAAGTGCGTCTTCGAGAAATGCGAGCGGCCCCGGATCGCCACCTATCCCCGGACTGACAGACCTCCCGAGTGAACGGATGTTCAGCCGAGCGAGTGCCCCGCGCCGGCCGCTCACTCCCCGAACGTCTCGAGGATGCGGTCGATCTCGTCGCGCCGGACCCGGGGGACCGCTCCCTCGACGGTCCGGGCGAGCGCCTCCGTCGCGGCGCCCGTGCGGAGCGCGACCTCCACGTCACCCGTGTCGGCCAGTTCCGCGCAGAACGCCCCGGCGAAGGCGTCGACCGCGCCGGTGGCGTCGCGGGTGTCGACCTCGACGGGGTCGACCTCGTGGACGGTCCCGCCGTGGAGCGCGGTCGCCCCGTGGGTCCCGTGGACCAGAACCGTCTCGAAGCCGTGGTCCGCGGCCAACGCGTGCGCCGCCGCCGGCGGCTGGCCGTCCTGGTCGAGGACCGTCGCAGCGTCGGCCGCGCTCGTCAGCAGGATGTCCACCGCCGGGAAGAACTCCGTCAGCGTCTCCCGGGCCGCCCCGGGGCCGTCCCAGCGGTCGGTGCGGTAGGCGATTCCAAGCGCCGTGGTCGCGCCGGCGTCGCTCGCGGCCTTCAGGTACCGCGCCGTCGCGGTCGCCGCGCCCGGCGAGAGCGCGGGCGTCGCACCTGTCGTGTACGCCACGTCCGCTCCCTCGATGCGGTCGACGGGGACGCTGTCCATCGAGACACCGGCCATCGCCGCGCCGGCGTGGTCGTGCACGGCTGTGTCCCCCCGGGGCGCGCGCGCACGCTCCTGGAACGTCAGCCCCACACGGTCGTCGGCGTCGGCACTGTCCTCGACCCACTCGACGGCCACGTCGAGGTCGTACCCGCGGAGTTCGTCCACCACACGATGGCCCAGCGCCGTGTCCGGCAGCCGCGACAGCCACGCCGCGTCGGCGCCGACGCGCCGTGCGGCCACCGCCGCGTTGCTCTCCGGCCCGGCCGCGCGCACCCGGAGCCGATCGGCCGCCTCCAGCCGCTCGCCCGGAGTCGCCGAGAGCCGGAGACCGGTCTCCCCGAACGCCACGAGTTCCGTCATGTGGCGCCGTTTCGGCGGGGTGCGGGTTAAGTCAGCGGGGTCGTCGAGCGCGCGGCGCGACGCCCGCGTCAGTCCCGCCGGTGGGAGTGGCCCGGGTAGTCCCGCTCGAAGCGGTCCTTGATCTCCCCCCTGTCGAACTCCACGAGCGTGGGCCGGCCGTGGGGACAGGCGTAGGGGTTCTCGCAGTCGTCGAGCGCCGCCAGCAGCGAGACGACGGTCCCCTCACGGAGCGACTCGTTGCCCGTGATGGCGGGGTAGCAGGCCATGTCGCCGAGCAGCGCGTCGACGCGCTCGGTCACGGTCGCGTCCGGGCTCCCGGCGGCGAGGTCCGCGAGCAGGTCGCGGACGAGGTCGGCGTCCATCGCGTCGGTCAGGAGCGCCGGGACCGCCGAGACCCGGACGACGGACTGCCCCGCGGCGTCACCACCGCCAGCGCCCTCGTCCTCCGCCAGCGCGACCGACAGCCCCAGTCGCTCCAGGGCGGCGCCGCGCTCGCGGACGAGTTCCGCCTCCTCGCTCGTGACGGGGACGCTGACGGGGTCGGCCAGCGTCTGGGTCGTGACGGCTCCCTCGAGGAACCGCTCGCGGAGCGCCTCGTAGTTGACCCGCTCGTCGGCCGCGTGCTGGTCGACGAGGACCAGCCCGTCGGCGGTCTCGGCCACGAGGTACGTCTCCGAGAACTGCCCGAGCACCCGCATCCCGGGGAGCCGGTCGAACGCGAACGACCGGTCGACGGGGTCGCCGCCGAGGGTGCGCTGCTCGGTCGCGCCGCGGAACCGCCGGTGGGGGTCGGCGTCGGGTACGTCGCCGGAGCCCGCCTCCACGAGACGGTCGTCGGTTCCACCCGAACCGGCCCCGGTCCGGGCGTCGCGTCGGGCCGTATCGTCTGCGCCGGGCGCGGTCCGGGCGCCGGCGGCCGTCTCCTCGGTCCGGTCCGTGTCGGGCGTCGTGGTCCCCGTCCGGCCACCGGGACCGGTCGCCGGGTCGGCGCGCTCGGTCGTCGTGCCGTCGCCGGACTCGTCGACGTCCGGTGCCGCCGTCGGGGCGATGCCGTCGCTCTCCGCGACGCGCCACCGGCCGGGGTCGGTGTCGGTCCGGGCCTCCCGCTCCGTGGCGTCCGGGCCCGGGTCCTCGATGCCGGGGTCGGGTTCGGCGTCCGCGCCGTCGGCCTGCCAGCGGCCGTCGTCGACCCGCCGGGGCTCGTCCCCGGTGCCCGCTAGTGAGTCGGCCTCCTTCACGGCCCGCTCCGGCGAGATCTCCGTCTGTTCGGGCTGGGAGCGCCCGCGGGGAGCCGACGACCGGACTAGCCCCGCCTCCAGCAGCGCCGACCGGACCGCCCGTTGCACCTGCTCCCGGACGCCCTCCTCGTCGGCGAAGCGGACCTCGCGCTTGCGCGGGTGGACGTTCACGTCTACCTGGTCGGCGGGGAGCGAGAGGAACAGCGCGGCGAACGGGTGGCGGTTGCCCGCGAGCTGCCCGCCGTACGCCTCGACGACGGCCTCGCGCACCGCGCGGGCGCTGACCCAGCGCCCGTTCACGTAGACGTTGAGGTACTCGCGGCCGCTGCGGGTGGTCTCGGGGTCGCTGACGAGGCCGCAGACGCCGTCGAGCGGGCCGTCGGAGTCGTCGTCGGGAGCGGCATCCTCGGGCCGAGCCGCGGCGCGCGCGGCGTCGGTCGTCGGGTCCGCACCGCCGTCACTCACGAGGACGATCCCCTCGGCCACCTCGCGGCCGTACACCGCCAGCATCGCCCCGCGCAGGTCGCCCTGACCGGGGGTGGCGAACGTCTCCCGGCCGTCGTGGGTGAGTGAGACGGCCACGCCGGGGTTGGCGAGTGCGTAGCCCGCGACGACGCGGTTGACGTGGGCGAACTCCGTCGCGTCGGTCTTCAGGTACTTCCGGCGCGCCGGGACGTTGTGGAACAGGTCGTCGACCTCGACGGTCGTCCCCTCCGGGCAGCCCACCCGCTCGACGGAGACCACCTCGCCACCGTCGACGACGAGCTCCGTGCCCGTGGCGGCGTCGTCGTCACCGAGGTCGTTGCGGTCGTTCCGGGGGCGCGTGCGGACGGTCAGCCGCGAGACGGCGCCGATGGCGTGGAGCGCCTCCCCCCGGAAGCCGAGCGTCCCCACGCCCGACTCCAGGTCGGAGACGTCCTCGATCTTCGACGTGGTGTGCTCGCGGACGGCCCGCTCGACCTCGCCGCGGGTCATCCCGACGCCGTCGTCCACGACCCGGATGCCGTCGCTCCCGCCCGACTCGACGGCCACCTCGACGCGCGAGGCGTCGGCGTCGATGGCGTTCTCGACCAGCTCCTTGACCGCGCTGGCGGGGCGCTCGACGACCTCGCCGGCCGCGATGCGGTCCACCGTCGCCGCGTCGAGTTCGTGTATCTCGGGCACTGTTGGTGGGGGGAGGGGGGCGGGGAAGGTGGTCGTTACGGTCGGGACGACACCGGACGGGGTCGTCCGGCGGTCCCGTCAGGACGGCTCGCAGGTGTACTTGCCGAGCGTGGCCGTATCGCCGGCGCGGTTCGCGTAGACGACCCGGACGACGCAGTCCTCGGGGACGCCGACCGCGACCTGGTCCCCGGGTGCGACGTGTGGCCCCGGCCGGAACGCCTGCTCGATGTGGGTCGTCGAGCCGTTCCACGGCCCGGTGCGGGTCTGGGTTGCGCCCGGTACCGCCGTCAGGTCCCCCTGTACGCGGAGCCAGTCCGCCGGGACGGGGTCGCCCCCGTCGTGCGTGATGGTCAGGCGCGTCCCGTTCGCGGTCCGGGTCGTCTCGTAGTCGAACGCGGCCTGCGGCGTCCCACTCCACGTCTCGACGGCGGCGCCGAGCGGAACGCCCAGGAAGCCGCCGCCGACCGCGCCGACGACGAGTGCGCCGACCAGCCAGTAGTTCCAGCAGCACGCGGTCCACGGAAGGCGGTCGTCATCGCCGGTCCGCCCGCCGTCCGCGGCGGTGGTGCCGGGACCGCGGCGGCGGGTGACCGCCACGCAGTAGCCGATAACCGCGACCGCGGCCAGGAGGCCCCCACCAGCGACGGCGAGGAGGAGTGCCGAGCGGCCAGGAGCGAGACCGAGGAGCATCCCCATCGTCACGGCGAGACCGAGGGGACCGGCGACGCCGACGACGGCGCCGACCACCGTCCCGGCGGTCGAGGCACCGTCCTGCCCGAGCCGCGCGACCGCGACGAGCAGCGGCAGGGCAAGCGTCGCCCCCAGCACCGTCGCCAGGAACAGCGTCACCGCGTCCGCCGTCAGGACCGCGGCCGGCCCCGAGGTAGCCCGCGCGAGGTGGTCGTGCGCGTCCCAGAACGATACCGTCCACGAGAGCGCCAGCCCCGGGACGGCGACGACGGCAGTCCACGCCGCCAGCGCGTGGACCGCGCGGCGTGTCCGGTCCGGCGGCGGTTCCCCGTCCCCGGCGTGTCCGTCCCCGGCCATGGTCACGGGAACAGCGCGTACAGGAGCAGGGCCAGAAAGACGGCGAGGAAGCCGTTCATCGCCGTCGCGTACCCCAGCGCAGCGCGGCGCTTCAGCGGCTTCGCCGGGAACCACTCGCCGACGAGCCGGTAGCCGACCCACTCCGTCGCGGCGAAGACGGCGCTCCCGACGAGTGCGCACGCGGCACCGGCGACCCAGCACGCCACCGGGCCGCAGGTCGTCGCGAACTGGACGCCGTGCGGGTAGGTGGGCTGTATCCGGGCGAGTTCGGCGCGCGTGAAGCCGTTGTGCGCGGCCCACTCGTCAATCACGCCGTCCAGCGGCGTCCCCTCAGTGGTCTCGACGCGGACCGTGTTGGCCACGTCGGCGGTCCGCGCGACTACTGCGGGACGGTCCGGCTCCAGCAGGTTCGCCACGGCACACAGGGTGCCGTCGTCCGGGGAGACGAACGCCGGTGCCCGACCGGGCTCGGCGACGTTCGACGGGAAGCTGCCCCGCTGCCAGTACGCTCGCAACCGGTCGAGGTGGTGCTCACGGCGGCGGCGCTGTTCGGGCGGCAGGTCGCGGCGGCCGGCCCGGCGCAGCGCGCGCTCGGTGCGACGGAGGTGCTCGCGGACGCGGAACCGGTCGACGGCCCGGTGAGCGCGGTGGAGCCGTCGGCCGAGCCGGCTGTCGGGATCGAGTGACGGGAACGCGACCCGGAGCCATGCCAGCAGCGCGGCGACCGGCGAGCGGTGTGAGGAATCGAGCGTCTCGGAGTGCATACCCCCGCTCCGGCGAGCAGCCACTCCGTTCCTCGGGGTTTGCACGCGTGAAACCGGAGCCGTGACGCCGAGAGCTGGCCGACGCGCTCGACATCGACGAGGTCGACCGGCCGCGCCACCCCGGATTTTCCAGTTACGATTGTTTTTTGTATCTTTCCTCGGCTATTATTCATTAATTGCGGGCGTAAAGGATTAATACGAAGGTTTTGGTGAGAGAGGTGGCCTGCGAAGGTGGTGGTGCCTGGGGGCGGACGGGACGACTACTGCCCGGCCAGCGGCGCGTCGGCGACCTGGTCGAACTCGAAGCCGTCGTAGTCGTCGCCGGCGACGCGGTCGCAGATGTCGCGGTACATGTCCAGGCCGCCGGGGAACGGCGTGAACACCGACGTCTTGCCGGGGATGTTGTCCCCGCGGTACCAGGAGTCGGCCTCGGAGAACAGCATGTTGTCGGCCAGCATGTTGGTGTTCGTGACCCACTGGGTCTCGGCCGCCTCGGTCGGCTCGATGGCGTCGTGGCCGTGCTCGTCCATGTAGGCGATGCAGTCGGCGATCCACTCGACGTGCTGCTCGATGGAGAGGGGCATGTTCGTCAGCACCGACGGTGACTGGGGCCCGGTGATGGTGAACAGGTTGGGGAAGCCGCGGGTCATCAGCCCGAGGTAGGTTCGGGGGCCGGCGTCCCACTTCTCCGCCAGGGTCAGGCCGTCGCGCCCCTCGATGTCGATGGCCAGCAGTGCGCCGGTCATGGCGTCGAAGCCCGTCGCGTAGACGAGGACGTCCAGCTCGTACTCCCCGGCGGTCGTCCGGATGCCGTCGGCGGTGACCCGCTCGATGGGCTCGCCGTCGTCGCTGACGTCGACCAGGGAGACGTCGTCGCGGTTGTAGGTCCGGTAGTAGTCGTTGTAGTCCATCGGCGGGCGCTTCGCGCCGTACGGGTGGTCCGTCGGGACGAGTTTCTCGGCGGTCTCCGGGTCGTCCACCTTCGCGCGGAGCTTCTCGCGGATGAACTCCGAGATGACCGCGTTGACCTCGGCGTTGGTGAGGACGTGGCCGGGTTCGAACGCATGGAGGAAGCGGAACCCGCCCTGCTGCCAGCGGTCCTCGAGGGTCTCGCGAATCTCCTCCTCGGAGAGGCTCGCCGCGGAGTAGTGGTCGTGCTCGAACGGCATCCCGAGCCGGGAGTCGCGGGCGCGCTCCCAGATCTCGTCGTAGTTCGCCCTGATCTCCTCGTACTCGTCGTCCTCCAGCGGGCGGTTCCGTGCCGGGACGGCGTAGTTGGGCGTCCGCTGGAACACCGTCAGGTGGTCGGCCTCGCCGCCGGTCTCGGAGATGAACTGGATGCCGGTCGAGCCGGTGCCGACGACGCCGACGTGCTCGTCCGCGAGGTCGACCCCCTCATCGGGCCAGCGGGCCGTGTGGTACCAGTCGCCCTCGAAGTCATCTAGCCCGTCGAAGTCGGGGCGGAACGGCTCCGAGAGACAGCCCATCGCGCCGATGAAGAAACGCGCCGTGACACGCTCGCCGTCGGCGGTCTCGACCGCCCACGTGGCCGCGTCCGCGTCGTAGGTCGCGCCCGTCACCTCCGTCTCGAACGCGATGTCACGGCGCAGGTCCAGCCGGTCGGCGACGAACTGGAGGTAGGAGAGGATTTCCGGCTGCTCCGGGTAGCGCTCGCTCCACTCCCACTCCTGGCGGATCTCCTCGTCGAAGGAGTAGCAGTAGATGTGGCTCTCGCTGTCACAGCGCGCGCCCGGGTAGCGGTTCCAGTACCACGTCCCGCCGACGTCGTCGCCCTTCTCGAAGACCCTGACATCGAAGCCCTGCTCGCGCAACCGGTGCAGCATGTACAGTCCCGAGAAGCCCGCGCCGACGACGACGGCGTCAACGTCCGTGGCTCCGTCCCGTTCCGTGTGAGCGTCCGTCTCAGACACCGGTAATCACTGCCAGTACCAGGGGGCCAGTCGTGGTTAAGTCTGCTGCGGCGCTGCCGCGCGGCGTTTATATCGGCCGGCCACCGACGGCGCGGGTCGCATCCGTCGGTGGTGACCGGCAGCAGCCGCGTGGCGGGCGCTGCGGGGCAGGGTTCAGTCGCCGTCGACTGGGTCCGGACCTGCCGGGGGCGGCGCCCGGGCTGACGCCCCGCTGCAGCGGTGGGCTGTGCGCTTTTGTGCCTCGGCCGGGAACGGCCGGATATGGCCAGCGACCTCCCCCGCCAGCGGTTCGTCCTCGACACGTCGCTGTTCATCACCGGGGAGATTCGCGAGGACGACGAGTCGCTGGAGGACGCGGTGCTCCGGCTGCTGGACCTCGTGGTGACCGCGCGGCTGGAACTCGACATCTCCTGTTACGTGCCCCCGTCCATCCACGACGAGCTGACGACGATGCTCCGGGACCGCGACGTGGACGAGGAGGTCTTCTCGCGGCTGGACACCTGGGTCGTCCGTAAGAGCCCGGACCGCTACGGGGTCACCATCCCGGCGGACATCGTCTACGAGTTCATCGACGAGATGTCCGGGCGGGTCGACCGCGGGCTCCGGGTCTCCGAGGAGGCGCTCCGCGAGGTCGAACAACTCGACCCGGAGGCCCTGGCCGCCGAGGGCGACGACTACCGCACGGAGGCTGACCGGATCCTCTCGAGGATGCGCGACAAGTACCGCCGTGCGCTCCGCCAGGGGGTGCTGGACTCGCGCGAGGACTTCGACCTGCTCGTCCTCGCCCGTGAACTGGACGCCGGCGTCGTCACGGAGGACCGCGGCATCGTCTCCTGGGCGGACGAGTTCGGCCTCCGCTACGTACGGGGCGGTCGCTTCCCGACGCTGCTGGAGGAGTACCTCCGGGCGACCGGCGACGCCGACGACGCGGGGGACGCGACCGACGGCTGACCGCCAGCGACATGCGCCGGGGGCCCCGTCGGCGGCCATCGCCAGTTGCCAAGGTACTTCAACCGACGACGACTCTCTCCGGTAATGACGTTCTCGTCGCCCAGTGGCCGCCGAACCGCCCGCCCGACGGACTGCCCCGGGGCTGCCCCGGGATCGCCGTGAACCCGAGCCGGATCGACTCCATCGTCGACCTGACGTACGGACTGCTGATCGCCATCTCCGTCGGGCTGATCGTCGTCGCCGGCAACGCCATCGGCCTGGCGTTCGGCTTCGGCGTCCTGCTCTCGTACGTCCTCCACGTGGTCTGGAAGATGGCCCGGTTCGACCCGGACTGGATGACCACGGCGGTCAAGGAGACCGTCGAGGAGACCGTCGACGAGACGGTCGACGAGAAGGTCGGCGAGACGGTCGAAGAAACAGTCGAGGAGACCGTGGGCCAGACCGTCGATGAGACGCTGAAGGAGCAACTCGACGCGGACCGCGCGGCCACCGAGGAGGACAAGTGGACGGACGAGGAGTCGGCCGACGACGAACCGGACGATGCGGACGACACGGAGGCGGACGCGGAGACCGACGGGGGCGACGACGGCGACGAGCCGGACGGGACGACAGCCGGGGAGGCCTGATGGTCGAGCCGCTCCTCCTGGTCGGCGTGCTCGTCGCGATGTTCGTCGCGTACAACATCGGCGGGTCGACGACGGGGCCGGCGTTCGGGCCGGCCGTCGGCGCGGACGCCATCTCGAAGACGGTCGCCGCAGGACTGATGGGGGTGTTCTTCTCCATCGGCGCCTGGACCATCGGCCGGAACGTCGTGACGAAGCTGGGTACGGAGCTGGTCGTGGACACCGGCGTGTTCACGCTCGAGTCCTCCATCGCCGTGCTGTTCTTCATCGGCATCGCGCTACTGGTCGGCAACGTCTTCGGCGTGCCGGCCTCGACCTCGATGACCGCCGTCGGGGCCATCGCGGGACTCGCGCTCGCCGGCGGCGTGCTCGACCTCGCCGTGATGGGCGAGATCGTCATCTGGTGGGTCGTCTCGCCGATCATCGGCTTCTGGGTGTCGCTGATCATCGGCCGGTACTTCTACGCGCGGCTGAACACGCTGGTCGCGATGGAGCGCAGCACCGGCCCGCTGCTCGATGTCGACCGCTCGGGGACGATTCCGGTGCCGCGGGTCCACCGGACCACCAACTGCCGGGAGCTGGTCGGCACCGTCACGGTCGTCAGTATCGGCTGTCTGATGGCGTTCAGCTCCGGGACCTCCAACATCGCCAACGCGGTGGCGCCGCTGGTCGGCAGCGGCGAACTGGCGATGGACCCGGCCATCATCATCGGCGGCATCGCCGTCACCATCGGCGCGTTCACCATTGCCCGGCGGACCCTGGAGACGATGGGCAGCGACATCACGGAACTGCCGCTGACGGCCGCTATCGTGGTCGCCACGGTCAGTTCCACGCTGGTCGTCTTTCTCTCCGTGCTCGGCATCCCCGCCAGTTTCGTCATCATCGCAACGATGTCCATCATCGGGCTGGGCTGGGGCCGGGCGACGCGACCGGTGACGGTCCCGGAGGCGGTCGGCGGCGGGGAGACCCCCCCGGTCAGCGTCGACGCGCTGGCCGCCGACGAGGCCGGCGAGGAGATCCCGGCCATCGGCGAGGAGGCCCCCGAGGACATCCCCCGGGCAGCGGCCCTGTTCAACCCTGCGACGACCGCCCAGGTCGTCCTGATGCAGAACGTCGTCCCGGCCATCGCGACCGTCGGCGCCTACCTCACGTTCCGGTTCGTCCCCGCGTTCGGGGTCTGAGGTGAGGAGCGGTGGTCTGCGGCAATTTTTCGATTGTTTTCCGATCTATCATTCAAGAATATCAATTTTCGAATAACCATCCCATCATCTGCACTCCTGGCTGAATATCCGAGTTGGAGAATCACGAGCGGAGAGCCCTACTCCACGCGGACCGTCCGGGAGTCGTCGAACGGGGGCAGCGGCAGGTCCGGGAAGGTCACCTCGACGCGGTAGGTCAGTTCGTCGGCCTGGTCGGTGCCGAAGACGCCGACTGTGGTCTCCGTCTCCCCGAGGTGCGTCTCCGTGCTCGACATCTCGCGGCCGTTGACCGTCACGCGGACGCCGGCCCGGGAGCTGCCGGCGGTCGAGCGCACGGTGACCGGACACATCGCGCGCTCGCCCAGCGCGATGCTGTCGGGGACGTCGCCCCACTCTACCTCGACGACCGGGAGGTCGCGGGCGTTCCCGAGGACGCGCTCGGCGACGCCCTCCGAGAGCCCGGCGTCCACCAGCCCCTCGACGTCCGCGACGACGAGGTCGGCGGGGGTCGTCAGGCCCTCGGCAGCGAGTTTCTGCGCGCGGCCGCGGGCCACGCCGTCGACGGCCGTGAGCCCCACCGCGTCGGCGGAGATGCCCGTCTCGACGCGGGCCTCGACCCGGCGGACGAGGTTGGCGACGCGGGCGTCCGCGAACTCGCGGGCGAACGCGTGCAGGGCCGCGAGCAGGCGGAGGACGTTCTGCCGGATGACCCAGGCGTCGCTCCGGAGCTCGCCGGGCGTGGAGCCGCGCATCGCCGCCCGGCAGATGGCCAGCACCTTCCGGTTGCCGGGGTCGAGGTCCTCCCCCTCGGCGCCCGAGGCGAACGACTGCCCGAGGACGGAGTCGACCGCGTCGCGCTCGGCGCGGCGGGCGCTGACGGAGTCGAACTCGGCGGCGGCCGCGACCGTCCGGAGCACGTCGCCCTCGTCGATCGGTCGGCCACCGTTGCCGCCCCCGGCGGCCTCCGTGAGGTCGGCGAACTCGCGGGCCGTGTCCAGCCGCATGTAGAACTTCGATGCCAGGCGGCCCAGCGCCGTGGGACGCAGGCGGAGGCCGTCCTCCTCGACGAACTCGTCGGCGACGAGCGCGTCCAGCGTCTCCCGGGCGCGGGTCCGGAGGTTGCCGCCGAACGGGTAGTCGATGGAGCCGTCGCTGGCGCCGTCGGGGGCGGCTTGCGCCCGGACGTAGTAGAACGTCGTCTCCAGCCACGCCATCACGTCGTCCATCTCGCGGACGTAGCCCAGGGCGACCTCGGCGTTCAGGTGGGCGTCGAGGTCCTCGGCCAGGCGCGATTCGATCTCCTTGCCCTCGCGCAGCAGGGTGCGGTACTTGTCGGCGTCCGCGCCGTCGCAGACCACGTAGGCGTAGCCCGCGTCGTCGTACCCCGGGCGACCCGCGCGCCCGAGCATCTGGAGCACGTCCAGCGGGCTCATGTCGACCTCCCCCTCCAGCGGGTCGTGGTACTTCGTGTCACGGATGACCACACAGCGGGCGGGCAGGTTCACGCCCCAGGCGAGCGTCGAGGTGGAGAACAGGAACTGGACCGTGCCGTCGCGGAACCACTCCTCGACGCGGTCCTTGTCCGACCGGGAGAGCCCGGCGTGGTGGAAGGCGACCCCGTCGACGACGGACTGGCGGAGGGTGTCGTTGTCCAGTTCCTGGGCCTCGGTGTGCATGTCGTAGTCGCCGCGGGCACCCATCTCGATGTCGCGCTCGGCAACCACGTCTCGGGCCTTCTCCGCGGCGCGGACGGTGTCCTGCCGGCTGGAGACGAACACGAGGGCCTGGCCGCCGTCCTCGACGTGGGGCTGGGCGAGGTCCAGCGCCCGGAACAGGCGCCGGTACTTGTCCTGGAACGGGTTCTCGCCGTGGGAGTACGTCTCCACGCCGGCGTGCAGCGGGACGGGGCGGTACTCCTCGCCGAAGGTGAAGGTGTGGTCGGCCGGGGCGTCCAGCCAGCCGGCCACGTCGTCGATGTTGGGCATCGTCGCCGAGAGCGCGACCACGCGGGGGTCGCAGAGCCGCCGCAGCCGCGAGACCGTCACCTCCAGCACGGACCCGCGGCGGTCGGAGTCCAGCAGGTGGACCTCGTCGATGATGCAGCAGTCCACGTCCGTGATGAACGCGTGCCGGCTGGTGTCGTGCTTGCGGGTGGCCGAATCGGCCTTCTCCGGCGTCATCACGAGCACGTCCGCGCGCTCGGCGCGGCGCGGGTTCAGGTCGCGCTCGCCAGTCACGACGTAGACGGAGTAGCCCAGCTCCTCGAACCGCTCCCACTCGGACTCCTTCTCGTTGGTGAGCGCGCGCAGCGGCGCGAGGAAGAGGGCCGTGCCGTCCGATCGCAGCGTCCGGCAGATGGCGAGTTCGGCGAGCGCCGTCTTCCCCGACGCCGTGGGGGCGCTCACGACCACGTTCTCGTCCGAGTCGAGG
This sequence comes from Halobacteriales archaeon QS_4_70_19, assembly GCA_003020985.1. Lineage (GTDB taxonomy): Archaea > Halobacteriota > Halobacteria > Halobacteriales > Haloarculaceae > Haloglomus. Next base: position 9,355 of record PXRM01000031.1, on the reverse strand, counting down.
ACGGCGGGCAGCGCCTCCGCCTGCATCCGGTTGAACGACTCGAACGGGAAGGCGTCGGCGAACTCGGGGACGGCCTCGTCGACTCGCATGATGATGGATGGATGACCCCGGAATCCGGCGCCAGCAGGGGGTTATCCGATGACGGGGGCGGGCGGGCAAAGGCGTTTCTCATATCGATGGCCCGCCAACAGGCAGAAGTCGGCCCCGCTGCGAGCGTCGAACGACGCCCTCCCCCGGTCGCCGCCGTCTGCTTCGGGCCGTCGGCACCGCCGTGGTCGGTGGCCTCGCCGGCTGTACGACTCTGAACCTCCGCCATCCGGACGCCACCCCAACGGCGGACCCCCCGGGCGGGTTCTGGCGCTGGGTCAACGTCGAGGCCGGCGGGTTCCCGCCCGACGAGTACGATCCCGTTCGGCGTCTGGTGCATCGATAACGACGGGAAGCGCGACGGCCGCGCCGGCCACGACGCCGCCGGCCCACCGGGTCCCGTTCGTCTCGGCGGCGGCGCGGCCGCCACCTGGACTGCCGTCGTCCTCGACGACCGCGAGCAACGGGGCTGTCTCCGGTCCGGCGTCTACGACTTCGAGTTCGGGCAGGTCGTTCCGTACACCGGCGAGCGGGACAGCACGAGCGACCGCTACGACGTGGCCGTCTCGCTAGGGGTGCAGGGGGTGGACTGAGACGGATCACGCTACGTCCGAACCGGCGGGCCCCTCCTCGGCCGCGGCGGCCGCACGGTCCAGCATTCCGCCGTCGGTCTCGTACCGGTAGTAGGCCGCCAGTCCGGCCGCAGCGACGACGTTCGACAGGGTGACCGCCCAGTAGACCCCGACCGCGCCGAGCCCCAGGCCGAACGCGAGGCCGGCCGCGAGGGGGAGGCGGACGACCCAGAACTGGCACAGCGTGGCGACGAAACTGGTCCGGGTCCGGCGGGCACCGTTGAAGCCGGCCTCGTACAGGTAGGCGACGCCGATGGCAGGGTAGCCGACGGCCAGGATGCCGAGGTAGGCGACCGACAGTTCGACCGTCGGGGCCCCGGCAGCCGGGACGAGGAGGGCCACGATGCCGTCGGCGAGCACCCACTGCACCAGGCTGACGACGGCGAGCCCCGTCCCCGTGACCGCCGCGCCGAGGCGGGTCGCCCGGCGGGCCCGTGCCGGTGCAGCCGCGCCCAGGTTCTGGCCGACGACGCTCTGTGCGGCCTGCTTGAGGCCCAGCGCGGGGATGTACGCCACGGCGGCGACGCGGGCGCCGACGAAGTACGCCGCCAGCGCCGCCGCCCCGCCGGCAGCGAACACGACCACGACCACGGCGACCCGGGCGGTCTGCTTGGCGAGTTGCTGGGCGGCGTTGGGCCCGCCGACGTCGACGATCTCGCGGGCCGTCGCGAGCACCGCGCCGGTCGCTCGGGGGGCGTCCAGCATCCCCTCGTGGCGTCCGGCCAGCAGCAGTCCGACGGCGAGTGTCAGACTCAGCCCCGCCCCCACGACCGCCGACAGCGCCGCCCCGCGGACCCCGAGCGCCGGGACGGCCACTGGCCCGAGGTCGATGCCGAAGATGAACACCGGGTCGAGCGCGACGCTGGTCACGACCGACAGGACGTTCATCGCCAGCGGCGCGCGGGAGTCCCCCCACCCGAGGAACGCCCCCTCGATGGTGTCACCGACGGCTAGCAGCGGGAGGCCGAGTGCGTACACCCGGATGTAGCTGGCCGCCAGTTCCGGTACCGGTCCGCCCCCGGTGCGGGGGCGGAGCGTCGTCAGCAGGTCGACCAGCGGCCGGGCGCCGACGTACCCAGCCACGCCCACCGCCAGCGACAGCGCCAGCGCGACGGCGACGCCGGCGGTCAGCCCCCGGGCAGCACCCGTGGTGTCGGCGCCGCCGACACGCTGCGAGACGACTACCTGCGTCCCGACCATCGGCGTGAACACGGCCAGAGCGAACAGGACGTGGACGAGCGGGAGCCCGAGGCTGGCTGCGGCGACGGCGTCACCGCTCGCGCGCCCCAGGAAGAAGACGTCCGCGAGCTGCTCGACGACCCGGACGGCGTTCTGGGCGAGGAGCGGCGCTGCCAGCAGCAGCAGCGCTCGTAGTAGGGGTCCCTCCGTGATGTCCTCCGCCGAGACATCGAGCACGTGGCCGGCTTCCGTGTGGGTCCGACATAAATCCGCCCGCCACCGAGTGGATTCATCCGCGACTCGCTACTGCGGCGCGATGGTGATCTGCTTGCCGCGGTCGATGGCCTGCTCGAGTTCCTCCGCGATGGCCGAGCCGCGTGACACCTGAATCTCGCCGCCGCGAGAGACCGTCGCCGTGAACAGGTACTCCCCGCCGGCCTGCACCTCGACCGTCTCGCCCTGGTACCCCTCCGCGGGGACGATGACGTGCCGGGAAGTGACCTCCGGCGTGACGACCTCGCCGCCGCCGGCGCCGCCACCGCCCGAGCCACCCGCCTCCGCGTCGGGGCCGGACCCGCCCGCGTGGCGTGCACCGCCCGGGCGCTCGTCGTGGGTGCGAACGTCGATCTCGATGCCGAGCCGGTTCTCGATGTCGGAGATGCGGCCGCCGCCCTTGCCGATCACGGTGGAGATGTCGTTGTCGGAGACGTAGACGCGGGCGGAGTTCTGGCCCACGATCTCCACGTCAACGCGGTCCCGTGCGACGGACTTGACCTCCCGCTCGATCTCCTGTTTCGCGATGCGGTTGACGCCGGTGTCGCTCCCCTCCTCACCCTCGTCGAGCGGGACCGTGATGACCTGGTTGTTGAACGTGTAGATCTCGTAGGCGGGCTCGCCGGTTTCGAAGTCGCTGATGACGACGACCGGGCGCGTGAGGTCCTCCTCCATCAGGCCGTGCGGGACCTTGACCTCCGTGTGGACGTCGTAGACCGTGTGGACCTCGCCGGCCTCGATGTAGACGACCGTGTCGACGACCTGCGGGATCATCCCGAGTTCGACGCGGCCGACCAGCCGCTGGAGCGCGTCGATGGCGCGGGTGGCGTGGACCACGCCCAGCATCCCCACCCCGGCGAGGCGCATGTCCGCGAAGACCGAGAAGTCGGAGGTCTTGCGCACCTCGTCGTAGATGGTGTAGTCCGGGCGGACCATCAGCAGGGAGTCGGCGGTCTTCTCCATCGAGCCGTCCAGCTCCGTGTACTGGGTGATGTTCGGCCCGACCTGCAGGTCGCGGGGCTTCTCCATCGTCTTGACCGCGAAGCCGGCGTCCGCGAGGAACTCGGCGACCGCCTGCGCGAACGTGGACTTGCCCGCCCCGGGCGCCCCGCTGATGAGGACGCCGCGCTGCTGCTCCTGGAGCCGTTCGCGCAGCTCCCCGGCGAGCTTGTAGTCCTCCAGGGTGGTCTTCGCGATGGGTCGGACGGCGGTGATCTCGTAGCCGTCGGCGAACGGCGGCTCCGCGACGGCGATGCGCATGTCCCGGAACTGGACGATGCTCATGCCGGGCTCGGAGAGCTCGATGAACCCCTGGCTGGACTGGCGCGCGGAGGCCTCGATCTCGGCGGTCCACTCCTTCAGCTCTGCCTCCGTGGAGGGGTCGTCGCGGATCGCCTCGTAGCGCATCTCGCCCAGGGAGCCGCGCTTGGCCATCGGCGCCACCCCCGACCGGAGGTGGACGCTCATGGTCTCCTCGTCGAAGAACGCCTCGATGGAGAGCGTATCGACGTCCCGGGTCTCGGCCTCGACGTACTCGACGGCGATCCCCTTCGCGCGGGCGACCTCGGCCTGGACGGCGTCGCTGGTCAGGAGCGTGGCGTCGTACTCCTGCGCGATGTCGCGGATGACCGCGTCGACGTCACCCTCGCGGGCGCCGCCGATTTCGTCGCTCGTGGGGCGCTCCCCGACGTACTCGACGGCGAGCTCGTCGGCGTCCGCGAGGTCCGCGAGCCGCTGGAGCTCCGCGAGCCCGTCCCAGCCGGTGTCGAATCCGGCGTTGGCCTGCGACTCGAGTTCGGAGACGACTGCCTCCGGGACGTACACCGTCTCGACGGGTTCGCCCCGTTCGTGGAACTCGGACACACGGCCGTCGACGACCGCGCTCGTGTCCGGGACGACGTTCATACCCCCGGTTGGGTGGTGCCCGGCTTAAGTACCGGGATGGCGGGTGTCGGCATGCCACGACGTGTCGCCGGGGGGCGGGCGGCCGCCAGCCGCGCCGGGCGACGTGCTCCCGACACGTTCATACCCGCGCCAGCGCACAGCCGGGGTAGTACCCGTGGCGCGCTTCGCGTACCCGTGTCCGGACTGCCGGACCACCAGTAACCTCCACGACGCCGACTGTGCCTACGACGGCACCACCCGCGCGGCCGTCGAGCGCGCGTACGTGGACATCGTCTCGGTGCTCTCCCGGCGCCCCGTCGAGCGCGAGGCACTCCCCGACGCGGTGCCGGGGGAGTGGAGCGGCCTCCACGCGGACGCGCTCGCCCGGCTCGTCGCCGAGCGCCGCGTCACGGACGACGACGGCCCCCTGCGGCTCCTGACGGCCGCCGAGTACACCGAACTCGTCCGCGAGCCGACCCACGAGCCGCTGAAGACCATCTACGAGCACGGCAGCGTCCCCGGCGCCCACGACCACAGCGTCTTCGCGCTGGTCGCCTACTACGAGATGGTCGGCCTCTCCTGGCCCGAGACCCGCGAGCAGGTGGTGAGCTGGCTCCGGGAGTCGGGCTCCTGGGCGCGGGGCGGCTGGGAGGAGGCCTCCCCGGAGGAGGTCGTCGACGCCAAGCAGCACGTCTACGAGCGCGGCTACGGCTGGAAGCAGGCCGCCGAGGAGGCCAGGGCCGTCATCGATAGACGTGGCTGACGGCGGAACGAGCCGTCAGTGACCGGCGGGGGTGACGGCGAGAGGCGTCAGTACGGACTGCCCGGTCATCGTGGGTGGAGCAGTCGCCGTGTCACCGGTCGACCCCGTCCGCGGGCGGCTCGCGGCGTCCCCGGGCGAGCAGGGAGACACCGAGCCCCGCGATGACGAGGGCGATGGTCGTGAGTCCGCCGAGGGCGACCAGCGATGGTGTCCCGGCGTCGGTCAGCCCACGGACCAGTGCCCGGGCGGCGACGAACGCGAAGACGGACCCCGAGACCGCCAGTAGCCCGCCGACCGCCGTCCGACCGTCCATACCTCCCGTTCGGCGGCGGCCCACTTACCCGACGCGGTCCCCCGAGGGCCCACCCGGGCGGACCTCTCCGGTACCTCCAGACGAAACGGAGGGGTCGTGGCCGAGACGACCCGCCGGCGAACGCGGCGACGGGCCGACTCCACTTCCACCCCGCCCCGCGAACCCTTATCCACGAGGACGCGGTAGACTGGCGTGATGGCGGCCACGGACGCCGAGGGCGGAACGGAGTATCTCGACCGGCCACTGCTGACCCCGGGCTTCCTGGAGGACCGGCGCTACCAGACCCGGCTGGCCGACACGGCGAGCGATGGCCACACGCTGGTCTGCCTGCCGACGGGGCTGGGCAAGACGACCGTCTCGCTGCTCGTCACCGCCCACCGGCTCGCCGAGTGCGGCGGGAAGGCGCTGATGCTCGCGCCGACGAAGCCGCTCGTCGAGCAGCACGCGGCGTTCTACCGCGAGGCGCTGGAGATTCCCGACGACGAGATCATCGTGTTCACCGGCGAGGTCCGGCCGGACGACCGCGCCACGCTCTGGGAGGACGCCCGGGTGGTGATGGCGACCCCGCAGGTCGTCGAGAACGACCTCGTCGGGAACCGTATCGACCTCTCCAGCGTCGTCCACTGCACCTTCGACGAGTGCCACCGCGCCACCGGCGACTACGCGTACAACTACATCGCCGAGCGCTACCACGCCGACGCCGACCGGCCGCTCGTCACCGGGATGAGCGCCTCCCCGGGCGGCGACGAGGCGGAGATCCTCACCGTCTGCCGGAACCTCGGCCTGGCGGACGTGGAGGTGATGACCGAGGACGACGCCGACGTGGCCGAGCACACGTACGAGACGACGCTCGACTGGGTCCACCTGGACCTGCCGGACTCGGTCATCGAGGTCCGGGACGCGCTGAACGACGTCATCGCCGAGCGGCTCGAACAGCTCAAACAGCTGGGCGTGACGAACTCGACGGACCCCTCGATGTCCCAGAAGCAGCTCAACGCCATCCGGGCGAAGCTGCAGGAGCTCATCGACGACGGCCAGTCGGAAGGGTACGAGGGGATGAGCGCGCACGCCGAGATCATGAAGCTCCGGCGGGCGGTCGAACTGGTCGAGACCCAGTCGGTCGAGTCGCTGCGGCGGTACTTCGAGCGCCAGCGCAACGCCGCGCAGTCCTCCGGTGCGTCGAAGGCGGCCCAGCGGTTCGTCTCCGAGCCCCGGGTAAAGGAGGCCATGCGCCGCGCCGAGGCGTTCGACGACCTCCACCCGAAGTTCCGGAAGACCCGGCTCCTGCTCGCGGAGACGCTCGGCATCCGGGACGGCGAGCGCGTCATCGTGTTCACGGAGTCCCGGGACACCGCCGAGACGCTCACGGAGTTCCTCTCCGAGAGCTTCGACGTCCGGCGGTTCGTCGGCCAGGGCGACAAGGAAGGCAGCGACGGGATGACCCAGACCGAGCAGAAGGACACGCTGGACGCCTTCCGCAACGGTGAGTTCGAGGTGCTCGTGTCGACCAGCGTGGCCGAGGAGGGGCTGGACGTCCCCGACGTGGACCTCGTGCTGTTCTACGAGCCCGTCCCGAAGGGGGTCCGCTCCATCCAGCGGAAGGGCCGGACCGGTCGCGCACAGGAGGGCCGCGTCGTCGTCCTCATCGCCGACGACACCCGCGACGAGGCGTTCTACTGGATCTCGAAGAACGAGGAGAAGAGGATGGAGGAGGAGCTCCGGAAGCTGAAGGGCGCCGAGGACGACATCGAGGCCGAACTGGACGACTCCCAGCAGTCGCTAGAGGCGTTCAACGGCGGGGACGAAGACGAGGCGGGGGCCGACGACGAGGAGGCGCACGCGGAGCCGGATGCGGAGGCCGAGGCTGCGGCCGAGTCGGATGCCGGAGCGGCCGACGCGACCGACGGCCAGCCCGGGCTCACTGACTTCACCGACGAGGACGAGAGCGAAGACGGCGAGCAGACCGACGGCGACAGCGCCGAAGCCGGGGAAGCGGGCGCGGAGACCGACACGGACGCCGACGAGGGACTCGTCGCGACGGCGGGCGGCGACCCCGACGCCGACGAGATCGAGATCGTCGCCGATCAGCGCGAACTCGACGCCCACATCGCGCGGGACCTCTCGACGCGGGAGGGCGTGACGACCCGGCTGGAGACGCTTGCCGTCGGGGACTACGTCCTCTCGGACCGCGTGGCGGTCGAGCGGAAGGCCGTCGACGACTTCCTCGATACGCTGCTCGGGAGCGACCGCTCCATGTTCGACCAGGTCGGCGACGCCGCCCGGCACTACGCCCGGCCCGTCGTCATCCTGGAGGGCGAGGGGCTGTACGAGAAGCGCAACGTCCACCCGAACGCCATCCGGGGGGCGCTCTCGTCGCTCGCGGTCGACTTCGGCGCGAGCGTCCTTCAGACCCGCGACGCCGACGAGACCGCGGACCTCCTCGAGGTCATCGCCCGGCGCGAGCAGGACCGCGACGACCGCGAGGTCCGGGTCCACGGGGAGAAGTCCTCGAAGACGCTCGCCGAGCAGCAGGAGTACGTCGTCTCCTCGGTCGCGGAGGTCGGCCCGGTCACGGCGCGGGCGCTCCTGGACCACTTCGGCAGCGTCGAGGCGGTGATGACCGCCGACGACGAGGCGCTGAAAACGGTCGAGGGGGTCGGCGAGGTGACGGCGTCGAAGTTCCGCGAGGTCGTCGCCGAGGAGTACGACCCCTCCTGACGGCGGTCGCGGTCGTTAGAACGTCGAGAGACCGAGGGGGCTCACATACCACCGTATCCGGCAATATTACGGTGATACTTCCGATATACGTCCGTAGAGTGGGTTCTAACCGCACAAATACTCCGATATTAGCAGAACAGCATCAGGAGAACAGTTCCAGGCCGAGGCCCCATGTGGCTCCGTCCCCCACCCCGTAACGCTCAAGTGGTCGACCCGCGCATCCGCTCACATGCCAGTCGGACGCACCGGACGGCGCATCGTCGTGCAACCGCCAGCGGCGTCCGACCCGTTCTTTTTCGCCTGACGCGACGTCGGACCGGTCGACACCTCGGAACCTCCAGACGAAACGGGGGGGTCGACCGCGAAACCGTCGCGGATGTCGGAACGGTTAGTTGACCGGCCGACGCAGGCATCGACTGACGACCAGGCGCCCGCGGGCCCGTGCCGCCGCGAACGCGCTACCACACCACACATCACAACACATGCGACTCCCGGCAACACAGGTCGCGCTGCTCGAGGCCGCCAGCGCGACGGAGACGCGGACGGTCGAATCGCTCGCCGACGAACTCGACGCGGACCCGGCCGCGGTGACGGGTGCCGCGTTCGACCTCGAGGCCGAGGACCTCGTCGAGGTCGCGGAGCACGCCGCCCAGGAGATCGAACTGACCGACGAGGGGGCGGACTACCGCGAGGGCGGGCTCCCGGAACTCCGGCTGTACCGTGCGGCCGTCGACGCCGGCGCCGAGGACGAACCCGTCGGCATCGGTGAACTGGTCGGTGCCGCCGGCCTGGAGGGCCCGACGGTCGACATCGCGCTCTCGAACTTCGCCCGGAAGGGGTTCGGCGACATCGACGAGGGGGCCGTCCGCGTCGACCTTGAGGGCGGACCGGACGTCGACCCGGACGACGACCCGGGGGCCGGCGCGCTGGACGCCATCGCGGCCGGGAACGCCGGCTACCTCGACGGGAACGTCCTCGATCGGCTGGTCGAGCGGGGCCTCGCGACGCGGTCGGAGACGACGGTCCGGTCGGTGACGCTCACCGACGAGGGCGTGACGGCGCTGATGGAGGGCGTCGAGACCGCCGAGACGGTCGGCGCGCTCACGCCGGAACTGCTCACCTCGGGCGAGTGGGCGGACGTCGAGTTCGCCGAGTACAACGTCGAGGCCGACGCGGAGACGGAGTACGGCGGGCGCAAGCACGTCCTCCGGCAGACCGCCGACCGCGTAAAGGACGTCCTCGTGGGGATGGGGTTCCAGGAGATGGAGGGGCCTCACGCCGACGCGGAGTTCTGGATCAACGACTGCCTGTTCATGCCCCAGGACCACCCCGCCCGGACCCACTGGGACCAGTTCGCGCTGGACGTGCCGCCGATGCGTGACCTGCCCGCTGACCTCGTCGAACGCGTCGAATCGGCCCACCAGGAGGGCGTCGGCGAGGACGGCGAGGGCTACCGCTCGCCGTGGGACGAGGCGTTCGCCCGGGCCCTGGCCCTGCGGGGCCACA
>PXRM01000030.1:17911-43850 GCA_003020985.1 Halobacteriales archaeon QS_4_70_19 | reverse complement strand
CGTGAGCCGCCCGACCCGAGCCGCCGGGGGCTTGCGTCCACCGGAGGATTACTCAACGTGTTAACTGAACACTGCAGCGAACGACGTGAGCGAAGCGCGCAGCGAGCCGCCCGACCCGAGAAGCCGGGGGCTTGCGTCCACCGGAGGATCACTCCACGCGTAAACTAAACACTGCTGCGCCGCCGGCGCGAACCCTTTTGACACCGGGCGGCCAAGCCCCGGGCATGAGTCTCGACGACGCCGCCGAGGAGCTCGCCTCCGACCTCGGCGCCGACAGAGCGGAGGTCAGAGAGAAGCTGGAGACCCTGCAGTCGTACTCCGTCCCGCTCGAGGAGGCGAAAGGGAGCATCCGGCGGGAGTTCGGCGACGCCGGCGGCGGTGGGGCCGCCACCCCGTCGGAGACCGAAATCGCCCAGATAGACACCGAGACGGGCAACGTCACCGTCACCGCGCGCGTGCTGACGGTCGGCAAGCGGTCGATCCGCTACGACGGAGACGAGCAGGTGATCTACGAGGGCGAACTCGCCGACGAGACGGGCGCGATCCCCTACACCGCCTGGACCGACTTCTCGCTGTCGCCCGGCGACACCATCACGGCGGGCAACGCCGGCGTCCGGGAGTGGGAGGGCGACCCGGAGCTGAACCTGAGCGAGTCGACGACGGTGACCGTCCAGGAGGAGACCCTGGAGGTGCCCCACGAGGTCGGCGGCGAGCGGGACCTCATCGACCTCCAGCCCGGCGACCGCGGCCGGACCGTCGAGGTGTGCGTCGTCGAGGTCGAGCGGAAGACCATCGACGGCCGCGACGGCGAGACCGAGATCAAAAGCGGCGTCCTCGGCGACGAGACCGCACGGCTGCCATTCACCGACTGGGACCCCCACGACGCCATCGCCGCCGACGCCTCCGTCCGGCTCGAGGACGTCCACGTCCGGGAGTTCCGCGGCGTGCCGTCGGTGAACGTCACCGAGTTCTCGACCGTCGAGCCGATCGCGGACGTCGAGGTCAGCGAGTCGGCGACCCGGATGTCGGTCCGGGAGGCCGTCGACGCCGGCGGCGTCTTCGACGTCGAACTCGTCGGGAACGTCCTCGAGGTCCGGGACGGCTCCGGGCTCATCCAGCGCTGCCCCGAGTGCGGCCGCGTCGTCCAGAACGACCAGTGCCGGACCCACGGCGACGTCGACCCGGAGGACGACCTCCGGGTGAAGGCCATCCTGGACGACGGCACCGACACGGTCACCGCCATCCTCGACCGGGAGGCGACCGAGGCCGTCTACGGGGGGACGCTGGCCGAGGCGCTCGATCAGGCCCGCGACGCGATGGACCGGGACGTCGTCGCCGAGTCCATCGCCGCGGACGTCGTGGGCGGCGAGTACCGGGTCCGGGGGGCGCTGTCGGTCGACGAGTACGGCGCCAACCTCGACTGCGAGGCCTTCGAGGCCGCCGCCGACGACCCCGAGGCCCGCGCCAGGGAGTTCCTCGCGGAGGTCGAGCCATGAGCGGGTCGGCGCCCGGCCGGCGTGAGGTCGCCTACCGCGTGTTCGCCGCGGAGTTCGACGACGCGACGGTCGCCTACAGCGAGAGCGACGAGGAGCGCGCGCCGAACTACGTGGTGACGCCGACCGGCGCCCGCGCCAACCGGCTGTTCGCCGTCGGGGTGCTCACCGCCGTCGAGGACGTCAACCCGGAGATGGTCCGGGGCCGCGTCGTCGACCCGACGGGCCCGTTCGTCAGCTACGCCGGGCAGTATCAGCCGGACGCACTGGCGTTCCTGGAGCGCGCCGACCCGCCGACGTTCGTGGCACTGACCGGGAAGGCGCGGACGTTCGAGCCCGACGACGGCGACGCGGTCTACAGCTCCGTCCGGCCCGAGTCGGTCAACGCGGTCGACGCCGCCACCCGGGACCGCTGGGTCGTCACCGCCGCCGAGCGGACGCTGACCCGTATCGGCGTCGTGGCCGCGGCACTCGAGGCGGAGCCGACCGGCGACCGCCTCCGGGCCGCCCTCGAGGAGGCGGGCGTCGACGAACGGCTCGCCGACGGCGTCGCGCTGGCCCTGGCCCACTACGGGACGACGCCGGCCTACCTGGACGCGCTGCACGACCTCTCGCTGGACGCGGCCCGCGTCGTCGCGAACGAGCGCGACGAGGCCGGATCGCTCGACCTGGCCCCCGACGAGGGCGGCGAGGCCGACCTCGCCGCCCTCGAAGCGGGCGACGTCCCCACGGTCGCGGCCGGTGGGGAATCCACCGACGACGGAACGGCCACGACCACGGAGACGACTGCAGACGAGGTGACGGCCGATACCGGCGCCTCGACCACGGAAGCCACCGGCGCGGCGGAAGCGGCCACCGAGACGGGGGCGACTGACGGGACGACGGCCGGATCGACCGCGGACGAGGGGGCCGCGACCGGGTCGGCTGCGACCGGGGAGCAGTCGACGGCTCAGGAACCGGCAGCGGCCGAGGCGGAGACCACGACGGAGGAATCACCGACGTCGGACTCGACCGTTTCGACGGCGGAACCGACCGAATCGACCGAGGACGCCGACGACCTCGGGGAGTTCGAGTCCGGCGAGTTCGACGCCGAGGAGCCCGACGAGGACCCGCTCGGCGAGGACGTCCGCGAGGAGGTGGAGGAGGAGTACGGCACGGAGTTCTCCACGGGGACCGAGGTAGAGTCAGAGCCGGAACTGGAGCCCGACCCCGAACCCGACGACGAGCCGGCGAGCGACGCGGCCTCGGAGCCCGAGGCGACCGACACGGAGCCGGAGTCGGGGCCCGAGACCACCGCCGAGGAACCGGCTGACGACGACGCGGCCGCCGACGCGGAGGCCGCCAGCGAGGGGCCGGCGGAGGACGTGGACCTGGAGACGGCGGTGATGGACGCGATGCAGGACCTCGACGACGGCGACGGAGCGCCAACCGACGAGGTCATCGACCAGGTCGTCGACCGGACCGGGGCGTCGGCCGACGAGGTCGACGCGGCCGTCCAGGACGCGCTGATGGGTGGCCAGTGCTACGAGCCCGAGGACGGCCGGCTGAAGCCCATCTGAGCGGTGCCCCGAGACGCACCGTCCGACGCCGCCCCTCGCGTCGAACCACTGCCCGGCGAGCCCGCGGCCGTGGCCGACACCGGCGAGGGCCGCACGCTCGTGCTGGCGGACTACCACGCCGGACTGGAGGTGGCGCTCCGCCGCGACGGCGTCGAACTCGGCAACCGGAGCGACGAGCGCCGCGAGGCGGTCCTGAGGCTGCTGGCGGGGACCGGCGCCGACCGCGTCGTCCTCCTGGGCGACGTGGCCAACGCCATCGGCGACCCCGGCGAGACCGAGCGCCGGGAGCTGGACGAGCTGTTCGCCGCGCTGACCGAGCGCGTCCCCGTGACCGTGACCCCGGGCAACCACGACGGCGGGCTCGCGGCGCTGGTGGCCGACCTCGGCTACGACGACCCCGGCGCGGGGCACGCCGTGACGGTCACCGACACCGCCGGCACCCGGCTCGGTGCAGTCGGGTTCGTCCACGGCCACACCTGGCCGGCACGGGACGTTCTCGAAGCGGGCATCGTTTGCACCGCCCACGAGCACCCGGTCGTCCGGCTGGAGGACGAGGTCGGCGGCAGACGGGTCGAGCGGGTGTGGCTCCGGGGAGGGCTCGCGCCCGCGCCGTTCGTGGCCCACGCCGAGGGCGAGGGGGTGGAGCCGCCGGCGACCGGTGACCGCGCGGACCTCGTCGTCTTCCCGGCGTTCAACGACCTCACCGGCGGCACCTGGATCAACGAGGGCCAGCCGTTCCTCTCGCCGTTCCTCCCCGAGGGACTGGCCAACGGCGAGGCGTACCTTCTCGACGGGACACGACTCGGGAACTATCGTTCGGTGTGATTAGTTCGAAACCTCGGGAATCAAGATGCAGATGTCGGTATAATTGGAATACGTCCGAAATAAATGCTGTAAGGGTATTTCTCCCTAGATGCATAGGGGCGGCGGCCTGCTGTCGCCGCCCGGAGAGTTAACCCGGAGGCCGGCGACGGCGGAGGCGTGCTCGGGCCGATACCCTTCCAGACCACGACGCAGATCGTTCGCACCGCCCTGGGCGAGTTCGTCGCGGGAGTGGCCGGCGCGCTGCCGGACCTGCTGACGGGGCTCATCTTCCTCGTGCTCGCGGCGATTCTGGTCAAGGTCCTGATGATGATCGTCCGATTCGTGCTGAATCGGAGCGTCCCGGACTCGCAGCCCGTCTACCGGGAGTTCGTGGCGACCATCGTGTTCGTCTTCCTCTGTTTCGGGGTCGTGCTGAGCTTCCTCTCCATCGTCGGGCTGCCGGCCATCGCGGCGTCGCTCGGCACCGCAACCGGCTTCCTCGCGCTGGGGGTCTCCTACGCGCTGTCGGAGATGCTCGCGGACGCCGTCGCCGGTGTCTACCTCCTGCGCGACCCGGACTTCATGCCCGGCGACGAGGTCGACGTGGGCGGCACGGTCGGCGAGGTAAAGACCATCGAGCTCCGGAAGACGCGGCTCCGGGTCGGCGAGGACACCATGGTCCGCGGGAACGCGGAGATCGAGAAGAAGTGGACGAAGCTGAACGACCACGACTGATCAGGGGACGCCGAACAGCAGCAGTTCCGCACCGAACCCGAGCAGCACGACCCCCGACAGGCCCCGCAGCCCGTCGACGAGGCGGGGGCGGGCGGTCAGCAGCTCCCGGGCCCGATGGGTCGACAGCGCGACGACCCCGAGGTACGCCATCGTGAGGACGGCGTACCAGCCCCCGTGGGCGGCCAGGTCGATCACGTCGAGGCCGGCGAACTGCGGCAGGAACGCCAGGAAGAACACCAGGACCTTCGGGTTGAGGACGTTCACCCCGACGCCGCGGAGGTAGGCACTGCGGAGGCCGCTCCCCGGGGACGCCGGGTCGGCGCTGCTCCCGTCACCGATTCCGTCGGTATCACGGGGTACCGAACTCCCGGGAGCCGACCGGCCGCGGACGACCTGGCGGAGCGTCGCGCCACCGAGGAGGAGCAGGTAGGCCGCGCCGGCGTATCGGAGGACGCTGTAGGCCGACGGGGAGGTGCGTAGCAGCGCCGACAGCCCGAGCGTGACCCCTGCCGTGTGGACGAGAATGCCGGTCGCGATGCCGGCGGCAGCCGCCAGTCCGACCCCGCGGCCGCCGCCCCGGAGCCCGCGGTCGAGGACGTAGAACGTGTCCGGCCCCGGGGCGAGCACGAGCGCCCCGGCGGCGAGCAGGAAGGTGAGGGGGAGGTCGACCGCCATCCGCTGACGCTGTGGGAGCGACCCCCAAACGCCTGTCGCTTTCCCCCGCCCGCACGCATATGATGGAGCCGCGAGTGGCCCCACGCATGACGGACGAACACGTTTCGGTGACGCACGCGGCGGACGGGACGGTCGGCCGGCTCACGTTCGATCGGCCCGAGTTCAACAACGCGATGGACCAGCAGGCGGCCGACGAACTCAACCAGGCCGCCATCGACCTCGTCGAGGACGAGAGCGTCCGGTGCATCGTGCTGACGGGGACGGGCGGCGCGTTCAACACCGGTGCCGACCTGACGACGCTCTCGGGCGACGGCAGTGACGGGGCCGCCGTCCGGCGCATCGCGGGCGACCTCCACGGGATGGTGAGCCGGCTGGTCCGCGCTCCGAAGCCGGTCGTCTGCGGGGTCAACGGCGTCGCGGCCGGCGGCGGCGTCGGGCCCGCCATCTGCGGCGATATCGTCCTCGCTGCCGAGTCCGCGCGGTTCGAGTTCGCCTACCCGCGCATCGGGCTCTCGGCCGACGGCGGCTCCTCGTACTTCCTGCCGCGGCTCGTGGGACTGCGCGAGGCCCAGCGCATCGCCTTCCGCGACGAACCGGTCGGGGCAGAGGAGGCCGTCGACATCGGGCTCGCCACGGAGGCCGTCCCGGACGACGAGTTCGAGGAGCGGCTGGCGGAGGAGGCGGCCGCGCTGGCGGAGGGTCCCACCCTCGCCCACGCCGCGACGAAGGGGCTCCTGCGGGGGTCGTTCGACCGCTCGCTGAACGAGCAACTCGCCACCGAGGCCGAGACGATCGCCGGCCTCACCGCGACCGCCGACTTCGAGCGGGGGCTGGATGCCTTCCTGGGCGACGGGGACGCGACGTTCGAGGGGGGATAAATCCGGAGGGCGAAACGGAGTGCGCGTCGAGGGCCCGGCGATCTCAATCGTCCGCCGCAACCGCACGGCCGCCGGTCGGCCGGCTCTCGACGAGTGCGAGGCCCACGAGCCCCGCGGCCGCGAACGCGAGCGTGCTCGCAAGCGCGAACGCCGCTGGATAGCCGGCCAGCGTTGCCGCCCCGCCGACGAGCGTCGGGCCGACGACACCGCCCAGGCCCTTCGCCGTCGAGCGCAGCCCCATCAGCTCCGACTCCCGACCCGTGGGCGCCACGTCGCCGATGAACGCGACGGCACCGGTCGTCATCGCGGAGTAGGAGATGCCGAGGACGAACAGGGCGCCGCCGGCGACCGCGACCCGCGCGAGGCCGGTCCCGAGCCACGCCGGGCCCGCAGCACCGAGGACGCCCGCACCCACCGCCGGGACCGTCGCCGCCGCGGCGAGGATGGTGAACGCGCCACTGCCGGCCATCCCGACGACGATGAGCGGCTTGCGACCGACCCGGTCGGCCGCGACGCCGAGCAGGTACATCGCTCCGACCTGCGTCCCGTGGTTGGCCGCGAGCAGCGCCCCCATCACCGGCTCGGCGACGCCGACGACGTCGACCAGGTACGGCGCAATCAGCGCCATCACGCCGAGGACGGTGACGTTGCGCACCGCGAGCGCGACGTAGAGCCAGCGCAGGCCGTTGACCCGGAAGTGACCGCGTTCGCCGGCGGCCGGGAGCAGCCGGTGGCGGACCTCCCGGAGGAGTTCCGTCCGGGTCGGCGCCGAGTCCGGGCCGCCGTCCGCGGCCACCGTCTCGTCGCCCACCCCGCCACCGGCGTCCGGGTCCGTCGGGTCGACGAGGAAGGCTGCGGCGAGCGTGGAGAGCGCCGAGAGCCCGGCCACGACCAGGTAGAGTTCGGGGCGGGCGACCGCCCCCAGCAGAATCCCGGCCCCGAACTGGCCGCCGGCGAAGCCGCCCGACCGCGCGGAGTTGAACCCGCCGAGCGATCGCCCCCGGCCCTCGGCACCGCCGCGCTCGCTGGCGATGGTGAGCGCGACTGGCGCGAACCCGGCGGCGAAGACGGCGTACAGGCCGCGCAGGCCGACCGGCACCCAGACCCCGTCCGCGATGGCGAGTGGCGCCGCCGACAGGGTGGCGAGCGTGCCGGTCACGATGAGGACGGCGCGACTGCGGCCGGTGACGTCCGCGAGCGCCCCCCAGAACGGGGAGGCAAGCATCAGCCCGGCGAAGTAGGCCGTCGCGACCGCGCTCACGGCCAGTGGCGAGCCCTCGCGCCCGACGTAGACGGCCATCGCCGTCCCCATGAGGACGCCGCCGCCGAAGCGGGCGACCGCGGCCGTCGCGAGCAGCGCCCACTGGCTCCGGACCGAGCGGAACACGGCTCGTCGCTGGACCCCGCCGCTCTTGAGGGGCGCGGTTCCACGACGGTGGCAACCGGCGGCACCGTCACCATCGATGGCTTCAGGCCCGGGGAGCCCCTGGAGAGCGGTGTGCACTACCTCGTCGCGACCGACTCGGTCCACACTACGGCGGCGGCCTGCGACTACCTGGAGCCACGACTCGACGGTCCCGGCACCGACACCGTCACCGTGCTGACCGTCGCCGGGGGCGAGGGGCCCGACGCCAGCGGGAGCACACGCGACAGCGGCGACGCGGCCAACGTCGCCCGGGCACGGCTGACGGGTCGGGCGACACTGGATACGGCCTCCCGGGAGGGTGACCCCGCCGAGGCCATCCTGGCGGCGACAGCCGACCTCGGCGCGGACGTCCTGGTGCTGGGCCCCCGCTCCGGGAAGCCGGGGGCGACGGCTGACCTCGGCTCGACGGCGCGGGCGGTACTGGCGGCGGCACCGGTCCCGACGGTCGTCGTCCCGCTGGAGGCCCTCGATTCCGACGGGGTCGAGTGAGTGCCGTACGTGTCACGGTGACACATGTTTATTGTCCCAGCCGGAGGTGCATCGCACGGATGACCCGGTACCTCGTGGCCACGGCCACCTCCGCGACGACCGAGGCCGCCAGTGACTACCTCGTTCCGAAACTGGACGACGGGGACGAGGTGTACGTCCTCACCGTCGAGGAGCCGGGGCTCGCCGTCGACGACGACGCGCTCTCGACGGCCCGGGTGAAACTGGCCGAGGTGACCACGGTCCGGACCGTCCGTCGCGAGGGGGACGCCGCCTCGGAGATCGTCGCTTTCGTCCGCGAGAACGACGTCGACCAGGTCATCCTCGGCCCGCGGCGCGAGGGGGGCGAGGGGTTCAGCACCATCGGCACCACCACGCGAACGGTGCTTGACAAGGTCGAGGGGCCGGTGTTCGTCGTCCCGAAGTAGCCGGCCCCCGAGGCCGGCCCCTCGCTCCGCCGGTCCGCCGCTCAGTCCTCCAGCGGCTCGATGAGTTCGACGACGTGGCCGTCGGGGTCCTTCACGAACGCGGTCCGGGCACTGGCGGCCGGCTGGTCGCCGGGCTCCTGCACGACGCCGTGGTGGTCGATGTCCTCGAACGCCGCGTCCACGTCCTCGATGCCGACGGTGAGGTGGTCCCAGAGGTCGCCCTCGGTGTCCGGCTCGACGCCCTCGCTCTCGGAGAACTGGAGCTCGGTCCCGTCCTCGTCGGCGACGTACAGGTTCGTCGTGTCGCCGCTCTCGAACCCCCGGCTGTGCTCGAAGCCCAGCTGCTCGTACCACTCGACCGACCGCTCGGCGTCGCTCACGTTCAGACAGGTGTGGAGTATCGCCACAGGTGCACGGCGAGTGCCGACGGCAAGGCCGTGTCGGTCCCGGAACGTGGCCTCCGCCGGCCGGGAACGGCGGGGTACCCGCTCCCGTGTCGTGCCGGTGTCGGAGGAGCCAAATCGCCCGCGGGCCAAGACCGGCCATGCACTGGTGGGCGGTCCTGACCGGCGTCGCGTGGGGGGTGGGCTACCTCGCGCTCGTCTACCTGCTGGCGCCGCTGGAATCCGTCGGCCTCGTCGCGGTGCCGCTCGTGCTCGGTGCGGGGCCGCTCGCGGGTGCGGCCGCGGGCTGGCTGGCACGGGGCGGCCCCGCCGAGAGCACCCGTCACGGTCTCCTCGCCGGGTCGTTGACCGGACTCGCCTTCGCGGGGGCGTTCTGGCACGTGCTCTCCGTCAGCCGGTTCGACAGCCTCACCCCGTTCGGCAACGGCGGGGCGTTCTACGCGGCCAAACTCACGTTCGCCTACAGCGCCAGCGACTTCCCCGTCGTCGCGGCCCACCCCGGGCGCATCGCGGGAGCCCTCGCGGTCGGCGGCGCCGTCATCCTCGCACTGCTCGGCGGGTACGCGGGCTACGTGGCGGACGCACGCGAGGAAGCCAGGTTCATCGACTGAGTGCGGAACTTCCTACATGTTCGATGTTCTCTGCAGACATCCCTCATCCTGTCCGATAATTCGGGAGATTATGGCCATGCTCTTCTCCACACCGACGGCGGAGATGGCCGGAGGGAGTCGACCGAACGGGGCCTACAGGAAGCCCTCGGAGAGCAGCAGTTCGCCGTTCAGCACGGAGGCGCCCGCAGCGCCGCGCATCGTGTTGTGCGCGAGGCAGTTGTACTGGAGGCCGGTCGTCGTCTCGCGGAGACCGCCCGCGGAGACGCCCATCCCGTCGTCGAGCATCCGGTCGAGTCGGGGCTGGGGGCGGTCGGGCTCCTCGAACACGCGGATCATCCGGTCGGGCGAGGAGGGGAGGTCCGCGCCGGGCATCTCGGCCATCGCCCCGGCCGCCTCGTCGACGGTCACGTCGTCGGCGGTGTCGGCCCAGACGTTCTCCAGGTGGCCGTCCAGCGTGGGGACGCGGTTGCAGGAGGCCTGGACGTCGACGTCGTGGGTGTGGACGGCGCTGCCGTCGAACGTGCCGAGGAGTTTGGTCGTCTCCGTCTCCATCTTCTGCTCCTCGCCGCCGATGTGCGGGAGGACGTTGTCGATGATCTCCATCGAGGTGACGCCGGAGTAGCCGGCGCCGGAGACGGCCTGGAGCGTGGAGACGCGGACGGACTCGAGCCCGAACCGGTCGAGTGCGGCCAGCGTCGGGACCATCGTGATGGTCGAGCAGTTCGGGTTCTTCAGGAGCGCACCGTCCCAGCCGCGCTCGTCGCGCTGGACCTCCAGCAGGCCGAGGTGGTCCCCGTTGACCTCCGGGATGACGAGGGGTACGTCGTCGGCCATCCGGGCGTTCGAGGAGTTCGAGGAGACCACGTAGCCGGCCTCGCAGAACGCGGGTTCGACCGCCTCTCCGACCGAGGAGGGGAGCGATGAGAAGATGAGCGAGACGTCGTCCGGGACCGCGTCCGGGTCCGTCCCGGTGACGGTGCGGTCCGCGACCGAGGCGGGGATGGGAGAGTCGACGCGCCACTTGGCGGCGTCGCGGTAGCTCTCGCCCGCCGAGTCCGCCGACGCGGTGAGCGCGGCGATCTCGAAGTCGGGGTGCGGTTCGAGCAGCTGGATGAGGCGCTGGCCCACGGCGCCGGTCGCGCCGAGGATGCCAACCTTCGTCGTCATTACCTCTCCGTGTGCTACGAGTACGCAAAACGGTTCTGAATCCGGGCGGCGTCGCGCCGTCCCGGGAACTCAGGCGGAGAACAGCCGCACGCCGTCGTCGATCTCGTCGGTCGCGCGCCCGCGCTCGACCAGTTCGGCACATGCGCCGATGGTCTCGAACAGGACGTACGGCTGCTCGGCGATGTCGGCCCGGTCGTTCGCCACCTCGAACGCGGGGGCGGTCCCCAGGTCGGCGAGGGTCGCCTCCACGTCGTCGAGCAGGTCGTCGAGGCTCTCCAGCGAGCGCTCGATGGCGCCGGCGTAGTCCGCGAAGACGGGGCCGTGCCCGGGGTATACGCGGTCGAACGCGTACTCGCGGAGGCCCCCGTAGCAGCGGTAGGAGGCGCTGATGGAGTCGAAGGTCCCCTCGTCGAGACCCGCGTGGAGCGCGGCCGCACGGAACGGCTCGATGACCGCGTCGGCCGAGAAGAGGACCCGCTCGCCGGTGGTGGGGTCGGCCGCGTCGCCGAGCGTCGCCGCGAACGCGAACTGGTCGACCTGGTGGCCCGGGCAGTGGATGCACTCGAAGGTGACGCCGCCGGCCTCGAAGGCGTCGCCGGCGGCCAGCCGCACGTCTACCTCGCCGGGCGGGCAGTAGCGCGCGTTCCGCTTCAGCGACTCCACGGCCTGCGAGACCACGTAGTCGCGCAGCGAGTCCGGCACCCCGACGACGCGGGCGTTCTCCGTGACGATGGCCTCGAGTTCGTCGGGGTCGCGCTCCAGCCGGTCGACGGCCGCGGCCGGGGCGTAGACGGTCGGGTCCCCGGCCTCGATCAGCGCCGTGACCTGCCCGTCGTGGTCCGTATGCGGGTGGGTGACGAGGACGTGCTCGATGTCGGCGGGCTCGAAGCCGTGCTCGGCCAGGCCTTCACGGAGTTCCTCGGCGCCGCGGTCCTCCGGCGCCCCGGCGTCCACCAGGACGGGTTCCTCGGCGTCGACGAGGTAGCAGGCGACGTGACCCGGCGGCCAGTCGACGGTACACTCGATGCGGCGGACGGGCGAGTCGTCGGCAGTGGCGCCCTCGCTGGCGGTTCTGGCGTCGGGGTCGTCGGGTGTCGTGGTGGAGTCAGTCATCGTGGGTGTCGGGGTCGAGCGCCTCCGGCTCGGGCGGCGTGTTGCCGACGGGTTCTCCGTCGGCCACCGAGTCGCTGTCGGTTTCCGTGCTCAGCAGCGTCGCGTTCACGAGCAGCAGGCAGGCGACCGCGAGGCCGGCACAGACGAGGTAGGTCGCGCCGTAGCCGACGGTGGTCACGGCGGGGAAGGCGACCAGGGGGCCGAGCGAGAGCCCGATGTCGCCGAAGACGTTGTAGAGACCGCCGAACTTGCCGGTCTCGCCGGCCGGGGAGACGTCACCGAGCGTCGCGAGCAGGGCCGGGCCGGAGCCGCCCGTCCCGGCACCGACCAGTGCCACGCCGGCGACCACGCCGTGGACGGAGGGGACGAGCGCGAGGGCGGCGAAGCCCGCCGCGAGCAGCGCGAACGCCGGGAGCGTGACGAGCGCCCGGCGCTCGACCCGGTCGGAGAGCCGGCCGCTCACCACCGTCGAGATCGAGGCGACGACGACGCCCCCGCCCATCACGAGGCCGCTGACGCCCGCGGCGGAGAGGACGCCGACCCGCAGTTCGAGCCGGGCGGCGTACTTGACCGCGGTCGTCAGCAGGATGCCGCCGAAGAGGAGGCGGATGGTGCCGTTCGCGACGCCGATCGGGACGACCCCGGGGGTCGAACGTGCGAGCGCGGGGAGTTCGCGGAGCGGGACGCGCTGTCCGGCGCTCGACCGCACGTCCGGGAGGACGACGAGGGCCACGACGCCGGCCACCAGCGCCAGCGTCCCCGCGGTCAGGAAGGCGGTCTGCACGTCGAACACGTCCGTGAGGACGCCGCCGACGACGAGGCCGGCGGGGAAGCCCAGCGACTGTCCGCCGCGCATGTAGCCGGTCCAGGTCCCCCGGGTCTCCTCGGTCGTGACGCCGGTGATGATCGCGAACGCGCCGACGAAGACGAAGGCGGAGCCGATACCCCAGAACGCCCGCGCCAGCACGAACACCAGCCCGGGCGCCGAGACGGTTCCCACGACTGGGAGCGCCGCGAGGTCGACGGCGGGCGTGTGGAGGCCGACGACGTAACCGAAGGGCGCGAGCCCCTGGACGAACAGGCCGGCGATCATCGGGCGCCGGGCGCCGCGTTCGTCGATGACCTGCCCGGCGGGCGTGTTCATCACGAGCCGGGCGATGCGGTTGGCCGCCAGGATGACGCCCAGCATGACCGCGGAGATGCCGAGCACCTCGTCGAGCAGCGGGAGCGTCGGGAAGGCGACGCCGGTCGCGACGCCGCCGAGGAAGACGCCGCCGGTCACCGCCAGTGCGACGGTCCGGACGGAGTGGTCACCCGCGCCCCCGCCGGGCGCGTCGGCGTCCCCCTCGTCGTCTCCCGATTCGACTCCCTGCTCAGCCATCGGTGTCGGTACCCCCTTTCGGCGTTACCACCGTTAAGTCATGCGCCTTGTTTCGTCGGGGTCGTTTATCGGAGATGGGCGAGTGCGGCACGGGGTGCAGAGGGCGGGAGGTGTCGAGCGGTGGCGGTATCTCCGGCTCAGTCGTCGTACGGCGGCGTGAGCGGGTCCTCGTCCAGCGCCGTCCGCCTGCCGTCCAGCGGCCCGAACCGTCCGCCGCGGCGACGCTCGAGCCAGCGCAGCAGGCGGGCCGCCCAGTCGAGTTTGGCCCGTTTCGCCGGCTCCACGCCGGGGTCGTCGAGGTCCCAGCCCGGGAACCGGAGCGTCGCGGCGCCGAGGTGGTCCGCGAGGAAGGCCGCCCGGTCGCCGTCGGTGAAGCCGCCGAAGTTCCGGACGTGGGCGACGGGTTCGGCCTGTGTCGTCGGGAGGACGGCCTCGCTCGTACAGTCCGGGACGACGGACTCGACGAGGTCGAGGTTGTCGCCATGCGCGTGGACGGCCACGGGGACCCCCTCGTGGGTCAGGCGGCGGGCGGTGGCGGGGTTCTTGTCGAGGTCGGTCACCATGCAGTCGACCGGGGCCCCGTGGTCGAGGCACGTGTCGGCGGCGACGGAGGCCGCGATGACGACGTCCGCGTCGCGGGCCACGCCGATCTCGGTCGCGAGGCTGTCGGCACCCCCGGCGATGGCGACCGTCGCCCCCCGGATACGCTCGCGGAGCGGCCCGAGGTCGAACCTGTCAGTCAGCGGAACCAGCCGGTCGCGGGCCGTCTCGTCGCCGGCCCTGTCGTAGCCGAGATCGGCGAGCAGTCGGTCGTAGACGGGGGTCCACTGGGCGTAGTCCATGGGATACCTGTCGGTACGTGGTGAGGTCGGCTCGTAGGTAGGTGCGGGCCGAAGGGCACCAAGGTACCCCTACCCGGTGCGCCCTCCGGCTTCCACCCTCCGGTTGTCGTGGGGATGTCATAAGTTTTCTCGTCGGAGCGGAGCGCTCCGGCATCCGGGCGTCCGACCCCCGTCGGACACGTGTTCTCAGGCCCGGAGAACGCTCGGGGGTATCTCAAGTCCCGGTCACTAACGGACGTTTCGAATGAGAGGCGGTACCGAGCGGGACGGGCGGGGAGTAGTGGGGTGGATGTCGGCGACCACGCTGGGACACTTCTCTACCGGGGAGTTCGCCAGGCTCTGGCTCATCGCCACGACCACCTACGCCGTCGGCGACAGCGTCACCACGCTCGCCATCGTCCACCACTCCGGGCGGGTCGCGGAGGGAAACATGGCGGTGGCGGCGGCCATCGACGCCTTCGGCAGCGCCGGCCTGATAGGCCTGAAACTCGTGGCAATGCTGTTCGGTATCGCCGTCAGCCTCTACGCCACCCGCGAGCAGGACCGACTGCTCTACTACACGCCGCCGGCCTTCCTCGCCGTCGTCGGCGCGTTCGCGACGGCCTACAACTTCCGGCTCCTTCTGGGTTAATTCGACTATATCTGGTATGTATTGCATTCGATCGAACAAACAGGCGAATTCTGGTCGTAAAATAGATACAGTATCGTAACCCCGGCGCCCGTCTCAGAGCGAATCCTCGACCCGCTCCAGCGCCGCCCGCAACTGGTCGGAGCCGTCCACCTCCCTGACGAGCGAGCGGAGGGCCGCGGGCGTCCCGTACAGCACGCCGGTCCCCTCCTCGCTCCCGGGAGCGAAGCCGGCACCGACGGGTGGTGCCGCGAGTTCCGCCCGATCGCGCTCGGTCAGCCCCGACAGCTCGAAGACGCGGGTCGTGGCACGGACCGCGTGGTCGATGTCGGCCGGGGCACCGAGCCGGTCGAGATGCCGCCGGACGTCGGCGGGGGTCCGGGCGTCCAGTTCTTCGACGCCGGCCGCCACGTCCCGCAGGCGGGCGGGCGTGAACGCGTCGCCGATGATGGCGGCGTCCCGGGTCTCGGCCACGTCGTGCGTGCGGACGATGTGGGCGCCCCGCTCGACGGCCATCGCGGTCGCCGCCAGCGACACCGGCAGTGCCCCCTCGGTGTCCCGCCCGGCGAGGTCGCGGAGGAAGTTCTTCCGGTTGATGGAGACGAGGATGGGTCGCCCGTAGCCGCGGAACTCGCGGAGGCGGCGGAACGTCTCGCGGTCGTCCGCCAGCGTCTTCGCCTCCGACCAGCCGCCGAACGCCGGGTCGATGATGGTCCTGTCGGTGAAGCCGTTCATGGCGAGCGCCTCGTAGATGTCGTCCGCGTAGCTCCCGCGACGCTCCCGTCCGTCGGCGCGGTGCGCCGACCAGTCCACGTCCTCGACGGCGCCCGGGCGTTCGAGGTCCGGCGGCGAGGCCATCTTCGCGACGGCCACGTCGTACTCCTCGCAGACCCGCGGCATCTCCGGGTCCGCGAAGCCGCAGATGTCGTTTACCATGTCGAACCCGCGGTCGAGGGCGGCCGCGGCGACCTCGTGGTAGCGCGTCTCGATGGAGAAGACGGCGTCGCCCGAGACGGTCTCCATCGTCTCGACGGCGGTGTCGAGACGCTCCAGCTCCGCCTCGGCGGAGAGGACGTCCAGCCGCTTGTTGGCCGACTCCAGGCCGATGTCGACGATATCGGCGCCCTCGCCGATGAGCGACTCGTCGACGTACTCGGCCGCCGCGCCGGGGTCGTCGAAGACGCTCGGCTTGTACGGGGACTCCTTCGAGACGTTCAGGACACCCATGATCCGGGTGGGGTGCCCGTCGCCGACCGACAGGCCCCCCGCATCGACCGTTCGCATACTCGAACCGAGGGGCGTCGGCCGGAAAGACCTACGGATGGCGGCGGAGGGTCGACGGGACGTGTCCGACCGGCCATCACGGGGAAGTTACCAGCCTGGACGGGGTAGCACGGACGATGGCCCGGCCCAACCAGAGCATCCAATACTACCTCACCGCCGTCGTGCTGGTGACGCTCCTGTTCACCGTGTCGTACAACTTCGGGATGCAGACCTGGGAGGGGCAGAGCCAGCCACTGTACCGGTCGCTCGAGGTGGTCCTCCAGACGTTCACGACGACCGGCTACGGCGGGGACGCCCCCTGGTCGTCGCTCCACATGAACGTCCTCGTGATGGTGATGCAGGTCACGGGAATCGGGCTCATCCTGACCGGCGTCGACGTCTTCGCCGTCCCCTGGCTCCGGAACGCGCTCGCGGTCGACCCTCCCAAGGCCGTATCCGACGTGTCCGACCACGTCGTCGTCTGTAGCAGGACCCACCCCGACGGCGCCCTGGTCGGCGAGCTGGAGCTACGGGACCGGGACTACGTCCTCGTGGAGCCCGACCGGGAGACGGCCATCGACCGCCACCGCGACGGCTATCCGGTCGTCTACGGCGACCCGGAGTCGCGCAACAGCCTCGAGCGGGCCGCCATCGGCGAGGCACGGGCCCTGCTCGTCGACACGGCCGCGGACACCACCGCCAGCATCGTCCTGGCGGCCAAGGAGGCCGCCCCCGACGTGAGCGCGGTGACCCTCGTCGAGGACGACGACCTGGCCGAGTACCACCGCATCGCGGGGGCCGACGAGGTGCTCTCACCGCGGGCGCTGGTGGGCCGGAGCCTCGCCGCCCAGGTCCCGACGACCGTCTCCACGGTCGTCGAGGACGGCATCGCCATCGGCGAGGACATCGAACTCGTCGAACTGGTCGTCCGCGAGGGGAGCGACCTCGCCGGCCGCTCGTACGCGGACGCGGACGTCCGCGAGCGGTTCGGAGTGACGGTCGTCGGTGCATGGGTCGACGCCGATCTGGAGCTGTCGATCGACCCGGACACGGTCATCGAGGCGGGCACCCGGCTGCTGGTCGCGGGCGAGCCCGACGAACTGGAGCGCATCCGTGACGCGACGACCGCTAGCATGCACTCGCTCGGGCCGCAAGACGTCGTCATCGCCGGAAACGGCCAGACCGGGACCGCCGCACGGAGGGCACTCGCGGAGGCCGACACGGAGGTGACGGTGCTGGACCGGGAGGACGGCCCCGGGGTCGACGTGGTCGGGGACGCCCGGGAGCCAGAGACGCTGGACGCGGCCGGCGTCGGGGACGCCCGGGTGCTCCTGCTCGCGCTCGGGGACGACACCTCCAGCGTGTTCGCGACGCTGGTCGCGCGCGACCGCAACCCGGACCTGGACATCGTCGTCCGGGCTGACGAGCGGATCGACGAACCGAAGCTCTACCGCGCGGGGGCGGACTACGTCCAGTCGCTGTCGACCATCAGCGGCCGAATGGTCGTCTCGGCGCTGTTCGAGGACGAGACGGTGCTGGGGTACCACCAGCGCATCGAGGTGGTCCAGCTCCCGGTCGGCGACCTCTCGGATCAGACACTCGACGAGGCCTCCGTCCGTGAGACGACGGGCTGTACGGTCCTCGCGGTCGAGCGCGACGGGGAGACGATCACCGATGTCGACCCGTACGACCTCGTCCTCGCTCCGGGCGACGAGGTGGTCGTCGCGGGGACCGACGAGGACGTCGACGCGTTCGAGGAACGGTTCCTCGACTGAGCGGGTTCCTCGACTGAGCGTCGGCGGGGCCTCGGAGTCGGCGTCGACGGCTCGAGGCTGTCGGATCGTACGTACACATCGGATGTTCGTCCGAGATGCGGCCCGGAATGTGGTAATCGGCGATTCGGACAGGATATCGCGACAGTTCCTGACGAGGATCTCCCTCCCACAACCACGGCGTTCAAACCGTTACGCCCACATCTCCGCACATGACCGAGGACGCTTCCGGCGCGGACGGAGCCGACGAGTACGAGGAACCACCGCGCGAGGAGTTCAGCCACGACCCCGTCTCGCACGTGGACGTGCGGGCGGGGATGAGCGTGGCCGACCTCGTGGCGGGATACGGTGACGCCGGCATCGGTGCGGCCGACCTCCACGAGGCGGTCGACGTGACCGCCGAGCTGTTCGACGACGACGTGACGACCCTGATGGGGCTCGCGGGCGCGATGGTGCCGGCGGGGATGCGCGCACTCGTCGCGGACCTCATCCGCGACGGCCACGTCGACGCCCTCGTGACGACGGGCGCGAACCTGACCCACGACGCCATCGAGGCCATCGGCGGGAAGCACCACCACGGGCGGGTACACGCGCCCGACCGCTCCGAGCGCGAGCACGACGAACAGCTCCGCGACGAGGGCGTCGACCGCATCTACAACGTCTACCTCCCGCAGGAGCACTTCGCGACGTTCGAGTCCCACCTCCGCGAGGAGGTGTTCCCCGAGGTGGGCGAGGAGGTGGTCTCCATCGCCGCGTTCACGGACGCGCTGGGCGCCGCCAACGCCCGCATCAACGAGGCGTCGGGCGTCGACGAGGACGCCGGCATCGCCGCGGCGGCTCACGAGCACGACGTACCCGTCTACGTCCCGGCCGTCCAGGACTCCGTACTGGGGCTGCAGGCGTGGCTCCGCTCGCAGGTGTCGGGGTTCTCGCTCGACGCGCTCTCGGACATGAGCGATCTGAACGACCTGGCCTACGAGGCCGACGAGACGGGGGCCCTGGTGGTCGGCGGCGGCGTCCCGAAGAACTACGTCCTCCAGACGATGCTCGTGACCCCCGGCGCGTACGACTACGCGGTCCAACTGACGATGGATCCACCCCAGACCGGCGGGCTGTCGGGGGCGACCCTGGACGAGGCCCGCTCCTGGGGCAAACTGGAGAAGGAGGCACGGAACGTCTCGGTCTACGCGGACGCGACCATCACACTCCCGCTCGTGGTGGCGGGTGCGCTCGACCGACTGGAGTGAACGGCGGGTTCGTGGCTGGCAGCAGGCGTCCGGGGACGGTTCCGTCCCTGCCGTCACCGTGGCAGGGTCGGGCGCTGTCGCCACAACTATGCCGTGGGTCCCCCAACCCCCGGGTGCCATGAGCACGAACCGCGACGACGACCCGGTCGACGAGCTCCAGCGGATGTTCGAGGACGGTCCCTTCTCGGACGTCCTCGACGGGACGGACGTGGACCCCGAGGAGTTCGTCCAGGACCTCATCGACGCCGCCGACGAGACCAACACCGCACTCGAGGACCTCTTCATCGAGCTCAACGAGTCCAGCCCGTTCCCGGGGAGCGACATCCTCGCGGAGCTCGGGGAGGAGACCCAGCAGACCCGCAAGGACCTGCTGGACATGCTCCGCGACGCGGCCGAGGACGCCGGCGACCGGACCGGCCGCCGCCGGGACTGACGAGTCGCCGCCGGACCCCTCCGCCTCCTTCTATCGCGCGAACAGCGCCTGCCGGCCCACGTCCAACCGCAACAGGAAGGGGAGCGTCCCCAGCGCCAGCAGTAGCTCCAGCCCGCCGGCCAGCAGGAACGCGGTCCCGAAGCCGAACGCATCCGCCGCGACACCGCCACCGACGATGCCGACGAGGAAACCGACGCTCCCGAAGACGTTGAAGCCGGCCATCGCGACGCCCCGTTCCTCTGCGCCGGCCAGGTCCGTCACCAGCGCCATCGTCGCCGGTGCCATCAGCGCCCCGAGCACCCCGACCGCCACCATCGCCGCCGCGACGAGCGAGAGGCTGGGTGCGGCGCCCACCAGGACTACCCCGACGCCGTACAGTGCGGAGCCGGCGACGATGGGGGTCGTGCGGCCGATACGGTCCGAGAGGACGCCGAAGGGGTACTGTAGCAGCGCGAACGGGACGAAGAAGGCACCCAGCAGCAGGCCCGTCGTCGCGGGACTGGCCTCGAACGCCGACCGGAAGTAGAGCGTCCCGACGAGGGCGAAAAAGCCCGCCGTGAGCCGGTCGACGAAGCCGAACGCGTACGGGACCAGCAGTGCCGGCGACCGCCGGAGCCCCACGAGGACCGCGCGGAGGGAGTCGCGGCTGCGAGCGTCATCCCGGCCGGCGTCGCTCGCGGTGGTCGGCGAGGTCGCCTCCCGGGGCTCGCCGACGAACAGGGCGAGCGCGGCGGCGACGAGCAGCGCCCCGGCGGCAGCCCACAGCGGGACGAACGCCCCGACGCCGTAGAGCTGGCCGCCCAGTGGCGCCCCTAGCGCCGTCCCGGAGCCGATGGCGATCCCCGCAGCGCCCATGTTCCGGCCGTGGCCGCCGCCGAGTTCCATCAGCGCCGTCATCGCGAGCGAGAACGGGCCGATGGTGGCGGCCCCCTGGAGCGCCCGCAGGAGGAGGACCGTCTCGAACGATGGCGCGAACATCCCGGGGAGGACCGCCAGTGCGACGTAGCCCAGCGCGCCGCCGAGTGCACCGGCGACGATGAACGGCATCCGGCGGCCGACGGCGTCGCTGGCGACGCCCCAGACGCCCGCGAAGAGGACGAACGCGGCGAACTCCGACGCCAGGAACCACATGCTCGCGTCGAGGTCGGTCGTCGCGCCGAGCGCGCCGACCAGCCGGTCGACCCCGGGATAGAGGAGCACCTGCGCGAGCAGGACGCTGAAGACCACCAGCGCCAGCACCACCCGTGCCCGGCGGTCCCCGTCCCGACTGCCGAGGGACGGGGACGCGACGAACGCGGCGAGACCGCCACGGTCCGGCATCACGCCGATGTAGGAGACGTGGTTACATCGGTCTTTCCTGCTGTCCGCGAGGCGGACCCACCCGGCAGACGGCGCCGTCGCGTGCTGGTCCCGTGGCCGGCGGTGGGAGAAACGGCGAGGGGTGTCGCGGCCCGGTCAGTGGGCGCCGCGGTCGACCAGTCGGTCGGCGATCCGCTGCGCGCCGCGGGCGGCCGCCGTGACCGGGTCGTCGGGCGCGGCGACGGTCACGTCGCGTTGGAGCTCCTCGCTCAGCCGCTCCTCGAACTCCTCGACGAGGCCCGGGATGCAGGTCATCCCACCCGTCAGCACGACCGGGTTGTCGAGGGCCAGGTTGTACGTTTTCATGGAGTCGTTGGCGAACTCCGAGAGGAACGTGTTCGCCAGCTCGTCGACGGCCTCGTCGACGTACTGGTCCAGCGCGTCCATCACGGAGCGTTCGATGGTGAACTCGTGGCTGCCGCCGCCCGGTTGCTGGATGACGTCCGTGAACGGCTCGAAGTTCTCGAAGTCGCCGTGGTCCTCCTTGTACTCGCGGGCGGTGGTGCGGTCGATGTTGACCCGGCCCTGCGTCTCCTCCTCGACGAGGTTGGCGATGCGGCGGTCGACCTCATTGCCGGTGACGGCGCCGGTGGCGAAGTGCGTGAGCTGCTCGCCGCGGCGGTACGCGGAGGCCTCAAGGTTGGTCGAGCCGAGATTGACGCCGACGAAGATGGACTCGATGGCCTCCAGCCCGTCACCCACCGCCGGGATGGCACCGCAGAGCGACTCGGGGTACGAGCGGATGGCCCGCTCCCCGATGCCGCTCTCGTCGATGACGCGTTCGAGGTTCGCGAGCCCCTGCTCGTTGTCGATGCTCGGGATGGCGTAGACGACGACGCTGTCGGTCGGGACCTCGTTCACGGTGACCACCTCGCGGAAGAACCGCCCCGCGAGGTCGGCCCGGTCGTCGTCCTCGGGGAGCCCCGACCGGAGCATGTACTCCACCTCGTCGGGGTACTCCGTCGCGGCTTCCTCGCCGAACAGGACCCGCTCCTCGCCGGTGAGCGCGTCCTCGTAGGTGGTGAGGCAGGTGAGCGTCGTCGTCGAGGCCAGGGCCCCCGTCTCGTCCGGCCGGACCAGCACGGTCCGCGTGCTGCCGAGTTTGACCCCGACCGGCGAGGGCCCCTCCCCGCCGGTCGTCGTCTCACCCCCTGCCCGGGTCGTCTCCGCCGGTGTCGCTGCCGGCTCCGGCTCCGCCGTCGAGGCGTCGCCGCCGCCATCCGTCTCGGCCCCACCGTCGGTCTCGGCACCGCCCCGGTCCCAGTCGAGTTCCTCGTCGTCCTCCGTCTCTCCCACACCGTCTTCGGGCTCGGTTGCCATGACGGAGGGTGGTCCGACTGAGATAAATAGTCCGGCACTACCCCAGCGTCTGACGGGCCACTATGAACGGGTCTCCGCCCATTCCGCCAGCCGAGCGATCCGCGCGAGGCTCCGCATGTGGTCTGCCCGTTCGAGATCGTCGAACTCCCCGGGGCCGTGGCCGACGGCGAGGAGGTGGTCCTCCAGCCGGTCGCGGACCTCGGGGGGAATCCAGCCCATAAAGCGGTAGTACTCCAGCGCCGCGACCGCGCCGTCGAACCCGCCGGCGTCGACCAGCTCCGCCAGCCAGTCGAGGACGAACGCCCGCACCTCCGCCCCCTCCGGGAGCTCCGCGAGGTAGGGGAGCCGGACTCCGAGGTTCCCGCCGCTGCCCGGCTCCGCCGCTGACCGCTCCCGGAGCCCCCGTAGTTCCTCGATGTCGTACTCCAGCGGGTTGACCCCCATCAACTCCGGATGGACTCCCCACCCTCATAACGGACCGGGCCACTCCGGTTCGGTTCGGTTACGGACAGAACCGAGATACGTCGGATACTCGCCACGTAGTTCGGTATCAGCGAGGTAATTTCAATTTTTCAGGATGTACATGGAACCTATTCCAGATAGTGTGGCACTGGGCGAACCGCCCACTCGTCGGGGGTGCACGAGCCCAGCGACGGTCGGGCAGGAGCCGCCCGGGGACCCGACCTGTTTTGCCGTCCGCACGGCTACGGCCGAGCGGCCGATGACGAGCACCGCAGCCGAGCCGGCCTAGGCACCCGGCGATGACGAGCCCTATGAGTGCCGAGGCCTGCATTTCTTGCATGAGATACGTGTTCGTCACTGAACAAATGCACAGAGCATCCGGTATGAGTGTTCGAAACGGAACATACAGGAGTAAGTTCGTCGCTGTTCGCTCGGCGGACACAGGATCTCGACCGCCCGCGCCAGCCGACGGCATAGGAGTTCGTTGAGTACGTTACTCGAATCAGTCCACCTTCCCGGTTCTTCCATTCAGCCGTGTATGTTGATATTTACCAGAGTCCAGAGGCCGCTATCTCTGACGGCAGACGGCGTTTCTGAGGTGGTCTGGTTATAGCCACGGTAGACATAGGCCTCGGTCACATTACCACCGAGCGGGCAGACACGGGTTTAGAGCGCTGCCGAGCGATCACACGATATGGCCGCTGAAATTTCCGATCGGGTTCGAGAAATCGCCGAGGCTCGCGGCCTTCCGGAGTCCGAGCTGTTCGAGCGTGCCGACCGGGAGCGTGAGGTCGTCCAGAAGGACATCCACCGGGGCCTGAACGCGTGACCCTTGCGGCCGTGTCGGACATGGGTCGCTCACTGGGGTTAGCTCTCGCGCATTTCCGCTCGTATCTTCGAGAGGGACCGACCGGCTCCTCGCACTTATCAGGATAGCAGACGCACGGGACGACAACGCATGGAGTTCACTGACGAGGGAGTCATCATCGACAAACCACCCAGTGACCTCGACAGCCTGATGCTGGAGGTCGGGGACATCCTCGATGCCGTCGGTATCGAGTACGCCGTCGTGAGCGGTTACGTGGCCGTGTTGTTCGGTCGCTCGCGTGCGACCGAAGACATCGACGTGATCATAGAACGATTCGACGAGGGAACGGCCGATGAGCTGACGAAGCGACTCCGGGAGGCGGGCTACTGGGGCTCGGCGATGCCACTGGACGACCTGTATGAAACGTTAGCCGACGACCTACCGACCCGTATCGCCGAAGACGGACACCGGGTTCCGAACGTCGAACTCAAGTTCGCGTCCGACGAGTACGACCGTATCTCGCTCGATAACCCTATCTCCGTCCGCCTCGGCGGTGAGACCCTCCGTGTTGGCTCGCTGGAGTTCCAAATCGCCTACAAGCTCGATATGGGTGCCCGGAGGGATTACGAAGACGCGCTCTATCTCCACGAAGTCGCGGGACCAAGCCTTAACAGGACCGCACTGGAAAGGTACGTTACGAAACTCGGGGTCGAGGATGAGTACGAACAACTCAGAGGGTCGTGACAACGGGCACGCCCGCAATCGCGAGGAGCGGCGCCGCCGGATTCGCGACTGGGCAGCGTACGTTCGAACGCATCCCGACGAGGATTGGGGGACGCAGGTGAACACGCTGGTCAACTCACAGCTTCAGTCCGCCCGCCACCTCGAAGACGAGCGTCCCGACCGCGAAACGTTCGATGACTCCCCGCTGCTCGACAGATAGCGCCTCGGTCAATTCCGTCTCCCTCTTCCGGTCGACTGCGGTTCGTGGACAGATCGGGAGTCGTAAGTACCGAGGCCGACTTTCTATCCATAAGTTTGCGAAGAGAAGTGAACGAACGTCAGAGAATCGCGTCTGTTACCCTCTGAGAAAGGACAGTCATTATCAGACGGCGTGAAATCCTGGAATCGCAGTGCGTTTCGCTCCGATGGGTTCACCACGCGGTAGCGCGGAGGCCCCGGCCTCACCGAGTGAGCGAAGCGAGCGAGTAGGCCGGGGAGGAAGCGCGTTCGCAACGTTTTTGCTCCGTGAGACAGTAGCACATGATAGTACATCGGGGCCAAAACGGACCCGACGTACGGGCCACCGTAGACTGGCCCCGAACTCGGGGACGAGGGCACGTCCCTGCACCGCACACGTGCCCGTTCGAGTCCACCGGGAACTGAAGTCGAGTGACCCGACCACCCCGGTTCTGGGGCGTCCGTCCCGCACAGGCCTTTGAAGGCCGTGCGGAGTAGCGAGGCTGGGACGAACACTCCCGCCCGTGAACCGTCGGCGTGCATCGACGCCACGCCCTGCATGGGGACGGGACGGAAAGCGCCGAAATCCGCAGAAAGCCCCGCCCTCAAGGACTGAGCGAGCGTACTGCGTGAGCGAGGGAGTAGGGCGGGGTAGTTTACTCCGCGTCTCGGTCGTCGGCCCGCTCGTGCCAGCTCTGCTGTTGTCTGCGTTCCGTGATGTGCTCTTTTCCGTCTGCGAGTTCCTCCCGAACGTCCTGTTCGAATCCGCTTACTTCAGTCAGAAACGTCCGTTCGAACGACTCGACGACCTCATAGGTCCACTTGTCCTCGAGGACGTCGGTCGGCAACGCCTCGTCGCGCAGCATGTCGGCCCGCTCCTCGTGTCCGGCCTCCCGCAGTATCTCCTCTGCGTCGTGCAGATGGTCCATTCCTCGACCGATGGCATGATGGAAATCGAGCAGGCTTCCGTATCCCCGATAGAGGTTCTCGACGCCGAGCTGCAGTTCGTGAAGCGCCTGCTGTTCTTCCTCTGTCAGATCGATGTCGTCAGTGCCAGCCATGCGGTTGCCTCCTTTGACTCGACACGTAAAAACAGTCGCCGCCTACTCGACGGTGACCACCGCCGTCGTCCGGTTCGTCCTGAAACATATCGGAAATGAGGGCCACTCGATATGTGCGAGTACAGCGTACCGCGGCAGAGTGTAATGGGGCGCAAGAGTATGCAGTTTCCCGCATTGAAACCAGTGACAACCAGACCTTCTCGAGTGGGCTCCCGTCTGGGCCGGGGCGACGTGCGCTCCACCTCGTGCCGGACGGTACGAGACGGGTCCCGATGCATGTGAGTTCCGTCGTCTCGCTCTCCGCGTCGAGGTTCCCGTCCGTGTCTATCGTCCCGACGACCTCACCCGGCCCGTAGTCGAGCATCTCGACCTCTACGGCCTCGTTTGTGCGAGAGCGGTGTGATGGGCGTCGCTCCCTCGGGGAGTTCGTCGAGTTCGTCGAGGAACGTGTGCCAACTGACACTGAACGGCGTACAAGGAGGTTGCACGGCATACGGAGTAACCGACCCCACCCTGCTTCGCTCCCCCTGACGGGTTCGCTCGTTGAGGGTGGGGCCACCGATAGAACGGAGTTCTATCGAGGCCTCGAAAGGCGAAGCCTTTCGGTGGCTTTGATGTGGTTCT
>PXRM01000030.1:0-17836 GCA_003020985.1 Halobacteriales archaeon QS_4_70_19 | reverse complement strand
CTTGTGGAGGCCCATGTCGGGTTCCTCTCCGGCCTACGCTCCCTTCGGTCACTCTTTTCTCACGGGCCTTCGGCCCGTTCGAATGGTCAGGGGGCCCTCTGGTCCCCCTCGACTTGAGGCCGGAGGCTCCACCTCGAATCATGCTGAATGTTGCTCACGGGGACGGAGGAGCGGTCACGGAGGGGTGACGGGAAAATGGATTACGTACTGGGAAGTCTCCATAGACGCGCTGAATACGTTCACTATGGATAGATCGTGAGTCGTGAGTGCCGAGGCCGCGCTCCTCCGCGAGCGCCCTCGCCTGGCCACGCCGCTCCCATCTTCGGCTCGACACCGGGACCACGGCTCCGGCGTGGACCGTCCCGGGGGGCTCGGGATACCCGTTGGCGGGCAGCGCGGCAGGTCACTGCGTGTGGACGTCGGTGCTGCCACACTCCGGGCACTGGGTGATGGTCCCCAGCGGCGGGTGGCTCGGCCTGTTCCACTCGTCGCTCCCGGCCGGGGCGGTGAAGCCACAACCGAGGCACTTCGCTTCCTGGGTGGTGCTTGTTTCGACGGACATCGGTCGAGGCTACTACCTCCGTCACGATAATGCCTGCTGTTACCAACCCACAGCGGGTCCCCGGTTCCACGGCTGCCACCGCCCGATGCACTCCCGGTTCCGTGAATCCGCCCCGCGTCGGTCGGGCACGGTCGTCACCGGATGACCTGGGAACGGCCCAGCTACGGCCGATCGAGGAAGAGGGTGAGGTGGCTGACGGTGGTGCGGTCCTCCAGCCCGCCCGCCAGTGCGCCCGAGAGGACGCCGATGGTGCTGATGAACGCGCCAGTCCGGACGGGGTCGACTAGCCCCACCGACGGCTTCTCGAGGCTCGGCCAGTTCGACATCAGGTTCGGCGGGGAGACCGCGACCTCGATGACGAGCATGACGCCCCAGACGAGCGCGAACAGGCCGACCATCGCGAGGACGAGGACGAGAACGAGGAAGACCGTGACGTTTACCAGGGCCGTGTGCTCGGTGACGACCTCGTGGCGCTTCCGCGGGAAGGAGAGGTTCTGCGAGAACAGGAGGTAGAGGGCGGCGACGAGGATACTGACGGCCGCGAACAGGCCCGCGGTCAGGTTCCCCATGTGGAAGCCCACGTCCCAGGACCCGGCGCTGAAGACGATGACGAGCGTCGGGGCCACCGCCGCCGTCGAGAGCTTCGGGAGCGAGAGCGGCAGCAACGGCGCACGGCTGTTGATGAGCGCCTGCAGTATCGGGCCGGGGTTCCCCAGGGCGCTTCGTGCGTGGAAGGAGAGTCGTTCCAGCGCCCCGCGCGGGCGGGTCTCGGACGCGGGGAGCTCCTGTACCATCCCGTGGAGCGACGCCTCGAAGTCCACGTCGAGTGCCGGGACCGCCGTCCGGTCCGGATCGAACTGGAACGGTTCCATGACGCCGCCGTCGGCGTCGCGGTGACGGGCGCCCAGCACGTGTCCGACGAGGTGGATCAACAGCGTCGCGGCGTTCCAGCGGACGGGTGCCCCCCCCGAGAGACCGGCGGGGCCCCCGCGGGCCCCGTTAGGACACCAGTAATCAGGGTAGCCGTGGCTGTACGCCTCCGTGATATGACTCGGAACCGCAACGCCGCTACGAACCTCCGGACCCACGGCACCCCGACCGCCGCGACAGCCCTTCGCTCGTCCACCCGCCTCCGAGCCCCCGGAATCGCGGATGACTGACGGGAGCGACGACCCGTCCGGCGCGTCCCTCTCGTACACTAACATCCTCGAGCGGGAGATGGGGAACGCCCTCGAGGAGCTGGGCCGACCGAGCCGTGGTCTCTTCCTCTCCGGGCTCGCAGCCGGGCTGAACCTGAGCTTCGGGGCCCTGTTCATGGCGATGGTGCTGACGTTCTCCCCGGCGTTCCCCTCCGAGTTCGTCAAGCAGGCCGTGCTCGCCGCGGTCTCCGCGATCGCGTTCCTGTTCGTCGTGCTCGGACAGACGGAACTGTTCACCGCGCACACGACGCTCGCGGTGTTGCCGGTGCTCGACGGCCGGACCGGGTTGCGCCAACTGGGGCGGCTCTGGGGCGTGGTCTACGCCGGGAATCTCCTCGGCTGCGCGCTGTTCGCCGGCCTCGTCGCCGTGCTCGGCCCGGGGATGGGAATCGCGACACCGGACGCGTTCGCCAGCCTCTCGAGTGCGTTGCTGGACCACACCTGGTGGGTCATCCTCCTCTCCGGCGTCGTCGCCGGCTGGCTGATGGGCCTGACCACGTGGCTCGTCGCGGCGAGTCGTGACACGGTCGGACGGATCCTCGTCATCCTCATCGTCACTGCCACCATCGGGTTCGGCCCCTTCCACCACGCCATCCTCGGCACGACGGAGGTGCTCGGCGCGATGTTCCTCGGCGTCGGGGTCACCCCCGTCGAGTTCGGTCGCTTCCTCCTCCTGACGACCGCCGGGAACGTCCTCGGCGGCTCGGTGTTCGTGGCGGGCCTCAACTACGGCCACATCGAACTCGTCGGGGAGGACGCGGACATCGACATCGAGAAATCGTAGCCGAACGACCGAGCAGGGGGACCGGCGATTCAGAGTTCCTCGGCCGCCTTCGCCTGTTCGTTGCGCCGACGCGTCCGGTCGAGGCGGTTGCTCGTGGCGCGGGCACGACTCCCCGGGAGCGAGCCCCGTGCCTCGGCCAGCCGGGTCGAGACCCGCTCCAGCCGCTCGGTGACCGTATCGAGTCGCTGCTCGGCCCGGGCCCTGGCCGCTGCCACTGCATCCAGCGCGTTCGCGAGTCCCGTCACGGCGTTCTCCTGGCCCCCGCCGCTACCGGCCCGGTCGTCCTCGTCGTCGTTGGCTTCGGCCGCCACCTGGTCGCGCGTCTCCGCTGCCACGTCCGCGACGTACTCCGCGAGCGGTGCCTTCCCGGTGCGCGGGTTCTCCACGCGCACGCGCTCCTCGTCCCCGGAGTGACGCGGAACGCGCCGACCCCGTCCGCGGCGTCCCTGACCTCCGTCGTGTACGCCCCGCCCCGGTGGACGTAGACGGCGTCCGGGCCGGACAGCGGCGCGTCGTAGATGCGCCCCGCGAAGTCGTCCTCGACCGCGAGGTCGGTGAGGTCGCTGTCCGCCTCGCTCGGGTCGACCTCCATCTTCACGGCGTTCTCGCGGGCGACGACCGGAATCTCGCGCGCGAACGGGCGGGGGTCCGTCGAGAGCCACTGCTCGTTCTCGTCGAAGTACAGCGTCGGAGCGAACTGCTCCGCCAGCTCCCGCGCCCGGCCGTCATCGACGGTCGACACGTCCGCGTCGTCGCCGCCCTCGAGCGCCGAACAGCCGGCCAGCGATGCCGCGGCGCCGCCGGCCACGCTCGCGAGCAGCGTTCGCCGGTCCACCGTTCGCGGCGTCGAAGTCCTCCATCGCTCACTCGCTCCGGGTCGCGGCGATGTGTCTGCCCGACACCGACCGCCCGGTTCCGCCGGGGAGATGGTCTCGCACGACAGTATCTCCACGTGTGGACGGCGGCGCATATCGCTTGTAGCAGCCGGGAGGCGGACCCTCGCTCGTCGTGGCTGGCCGCTCGAGCCACGGCTACCGGGACCCGAGCCGGGCAGGGGGCCAGTCGCCCGTCAGTAGGTCCGGTGGCTGGCCGACCCGACGTCCACCCGGACGAGCGTGTTCTCCTCCGCCCAGGCGTCCTCCGGGGCGCCGTACCGACGGTTGATGCGGCGGTTGGCCTCGCGGAACGCCTCGTCGTTTTCCACGACAGTCGCGGTGCCGCGCAGCGAGACCATCCACTCCGGGTCCCCGCCGTCCGAGCGCTCGACCGAGAGGGAGACGTACGGGTTCGCCTTGATATCGGCGAGCTTCCGCCCCGAGGTAACGAGTTCCACGAACCCGTCGTCGTACCGGTACCAGACCGGCGCGACGTGGGGGCGACCGTCGCTGCAGGTCCCCAGGTGGGCCATCAGCGGTTCGCCAGTCAGCAACTCCTCGACAGGGGAGGGGACGGCGCTCATGGACCGAAGAACGGGCGTCGGCCGGATAAACTCGCCCGTACAGTGGACGACGGTCCCCCGTGGGTTGGACCTTGCCGATTCCGGCAGCGTTCCCATCTCCTCAGGAGCCTGCAGTCTTACCGTACCGACCAGCATCGACACGTCGCCGGGACGCCCGACGACCGTCACGGTCACCGTCGACGACCGGGAGCCGTCCGAACTCGTCGAGGCGGTCCGTGCCCACGACGTGGACGCGGTCGAGGTCCGACGGCTCGACGCCGGCGACGCTCACTCCTGCGACGCGTACCCGACCGTGACCGACCTCGTCGAAGCGACGGCGGCGGAGCTGACGACAGTCGAGGGGAGCGGTCCCGAGCGAGCCGCCGCTATCACCGCCGCCCTCCACGAGCCCGGGTGGTCTCCGGCGCCGGACACGGCCGAACCGGGGCGCCTCGTTCTCGACCCGGGTGGCGTCACGGTCGAGTCCGCGCGCCCGGTACCCCTGCACTCTCCAGCCGCGAGTTCAACCCCGTGTATGTGCAACCGTTCCATGGATAGCCTCGGCCGTCCGGCAGTCGCCGCCGAACTGGCCCTCTCCCGAAGCGGATCACACCCCACAACCGATGCCACGGAACGAACTCCACGACCGTATCGAGGACGTATGGAACGTGAGCGCCGACGGCCCCCGGCTGCTCACGCTCGCAGTGCCATCCGACGAGTCGCTCGACGTAGCGCTCGACCGGGTCGAGGCACGGCACGAGGACACGCAGTATCTCTACGCGGAGACCCAGGCGCGGGTCGCCGACGCCGTGACGGCACTCCGCGAGGCTCTCGATGAATACACCACGACACCGGAGAACGGTCTCGTGATGTTCGCCGGCGTCGTCGACGGGGAGACGGTCGTGGAATGCTTCGACGACCTGCCGTCGGCGGTCACCGAGTCGCGCCAGGAGCGGGCAGAGACCTTCAAGACGGAACCGCTGGAGACCGCCCTCGACGGGGCACCGGGTGATCGAGACGGGGGACAGGGCTCGACGGACCCCGCGGCCTCCGGTGACGACGGAGGGCAGTACGGGTTGCTCGTCGTCGAGCGCGAGAGAGCGGCACTCGGTCGGCTGGCCACGGACGGCGACGACGACACGGTCGAACCGCTGGAGTGGCTCCGGAGCGACCGGGCCGAGACGAACCCGTCGGGCGACGCGACCGGCGACAGCGAGGCGGCCGACCGGGAGTTCTTCGAGCGGGTCGCCGACGCGGCCGAGGACGCGTTCCTCAAGGACGGGAGCGACGACCCGGACGAGGGTTCCGACGGCGTCTCCGGAGACGCCCCCGAGGAAGCGACGCCGGACGTGTCTGCCATCGAAGGGCTGCTCGTGGGCGGGTCGAGCGTCACGGCCTCGGCGTTCCTCGACGGTGACCACCTCCACCACCAGCTCCGGAACGTGCTCGCCGGCGACACGGTCGCCATCGGCGATGCGACGGAGGAAGGACTACAACAGCTCGCGGACGAGGCCCGCGAACAGGTCAGCGCGACCGAGCGCGAGACGGTCCGCGAGGCTCTCGGCGAGTTCCTCGCCCGGATCGAGGAGGGCGAGGAGGCGGTCATCGGGCGGGCGGCCACCGAGGAGGCCCTGGAGTACGAGGGCGTCGAGACGACACTGGCCGCCGAGACACTGCCCGCCGAGGAGTGCCGCGACCTCGCACGGCGGACCGCCGCACAGGGCGGCGAGTTCGTCGAGGTGCCGACGGACATGGAGGGCGGCGACCGGCTCCGGGAGGAGGGGCCCATCGGCGCGCTGACGCGGTTCCCCATCGAGTGAGTGTCGGGACGAGCGACAGCCGGTGTGGGCTACCTCTCGACAGTCGATATCCGCGGTCTTGACATCCTCCACACGGCTGAAGCCGTGGGATTCCTCGCGCTGGGGGTCTGGCATTAGCGCCATCCCCCACGGAGGCAACGTTCTCCTACGCCGACCGTAGGA
This sequence comes from Halobacteriales archaeon QS_4_70_19, assembly GCA_003020985.1. Taxonomy (GTDB): domain Archaea; phylum Halobacteriota; class Halobacteria; order Halobacteriales; family Haloarculaceae; genus Haloglomus. Next base: position 11,871 of record PXRM01000030.1, on the reverse strand, counting down.
TACTCTGGTCTGTGTGCTCCTCGTTGGGACGGTGAGCGCGTGGTGACGTCCCCAGAAATCGGAGATTTCTGGTGTGCGGACGAGACGCCTCGCGTCTCGTCAACGCCGACCAACGGTGGTCGTCCCACTTGAGGCACACGGGCCGTGCCATCGGCCGTGGTACGTCTGCTTCGTGGCGTCGACGAGACACTCCGTGTCTCGTCTGCCAGTCGGAAATCTCTGATTTCCGATGACGTCGGAGGAACGTCTCCGACGCGGTGAGGTCCGCGTGGCCTTCGAAGCCACACGAACAGGTGAGCGTGTCTTGGTGCCGAGTCGTATCCTCGGTCGAACCGCACTGCGGACACGTCTGCGAGGTCCACGCTTCGGGTCGAACTTCGACGGTGATGCCGAACTCCTCGGCGGTGCACGCCAGCCGGTCGATGAACGCGCGGAACGCCCAGAAGTTGTGCGTCTTCTGGTTCGCCCGTACCGACCAGTGCGTTTCCAGCACATCGGTGAGGTCGCCGACGTACACCGTCGAAACGCCCTCCTCGTACAGTCGCTCGAAGAGGTCGCGGGCCAGCGCGTCCATCGCGTGGTCGCGTCGTCGCGTCCGTCGGCGGTACAGCCGTCGAATCCGCTTCGATGTGTACCGGCCCTCTTCGCGCTTGACCGTCGACTGCTGTTCGGCAATTCGGCGGGTCGTCTCGCGGAACCGCTCGAAGAGGTCGCGCGCTTCGTACAGGTACTGCTGGCCGGTCGTGGTCGTACAGGCGACGATGTTGTTTGCGCCAATATCCAGAGCGGCGGTTTCGTCCGCCAGTGGTAAATCCTGTCGAGAATTGTCTACTGTGACAGGCTGAATGGCTCTGTATTGGTCGTCCAACCCGTCGTAGTACAGTTCTAACCGACCAGGTTTTCCGTCCCACTTGGGGCGGCCGCGCACTTCGAGGCGAAGCCGTTCGGTCTGGCCGAGTCTGTACTCGTCCTTGAGGTCTTTGCCGACCGGAATTTCGAGGCGGGACCGTTTGCCGAGTTCCAGCGTGTACTGGTCGCATCGGCCGTACCACCGGAGGTCGCGGCCGTCTTCCTCGTTGCCCCAGTAGCCCGGCGGGCCGGCGGGCTCGCCTTTCTCCTTGGCCGCGAAGAACGACCGCCACGCTTCGTCGTTCTTGCGCTTCATCTCCTTCGCGGCGGCCGAGCCAAGCACGCCCTTGTAGGTGTCGTGGACACGCGGTGCGTCCCAAACACTCCCGTCGAGTTCGCCGAAGAATCGCTGGCGGCGTTCGTAGGTGAGTTCGTTCCACAGGCTGGCAGAAGCATCCAACACACGGGACAGTAGCTCCTCGTCCTGTGGCGAACGGGGCGCTACGTCGAACGTGTTAGAGCGTTTCACTGTCCTGTTTGGGCTTCGATGTACGCTTCGATGGTTTCGTCTGCCACGTCCTCGGCTGAGGAGACGAAGTAGCTTCGCGTCCACAGCGACGGGAGGCCGAAGTCGAATTCCTCGCGCATCCGGCGCGAGGAGTAGCCTTTGACCTGTTGCATGATTTTGTTCGGGGCGAGCGTCGGGTTGCCCTCGATGAACAGGTGGACGTGGTCGGGACGAACCGCGAGAGCGAGGATTTCGAGGTCGAGTTCGTCGGCTTTCTCCTCGATGAGTGCTTCGAGGCGGTCCTTTGCCTCGCCAGTGAGTACCGATTTGCGGTACTTCGGGCACCAGATGAAGTGGTAGTGCAAGCGGTGGACCGAGGTCCGCTCTTTGCTGTACCCGCGAGGCATTGCCAGTGTATAGATGGCGCACACCAATAAGTGTGTTACATCCATTGAGACCCCGGCCGGGCCAGTGCCGGCGGTTGTGTCCGCGTTGTCCGCTCGGACCCACCCGTGAACGGGTGGGGTTCCGCTCGATTAAGTCTCACTCCTCCAGGTGGTCGAACACCCGGTCCACGGCCAGCACCACGCTGCCGACGAGGAGCCACGCGACGGGGACGACCACGAGCAGGACGACCCAGTGTGGAACGGTCGGGGGGAGTCCACCGTGGAGCAACACGTCGACGGGACCCGTCGGCACCGTCACGACCCACTCGATCCGTGAGCGTCAACGCGGAGTCCGGTGCGATAGACGTAGTAGCCCGCGCCGGTCAGCAGCAGGCTGACCGCCAGCCAGTGGACGTTGTACCGGCCGCCCTGCGAGAGGGGCTGGTGGAGTCCGAGCAGGAGGTGGTCGACGACGGCATCGAAGAGATCGAAGACTCCGAGTCCGACGAGTGCCGCGCCGGCCAGTGGCCGCACGGGCAGTGGGCTCGCAGTCCGGCGTTCGGCCCGCCAGAGGAGGCCGGCTCCCACGAGCAGCACGCCGAGCATCACGAGCGAGAACAGCCCGTCGGCGAGGAGGTTCGTCCGGAGGCCCGCCAGCGTGTCCATCGGGTAGCGCCCGGAGAGGAGGTGGTGCCACTGGAGGACGTGGTGGAGGACGAGCACGTCGACCAGGGCACTGAACCCGAAGCCGAACGTGCCGGCGGCGAGTACTCCGCGTCGGATCTCGTTCGCCGGGGGCTGGTCAGGAGTGTGGCCGCCGGCATCGACTCCGTTCATCTCGGTCGAGCGGTCTACAGGCGGCGCATTATCGATTCACCCGGCACACGCAACGCGCCGTCCCTGGGTCGGGTTCAGTCCGCCCTGGAGAGGGGCGGGTCGCCGAGACGGATGCCCATGGGCGGCGCCGCGAGCAGGTCCCTCCCCGCCGCGTACCCCAGGTAGAGGGCGCTGTTGACGAGTCCGATGTGGCTGAACGCCTGCGGGTAGTTGCCGAGGTACCGGCCGGTGTCGGGGTCCAGTTCCTCCGCCAGGAGGTCGAGGTCGTTCACGTACTCGAGGAGGTTCTCGAACCGATCGCGGCCCTCCGCGACGCGACCGGAGAGCACCAGAGCGTCGACGAGCCAGCACGAGCACATGACGAACGCGCCCTCCTCCCCCGGCAGGCCGTCCGACCCGTCGTAGCGCCTGACGAACACGTCGTCCGACGCGAGACGGTCCTCGACCGCGTCGATGGTCCCCCGGAACCGGTCGTCCTCGAACGGGAGGAACCCGACGACGGGGAGGAGGAGCGCGGTCGCGTCCAGCGTGCTGCCGTCGTACGACTGGACGAACGCGCCGATGTCGTCGTCGTACCCCCGGTCGAGCACCGTCTCGCGGATGTCGTCGCGTGTCTCCCGCCACGCGTCGAGCGGTGCCTCGTAGCCGTCGGTGGTGGCGATGTCGATGCCACGGTCGAGGGCGACCCAGCACATCACCTTCGAGTAGACGAACTGCTTCGGGCCGTCGCGGACCTCCCAGATGCCTGCGTCCGGCTCCGTCCACACCTCGCGGACGTACTCGACGATGCCACGGACCGTCCCCCACTCGTCGGCGGAGAGCCGGCGGTCGTACTGGAGCATCTCGTCGACGGCGAGCAGGAGTTCCCCGTAGACGTCGAGCTGTCGCTGGTCGGCGGCGCCGTTCCCAACCCGGACCGGCCGGGAGTCACGGTAGCCCGCGAGGTGGTCCAGCTCCTCCTCTTCGAGGTCGGCGTCGCCGTGGAGCCCGTAGAGTGGCTGTAGCTCCGAGGGCGTGTCGGCCTGATAGAGCCCAATGAACCAGTCGAAGTACGACTCCGCCGCGTCGACGTGGCCGAGGTTCGCCAGCGCCTGGACGGTGAACCCGGCGTCGCGCAACCAGTTGTACCGGTAGTCCCAGTTGCGGACGCCGCCGATGTCCTCCGGGAGCGAGGTGGTCGGCGCGGCAGCAGTGGCTCCCGACTCCGCGTGCGTGAGGAGCTTGAGCAACAGCTCCGACCGGACCACGAGGTCGTGCCACGCGCCGTCGAAGACACACTCGTCGGTCGTCTCGCAGTCGTGGACCCAGTCGTCCCAGTACGCCGCCGTGTCCGCGAGCGCGCCCTCAGGGTCCGCGTCCGCGTCCTCGGCGCCCGAACACCGGAGCAGCACCCAGGCCTCGTCACCGTCCTCGAGTGCCAGGCCGCCGGTGGCGCGCCCCTCGCCGATGTCGAGCGACACCGGACTCTCGAGCACCGTCCGGACGTCCTCGCCCGTCGCCAGGACCCCCCTGTCCGTGCTGGACATCGTCGGGTCGACCCGGCCGTAGTCGAACCGGGGCTCGAACTCGATCTCCAGGTCGACCGCGCCCCCCGTGCAGGCGACCCGACGGTAGATGACCTTCGCGAGGTGGTCGAGTTCCATCGGAGGCAGGAGGTCGGTCACCGTCGCGGTCCCGTCGGCCGTCCGGAACGTCGTCTCGAGGACGTTCGTCCGGTCGCGGTAGCGCTGGCTGGACTCGTAGGCCCCGATCGGCGAGATCCGGAACCGACCACCGCGGTCGGTATCCAGGATGGCGGCGAAGATGCTCGGGGATTCGAGATGCGGGTACGGGAACCAGTCGATGCCACCGTCCGGGCCGACGAGCGCGCACGTCCGGCGGTTCCCGATGAGCCCGTACGCCTCGATCGGTGGGTACGCCTCCTCACTCACGGCCACCACCCCTGTCGGCGACGGAGCCGGCGGGCGGGTGGGACGACTGGACGGACATGCCCGCGGGTTCGACGAGGTGACGGATAAGCAGCCGGGCACCGGTGCCCCGGCCCGCAAGGCCAACACCCACCCGTGTCCCTCCACAGGCTCCGGCCATGACCGAACACGACCTCGTCGTCCTCGGCGGCGGGACCGGCAACATCGTCGCGGCGGCCGCAGCTGATGCGGGGATGGACGTCGCCCTCGTCGAGCGCGGTCGGCTCGGGGGGACCTGTCTCAACCGTGGCTGCAACCCCTCGAAGCAGCTCGTCCACCGGGCGAACGTCGTCGAGACAGTTCGGAACGCGGCCCGCCTCGGCATCGAGGCCAGCGTCGAGGACGTCGCGTTCGAGGCCATCGTCGACGACGTCATTGACGACGTGACCGAGGCGGCCGAGCGGAAGGGCCGGGACGCCCGCGCCAGTGACGACATCACGTTCCACCGGAAGAGGGGTCGCTTCGTCGACGAGCACACCGTCGAGGTCGCGGACGACGATGGCTCCGGCGGCGACCGGCTCACGGCCGAGCGCATCGTCCTCGCGGGCGGCTCCCGCCCGATGGTCCCGGACCCGATCGAGGGCACGGAGGAGACGCCGTTCCTGACGAGCGACGAGGCCCTCCGGCTCTCGGAGCTGCCGGACCACCTCGTCGTCGTGGGCGGTGGGTACATCGCGGTCGAGCTGAGCCACTTCTTCGCCCGGATGGGGGCCGAGGTCACCATCGTCGGCCGCGGCGGCCTCCTCGCGGACCGGGAGGACGAAGACGTCGCTCGGCGGCTCACCGAGGCCTACCGCGAGGTGTGCGACCTCCACCTGGGCTACCGGGTGAACGCGGTCGCCGCCGAGGAGGGCGAGCGTGTCGTCCGAGCCGAGGACGAGAGCGGCGAGACGCTGTCCGTTCGCGGCGACCGGCTGCTCGTGGCGACCGGGCGACAGCCGAACTCCGACACGTGGAACGTCCCGGCGGCCGGTATCGAGACCGACGAGAAGGGGTTCGTCGAGACGGACGAGTACCTCGAGACCTCCGTCGAGGGGGTCTACGCCATCGGCGACATCGCGGGCAACTACATGTTCAAACACTCCGGGGACAAGGAGGCCGAGCACGTCGTGGAGACCGTCGTCCGCGGCGAGCGGTCGGCGGTCGAGTACCCGGGGATGGCACACGCCATCTTCGGATCGCCGCAGGTCGGCAGTCTCGGCCGGACCGAGGGGGACCTCGAGGAGGATGCTGTCAACTACGAGGTCGGGAGACACGCCTACGACGACACCGCGTACGGGTCGGTGCTGGACCACGGCGACGGGTTCGCGAAGGTGCTCGTCGGCGAGGACGACGCGGTGCTGGGCTGTCACGTCGTCGGCCCGGACGCGTCCACGCTCATCCACGAGGTGAGTACGGCCGTCGCAGCCGGGGCGGACGCCACGACCATCGCCGAGACCATCCACGTCCACCCCGCGCTCTCCGAGGTCGTCCAGGGCGCGTTCCGCGATGTGGTCGACGTGGCGCCGTCCGGAATCTGAGCCGCCCGTCGGCCGCGGGTGGGAGGCGCAGGCGGGAGATGTACCCGGTTGGCCGTACTCGCCACCGGTAATGGCACGAATCGCACTCACCGGGGCCGCGGGGAACGTCGGGCGGGTTCTCCTCGACGCGTTCGACGACGAGATCGTCCCGTTCACCCACTCGCCGAAGGACGACATCGACGGGGAGCTGCTCGACATCACCGACCCCGAGGACGTGGTCGCGAAACTGGACACCTTCGACGTCGTGATCCACCTGGCGGGGGCCTCCTCGCCGGACGCCGACTGGGAGGCCGTCTCGGAGGCGAACATCGAGGGGACCAGGAACGTCCTCGACGCGGCGGTCGAGAACGACATCGACCGGGTGGTGTTCGCCTCCTCGAACCACGCCGTCGGCCAGTACAACTCCGCCGACGCCGCGGACCCCGAGACGGTCATGCTCACCCACCAGGAGCCGGTTCCCGCCGACGCACCGACAGCGCCCGACTCCCTGTACGGAGTCAGCAAGGCGGCATGCGAGAACCTGACGACGTTCTACGCCCACCGTCACGGCCTCGAGGTCGTGAACCTCCGCATCGGCTGGCTCATGCGCGAGGAGGACCTGCGGGCCAGGACCGGCGAGGACGTCGACCCCGGCGCGGCCCAGTTCGCCCGGGCGACCTGGCTCAGTCCTCGCGACTGCCGGGACATCCACCGGCGGGCCGCCCGCGTCGACCTTCCGGAGTCCCCGGTGACGGTCAACGCCGTCTCCCGGAACGACGCGCGGTTCTACACGCTCACCGAGGCGATGCGCTCGCTCGGCTACGAACCGCGGGACAACGCCGCGGAAGTGCTCGACACGTAGCCAGTCCGACCCCCGGCAACAGGTCGGGTATGCAGTACGGTAGCGAGCGACTTGCAGATACAACGCCACGACTCATTCCGGCGACGGCTGTACCACGAGGTGGATCACACCATGACCGACAACATGGAGAAGCTGCTCGTCGAGGGGCTACAGGAGATGTACTACGCGGAACAACAACTCGAGAGCGCGCTCGAGACGATGGCCAGGCAGACCGAAAACGAGGAGGCCAGCCAGGGCTTCTCGGAGCACCGCGAGGAGACCCGGGAGCAGGTCCAGCGGCTGGAGCAGGTGTTCGAGCAGATCGGTCAGAACCCGGAGACCCGCGAGGAGCAGGTCGTCAAGTCGCTGATCGAGGAGCACGAGGCGTTCGCCGAGGACAACGACGGCGAGGTCCTCGACCGGTACAACATGGCCACCGGCCAGAAGGTTGAGCACTACGAGATCGCCGCCTACGGCAACCTCACGTCGCTCGCCGGCAAGGCCGGATACGACGACGCGGCCGACCTCCTGTCCGAGACGCTCGACGAGGAGGAGGCGGCGCTCGAGGAGGTCACGCAGGTCAGCGAGCAGTTCGACGAGCGGGAAATCAGCAGCGACTGATACGGATTACGCTAACTGTTTCCCACGACGACCGCCTGAGTGCGGACGGTCGATGTGGAAATGACGTAGCGTAATCCGTATGAGCCGCTCCGACACTCCACCTTTTTGATCCGACTCGTCCCCTCACCAGCGTCCGCCGTCGCCCTACACCGCGCGGAACGCACGAAGCGTGTCGCGGTCGCCCACCTCGACGGCCACCTGCTCGAACCCGAGGTCGGTGAAGACGGGCCGCCAGTCCCGGTAGTAGAGCGGCAGTCCCTCGCGGACGTGGTTGACCTCCGTCTTCGCGGGCGGCTCCTCGCCGTCGCCCTCGTTCTCCACCGTGACGACGAGGTCGCCCGTCGTGCGCGCGATCTCCGCGAACACCCACTCGGCGTCCGGGTGGACGTGCTGGAGGGTCTCGACGGAGAAGGACACGTCCACGGTGTCGTCCGCGAACTCCGGCAGGACGTCCTCAATGGCGTCGATGTAGAAGTGGCCCTCGTCGGCGAGGTCGGGGTAGGACTCGGTCATCACGTCGATGGCCTCCGCGTTCAACTCGATGCCGGACAGGTCCCCGAACCCGTTCTCCCGCAGGTGTGCCAGGTGACGGCCGGAACTACAGCCGAGTTCCAGGACGGACGCGTCCCGGTCCACGAACCGGTCCAGGACGCGCAGGACCGCCGCGCTCCGCTCGTCCGGCCCGTAGTAGGCGTAGTACGCCGGCGAGTACTCGCCGGAACGGTCGGCCCACTGCTGCCGGACGTCGTGAGAATCCACAGTGGAACGGGGCGGTGCTGGCGTATAGTCCTCGTGGTTCGGCCCGGTGAATGGACCTGCCGATACCACGGACCGTCCGGCTCGACCTGTCGGCGTCGCCACCGTCACGCCCGGAGCTACCACGTCGGACGGCGTTCGAGTCGTGAGTCAGTTCTTCGACGACACGGGCGGGGACGGTTTCGTCGCGACCGAGGACCCGGACGAGGACGGTTGCTCCCAGGTGGATGCCGTCAGCGGCGGGGATCTGAGCGACGGCGAGACGGCCGAGTTCGACATCGACCGGACCCGCACGGGCGCCCGAGCGTCGAATCTCGTCCGCGGCCACTACGGGCCGATCAGTCGCCTCCCGGCGACAGCACCGACCGATGCTATCGGGTCTCCACCCCCCGGGCGACGGCCCCGGCGGGTGGCGGGCGGACGGCCCGAGTGCGGAGTCATCGGTCCCGGTACGGCGGTTGCTGTTCCCGGGGACCAGTAACGCGGCGACTCTAGCGAGTGGCCGAATTGCTCGCCAGCGAGCACTGGTCCTCGACCCAAACCTCCACCGTACTCTCCCGCCCCGATGATTCGGTGATGACACACTCGCCGACGACCGGCCAGTGGTCCTCGGTACACTCCTCCGACAGCGCGGCCACGTCGAGGATAGCGTCGAGTTCCGCGGTGACCGCGTCGTAGACGGACTTCGGGATGATCTCGACCGGTGGTGGTCCGACCCCGGTAAAACGGAAGCCGACGCCGAACTCCTCCTCGAACCAGGTCGCGTGGATGGAGTACGATATCGGTTCCTCGTTCGCGTTCCACGCGGGCGGCATCGGCATCGTCAGTTTGATGTCAGGAAGTCGACGGTCATCTCGGGAAGACATGTTTAATCAAAAGGAAGCGGAGAACGGATAAGATTTGGGTTCAAAGTTCACCAGTGAAATCAAAACAGTCTATAAGTAGAATATAGGGCAGTATTTTTCATTTATCATTATTCCACCGGGTGACACTTTACACCTCGTGACATTTCGCTAACGGTTCTGCCATCGCTATCCACGTTACCGGAGGGGCCGGTCGGAGGAGCGAGACCCTCGGCCGCTCGCCGGCCCTCGGGGACTACTCGGTCGACAGGCGATCCTCCGTGAGCAGGCCCGTCGCCATGAGCCGCCGGACGATCGTGACGAGGCCGTTGTCGAACCCGCGACCGAACACCCCCTGCTCGTGCTCTCTGCCCTCGCCGAACGTCTCCCTGTACGAGCTCACCAGTATCGCCTCCCGGTCGACGAGCAACAGCCGACTGATCTGGGTCTCGTCGTCAGGGAGTGTCGACTGGTCCAGCCAGTCCAGCTCCGAGACGAACACCTCTATCTCGGGGAGCGAGTCCTGTATCACGTCGCCCATCTCCTCGTCGAGGGACCCGACGACGACGACCACGTCACGGTCCCGCGCTGCCAGCAGCTCATCGGCGAGTTCGTCGTCGAAGACGCTCTCGTGGCCGACGACGAGGATGACCTCCTCGTCCGCCCCCTCGATGAGCTGGCCGACCCGACTGGATATCGCCGTGTCCCCGGAGAGAGCCCACACTTCGTGGGTGACGTCCGCGGTATCCTCCTCCTCCTCGATCGGGTCGAGCGCGCCGAGCGCGTCGCGGAGCGACGAGACGCGACCGACGTACTCCGACTCGAGCGTGGTAGCCGCCTCGTCGATCGAGATCGCCCGGAACATCTGGGGGCTCGAGTGCTGCGTCTCGACCAGCCCCTTCGATTCGAGCGTCCGTACCGCGTCGTAAACGCGGGTCCGGGGCACCTCTGAGGTATCGCTGATGTCTTTTGCCGTGCCACTCTGCCGGCGAGAGAGCGCTACGAACGACTTGGCCTCGTACTCTTTGAGACCGAGTTGCTGTAGCAACTCGACCGCGTACTTGTGATCTGGAAGGTCTTTCATTGGTCCCAACCTCACTACCATCTTCCCTTGGAGCCCGAGACGGGTTAAAACGTCGCTCCAGTGTGACCCGCCTGTCGAACTCGCAGTAACGGGCGACGTCAGGAGACCATCATCCGGAATCGAGGGCCGAAGGCGGGTACCCACCTTCGTTCACTCAGTTAATCACAATAAGACTATACTGCCGGGACGATATCTTCCGGTGGCGCGTGGTAACAGAACTGGTCCCAACCTCTCTGTCACCACGCGTCAGGGACCACCTTCCGGGTGGTTCTCACGACCGGAGCGACGCCCATCTCATGTCCGATACACCGACCGACGAAACCAGATCTACGGCCATCAGTCAACTGAAAACGCTCGGGCTGAGCACCTACGCAGCCCGGACCCTCGTCGCGCTCGTCAGCCTGGGTGGCGGCACCGCCCAGGACGTGAGCGAGGTCGCGGACGTTCCGCGCACCCGCGTCTATGACGCCGTCGAGGAACTGGAGAGCGAAGGACTCGTCGATGTCCAGCACTCGACTCCGCGGGAGTTCTGGCCGATCTCGACCGAGACGACCGGCCGACAGTTCAAGCGGGAGTACGAGCACCGGGTGGATGTGCTGACCGACGCGCTCGACACGCTCGGGACGGTGGAACGACCACGGGAACAGCGCGGCGTCTGGACCGTCACGGGGCAGGAGACCGTCACCGAGCGCGTCATCGAGTTCGTCGACTCGGCCGACGAGGAGATCGTCTACATGACGGTTGAGGCCCTCCTCTCCAACCGCCTCGAGGAGCGCCTCGCGGCCGCGAGCGACCGGGGCGTCTCCATCCGACTGGCCGGGATGTCACCCGCCACGGGGTCTCGACTCCGCGAACGGCTTCCGGAGGCGGAGTCCTTCGACTCCCTCTGGGACTGGTCCGATACGCCCGCCGGGCGGCTGCTCATGGTCGACCGGGAGCGGACCCTCGTGAGTGTTCTCGCCCCGGGTGACGGTTCATATCCGCTCGAGCACCGCGACGAGACGGCGATCTGGGGGAAGGGCTCCACCAACGGCCTCGTGCTCGTCCTGAAGATGCTGTTCACGTGGCAGCTCGACGAGGGTCGCGACTGAAGCCCTGCCGAAAAATCGATACCTCCGAGGGAATCACGGACGGCGCCCCCCCAGCTACTGGCCCTGCAGTGTCTCGTCTCTTTGCTCGATGTCCACCACGTTCAGACTCCGGAAGCGGCTCGCACAGCGCCGACACAGCAGCTCCTCGGTCCGTTCCCCGCCCGGCAGCGTGTACGAGTAGTGTCCGGACGCCTCGTTCTGGCACTGGTCACACTGGTCCATTGGCCTGCTGTGAGGATGCGAGTGACAATAAGTGACCGGCCTGATATACTGAACCGGTGCCCGACGCGTGACCCGTCCCCGGATGCTGTTCCGGATCGGCAGTCCGTACCGCTATGCCGTTGCCGATAGATATCAGCGCAATTCAAGATGAAGCCCCCGACCTCAAGGAGCGAGCGAAGTCGTTCGAAAGACCGGAGGTCTTTCGTGATGACGAGACGCGAAGCGTCTCGAACCACGAGCGAGTAGGTCGGGGAGGAACCCGACATGATGGGTCGTGTTTAGTTAAAACCAGAAGTAATACGAGCGATAGCCGGCCACGAAACCGCATTCCTGGCGGATTGAAAGGGCGAGGGCGCTGGCCGAACCCC
>PXRM01000029.1 GCA_003020985.1 Halobacteriales archaeon QS_4_70_19 | reverse complement strand
GCAGATCCTGTCGCTTCCAGACCGCCAGCCCCACGAGCGGCACGACGACGGCCCAGGCCAGCAGGACCACCGCGGCGAACTCGCCGGAGACGGCGACGGTGTCGACGGTCGCCTGGACGACGACCTCCTCAGTCGCGGGGTCATAGTCGGTTTCGACGCCCCTCGTGAGCAGGGGGTGGCCGTTTCCGAAGTCGGCGTACTCGGTGGTCAGCTTGACGTAGGCGTTCAGCGGGTTGACCCGACCGACCCAGAAGTACCAGTCCGGGGGGAAGGGGTAGCGCTCGGCGTCGGTCAGTTCGAGCAGGGCCGTCTGGAGCGCCGGCCAGCCGCCGCGGAAGGCGACGAAGATGCCGACGGCACCGACCACGGCCCGGGTCGGGGTCGAGGCGAGCGCCGAGAGCGCCATCCCGATCCCGACGAACAGGAACGCGAACAGCAGCGTCACCGCCGTCAGCCCGAGCATGTCGACGTACGAGCCGTCCTGGAACCACGCGCCGACGGCGACGGTACAGACGAGCAGGCCGACGGCGAGCGGGCCGGCGACCGCGGACAGCCGCGAGGCGAACTTGCCGCCGTAGGCGTCGAGCCGCGAGTTAGGCAGTCCCAGCAGGAACCGGACGCTGCCGGACTCGCGCTCGCCGACGAGCGCCGAGTACGAGGCCAGCAGCCCCACGAGCGGCACCAGGACGTGCGAGATGGCGCCGACCGCGAACACCGCCGTCCGCTGCCCCGGGGGTTGGCCGCGGGTGTCCAGCGCGTAGATGGCGAGGACGATGCCCGCGGTCGCCAGCACGAGCAGCAGCGCGACGGCGGGCACGAGGCGCGACCGGAACGTCGACAGCAGGTCGCGCTTCCAGACGTGGCGCCAGGTCATCGTCGCCCCCCGTCGGCCGCCGCCTCTCCGTCAGCGTCGCCGCCGGTCCCGTCGCCGCGGGTGTACCGGGAGAACACCTCGCCGAGCGAGGCCTCGTGGACGTCGAACTCGCCGAGGCGGCCGGTCTCCGAGACGCGGTTGAGCACCCGCAGTTTGGTGTCGGCGTCGTCGCAGACCGCCTCCAGCCGGCCGTCCGGGAACGTCACGTCCCGGACCCCCTCGATGCGGTCGATGTCGGCGAGGGGGTCGGGGTCGCCCGTCAGTTCGACGACGAGCGTGCTGCCGGCACCGAGTTCGTCGCGCAGGTTGTCGACGGAGTCCTCCGCGACGATCTCCCCGTCGTAGAGGATGCCGACCTCGTCGGCGACGGCCTCGACCTGCTCGAGGATGTGCGAGGAGAAGAAGACGGTCGCCCCCCGGTCGCGCTCCTCGCGGACGATGTCGCGGAGCGTCCGGGCGCCGTTGGGGTCCAGTCCCGTGGAGGGTTCGTCCAGCACGAGCAGTTCGGGCTCGTCGACGAGCGCGACGGCGAGCGCGAGGCGCTGTTTCATCCCCTTCGAGAAGCCGCCGGCGCGGCGGTCGGCCGCGTCCTCGAGGTTCACGCGCCCGATGAGTTCGTCCGGATCGTCGTCCGCGCCCCGGGTCTCGATGGCGTGGGTGAGATGCTCGCGGGCGGTGAGATGCTCGTAGACACCGTACCCCTCGAGCAGCGAGCCCGTCCGGCGTCGGACCGCGACGGAGTCGCGCCGGGGGTCCTCGCCGAGGACGCGGGCTTCGCCCTCGGTGGGCGAGGCGAAATCGAGCATGATGTTGATGGTGGTCGACTTGCCGGCGCCGTTCGGGCCGAGGAAGCCGAACACCTCGCCGGCCTCGACCGTCAGGTCGACGCCGCGGAGGGCGGTCACGTCACCGTACGTCTTCCGCAGGCCGTCGAGTTCGACGACGCTCATCCGGCCACCTCGCGGTGCCGGGCTGAAGGGCGGAGACCGGGCATTGGCGGCAACGCGTCCGATTTCGGCATAAGTCTTGTTCGTTCCGGGGCAGGTGTGACGGGGGTGTGGCCGGGCGCGTCCAGCCGCCGTCCCCGGATGCACCGGCCGATTATGTACAACGTTTAATGCGCCGGTTCGCCCAGCCCCGGTCGATAGCTAATGTCGAGGGGTGACTCCGAGGGCGAGCGGAGCAGCAGGTCGGAGGAGCGGTATCCGCCACCCGACTGGTTCGTCGAGACCGCAAACGTGACCGACCCCGACATCGGGACCCGGTTCGAGCGCGAGTGGCCGGACTGCTGGACGAACGCCGCGGACCTCCTCGACTGGGAGCAGCCGTACGACGAGGTGCTGACGGCGGCGGACGACCGGCTGACCTGGTTCCCGGGCGGCCAGGTGAAGCCGTCGGTGAACTGCGTCGACCGGCACGTCTCGGCCGGCCGGAAGAACGCCATCGCGCTCCGGTGGATCGGTGCGGCCGGCGAGCGTCGGTCGCTGACGTACCTCGACCTCCAGTACGAGGTCGAGGCTGTCGCCGCCGGACTACGCTCGCTGGGGGTCGGTCCCGGCGACGTGGTGACGCTGTTCATGCCGAACGTCCCGGAGCTTCCGGTGACGATGCTGGCCTGCGCCCGACTCGGCGCGCTGCACAACGTCGTCTACGCGGGCTTCTCCGCCGACGAGCTGGCCGACCGGATGGCGAGCGCCGACTCCGAGTACCTCGTCACCTGCGACGGGTACTACCGCCGCGGGAGCGCGGTCGGGCAGCGCAACACCGCCGACAGTGCCCGGCTTCGCATTGACGCCGACGTGACCGCCGTGCTGGTCGGCCGGCTCGACGACGACCCGAAGCTGGGGCGTGACTACCACGGCTACGGCGCGCTCCGCAACGAGTTCGCGGGAGCGACCGTCGAGCCGGTCGCGCGCGAGGCCGACGCTCCGCTGTTCGTCCTCTACACCTCCGGGACGACCGGCGAGCCCGATCAGGTGACCCACTCGACCGGCGGCTACCTCTCGTACGCCGCCTGGACGTCGATGGCGGTGCTGGATATCAAGCCCGGCGACACGTACTGGTGTGCGGCCGACATCGGCTGGATCACCGGCCACACGTACGGCGTCTACGGACCGCTCGCGCTCGGGACGACCACGCTGCTCCACGAGTCTCCGGCCGACCACCAGGCCGGCGGCCACCCGTGGGCGAGCATCGAGCGCGAGTCGGTCGACGTCTTCTACACGGCGCCGACGGCGGTGCGGTCGATGCGACAGCGCGGCGCCCCACCGACGGACGAACACGACCGCTCCTCCATCCGCCTGCTCGGGACCGTCGGCGAGCCGATGGACCCGACGACGTGGCACTGGTACCGCGAGGAACTGGGCGGGGGCGAGGCGCCGGTCGTCGATACGTGGTGGCAGACGGAGACGGGCGGCATCGTCGTCGCGACGTTGCCGGCGCTGGACCCGATGCAGCCGGGCACCGCGGGCCCGGGGGTCCCCGGCATCTCGACCTCGGTGGTCGACGCCGACGGCGACCCGGTCGACGGCGGGGAGGAGGGGACGCTGGCCGTCAGCCGACCCTGGCCCGGCATGTGCCGGCGACTCGCCGCCGAGGCCCGCGAGGCGGGGGCTGAGCCCGACAGCCCGAAGGCGTGGCAGTATCTCACCGGCGACCGTGCGGTCCGGGACGACGACTACGTGACCCTCCTCGGCAGGGACGCCGACACCATCGAGACCGACGGGAACGCCGTCGGGACGGCCGTCGTCGAGCGGATCATTTCCTCGCTCAACGGCGTCACGGAGGCCGGGGTAGTGCCCGTTCCGGAGGGCAAGGAGGTGGTGGCCTACGTGAGCTGTGACCGGAGCCGACCGGACGTGACGGTCCTGGCCGAGCGCGTCCGCGCACAGGTCGCCGAGCAGCTCTCGCCCTCCGTCTGCCCGGACCGCATCATCGTGGTACCCGAACTCCCGAAGACCCACTCCGGCAAGGTGATGCGTCGACTGCTCGCCGACGTGGCCGGGGACCGCGGCTACGGCGACACGAGCGCGCTCCGGAACCCCGAGGTCGTCGGGGAGATCGAGACGGTGACCCGCGAGCAGGAGTGATTTCGCGACATTCCCGATTCACGAAAGGGTGGGGGCCGTCCCTCCTCGCGACAGACACAGGAGCGGGCTGACGCGCAGCACGTTGCCGACCGGGGTCGCCGGGGCTTCCAGAACGCCCCCGCGTGCCGGCGCACACGGTTAGGTCGATGGGCGGGTATCCCCGGTGGTTTTATTTCGGACTGGCCCGTTCCCCCGAAACATGTCATCAGAGGGGGAACCTGGCACGGTCCGGGTGGACCGGAGTCGGTACCGGCAGCTGGTGGCTGCCACCGACACCGACCGCGAGCGGCTCGTGATACGGCTCGCGGGCGAGGCCGGGCTGACGCCGACCGAGATGTCGCGGCTGACCGTCGGCCACGTCGGGACCCGACTCCACGACGGCGGGGTGAGCCACGCACTCCGCGTCCCGGACGGGGACGGCGAGACGGATCGGCTGGCCCCCCTCCCGGCCGATCTCGAGTCCGAGCTGACGGCCTACGTCGGCCCGCGGGCGGCGGACGAGACGCCGGTGTTCGAGGTCGGGCCACGCCGCCTCCAGATGCTCGTCAGTACCGTGGTCGACCGGGCGGCCACGGGGGCCGAGAAGTCCTCCCTGGAGCAGATCTCGAGCGCGGACCTGCGGCGGTTCTTCGGCCGGGACGCCGTCGAGCGAGGGGTACCACCGGGCGCGGTGCTCTCGGCCGGCGGCTGGGGACGGCTCGACAGCATCGACGCCTCCGTCTCCGCCCCGGACCAGGAGACCGCGGTGTCCGCGTTCGCGAGTGCCCGCCCCCCGGTGATGGTCGACGAGTCGCCACAGCCGACCCGGACCGCCCCCGACCCCCGGGCCCTCCGGGACGCGCTCGACAGCGTGGACACGGCCGTCCTCGTCGTCGGGTCGAGCGGCCGGGTCCGGCACGCGAACCGGTCGTTCGAGCGACTCACCGGCCGGCGCGCCGACGAGGTGGTCGGGGACCCCTTCGACGGACTCGTGCTGGAGGGGGAGCTCCCGGGGGAGTTCTGGCGGGTCATCGCCACGGAGGGGGCCTGGTCGGGAGTCCTCCCGTACGCACGTGCGGAGGAGGGTGCAGTGGAACGCTGGACCCGCGCCGCCAGGGTGCCCGACGGCGCCGGGGGAGCGGAGCGGGTCGTCGTCGAGATCCGCGCCCGGGACGATGAGGCAACCGGCCGAGTGCGGGCCGCCGCTGCCACGACCCGTGCCGTCGGCGAGCAGCTCGCCGACCGGACGACCCGGGACGGGGTGCTCCGGACCGCCACCGAGACGCTGGCCCGCGGCGAGGTGTACGCCTGCGCCTGGGTCGTCGACCCCGTGCCGCCGAAGGGACTGGAGCCACTGGCCGCCGCCGGCATCGAGGCGGAGGTCGCGGAGGCGTACGCCGACGGCGAGACGGACCTCGCGGTGGCGGCCCGGGAGGTCGCGGAGACGGAGTCGGTCCGGACGGTCCGGGTCGAGCCCGCCCCGTCGGCCCCCGACGCGCCGACGCTCCTGCTCGCGCCGCTGCGCCACGCCGGGAACGTCCACGGGGTGCTCGTGCTGGCGGCACCGCGCGGGGCATCCGTCGGGGAGCGAGAGCGCGACCTGATCGCGGACCTCGGCCGGCGCGTCGGACTCGCCGAGAGCGCGGCGGAGTGGCGGCACCTGCTGCTGTCGGATTCGGTCCTGGAGCTGACGTTCGAGAGCACGGACCGGGGGTCGCTGTTCGTGGACGCCGCCGCCCGGCTGGACTGCCGCATCGAACTCGACGGGATGGTCCCGGTCGACGACGGGCTGCTCTACTACGTGACCGTGGCCGGTGCCGAGCCGGAGGACGCGCTCGCCGTCGCCCAGGAGGCCGGGGAGGCGCGGCTGGTTGCCGACCGCGGCGAGGAGGCGATGCTGGAGGTGGCGGCCCCGGACGCGTCGCTGGCCACGCCGCTCGTCGAGCGCGGGGGGAACGTCCGGTCGCTGGTCGCCGAGGACGGCCGCGCGGAGCTGGTCTGCGAGTTCCCGCCCGACGCCGCGGTCCGGGACCTGCTAGACGCACTCCGCGAGTCGTTCCCGGAATCGAGCCTCACGGCGAAGCGGGAGGTGGAGCGCTCGGGGGGCGCGTCCTCCTCGTTCCGCGAGTCCGTCGACGACGAACTGACCGACAGGCAGCGCTCCGTCCTCCGGGCGGCCTACCATGCGGGCTACTTCGAGTGGCCACGCGGGAGCACCGCCGAGGAACTGGCCGACTCGATGGACATCTCCTCGCCGACGCTGCACAACCACCTCAGGCGGGCCCAGCAGCGACTCCTGACTGCCCTCTTCGACGGTCAGGGACGCCCGCCCGCCGGCGATATCGACTGGGATACCTAGGGCGAACGCGACAGTTGGGATAGCTAGCGGGGCGGGTTATTACAGTGGGTGTGGACGTTCGACCCGCATATGTCCGAACAGGAAGAGCCGGACCCGGACGCCACGATCGAGGCCCGCCTCCACGAGCAGGACTACTTCCGTCCACCGACGGAGTTCGTCGGCCAGGCGAACGCCTCCGACCCCGCCATCCACGACGAGGTCGGCGACTTCCCGGAGGGGTTCGAACGCTACGCCGAGTTGCTCGACTGGGACGAGCGCTGGGACGAGGTACTGGACGCCTCGGACCCGCCGTTCTACGAGTGGTTCGCCGGCGGGGAGCTCAACGCGTCGTACAACTGCGTCGACCGCCACCTCGACGAGCGGAAGAACCGGACGGCCCTCCTCTGGGAGGGTGAGGGCGGCGAGCAGCGCAACATCTCGTACCAGGACCTGTACCGACGGGTGAACGAGACGGCGGCCGCGCTCCGCGACGCGGGCGTCGAGGAGGACGACATCGTCACCGTCCACCTGCCGATGGTTCCGGCCCTCCCCATCACGATGCTCGCGTGTGCGCGCATCGGCGCGCCCCACTCCGTCGTCTTCGCCGGCTTCTCCGCACAGGCGCTCGCCGAGCGCATCGACGCCGCCGATTCGGATTTCGTCGTCACCATCGACGGCTACTACCGGCGCGGTGACTTCCTCCCGCACATCGAGAAGGCCGAGGAGGCCCACGCGGAGGCCGACCGCGACCCCGAGACGCTGGTGTGGACCCGTCACGACGAGGTCCACGACTCCGTCGACGTCAGCGACGACTACACGATGATGGCGGACCTGCTGGAGGAGAACCGTCGTGCGACCGTCGAGCCCGTCAGCCGGGACGCCGAGGACCCGCTCTTCCTGATGTACACCTCCGGCACGACGGGCAAGCCGAAGGGCTGCCAGCACCGGACTGGCGGCTACCTCTCCTACGTCGCCGCGACCTCGAAGAACGTCCTCGACATCGAGCCGGAGGACACGTACTGGTGTGCGGCCGACATCGGCTGGATCACCGGGCACTCCTACATCGTCTACGGCCCGCTCTCGCTGGGGACCACCTCGGTGATGTACGAGGGGACGCCGGACCACCCGACCAAGTCCCGGATGTGGGAGATCGCCGAGCGGTACGACGTGGACGTCTTCCACACTTCCCCGACCGCCGTGCGGATGTTCATGAAGTGGGGCCCGGAGTACGTCGAGGGGCACGACTTCGACTTCCGGCTCATGACGACGGTCGGCGAGCCCATCCAGCCGGAGGCGTGGCTCTGGTACTACCAGCACATCGGCGACGGGAGCGCCGTCATCGTGGACACGTGGTGGCAGACCGAGACGGGCGGCCACCTCATCACGAACCTGCCCGCGCTGGAGGACATGAAGCCCGGCAGTGCCGGGAAGCCCTGTCCGGGCATCTCGCCCGCGCTCGTCGACGACGAGGGCGAGAAGCTAGAGGCCGCGAACGGGAAGGCCGGCAACCTCATCATCGAGCGGCCGTGGCCCGGCATGCTGCAGACGGTGTACGGCAACGACGAGCGGTTCATCGAGGAGTACTGGGAGGACTTCTCCGACGTCGACTCCGACGACTGGCACGACTGGAACTACAAGGCCGGCGACGGTGCCGTGCACGCCCAGGACGGCTACTGGCGCATCCTCGGGCGGCTCGACGACGTGATGAACGTCGCCGGCCACCGGCTCGGGACGATGGAGCTGGAGTCGGCCGTCGCGGAGGTCGAGGACGTGGCCGAGGCGGCCGTGGCGGCCCGCGAGGACACCGAGAAGGGCGAGGTCCCGGACGTCTACGTGGTCGTCCGTGACGGCGTCGAGCCGAGCGACGAGGTCCGCGACCGCATCGTGGCGGCCGTCGAGGACGAGATCGGCAAGTTCGCCCGCCCGGCGAACGTCATGTTCGTGAGTGACCTGCCGAAGACGCGCTCGGGCAAGATCATGCGCCGCATCCTGGAGAACATCTCCAACGGTGACGACCTCGGCGACACCACCACGCTCCGCGACCCGTCGGTCCCGGAGCAGATCCGCGAACAGGTCCACGGCGACTGAGGCGCCGCCGCGGACGGGTCTCTCCTTCTGTTTGGTACAGCTAGATACTCCGGTCCGTTCTCCGTTCGTCCCGTTCCCGATACGCGCTTCCGGGTGCTCACAGTCGTTCGGACCCCTCGTCCAGCAGCCCAGCGGCAGCAGGGCACACAGGCGACGGAGTCGTACGGACGACTCGGCCCTTCTATCGTCGGTTCCCCCCGTGCGGGTATAGAGCGGACGGAACCCTCGGGTATGGGTTACAATACCTAGGTACCAGGGTTATGCACCGGACAGCCGCGAACAGTAGTCGTGACCCGAAGCGATTCACGGACACGGAGGGACGTGCTGAAAGGCGCCGCTGGGGCCGCAGGTATCGCCGGACTCGCCGGTTGTACACAGGGCGGTGACGGCGGTGACGGCGGTGACGGCGGCGGCGGTGGCGGCGGGAACCAGTACCCGTCCATCGGCAACTTCCCCGTCGAGGGTGACGAGGTCGTCATCGGCTTCAACGTGCCACAGTCCGGCCCGTACTCCGCGGAGGGCCAGGACGAACTCCGGGGGTACAATCTCGCGAAGGAGCACCTCAACAACGGTGGCGGCTGGGTCGACCAGTGGGACGAACTCAGCAGCGGTGGCATCCTCGATAAGACCGTCGCCTCCGTCGAGGGTGACACCGGGACGAACCCGGAGCAGGCCACCCAGCAGGCCCGCCGGATGATCAACCAGGACAACGCCATGATGATCAGCGGCGGCTCCTCCTCGGCGGTGGCCATCGCGGTCCAGAAGCTCTGCCAGGAGCAGAAGGTCCAGTTCCAGTGCTGTCTCACCCACTCCAACGACACGACCGGCAAGTCCTGTGTCCGGTACAGCACGCGTGAGGTGTTCAACGCGTTCATGACTGGTGCGGCGCTGGCGCCCATCCTCAACGATGAGTACGGGAGCAACCTGAACTTCTACCAGCTGTACGCGGACTACACCTGGGGGCAGACGGTCCAGTCGTCGATGAACAAGTTCCTGACCGAATCCGGCTGGAGCCAGATCGACTCCGTCCCGACGCCGCTGGACACGTCGGACTACTCGTCGTTCCTGTCGGACGTCCCCCGCGAGGAGACGGACGTCCTCATTCTGGCCCACTACGGGCTGGACGCGGCGAACTCGCTGCCCCAGGCCGTCAACCAGGGTCTGGACGAGGACATGGAGATCGTCGTCCCGCTGTACAACCGGCTGATGGCGAAGGCCTCGGGTGAGGCCATCAACGGCGTGTTCGGCACGGTCGACTGGAACTGGCAGTACGACAACCCGGCGACGAACAGTTTCGTCGAGGCTTATAAGTCGGAGCACGACCGGAACCCGTCGTACACGGCCCGCCTGGCGTACAACGCGACGATGCAGTACGCCGCGGCCTGCGAGCGCGCAGGGACGTTCTACCCGCCGGAGGTCCTCAAGGAACTCGAGGGCCACACCTACAGCAACGCCGGCCTCGGCACGGAGGAGGAGCTTCGGGCCTGCGACCACCAGGCGATGCGCCCGGTCCAGGTCGTCCGGGGGAACGTCCAGGGCGAGGACGAGTTCTTCGAGCTGGTCAACCAGACGCCGACCTCGGAGGTTGAGTACGCCTGCGACGCCGGTCCCGCTGCTCAGTGCAACCTGGGCCCGTACGAGTAACGTTTCCCCCACTCTCGCGGTCGCCCGCCCCGACGCTGGGCCCGCGCCCGCTGCCGGGGGCACTACCACCCGGAGTTCGACTCCATAACCCACACTGGCCACACATGCTTCCACTCCAGTCGACGCTCATCAGCATCATCATCAACGGCCTCCAGCAGGGGGCTATCTTCGCTCTGCTGGGAATCGGATTGACCATCGTCCTCGGGACGATGAAGTTCCTGAACCTCGCCCACGGCGCGCTCTATCTGGTGGGCGCGTACATCGGCATGCTGTTCTCCGTCCAGCGGTCGCTCGCGGACGGCACACTTTACAACCTCGGCTACACGACGGTCGGGCTGAAGGCGACCGAGGCCACCGTGTTCGGCGTGACCGTGAATCTCAACTTCCTCCTCGCGATGGTGATGGTTCCACTCATCGTGTTCGGTATCGGGATGTTGATGGAGCGGTTCGTCGCCCGGCCGTTCTATGACCGGCCCGAGACCGGCCAGTTGCTCGTCACCTTCGGCCTGGCCCTCGTCGTGCAGGAGATCATCCGGGCGCTATTCGGCCCGACGACGTTCCAGGCCTACCAACCGGTCCAGGGGACCATCGCCGGCATCGTCTCGCTCTGGCGCATCACGATTATCGGTATCAGTCTGGTGCTCATCGCGGCGACCTACCTCATGATCGAAAAGACCGACTTCGGCCTCGTCGTGCGCGCGGGCACCGAGGACTCCGAGATGGTTCGGCTGCTCGGCATCCCAATCACCCGTTCGTACAGCCTCGTCTTCGCGCTGGGCGCGGCACTCGCGGCGTTCGCGGGGCTCATCGGGGCTTCCTTCCAGACGGTTAGTCCGCCCATCGGTACCGAGCGTGCGCTCGTCCCGGCCTTCCTCACCATCGTCGTCGGGGGCGCCGGGAGCGTCGTCGGCGCCATCGCTGGCGGGATGGTGCTTGGCTTTGTCTTCGCCGGGTTCCAGCAACTCGCACCGCAGTGGTCGAGCATCGTCCTGTTCGGGTCCGTGGCCGTCGTCATCCTGACGCGGCCGGAGGGCCTGTTCGGGAGCGCGGAGGTGTCGACGTGACCGACCATCGTTCCGACGAAGGCGTGAGCGAGGCCCCCACCGACACGGCCGCGGCGGAGGGTCCCGCCCGGACGGACGGTGGAACCGTCACCGCATCTGACGCGGGCGGGAGCGGAACGGCCCTTGAGCGACTTGTCGAGTTGAGCAAGCGGGAGTCCGTGGTCGTCATCGGGTCAGCCATCGCGCTGCTGGCGCTGCCGGTGCTGCTCATCGACGTGCTGGGCTTCGTCAGCACCCTCCTGTTCGGTTCGACGAAGCTAGCGGGCTACGAGGGCCTTTCGGCCCTCGTGCTGGCGTTCGCCATTGCCGTCATCGGCTTCGATATCCTACTGGGATACACCGAACTACTGTCGTTCGGGCACGCCGCCTTCTTCGGCGTCGCCGCGTACACCGCAGGCATCGTCAGTACCCAGGTCTCGGCCAATCCACTCGTGATGGTGTTCATTGGCATCGTGGTGACAGCGCCGCTGGCCGTCGTCATCGGCTTCCTCTCCATCCGCCGGAGCGGGGTCTACTTCGCGGTGCTGACGCTGACGTTCGGGCAGATGCTCTACTTCTACGCGCTCGGCCCCGGCGCCTGGCTCACCGGCGGCGCCAACGGGCTGACCGACCTACAGGCTGATCCCCTATTCGGCTTTGCACTCAGCGACACGCTCCAAGACATCTACTTCGATATGACTGGCTCGTTGCTGCTTGATGTGCCGTTCGCTCGATTGAGCGTCGAGTACCTGCTGCTCGCAGCGTTCACGCTCGCCGCTATCTGGCTGGCCTACCGTATCATCAACTCGCCGTACGGCCTCATCCTCTCGGCCATCGGGGAGAACGAACAGCGCGTCGACTTCGTCGGCCTGGACGTGTTCCGCTACAAGTTGATGGCGTTCGTCATCTCCGCGATGTTCGCAGGCGCCGGCGGAGCCCTGTTCGCCGTCCACGAGCGCATCGCGGGTATCTACCCCGGCACGCTCTACTGGATTACCAGTGGGGACTTCGTCATCATGGCTGTGCTGGGCGGCACCGGCTCCATCGCCGGCCCGTTCCTTGGCGCGCTGGTGTTCGAGTACATCAGCAACGTCGTCAGCTCTCTTTCCTTCGTCCTGTTCACGGGCCCGCTGAAGGGGATATTCGGCGAGTTCACGCTCAACTTCGGTTCCATCTGGCGGCTCGTGCTCGGCGGCGTGTTCGTCCTCGTCGTCGCGAAGTTCCCCGACGGCATCCGGGGGGCCATCTCGAGTGCCGTCGAGGCGGCCGACGGCCGGCTCACTGGCTCCGGCGGTGGTGGCTCGGCGGCCGACTCCGAGGTCGATGTCGACCCCGACCCGGAGCCGGAGACCGACGGGGGCGCGACCGAGAGACCGGCTTCTCGTGACGAGGAGACCGGAGGTGAGCGTCGATGACGCTGCTGCAGACGGAGGGGCTGACCAAGCGGTTCGGTGGCCTCGTCGCGGTCGACCACGTCGACCTGGGGATCGAGCGCGGGGAGACTCGCGCCATCATCGGCCCGAACGGCGCCGGCAAGTCCACCTGCATCAACCTCATCACGGGACTACTGGAGCCGACGGAGGGGACGGTCACCTTCGACAGCGAGGATATCACGCATCTGGAGCCATACGAGACGGTCCAGCGCGGGATGGCCAAATCGTTCCAGACGGCCTCCATCTTCCCGAGCATGACCGTCGAGGAGAACGTGAAGATCGCCGCGTTCGCGGCCGAGCACGGCTCCTTCCAGCTCAACTTCCTCCGGGACCGCGAGAAGTTCCCGGCAGTGAACGCGGTGGTCGACGAGATGCTGGGGGCGGTCCAGCTGTCCGACAGCCGCGACCTGGAGGTCGGAAGCCTCCCCTACGGTGACAAGCGCCGGCTGGAGATCGCCATCGCGCTGGCGGCCGAGCCGGAGCTCCTGCTGATGGACGAGCCGACCGCCGGCATGTCGCCCGAGGAGACCCAGTCGACCGTCGACCTGGTCGAGGACCTCCAGGAGGAGCTGGGGCTCACCATCGTCCTCGTCGAGCACGACATGGAGATAATCTTCCGCGTCGCCGACCGCATCACGGTCCTCAACCGGGGGAGCGTCATCGCCGAGGGGAGCCCGGACGAGGTCCAGGGCGACCCACAGGTCCAGGAGGCGTACCTCGGAGGTGTCGAGCTGTGAGCCTGCTCGAGGTCGACGACATCGACGCCTTCTACGGGCAGAGCCACATCCTGCGCGGGCTGTCGTTGACGGTCGAGGAGGGGCAGATCTGCGCCCTGCTCGGGCGGAACGGTGCCGGCAAGACGACGACGCTCCGCTCCATCGCGGGCGCGGTCCCCCCCGAGGTCCGCTCGGGCGAGGTCCGCTTCCAGGGCGAGCGGATCACCGGTCGCGACACGGAGGACATCGCGATGGAGGGCATCGCGCTCGTGCCCGAGGAGCGCCGGGTGTTCCCCAACCTGACCGTGGAGGAGAACCTCCACATGACCCAGGTGTCGCGCAACCGGTCGAACAGGATCGGCCGGGGGCTGGAGGCCGTCCGCGAGACCCGTCCCGTCGAGGAACTGTACGAGGCGTTCCCGCGGCTGGACGAGCGGCGCAACCAGCAGGCGGGGACCCTCAGCGGCGGCGAGCAGCAGATGCTCGCCATCGCACGGTCGCTCAGGCAGAACCCTGGCCTCCTGATGCTGGACGAGCCCTATGAGGGGCTCGCGCCGCAGATCATCGAGGACGTGGAGGACGCCGTCAGGCAGATCAACGAGGAGGGGACCACCGTCCTCCTGATCGAGCAGAACGCCGCCGCGGCGATCAAGATCGCCGACTACTGCTACATCGTCGACCAGGGGGAGATCGTGTTCAGTGACACCGCCGAGGCGCTCCGCGAGGACGACGAGGCGCGCCAGCGGTACCTGGGGGTGTGACCGTGTCGGAACTCCGCACCGACCCGGAGGCCCGCCTCGACTACCTCCTCGACCACGGGGTCGTCGAGGAGGCTCCGGACGGCGACCTCCGGCTGACCGCCGACTTCGCCGAGACCCGGGACATCCACCACGACACGTACGGCGACATCTCCGAGGAGCGGTTCGTCGGGGTCGTGGCGGACATCTTCGAGATATCCGAGGAGCGGGCCCGCGAGCAGGACGTGACCCGGAACGAGCTGGTCTCGTTCACCACGCTCCAGACGTACCTGGACGACCCGCCGGACCGGGACGCGCTGGCGCTGCTGGCCTCGATAGTCGGCCGCATCACGCCCCCCTCGGCGGTCCCCGACGGGATGCTGGAGCTGAGCGACGAGACGTACGGCGAGTTCCTCGACAGCCGCGACGCGGTCGTCGTCGTCTGGAGGCGGGTCTGCACCCCGTGCGAGCAGCTGAAGGAGGAGCTGCCGGAGATCGAGGCCGGTGCCCCCGAGCGCGTGGCGTTCGCCGGCGTCGACGGCGACGAGGTGCCCGACTTCCGCCGCGAGTTCGAGGTGACCGCGGCCCCGACGACGCTCCTGTTCGTCGACGGTGAGCAGGTCGAGCGCTTCGATGGCAAGCCCGACGTGGAGACGTTCCACGAGACGTTCGCGGCGCTGTACGGCTCCCCCGCCGATGCCAGCGGCGAGTGAGCGGGGCGCACCCGGCAGTATATTCGAATTATCCGTCTGTTCCGACGGCTGGAGCGCAGATAACTGGACAGATACACTCCGATCCCGACAAACATCAGTTCTACTCGAGCGCTCGGTCCAGCCACGCCGGCTCGGTGACCGTGACGTTCCTCACCTGCCGGTAGCGCACGCGCCAGTCGACCGTGTACTCCGCCCCGTCGTCGAACGCGCGGTAGCGGAGGTGGAGCGACCGGACGAGGCCGTCCTCGCTGACCGTCGCGCGGAGCATCGGACCGGGGCCCGCGGGGCCGACGGCGTCGACCGGATCGGCGGCGAACGCCGTGGCCTCCGTCCCGCGCCCGCGCAGCCGGTAGTAGGTGGTGCCGTTCCTCGTCCGGCTGCCGGCGACCGTCGTCGGAATGTCGCGGAAGAAACCGGCGTAGCGGGCGGCGGCGTAGCTCGACTCCCCGCCGAAGGCAGCGGTACCGGCCCAGTAGCTCCACGTCGCGACCGGGGCCGAGGCGTCGCTGGTCACCGAGTAGAGGGTCCGGTCGCCGCGGATTAGTCGGCTCGCGTACAGCGATCGGTTCGACCAGTAGACGGCCGACGCCGGGGGGCGGCCGAGGATGACGGGGCCGTGTGGGCCGGCGGTCCGGACGACGGCGCGATGGTGGCGGTCCCGGGAGAGGTGGAGGGTCAGGTCGATGCGCGACCGGACGGATCCGTTCGTGAAGTAGGTCGAGCGGTTGGAGTGGAGCCGGTAGCTGGCGTTCTCCAGCGTCCGCTCGTGGGCGCGGGCGAGTGTCTGCGGGTCGACGACCCCGCTCGCGCCGATCCCCGGGGGGTACGCCTCGCCAGCCGTGGGGACGGGCGCCGGTGTCAGCCCCGTACCGCCGTCCCCCGCGCCCGGGGCGAAGCCGCCACAGCCGGCCGTCAGCAGGAGCAGCGCGAGCGCGAGGGACCCGGAGCGGCGACCGGCCATGCCCCGACTTGGGGCCCGAGCGTGCTAAGCGCTCCCCTCCGTCGACGGGGCGGTGTTCAGATACGGACTGAACCTGGCTGGTCGCGCTCGGCGCTTCAGCCGGAACTCCTGGCCCCCCGACGAAGTAAGCACGTGAGCGAGCAACGCGAGCGAACGCGCGCGGCGAGGCGTGGGCAGCGAGGCGCGACGCGCCTCGAGCCATGCGAGCGGCGGAGCCGCGAGCAGAAGCCGAGACAGCCGAGGGCTTTCAGCTGTTCTCGACGGCTCTTCCGCTACAAACTGCTTATCTGAACATTACCGTCGACGGCCCTTCAAACATTTTAGGCCCCCATTATTTGACGGTGGGTACTGTATCCCGGACTGCCATGCGAAAGCCACTCCTGGTGACGGAGTTCCTCGACCGCGCCCGCGACCACTACGCGGACGCCGAGGCCGTCGTCGCCACGACCGGCGAGCGGTACAGCTACGCGGAGGTGGGTGAGCGATCCGACGCGTTCGCCGAGGTGCTGCAGTCCCGCGGCATCGAGAAGGGGGACCGGGTCGCGGTACTGGACCCGAACACCCACTACCACCTCGAGGCCGCGTACGGCATCCTCCAGGCCGGCGGCGTCCACACCCCGCTGAACTACCGTCTCACGCCGGACGACTACGAGTACATCCTCAACGACGCCGGGGTGGACGCCATCTACGCGGACTACGACTACGCGGACAAAATCGAGCGGATTCGCAACGACGTGCCGACGGAGACGTTCATCACGAACGACGTCGACGCCGTGGACGGCGACTGGGAGTCGTTCGACGAGCTGGTGGGCTCGGCCGACGGCAGCTACGAGCGCCCGGAGATGTCCGAGGACGAGATCTGCACCATCAACTACACGTCCGGGACGACCGGCGACCCGAAGGGCGTCTGCCGGACCCATCGGTGCGAGACCATCCACGCGTACCTCACCAGTCACCACCAGCACGTCTCGGACGACGACGTGTACCTGTGGACCCTGCCGATGTTCCACGCCAACGGATGGGGCCACATCTTCGCCATCACCGGGAACGGGGCGAAACACGTCTGTACGCGGGGTATCGACGCCGGGGGCATCTTCGAGACGGTCCGCGACGAGGACGTCTCGTACATGTGCGCGGCGCCGACCGTCCTCAACATGCTGCTGGACCACTACGCCGACCACGACGTGACCACCGTCGGCGACAACGACGTCCGGTGTGCGACCGCAGGGAGCGCGCCGCCGGAGGCCACCATCCGCACCATGGAGGACGAGTTCGGCTGGTACATGATGCACGTGTACGGCCTGACGGAGACGGGGCCGCTCATCACGACCAGCGACGCTCGCCGCACGTTCGACGACGACTCGCCGGACCGGTTCTCCATCAAGAAGCGGCAGGGGCTCGGCATGCTCGGCACGGAGATCCGCGTCGTCGACGAGGACGGCGACGCCGTGTCCCGCACGGACGACGAGATCGGCGAGGTCGTGGTGAGGGGCAACCAGGTGATGGAGAAGTACTGGAACAAGCCCGAGGTGACCGAGGAGGCGTTCAACGACCGCATCGAGGGCTGGTTCCACACCGGCGACCTCGCGACCGTCGACGAGCACGGGATGATCTCCATACAGGACCGGAAGAAGGACCTCATCATCTCCGGCGGGGAGAACATCTCCTCCATCGAGGTCGAGGACGCCCTCTACGACCACCCGGAGGTGTCCGAGGCCGCCGTCATCCCGGCACCCTCCGACAAGTACGGCGAGACGGTGAAGGCGTTCGTCGTGCCGATGAGCGGCGACCCGGACGACCCCGGCGTGACCGCCGACGGGCTCAAGGAGTTCACCCGGGAGAACCTGGCGTCGTACAAGCGGGTCCGCCGTGTCGAGTTCGTCTCGGAGCTCCCGACCACCGCGACCGGGAAGGTCCAGAAGTACGAGCTCCGCGAGCGGGAGTGGGGCGAGGAGGACCGGATGGTCGGCGAGGGATAGCGCGGCTCACCCACCCGGCGTCCGCGCGCTGCCGGGACTACACGTGGTCCGCGCCCCGGTCCGCCTCGACGCTCCCCGCGACGAGGACCGGGCGGTCGGCGGTGAGCAGTATCTGCTGGGAACCGGGCGTGAGCTGGCGCTTGCCGGCGGGCGAGCGGTCACGCCCCGCGACACAGATGCAGTCGGCGTCCCGCTCGGCCGCGGCCTCGAGCAGCGCCTCGCTGGGCCGTCCCTCGCCGCGGACGGTCTCGGCGGCCACGTCGGCCGCGTCGAACTGCGCCAGCGCGTCGGCGACCGCCGGCACCGACGCCACGTCCGTTCCGGACTCGGCGACGTGGACGAGCGTCACCCGGACCGCGTCGGTCGCGTGGGGGAGACCGACGACGGCCGCCACCTTCTCCTCGACGTAGGCGTCCTCGGGAGCGATGGGCAGGGCGACGTGGTACACGTTCGTTCGGTAGCGGTAGACGAGTAAGCCAGTTGCGACTGGCCGCCCGGATGCGTCGATCCCCCGATCTTAGTCCTCGTCAACGTAGCGGTCGGAGACGTAGACGACCAGCGCGAGCAGCACGCCCAGTCCGAGCCCCATCGTCAGCATCCCGTAGGCGGCCAGCCCCGTGGCCGTGGGCTGGAAGGTGACGAGTCCGAGGAAGGAGACGGGCCGGAGCCCGCGGATGCCGAGAGCGCCGATGAAAAAGCCCGTGGCGCCGGCGATACTCACGACGACGGCGTAGAGGAAGACGACGAGCCGCTTGCCTCCGAGCGTCGTCACGCCGTCGTCCTCGCGCTCGTCCCACACCTCGTCGCCCGGAACCGACCCCTCGCGGTTGTCGCCGCCCCCCGTGTCGTCGCCCGCTACGGCGCCTGCCTCCGGGCCATCGCTCATACCGCTAGTCGGCGCCTGCCGAGGATAGGGCTTTTGTCCTCGCTGCGCCAACCACCGGTATGGAAGAGAAGGACCTCCTGCTGACGATCCTCGGCGGGACGGCGCTGCTGATGTTCGTCACCGGCATCGTGCTCGTTCTCACGTCGAGCGGCGCATAACGCGGAAACTCTAGCGACGGTTTCGATAAGCAGAGAATAATTCGGAAATCCTGGAAACTACTGTCCAATATTCCGCGGTACAGTCCTTCTTCGATTGACCGTCCATCGCGTCGCCGATTGCGGGCTCTCACTTCTCGAGGACCAGATCGTCGACGGCCAGCACGTCCAGCCCCATGCCGTAGAAGTCCTTGACGGCCTCCGTGGGGGTGTTCACGATCGGCTCGCCGTTGTCGTTGAACGACGTGTTCAGCAGAACGGGGACGCCGGTGATGTCGGCGAAGGCACTGATGAGCCGGTGGTAGCGCGGGTTCTGATTCTCGCGGACCGTTTGCGGTCGCGTCGTCCCGTCCGCCGGGTGGAGGACGGCCGGGATGTCGTCTAAGCGCTCGGCGGGCACGTTCGAGGTGGTGATCATAAAGGGGTCCGGGCGGTCGTTCGTGAGGTACTCGTCGGCGGCCGACTCCAGCAGCGACGGCGCGAACGGGCGCCACTCCTCGCGGTGTTTCACGTAGCGGTTGATGCGATCGCGGGACTCGACCGTCCGGGGGTCGGCGAGGATGCTCCGGTTGCCCAGGGCCCGGGGGCCGAGTTCGAGCCGGCCCTGGAACCAGCCCACGAGCTTGCCGTCGGCGAGTCGTTCGGCGACGTACCCGGCGAGGTCGTCCGGTTCGTGGTAGTCGAGCTTGTTCTTCTCCAGGGTCGCCCGGACCCCGGCGGTGTCGTACTCCGGCCCCCAGTACGCATGGGTGAACGGCGGGACCGAGGCTGGGTTCTGGTGGAGCCACCCGGCTCCCAGCGCCAGCCCGGCGTCGTGCGCGACGGGCTGGATGAACACGTCGTCGACCCGGGGCGATTCGATGACCGCCTGGTTCGCCTTGCAGTTGAGCATCACCCCGCCCGCGAGTGCGACGTTGCCGGTCCCGAGCCGGCGACAGTACGTCTCGGCGATGTCGACGACTGTCTCCTCGAGGAGCCGCTGGGCGACGTGGGCGAGGTCGGTCTCGAAGGTCGTGAACTCCCCGGGGCCGTTCACCCGCTCCCGGTCGAGCAGTGTCTCGAGCCGCCCGACCGCGTTCCGTGCGTCGAACCCCGTGATCAGCTCCGTGACGTCGTAGTCGACGCCGGTGTCGATGACCTCGCGGAGCCTCGCCTCGATGTCGTCGTCACGGCTCCCGTACGGGGCCAGGCCCATCACCTTCCCCTCGCCGTTGAACATGTGGTAGCCGAGGAACTCCGTGACGGCGGCGAAGAAGAGCCCGAGACTGTTGGGGTGCTCGTACGTGCGGACCCGTTCGAGTCCGTCCGGCGTGCCGTGCCAGACGACGGTGGAGTCGTACTCGCCCTTCGCGTCCACCGTCAGGATGACGGCCTCCTCGAAGCCGGACGGGTGGAAGGCGCTCGCCGCGTGGCACGAGTGGTGGGGCAGCGTCTCGACGTCGGGGACCTCGCCGAGTTCGGCGAGCCGCTGTTCGATCTGGCGGGTCGGGAAGAACTGGGCCTGGGACTCCCGGACGGCCGTCTGCTGGAGCCGGTAGGCCTTCTGGACCAGCCCGGGTGCGCGGGCCGCCCGCGAGAGGTAGTGGGGGAGGATCTTGCGCCGGAGCGACGGCTCGTAGGGGAGGAGGACACGGTCGATATCGCCCAGCGCGAGGTCCCGACGGTCGAGACAGGCCCGGATGGCGCGGCTGGGAAACGTGTTCGGGGCGTGCTTCTGGCGGGTGAGTCGCTCCTCCTCGACGGCGAACACCAGTTCACCGTCGACGAAGAGGGCCGCACTCGGGTCGTGCTGTCCGTACAGGCCGATGGAGGGTTTGAACGCGAGATCGTAGTGATGCATGGATACTATCGGTCGGCGTGACGCGGGGCCACCGGGCGGGCTGTCCGGACCGGACTCCCAGTTCCACCTGCCTGGCCTTCCGGCATAGGGGGATTAAAACTGACGCTGACGTGTGCTATTTGAACGTCGGGGCTGGTCGCACTGGCCGGCTGCGGGTGTCCGGCCGTCCAGTCGGGCCGTTCGCCGGGTGGACGGGACGGCCGGCTCCACTCTCCCCCCGGCACTCAGTGTTCGTTGTCCGGGACGACCGTCGAGTGGACGTAGATCCAGATGATGTCGCCGGCCGCCGGTTCGTAGCTCGTCGGGTCGATGTCCCGGCTCCGCTGCCGGATCGTGATCTCGTGTTCCGGCCGGCCGCCGTCGAACCGCCGGCTGTGGGGGGGGTGGTTCTCCGACTTGTACTCCACGACGTGGTTGCCGTTCGACTGCTCGTACGAGACGTCGGTGAGCCCGTTCAGCGCCTCCGCCAGCGTCACCGACCCCTCCTTGTACCAGAGGTTCGCGTTCCCGTCGTCGTGGAAGTGGAACGCCTCCGTGCCGCCCTCCTCGCCCAGGTACTTGTCCCGGGAGAAGTCGACCCGGTGGTTGTTGATGTCGAAGACGAGCGTCCCGAGGTCGGCGCCGTCGTGGGCCGGGGAGACGTTCCGCTGGGCGTCCCCGCCGGTGGCCTGCACCCAGAAGTTGTCGTTGTGCTTGACCTCGTAGGTCGTCGGGTCGATCCGCTCGGCCCCCTCGTGGATGGAGACCGCCGTCCCGGACCGGCCGCCGTCGTAGGTGGTGCCCTCGTACGTGACGGCGTGGTTCCCGTTCGACTGCTCGTACGAGATGCCGGGCAGCAGGTTCAGCGCCCGCTCGAACGTGACGATCTGCTTCTCGTTGCTCCACTCGTTCGGGCCGTGCTCGTCGGTCCCCTCGTGGAAGTGGAAGTAGACCGCGTCCTCGTCCTCGATGTTGTCGAGGAAGTACTTCGGCTGGTTGAAATCGACCAGCTCGCCGTCCACCTCGAGGAACAGCCGCCCGTGCCAGTGGTTCGACTTGTAGCCCGGCCCCTCGTCCTCCGTCTCGGTCTCCTCGTCCGTGGCCGTCTCCGTCTCGGTGTCCGTCGCGTCCTCGGACCCGGTCGCCGTCGGCGAGTCCGTCGGCCGGGAGGTGGCCGTGTCCGTCGGCGTCGCGGACGCGGACGGCGTGTCCTCGTCCTCACCGCCGAGTCCGGTGCAGCCGGCGATTCCCACCAGCCCGGCGCTCGTCAGCAGGAGGTTCCGTCGTTTCATCGTTCTTCCCGTGGCTTCGGCCAAACGGCGTATTGTTACGTGTACGCTAAACCGACAATCCAGGCGTTCAGGGCACGCGTCGACAGTCGCCGCTCGGTCCGCCGGCGGGGGCCCGGCCGGCGGTCGACAGACATCGTGGCCCGGGCTGAGCCGTCGTACCGACCGATACTAACCGGACCTGGAGTTCGCGGAGTTGTCGGAGAACAGTTCGCGGAAGCGGCGGAGAACGGCTCGCGGCGTTACTCGTCGTCGACGCGTCGAACGGCCCTGCGATAGCCACCGTCGGGGCGGACCCCGCCGCCGTCAGTGGCGACCTCTTCCTCACCGCCGTCGGCGGCGAGCTTCTGTGCCTCGAACCACTGGAACTCGCGGCCGAACATGCCGTCGTCCTTGAGGTTCCACGGGTCGGCGTCCTCGACCTCGGGCCCCTCGTACCATGACTGGACCATGTTCCACGCCCAGACGACCTGGCCGATGCCGATGATGAACGCGCCCACGGTGGAGATCTGGTGGAGCGTCGTCACCTGCGCGAGCGGTGCGATGGCGCCGTCGAACTGGTAGGTGGCGTATCGGCGCGGCATGCCGAGGTAGCCGAGCACGAGGAAGGCGAAGAACGTGATGTTCGTTCCGATCATCGAGAGCCAGAAGTGCCACTTCGCCAGCGTGCGCTGGTACATCCGACCCGTGACGATGGGGAACCAGTAGTAGAGCGCGCCCATGCCGGCGAAGGCGATCATCCCCATCACGATGTAGTGGAAGTGTCCGACGACGTAGTAGGTGTCGTGGAGCACCAGGTCGACGGGGATGGCGGCGAGGAAAACGCCGGTGATGCCCCCGATGACGAAGTTACTGATGAACCCGATGCAGAACAGCATCGGCGCCGTCAGGCGGAGCCGGCCGTTCCACATCGTCGTGATCCAGTTGAACGTCTTCACCGCGGATGGTATGGCGATCGCCAGTGAGACGGCCATGAACGAGGCCCGGATGCGCGGGTCCATGCCCGTCGAGAACATGTGGTGGGCCCAGACGCCGAAGGAGAGGACGCCGATGGCAAGCGTCGAGTAGACGACGAACTTGAAGCCGAACAGCTTCCGCCCGGAGAACTTCGGCAGGATCCACGACACCAGCCCCATGGGGGGGAGGACGAGGATGTAGACCTCGGGGTGGCCGAAGAACCAGAACAGATGCTGCCAGAGGATGGGCGACCCGCCCTCGACCGCGAAGAAGGTGGTCGCGAAGTTCCGGTCCAGCAGCAGCATGATCAGGGCGCTCCCGAGCAGCGGGAACGCGAACAGGATGAGCGCCGACTGGGTGAGGATGGTCCACGAGAAGATGTCGAGGTTGGCCCAGTTCACGTCGTCACCGCGCTCGGTGAAGATGGTCGCGATGAAGTTGATGGCGCCCATCGTCGCGCTGACGCCCGTCAGGTGCAGGCCCAGCAGCATCAGGTCGACGCCGGCGTTGGCCTGCTCGGCCGACAGCGGCGTGTACATCGTCCACGAGGTCTGAGCGGGGTCGATACCGAGTCCCAGCGGGGCGGTGAAGAAGCCGGCCCAGATGAGGATGGCCCCCGGCGGGAGCAGCCAGAACGCGATGGCGTTGATGCGCGGGAACGCCATGTCGTCGGCGCCGATGAGGAGCGGGATGAAGTAGTTCGAGAACGCCGCGATGATCGGCGTTCCGAACAGGAACAGCATCGTGATGCCGTGACTCGTCAGCAGGCTGTTGTAGAACGCCGCCTCCATGATGTCGAAGCCGGGCGCCGCGAGTTCGGCGCGCATCAGCAGGACGGCCGCGCCACCCCAGAAGAAGGCGACGAGCGCGTAGATCCCGTAGAGGATACCGATGTCCTTGTGGTCGACGGTGGTGAACCACCGGACGATGCCTGCGGGTTTCTCCGCGTGTCCGCCGCCGTAGCCCGAACCGCCGATGGCGCTCGCTCCCCCGAGGGGAGTGTACGAGCGCCAGTCCACCATGCGAGAGACGAGGCCGGCCACCGCGACCAGCAGAATCCCCATGAGGACGGTCAGCGCGAGCTGCTCTACTGCCATACCTATCGGTTGGGGACCGCGCAGTTAGAAAGGTTGCGTTCCCGGTCAGTCGGCGTCGCCGTCCCCTGATTCTCGACCCCCGGTGCGACGGCTATCCGGGGGGTCGTTCGAGCCGGTGATGACCGGGCCGGAGAGAGACAGATCGGAACGGCGCGCGACTGCAGTCACAGTCGGTGTCCGTGCGGCGCGTGATCACGCCGTGTCGTCCTCGGTTTCGGCCGGTGCGGTCGTCTCGGCAGTCCCGTCGGCGCCCGCTTCCTCGCTCAGTTCGAGCCCCTGCTCCTCCAGCTCGTCCTCGGCCTCGGAGACCGCCTTCCCCGAGACGTACGTCAGGACCAGGAGCGCTAGCCCGGTGACGATCATGATGCTGAACTGGATGGCCGTGTTGACCGGGTCCGAGCCGAAGGGGTTGACGAGCGCGAATACCAGGATGAAAAAGAGGATGATACCCAGTGGGATGGCGTTGACCACGAGGTCGAGTAGCGTCTCGCGGTCGAACGTCTTCGCGTCAGGTTCGCTTACCATGCCTGCTTCTTCCCGCAGACGAACTACAACCTTTCCTTTCCCGCCGGGAGGCGCCATCGGACGGCAGCCGTTCGGGGCCGCCGTCGGGCAGTGGCCCCCGGGCGTTCAGGCCGGGAACGTGTCGTTCGTCCCGTCCCCCATCGCCGAGACGATGGCCGCGCCGACGACGGAGACGACACCTGCGCCGACGACCGAGACCCCGCGGAGGACGATTCCGTCGGCCCGTTCGACCGCCGTGACCACCGGGTCGACCGCCAGCGGGACCTGCGTACTCACCATCCAGACGCCGGCGGCCACGAGCACGACTCCGAGAGCGCCTGCCAGCCGCCACGGTCGCCTGGTGTAACCCGCCTCGTGGGTGATGCCGGCGACGCTGGCGACGAACAGCACCAGGCCGCCGACGGCGAGCGGGTAGACGCCCATGAACACGCCTACCTCGGAGACGGTCAGCCCGAGCGCGACGACCAGCGGCCACGCGCTCACGCGTGTCGGCCCGTCCTCCTCGATCTCCCGAGGCTCCTCCTCGTCCCAGGGCCGCGGTGGCGGGTCGTCCGACGTGGTCTCGTCCATACGTGGGGATGGTACGGCACGCTCAAATGGGCGTCGGTAGGCTGCCCGCCGCGCGTGACCTGGTCGCCCAGGAAGGTACGGCACGCTCAAATGGGCGTCGGTAGGCGTCGAATGGATGTGTCGGGCACGGGAGAAGCGCGAACCGGTGTCCGGGTCAGCCCAGGACGATGGCGCCCGCGTAGAGGACCACGACGAGGAAGATCCAGACGGCGTCGACGAAGTGCCAGTACATCGAGGCGGTCGAGACGGAGGTGTCGTGTTCGGCGTCGTACTGGCCGTACAGCGCGCGGACGAACACGATGCCGAGGAGCACGGCCCCGAGCGTGACGTGGAGCCCGTGCAGCCCGGTCAGGCCGTAGAACGCCGAGGCGTAGGCCCCCTCGGTGATGGTGAAGTCCTCGTGGATGATGAACTCGTAGTACTCCAGGGCCTGCCCGCCGATGAACACGACGCCGAGCAGGAGCGTCACGCCGAGCAGCCGGAGGAACCGCTTCCGGTTGTTCTCGTGGAGCGCGACGTGTGCGTAGTGGAGCGTGACTGAGGAGATGACCAGGATGATGGTGTTGACGATGACCAGACTGGAGAGCACGTTCCCGCTCTCGACGAGATGCGGGAGGTTCTCCCAGGCGGAGGTCCGGATGAAGAAGTAGTAGACGAAGCCGGCACCGAAGGTGGCGACCTCGCTCCCGAGGAAGAGGACCATCGCGAACCGCAACCCGCGGCTGTGGCCCTCGCCGTCCCAGTAGGCCTTGACGAAGGCGTGGTAGACCCAGCCGTACAGGCCCGCGAGGAAGAGGAAGACGCTCCCGACGAAGACGGCGGGGCCGACCGCGACGCCCAGCAGGTCGGTTCGCGTGGCGATGACGTACAGCGATGCGCCGATGTAGAAGCCCGCCGCGCCCAGCGCCGTGACGAACGGCCACCACGAGGCCTCGCCGAAGCCCTTCGGCCAGTCCTCCACCGCGGGGAGGTGGTGACCGTGGCCGTCCTGGCCGTGGTCGTCCGCTTCTTCGATTGCCATACAGTGTCGTCACCGTTGGACTCACAAAAACGCATCCATCCGCGCGGCGGCGGGCGATCCGTCCGGCCCCGGCCCGGACGACCAGCGGCCCGCCCCCAGGTCGGAAGGCACAGGTATCGCACCGCCGTAGGCAGCCAAGATGCGACACGAGCGACTCCGGACCGTCGGCGCGGCGGTGCTGGTCGCCAGTCTCGCCGTCGCGCTGGCCGGACGAGCGGCTGCTCACGGCGGGAGTCTCCAGGCCGACGACGCCCGGTCGCTGGCCATCCCCCTCTGGCTCTTCCTCTCGACCGGCGGTGGGGTGGTCGGGGTGAGCTTCCTGCTCACCAGTTTCGTCACCGACCGCGACCTCATCCGGGACATCCACGACCGGCGGCGCGAGGTGGGCCTCTCCGCCGCGACCCGGCGAACCCTCGCCGGCGTCGCCCGACTGGTCGGTGTCGTCGGTCTCGTCGCGGTCCTCCTCGTGGGCGCGTTCGGGCCGGCGGACCCGCTCCGGAACCTCGCGGTGCTCGTCGTCTGGGTGGGCTGGTGGGCCGGCTACACGATGACGACGTACCTCGTCGGGAACAGCTGGCCGGCGCTGAACCCTTGGCGGGTCGGACTGTGGCTGCGCGAGTGGCTGCCCGCCCCGTCGCCCTCCTACCCGGCGCGGCTCGGCTCCTGGCCGGCCGTCGCCGGTCTCCTCGGGCTCGTCTGGCTGGAGGTGGTGAGCCCGCTCGCGGACGACCCGCGCCTGCTGACCGGTGTGGTCCTCGCGTACACGCTCGTGACGCTCACAGGGGCGTATGTTCTGGGCGAGACGTGGTTCGAGCGGGTCGACCCCGTCTCCCGCGTGTTCGCCGCGTACGGTGCCGTGGCACCACTCTACAGCGACGACGAGGGGCGCCCGCGGGCCCGCGTTCCCGGGACGGGACTGGAGGACGAGGGGCTCGCCCGCGACGCGAGCGACGTGGCGTTCGTGGCCGCGCTACTGTGGGTGACCACGTACGACGGGCTGGTCGCGACACCACCGTGGCGCGACTTCGCCAGCGCCGCCGTCGGGGGTGGCGTCCCCGCGCCCCTCCTGTACCCGGCCGCGCTGCTTGCCGGGTTCGGCCTGTTCCTCGGGCTCTACAGGTGGGCCGTCCGGCGCGGACGGCGGGACGCCGAGTCCTACCGGGAGCCGGCGGAGCTCGCCCGCCGGTTCGCCCCCTCCCTCCTCGCCATCGCCGCCGGCTACCACGTCGCCCACTACCTCGGGTACCTCATCGAGCTCTCGCCCGCGCTGGTCGGGGCCCTCGCCGCACCGCTCTCACCGGGGGCGCCAGTCGCCGTCGTCCTGCCGGCCTGGTTCTCCGCGCTCGCGCTCGGGTTCGTCCTGCTGGGCCACCTGGCGGCCATCTGGGTCGCCCACGCCGTCGCCTACGACCTGTTCCCCTCGCGGATGCAGGCGGTCCGGAGCCAGTACGCGCTGACCGCGGCCATGGTGTTCTACACGATGACCTCGCTGTGGATCGTCAGTCGACCGTACGCCGCACCCCCCTTCGTCTGACCATGCCAGCCGACGACGCTCCCGACGGTACCGACGCCGGCCCGCCGTACGACTGCCCCTACTGCGACGGGCGGTTCCACCGGGAGTCGTACCTGTCGCTCCACCGCGGCCAGGAACACCCGGACGCGTTGACCGACGCGGAGCGAGCGGCGTTCGAGGCGGCTCGCGAGGAAGAGGAGGAGCAGCTCCGGTTGTTCCGGCTCCAGGCACTCGCCGCGCTCGTGTTCATCTACTTCGGCTTCCTGCTGGTGTACGCGTTCTCGCTGTAGTCACGGCCGGCCCGCAGTGTGCCCGGTGACCGGGCTCCCCGCCGCCGATTACCAGTGGGGAGTGACTATATGTCGAGTGTTTCCGTGGCAGGTCATATAAACAAGTGTTACGATGGCTGCTGAGGGAGTACATTCGATACCTGCTCGATATCGGGAATGAGACGACACCGGGATACGGCAGCGACTCGGACCGGCGCCGGTACCGCCGCCGTCAGGCGCCGGCGAGCGGGGCGAGGTTCCGTCGGGGCTCGATGGCGTTCGACGCGTTGCCGCCCTGCTGGTCCTGCTTCCACTGTTCGTACTCCTCCTCGGAGACGACACGGACCGTCCCGAGCATGCCGGAGTGGCCGGAGCCACAGTACTCGGCACAGTAGAGCTGGTAGGTCATCTCGTCTTTTCCCTCCGGGAGGGTGACGCTGGTGGCGATGGTGTTGTAGTGGCCGGGGAAGGCGTCCTGCTTCAGCCCGAGCTTCGGGACGTGGACGGCGTGGAGCCAGTCGGTCGAGGTGACGTGCATCACGACCGGCCGGTTCTCGGGGATGACCATCTCGCCGGCCGTCGATATCTGTCCGCTGTCCGTGGTGTAGTTGTACGTCCAGAAGTACTTCTGCGCGACCACCTCCACCTGGACGGGGTCGCCCTCACCGGGGAGTTCCTCGGCCTCGGGCATGTAGGCGCCCTCGCCGTCGTAGTGGGTCACCTCGGCGTTCTGCTGGGCGGCCTCGGGGTCCTCGACGGTGGCGGCCGTGACGCCGCCGATGGCGACGTTGCCGAGCACCTGGTAGGCGGCGAAGCCGACGAACAGGAGGATGATCGCAGTCGCAACGGTCCACGTGATCTCCAGGCGGCGGTTCTCCTGGGTGGGCTTGGCCTCCTCCTGGTCCTTGTACTTGTAGACCGTGTAGAAGAGGATGGCCTCCACCAGCACCGCGATGGGGATGGCGACGTAGAGGAGCTTCTCGTTCAGGTTGTCGATCATCTCGATGGTGACCGACTGTGCCGAGACGGGGACCGCACCGAGAAGGGCGAGGAGCGCGACCCCGACAGTGGCCCGCAGGACGGCGCGCCTGAGGTTCATGTTCCCCGATTGGGAACTGCGATGTAAGAACCTGCCGACTCGCCGTCCCCGGGAAAGCGTGGGTGCTAAGTCCCCCGGCACCAAGACCTAGAGAAGTGGTACACGTGTCGTTCACCGACCCCCGTTCCGCCCTCGACGGGTCGCAGCTGACGACCCTGCTCGCCGCGTCGGTCGTCGGCGTCTACCTGCTGGTGGTCGTCGGCGCGACCGCGGCGCTGGCCGAGGCCGCACGGGTCTGTGCCGGCTGGCCGGGGTGTGCGGGCGCGGACCTCTCCAGTCCGGCGGTGCTCGTCGCTCTGGGCCACCGCGCCGCCGCCAGCCTCGTCGGCGTCCTCGTCCTCGTGACGGCCGTCGTCGCGCTCCGGTCGGACGCCGAGCGGCGGGTCCTGGCCGCGCTCCTCGGCGCACTGGTCCTGTTCCCCGTCCAGGTCTCCGTGGGCGCGTTCGTCGCCACCGGGGGAGCAGGGGGACTCGTCTCCGACGGCCACCTCCTCGTCGGGATGGGCATCTTCGCGGCGCTGGTCCTCGCGCTCGCCTGGCGACTGGAGGCCGAGACCGGCTCCGACGACGAGGCCGCCGTCCGCGACCCGGACACCCTCGAACCGCCCGAGCCGGTCGATACTGACACCCCGTCGCCGACCCCGGACCTCTCCGGGCTCGCTCGCGTCCGCGCGGTCGCCGGCGCGTACGTCCAGTTGATGAAGCCGCGCCTGATGTGGCTGCTCTGCCTCGTCGCCTCCGCCGGGATGGCGCTCGCCGCGACGACGTCCGATGAACTCACGCTCGGGGTCGTCGTCGCCACGCTGGGCGGCGGCGTCCTCGCCATCGGCGCCTCGGGCACATACAACCACGCCCTCGAACGCGACATCGACAGGCGGATGGAACGCACCGCCGACCGGCCCGTGGCCACGCACGAGGTCCCCGTCCGGAACGCGTTCGCGTTCGGCGGCCTGCTGACGGTCGCCGCGCTGGGCGCCTTCCTCACGGTGAACCTGCTCGCGGCGGCGCTCGGGCTGGCCGCCATCGTGTTCTACTCCGTCATCTACACGCTCGTCCTCAAGCCCAACACCGTCCAGAACACGGTCATCGGTGGCGCCGCCGGGGCGCTCCCCGCGCTCATCGGCTGGGCCGCCGTCACGGGCGAGGTCGGACTCCCGGGGCTGGCGCTGGCGGGCGTCATCTTCCTCTGGACGCCCGCGCACTTCTACAACCTCGCGCTGGCCTACCGCGACGACTACGAGCGCGGCGGCTTCCCGATGCTGCCGGTGGTCCGAGGGGAGACGGTCACGCGCAAGCACATCCTCCTGTACCTGGCGGCGACGCTACTCGCCGCGACCGTCCTCGCCGAACTGACGACGCTGGGCTGGCTCTACGCCGCCACCACCGTCCTGCTCGGGGCGGTGTTCCTCGTGGCGGTCGTCCGGCTCCACTACGAGCGGACCGAGGGAGCCGCCTTCCGGGCGTTCCACGCCTCGAACGCGTACCTGGGCGCGCTCCTGCTGGCGATCGTCCTCGACGCGCTGGTGGTGTGAGCCGCTCCACGGCCGGGCCCGGTCCGGCGCCCGCGACTCGTACCGTTGAAGCCCCTCGGCCCCCAAGCCAGGGTCGATGAGTACCATCGAGGCGCGGCTCGCGGCGCTCCGGCCGAGTCGCGAGACCGCCGTCTGGTGGGCGGTCGTCCTGAACACGGAACTGCTGGTGCTGCTGGCCTACCTCCTCGTGGCGGACCCCACCGTCACCCGGCCGCTGTTCTATCTGGTCCCGTTCGTCTGGATCAACGCCGCCCTGTGGGGTGTCTTCCGGGTCTCGACGGCGGCAGCCTCGACGCGACAGCGGACCGCCGCACTCGCGCTGGCCGGGGGGTACTTCCTCGTCCTCGGGTACTTCGGCGGGCTGTACGGTCCCAGCAGCGGTCCAGCCACGGGCCTCCGGGTCGTGGTCTCGTCCGTCCCCCCGGGGTGGGGCCCCGCACTCATCTACGGCGGGGAGGCGCTGAAGTTCGCGCTGCTCCCGTTCAAACTCGTCGGGTACGCGACGCTCGCCTATCTCGTCTACGCGACGGTGCTGGACGCCGCCTCCTCCGTGGTCGGCGGCGTGCTGGGCCTGTTCTCCTGTGTCTCGTGCACGCTCCCGGTCATCGCGGGCATCGTCTCCGGCTTCGTCGGCGGGAGCAGCGCCGTCGCCGCGGCCGCGTACAGCCAGTCGTACCTCCTCTCGACGGCCGTCTTCGTCGTCACCGTGGGACTGCTCGTCTGGCGCCCGACGATGGCCGACGTGCGGACGTTACAGGACAGTCTGCGATAGTGGCGCATATCGGGTCAGTACGTAGTATTATCGGCGTAACATAGGTATATTGTATCAAGTCATTTCGTTCGGTAGTTACGTCTCCACGACCACCTGCCGGTACTCACAAGCCCGTCGCCTCCGAACCTCGCCCGTGACCACCGTCGAGATCGAGTACTGCGTCCCCTGCGGCCACATCGACCGCGCCGTCGACCTCCAGCGGCTCCTGTTGACCAGTTTCCGCCAGCAGCTCGACCGCGTCGCGCTCGTCACGGGAGATGGGGGCGTCTTCGTCGTCCGCGTCGACGGCGAGCGCGTCTTCGACGTGGCGGAGGACGAGTACGACCCCGACGAGGTGGTGCGACGGGTGCGCGAGCGGATGCGGTGACGGGTCCGACGCTCCCCGGGTCAGTCCTCGTACCCGTAGAAGCCTCGTCCCGTCTTCTTCCCGAGGTCGCCGGCCTCGACCTTCCGCTTGAGGAGGTACGCCGGCGTGTACCGGTCGCCGAGCTCCTCGTGGAGCGTCTCCGTGGCATGGAGGCAGACGTCGAGGCCGATGTGGTCCGCGAGTTCGAGCGGCCCCATCGGGACGTTCGTCCCGAGCTTCATGCCGCGGTCGATGTCCTCCTTCGTCGCGACGCCCTCGTCGTACGCCCGGACGCCCTCGTTGATCCAGGGCATGAGGATGCGGTTCGAGACGAACCCCGGCTTGTCGTCGGCCTCCCAGGTCTCCTTGCCGAGCGACTCGGCGAAGTCGTGGGCGAACTCGACGACCGCGTCGTCCGTGCGCTCGCCCACGACGAGTTCGACGCCCTCCATCACCGGGACGGGGTTCATGAAATGCAGACCGAGGACGAGCGGTGCGCGGTCCGTGGCGGCCGCAATGGTCGTCACCGACAGCGTCGAGGTGTTGGTCGCGAGTACTACGTCCCCCGCGGTGGCCTCGTCGAGGTCCGCGAACACGTCCCGCTTGAGGTCCATCTCCTCGGGTGCCGCCTCCACCACCAGGTCGGCGTCCCCCAGGTCACCGAGGTCGGTGGTGCCGGT
Source organism: Halobacteriales archaeon QS_4_70_19 (assembly GCA_003020985.1). Taxonomy (GTDB): domain Archaea; phylum Halobacteriota; class Halobacteria; order Halobacteriales; family Haloarculaceae; genus Haloglomus. Next base: position 29,816 of record PXRM01000029.1, on the reverse strand, counting down.
GACGCGGTCGCGGGCCGCGTCGGCCTCGTCGTCTGTCAGGACCCCCTTGCGGACGAGTCGGGAGAGCGAGTCGTCGATGGCATCGAGGCCACTGCCGACGAACGCCTCCTCGACGTCGCGCATGACCACGTCGTAGCCCGCCGTCGCACTCACCTGAGCGATGCCGTTCCCCATCGTGCCGGCGCCGACGACACCGACCGTCTCGACGTCGTCGAGGCCGCGGAACTCCGGAGTCCCCGTCATGCGCGTGGTCTCGGCGCCCCCCGATATAAGGGTGGGCTGGCCCTCGTTGTCGGCGCCGGTGCCACGCAGTACGGTAGGCCGGCGAGAGCCTGGCGCGGGGGCCACGCAGGCGGTCGGAGCGGACGGAAACCCCTATCGGGGGACCGGTCGAACCGCGGCGCATGGTCATCCTCGCTGAGGACGTTCGCCGTCGCTACGGGGGCACGGCCGCGCTCGACGGTGTCTCGCTGGCCGTCAATGAGGGCGAGGTGTTCGCGCTCGTCGGGCCGAACGGCGCCGGCAAGACGACGCTGGTTCGCGCGCTCACGGGGACCACCGTCGTCGACGGGGAGGTGTCGGTGCTCGGCGAGGCGCCCGACGAGGTGGACCCCGAACGCGTCGGCCTGCTCCCGCAGGAGTTCGACCCCGCAGAGCGGCTCACGGCGCGCGAACTCGTCGCCTACTACGCCGGCCTGTACGAGACGGCCCGCGACCCCGACGCCGTGCTCGCGGACGTTGGACTGGAGGGAGCCGACACCCGGAAGCCGTACGAGGACCTCTCCGGCGGGCAGAAGCGCCGCACCTGCGTCGCCACCGCGCTCGTCAACGACCCGGACGTGCTCTTCCTGGACGAGCCGACGACCGGTATCGACCCGGCGGGACGACGCACGCTCTGGTCGCTCCTCTCGGACCTCGCCGACGGCGGAACCACGGTCCTGCTGACGACCCACTACATGGAGGAGGCCGAGACGCTGGCGGACCGCGTCGGCCTGCTCGCCGACGGCCAGCTGGTCGCCGTCGGCGCCCCCGGCGACCTCGTGGCGTCGCACGGCGGCGATAGCCGGCTCGAACTCGATATCCCGGCGGACGCCGAGGGTGCCGCCGCGACGGCGCTCGAGATGGCGGGCTACCAGCTCCTCCCGGACGAGACAGCGCTCGCGGTGACTGGGATCGACCCGCGCGAGATCGGTGCCGTGGTCGAGACCCTGGAGGACGAGAGAATCCCGTACGGGGCCATCACCTGGAAGCAGCCGGACCTGGAGGACGTCTACCTCTCGCTGACGGGGACGGAGGTCACCGCCGGTGGCGAGCCGGTCCCCAGACGCCGTGGCCGGATGTCGGCACAGGGGGGTGGGTCCTGATGGGGGCCGTGGGTCGCATCGGGAGCGAGACCACCGCCGCGACGAAGGCCTTCCTCCGGCGCCGGACCGCGGTCTTTTTCACGTTCTTCTTCCCGGCGATCATCATCCTCATCTTCGGCGCGCTGGTGCAGACACAGCCGACCGGCGGCGGCCTGTTCACCGAGCCCGCGGGCTACTACGTGCCGGGCTACCTCGCCGTCGTGGTGCTGTTCACGCCGCTCTCCCGCGTCGGCAGCGAGGTGGCGCGCCACCGGGAGGGCAACCGGTTCGAGAAGCTGGCGACGACACCCCTCTCGCGGGCGGAGTGGCTGCTGGCACAGACGCTGGTCAACGTCGGCATCATCGGTGCCGCCGCCGTCCTCATCCTCGTGCTGGTGGTGCTGGTGACGGGCGCCGCGTCGTCGCTCGTCCCCTCGCCGCTCCTGCTTCCCTTCGTCGCCCTGGGCGTGGCGCTGTTCTGTGGCCTCGGGGCCGTCCTCGGCCGGGTCGCCGACTCGCAGGACGGCGTCGTCGCCGCCGCCAACGGCATCGCGCTTCCGCTGCTTTTCCTCTCCGAGACGTTCGTCCCGCCGGACCTCCTCCCCGCCTGGTTCGCCCCGCTGCGCTATCTCTCGCCGCTCACCTACTTCGCGCGCGGCATCCGGGAGGCGACCTACCGGCCGCCGGGGCAGCTGGCCTCGTTCACCCCGAACGCGAACGTGTTCGAGGCGAGCGGGCCGCTCCTCGAACTGGCCGTCCTGGCCGGCCTGACGGTCCTGTTCTTCCTCGCCGGCGCGTACGCGATTCCGACGACCGATTGAGGGGAGTTTTGTGGGCGAAGGCGCCGGATGTTTGCCGTACCTTCCAGATATAGGCCGAGGTTCGATAGTAGAACAGAAATTCCCGCTCCAGACGGTGTAGCAATGTCTTTGCCCTCCGAGTGCCAGACCGGGAGTCATGGATCTCGCCTCGCTCCCGCCGCGGCCCCTGAGTCTGGAGGAGTGCCGCGACATGGAAGCCAGCGACCAGTTCCGGTCGCTCGTCCCGGGCGGCATGTTCGACCTCGCAGAGAGCGACCGGCGGCTGGTGCCGGCCCTCGTGTTCGTGACGGAGACGACGGTGGTCGCGGCGGGCTACGTACTCGCGACCGACGCGGAACCGTCGGAGGACGGTGGCGATACCGCCGCCGATGTCGGCGCCGGCGGCTGGACCGTGGTCGCGGAGTACGACGCCCCCTCCCAGAAGGCCGCGCTGGAGGACCAGGTCCGCGAGGCGGGCGAGGAACTGCGCGAGTGGGCCAGGGGGCAGTCCTGGCCGGACGACCCGAGCAGCCTGCTGGAGGCGCTCTGACCGGCGCTCCGGGCGCAGACCAGCATCCCCCGTGCTCCGCCCCGGTTGCTCCCGGGTCCTCCCCGGTGGCGCCGGTCGTTAGGACGACATCCCGCCCCGACGCTTCCGGTCGGACTGCTCACGGCGGTCGCTGCGGACACCTTCGTCGGCCGGGCGCTGATGCCGCTCTCGATGACGGTCGCCGGGTTCCGCTGTTCGCAGTGGTGGCCGTGTCGACGACGCTCTGGTCGGGGATCGCCTTCCTCCGACGGAAACTCCCGACCGGCGTACTCGCCGAGGGCAGTCGTCGAGCACCAGCACCTCCGCCGACGGTTCGGACGGGTCGGTCAGTAGAGGCCGGGAACCCCGACCAGCAGCCGGACGAACTCGTACGTGTAGACGTGGTTGAGGAGGACGTACGCCGCGACGCCGAGCGTGAGCGAGACGGACCAGACGGCGACCGCGACCCGGCCGACGCGGGCGTGTGCCGTGTGCTCGATCTCGGGAACCGTGTGGGTCAGGCCGACGATGACGTTGTAGAGGACGAGCGGAACCGACAGCACGGACAGGAGGATGTGGATGCCGAGCATCGCGAAGTAGGCCAGCGCCGCCGCGTCGGGGCCGACGAACTCCTTGCGCCCGCCGCCCCCCGTCTTCAGCAGGTAGAGGACGAGGAAGACCAGGATGAGGGTGAACGCCCCGACCATCGCCGCGCGATGCTTGCGCACGTCGCCGTCACGGATGAACTTCCAGCCCGCCAGCAGCAGGACGACGGTGAGGCTGTTGATGACGGCGATGGCGTCCGAGAGCAGGTTGACGGTCCCGAGGTCGACGGTGGGGTAGATGGGGAGCCCGACGTACAGCGTGCCGATGACCAGCACGTAGCCGACGACCGTCAGAACTGCCGTCAGCGCACGGGGATGCTCCTTCGCGGTCCGGGAGACGGGGCCGGCGTCGGCTGTCGCCATACCCGTGATTCGGACGCCCCACCAATGTCGGTGTCGTTCCCGGGACGGTGGCGAGGGGTGGAACCGGGAGTCCCGGCCCGGTCGCCGAGTACGGGCCGCTCGTCACCCCGTTCCGGTGTGACGGAATCGGGGCGTGCCGCCGCACGCAACCCTCAAGTGAGCCGCAGCCGACCGACGGGGTATGGACCTCTCGCTGACGCCGGAGCAGAAGCAGATCAAGGAGATGGTCGCCGACTTCGTGGACGAGGAGGTCGTCCCGCGTGCGGCCGACATCGACCACGACGACGAGTTCCCGCGGGAGCTCGTCGAGGAGATGGGCGAGCTGGGACTGATGGGTGCGCCGTTCCCCGAGGAGTACGGCGGCGCCGGCCTCGACTACCACGCCTACCCCATCGCGCTGGAGGAGATCTCCCGGGGGTCGGGCGGCCTGGGGACCATCATGGCCGCGCATGTCTCGCTGGCGGGGAACATGCTCTACGAGTTCGGCGACGAGGCCCAGAAGGAGCGGTTCCTCACGCCGGTCGCCGAGGGGCGCGACATCGGCGCGTTCGCGCTCTCGGAGGCCGGGGCCGGCAGCGACGTCCCCTCGATGGAGACCACCGCCGAGCGCAACTCGGACGGCTACTACCTCAACGGCGGCAAGCTGTGGATCTCGAACGGGTCCGTCGCGGACACGGTCACCGTCTTCGCGAAGACCGACCCCGAGGCCGGCCGCGAGGGCATCTCCGCGTTCGTCGTCCGACCGGACGAGGACGACGGCTTCATCGTCGAGGGGACGGAGGACAAGCTCGGCGACAAGGGCTGTCCGACGGCCGAACTCCGCTTCGACGACTGCTTCGTCCCCGAGGACCGCCTGCTCGGCGAGGAGGGCGAGGGGTTCGTCCAAGCGCTCAAGACGCTCAACGGCGGCCGCATCACCATCGCCGCCCGCTCGGTCGGCATCGCGCAGGCCGCGCTGGACGCCGCCATCGAGTACGCCGGCGACCGCGAACAGTTCGACCGGCCCATCGGTGACTTCCAGGCCATCCAGCACAAGGTCGCCGACATGGACACCAGGACGCGCGCGGCGCGCCTGCTGATGCACGACGCCGCCGACAAGAAGATGCGGGGCGAGCGCTTCCGCAAGGAGGCCGCGCAGGCGAAGCTGTACGCCTCCGAGGTCTCGCGCGAGGTCGCCAACGAGGGCATCCAGATCCACGGCGGCTACGGCTACACGAAGGACTTCCCCGCCGAGCGGTTCTACCGCGACGCCAAGCTCAACGAGATCTACGAGGGCACCAGCGAGGTCCTCCGGAACACCATCGGCCAGGACCTGCTGAGCTGAGGACTTCGGCTCGCTGATCCGACAGCAGTAATCTCCTTCTACGCTCGATACCGGTAGTAGGCGAGAAATATCCGGATAGAGTGGGGAATTACTGTAGAATCTCGTACACGGCGCGTTCGATAGCGACCGACCAGGTGTCGGTCGGCCGGCAAGCGATGCGGGCGCAGGGGACGGCGATGGGTCCCTGATACCCGAGGGGCGTGCCGCCACCGATGGGTTAGTACCGCCGGCACACCTACCGACGTGCATGAGCGAGAGGGTCACGGAGGAGGGGGTCGAAGCTCGTTACACAGAGACCGACGGGGAGCGACGACTCACCTTCGAGCGCGACGGACGGGTCGCGACCGTCGCCCAGAACGCCGAGGGGTACGCGATGCTGAAGGTCCGGGACGGACCGGACGGGGACGAACTGGAGCGGTACTACGGGTTCGACATGGCGCTCGACCACGTCGCCGAACTGCTCGGCGTCTCGCCCCGCGACCTGCCGGTCCCCGACGCGGCCGCCGACATGGGGATGTAGGGGACGAACGGCGGGTGTCGCTGGCGCTACTCCCCTCCGACCGCGACGAGGGACTCGCCGCCGAGATAGAGCGTGTCGCCGGCCACGGCCGTGCTGTCGTTGTCCCCGTCGACGGTCCAGGCGACAGAGCCGTCCTCGGGAGAGAGAGCCGCGGGACCGACGTAGACGTACTCCTCGCCGCGGATGGGGGGCCGCATGAGTGGGAGTTCGCTCTCGTCCGTGAACCACTGCTGGGACCCGTCGTCCGCCGAGAGCGCGTGGACACCCTCGGGCGGGGTATCGATGGAGTAGACGGGGACGTAGACGGTATCGTCAGTGACCGCGGCCGCGTCGAACTGATCGGCCCCGGCCTCGAAGGTCCACTCGAGGCTCCCGTCGTCCGTCGAGAAGGCGTAGAATTCGCCACCGTTACCACCCGTACCGACGTAGGCCGTTCCGCCGACGACCGCCGGGACGTTGTAGTGATCCCCCTTCAGACGCTTGTCACCTCCGCTGGTCCACACCTCCTCCCCGGTCATCCCATCGAGGGCGACGAGGCTGTCCTTGACGAGGTAGACCTGTCCGTCCGCAACGGCCACAGGCGGCGAGGTGTAGCCCGAGCTCCCGGTCGGCCCGGTACGCATCCGCCACAGTTCCTCGCCCGTCGTCGCCTCATGGGCCACGAGCAGTCCCTCCTCGGGGAGGGTACTGTCGGGAGCGACGGTGTAGACCACCCCGTCCGCGATGGTCGGAGCGCCCGCGATGGGTGCGTCCACTATCCGCCGGTACACCTCCTCGCCCGTCTCGGCGTCGAGGGCGATGAGGATCGCCCCACGCGGCGGGCAGTTGGACCTGTAGAGTCCTCCGAAGAGGACGAAGTCGTCGGATACTGACGGACCGGAGAGATACCTCGCGTTCGGGTCGGTCCGGTACCGCCACTGGACCTCGCCGTCGGTCGTGAGCGCGACGATGCCACGTTCCTTCGGCTCCTCGTCAGTCTGCTCGGCGTAGCCGACGTACACCATCCCGTCACGGACGGCGGGCTGGCCGTATCCGAACTGCTCCGGGTCGTACTCCCAGCGGATGTCCGGCGACGTGGGGCCGCCGCCGGCCACGCCGGTCTTGGCAGCGTTGCCCTGGAACTGGGGCCAGTCGGTCGTCCTGTCGACGGCCGACGCGGCCGACGCTGACAGGTCCGTCTCCCGGGAGTGGGTGGCAGTGCCGGTTCCGACGAGGCCGACGCCGGCCGCAGCACCGAGCGCCTGGAGGGCTGTGCGTCGCGTCAGTGGGGCCTCGGATGGCATGGCCACCGGGGCCTCGCGGAGGAGTATCATTATTAACCACGTAACATCCGCTCGGACGGACTGTCACGGAAGAACGACGATCGGGCCCACCCCTGCACTCAAGCCGCACCCGCCACTTGCTCCGCGCATGACCGACGAGGACCTCCGTGACGCGGTCGAGTCGTTCGTCGACGACGTGGACCTCGCGCTCTCCGAGTACGAGCAGGGGTACGCCGACGCCGACGCGACGCTGACCGTGGTCCAGTCGCACCTCGCGGACCTCCGGGAGGTCGTCGAGGAGACGGAGTCCGAGTGACTAGTCGTCCGTCGTCGGTTCGCCCTCTCCGGGTTCGTACGGCCGCGCGATGTCGAACTTCGGGGCGCCCATCCCCACAACCCTGACCGCTCCCGTCGCGTCGTCGGGGTTGTACGCCCGGTGGGGGCTCTCCGGTTCGGCGACGAACACCTCGCCCGGGTCAACGGTGTGCTCGCCCTCGGGCGTCTCGACGGTGAGCGTCCCCGAGACGATGTAGAACGCCTCCTCGCGCTGTTCGTGGTAGTGGTAGGTGGTCGGGAGCTGCTCGCCCGGGGCCATGGTGTAGACCGCGAGCGCGAGCTGTGCCAGTTCCGCGGCCTCGGAGACCGAGCGCCGGTCGCAGGGGTGGTCGGGCGACCCGGGGAGGTCGTCGGGGTCGAACACGTGGTAGCCCATGCGGGCCCCTCTCGTCGAGGCGGCGAAAGCGTGCCGACCGCGATGAGCTAGCCGTCGACCGTCGTGTGATTCTCGTGTGGGCGCCTGCCGAGGACGGAGGGGCTTTGGGGCTCGCACCCGAATCGACGGTATGCACGTTGCCGTACTCGGTGCGGGGTACGCCGGACTGACTGCCGCCCGGCGGCTGGAGCGACGGCTCCCCGACGAGGTCGACATCACGGTCGTCGACGAGTCGACGGACCACCTCGTCCAGCACGAGCTCCACCGGCTCGTCCGGCGGCCGGCCCTCCGCGAGGTCATCACGGTCCCGCTGACGGAGGTCCTGGACCGCGCCGAGGTGCGACAGGCACGCGTGACCGACGTGGACATCGAGGCCGGGGTCGCCACGCTCGACACCGGCGACGGGGAGGAGCAGCTCGACTACGACTACGCGGCGGTCTGCCTGGGTGCGGAGACGGCGTTCTACGACCTGCCGGGCGTCGAGGAGCACGCGACGCCCCTGAAGCGACCCCACCACGCGGAGACCATCCGCCGGGACGCTCTCGACGCCGCCGGTGGCCGGGCCATCGTCGGCGGCGGCGGCCTGTCGGGTATCCAGGTCGCGGGCGAACTGGCGGCGCTCTCCGACGAGGAGGGGCTCGACCTCGACGTGACTATCGTCGAGATGGCCGACCGGATCGCGCCGGGCTTCGACGGGTCGTTCGCGGACGCCATCCGCGACGAACTCCGGGCCCGGGGTGTGACCATCGAGACCGGGGCCACGGTCGAGTCCGCCGACTCGGAGGCGGTTTCTCTCGCCGACGGGCGCTCGCTCGACTACGACGCCTTCGTCTGGGCCGGCGGGATCCGCGGCCCGGCCGCGACCGGTGGCGAGCGGACCGAGGTGCGTGCGAGCCTCCGGGTCGGCGACGGCACCTTCGTGGTCGGGGACGCGGGCCGAATCGTCGACGCCTCCGGCGAGGCCGTCCCGGCGGCCGCACAGACGGCCCTCCGTGAAGCCCGGGTCGTGGCGGCGAACATCCGCCGGCTGATCCGCGACCGCGGGGACGGCTTCGAGCCGCGGCTGGACCGCTACGAGTACGACTCGCCGGGCTGGGTCGTCAGCGTCGGCGACGGCGCCGTCGCGCAGGTCGGCCCGGTCGTGCTGACCGGCGAGCCGGCGAAGGCGGCGAAGGCGGTCATCGGTGCCGGTCACCTCGGCTCGGTCGGCGCCATCGGTCGCGCGTCGGACCTGGTCCGTACCGAGCTGGGCTGGCCGGCCGGCGACGACGTGGACCTGCCGGCACAGCTGCTGCTGTTCGCCCACGCCGGCTCCGTCGCCTCGGTGACCGACCCGGCCAGCCCGGGCGAGCTACAGTACCCGTTCGCGACCATGGTCACCGCACTGGCCGACGCGTTCGGTCCCGACACGGTCGACCTGACCACGGCCACCCGGCTCGCGGACCCCACCTACCCCGACAGCCCGGCGCAGCTCGCCGGCGACGCACTCGGGACCGGGCTGGGTGCACTCACGGGACTGACGGGTGGTCACGGTGGCTCCGGCGAGGAGGAGCAGGGGCCGGACGGAGACGGCGACGCTGGCGGCGCGTAGCGCCGTCCCGGTCCGGCTCAGATGCCGGGCACGCCGGGGATGTTCCTGACGAGGCCCGCGCCGAGGTCCGAGAGGATCGCCAGGACGACCAGCACGGTCACGTACGCGATGAGCGTGATGCCGCCGGCCGTGATCCAACCGGTCCGGTAGCGCCACTTGATGACCGCGAGGTACGCCAGGAGGACCAGGACCGGTCCCAGGACCGGGACGTCGCCGATGAGGAAGGAGGTGATCCCCCACACCAGCGAGGCGAGCGCCGCCGTCACGACCGCGTGTCCGTAGTCCCGGCTCCCTGCCAGCAGTCGTGCGCCGATGTAGACGCCGAGACCCCCGATGAGGAGGGCCACGATGAAGACGAGCAACGAGCTCTCGAAGGGTGCCATCACTCGATGGCTCGACGACCGGACCCCTCAGCGTTGTGGCCGGTGCCGGCGACCTGCCGCAACTCAGCGTCCGGGTGCGGCTGCAACGAGCCGCTCGACCCGGTCCCCGTCGACGGGTGCCGTCACATCGTCGTCCCGCTTCAGCGCCGTCCCGACGACGACGGCGTCGGCCACGTCGAGGATGTCTCCGACGCTGTCCGGCGTGACACCGCTCCCGACGACGAGCGGGACGCCCGTCTCGTCGGCGACGCCGGCCACCTCCTCCAGACGCGCCGTGTCGACGGGCGCGCCCGTGGCCGGCCCGGAGACGACCAGCCCGTCGGCACCGCCGCGTTCGATAGCCTCGCGCGCCTCCGCCACGACGGGGCGGTCGGCGAGGGGCGCGGAGTGCTTGACCGCCACGTCCGCCAGCACCGCCACGCCCTCTGCGTCGAGCCGCTGGCGGAGTCGCAGCGTCTCGTGGGCCCGTCCCTCCACGATTCCCTGGTCGGTCAGTCGTGCCCCCGTGTGGACGTTCACGCGAACGAACGACGCACTCGTCGCGGCGGCGATGGCGACGGCGCCCGGGCCGTCCGACCGGAGCACGTTCACCCCGACCGGTACGTCGACCGCCCGCCGGACGGCTCCGACGAGCGCGGTCATCGAGGCCACGACGTGCCGGGGGACCTCGCCGGGACGGAACGGCGCGTCCCCGAAGTTCTCTACGAGGACCGCGTCCATCCCGCCCTCGGCGAGCGTCCGCGCGTCGGTGACGGCCCGCTCCCGGAGCGTGGCCCGCTCCCCGTCGAATCCCGGCGCCCCCGGGAGGGCGGACAGGTGGACCATCCCGACGAGTTCGGGTATCGTCGTGGCGTCGGACTCGCTGGTCATACGGCCGCTCCGGTCGGTGGCTGTTTCAACCTGCGGGGCGTCGAGATACTCGGGTTCTCTACGATATCTACGGTCTAAGAGTCGAACGAAGTTAGAATATCGCCATATGTCGACCTAAGTAGTTGATAACCAGCGTACTCACCGCTCGAAGCACTGCATCTCGACGGTCCGCCCCTCGGGGTCGCGGGCGAATGCCTGGTAGATGCCGTAGGTGTCGTTGTACCGGAACCCCTCGAAGTCGAGGATGGTGCAGTCGGGCTGCTCGCGCCACACCGAGCAGCCGAGGTCGCGGTAGAACGCCACGGTCCGGTCGAGCGACTCGCTGCGGAAGAAGACGATGCCGCCGTGGTCCATGGCTCCCGCGTCGTGCGCACGGGGCTTCGGTGTTCGGATGCTGGGCCGCACACTCTGCGGGCCGGGTCCCTCACATCAGCCCGAGCGCTCGGAGCCCGCCGAGCCAGTCGAAGTCGAAGACGTAGAGGTAGATCTGGGCGAGGCCGGCGACCACGAGGAGCGCCCCCGCAGCCCGGGAGACGCGACCCGTCCGTCCCGAGAGCCGGCGGAGCAGTCCCGCCCGCCCGACCGCGGCGAGCAGCGTCACCGCGACCATCATCACGGCCATGCCGAGCGCGTAGGTCCCGAGGACGAACACGGCCCCCATCGGGCCGGAGCCGAGCGCCACGAGGGCGAGCGCGATGAAGACGGGCGCCGTGCAGCCCGCGGCGGCGACCGAGAACGGGACGCTGGTGGCGTACGTCCGCCGGGTCGACGGCGAGACACTGCAGTTCGAGCGCGCCGACGCGACCTACCTGCGTGCGTCCAGGTCGCGGTGGGAGCTGGCCACCGGTCGAGCCGTCGACGGCCCCCACGAGGGGACGGCGCTGGAACAGGCCACCGACGCCTCCCCCATGTTCTTCTTCGCGTGGAAGGACTTCCACCCCGAGACGGCCGTCTACGGCGCCGCGGGAACGTGACCGGGGGCGGTCGAGTCACAGGACTTTACCCGGGGGGAGCGGACACCCGGTTATGCGACGACAGGCGGCGATCCTGGCGGTGCTGGCGCTCGTCCTCCTCTCTGGCTGTTCGCTGCTCGGCGGGGAGGCGACGCCGACCACCGAGCCGACGGCGACTGCGACGGCCACCGAGACGCCGGTCCCGTACCCGGACGGCTACTCGTCGGACGGCGTCACGAACGCGACCGCCGCGCGCGCCGGGCACGTCGACGGCCTGCTGGCGACGGCGAACTACACCCTGGGCTACAACGCGACCGTCTGCGCAGAGAACGGCACCACGCGGGTGACGCTCCTACAGTCGATCTCGCCGGCGGAGCCGCGTGCGCTGAGCGACACCATCGTCGCCTCGGGCGGCGACCGGGGCTCGCAGGCGGTCCGCCGGACCCGCTACTACGCCGACGGGACCCAGTACGTCCGGGTCCAGCGCGACGGGAACACCTCCTACGGGACCATCAACGGTACCGTGCCGGCCACGGCGTTCGTGGGGAGCCAGTACGTCGACGCGGTGCTGACGAACGTCAGCTACGACACCGCGACCCGGTTCGAACGGGCCAACGAGACGTTCTTCCGCTTCACCACGTCCAGCATCGACGATCCCGGGGCACTCCTCTCCGACGGAATCTCGCCCGACGAGGTCGCCAGCGGGAACGTCACCCTGGTGGTTGACCGGGACGGCATCGTGCAGTCCGTCCGGTACAACGCGACTGTCAGCCGGGACGGTCGGACCACCCGCTACAGCGTCACCGTCGCCGTCGCCGGTATCGGCAACACGACCGTCCAGCGGCCGGACTGGGCCCAGGCGGACTGATCGACAGTCCCCCGGCCGCCGGCATGATCCGCCGGTGGTGGGTCCCGTGACCGAAACGCATAGCACCCACCAGTTCATCGGGCGCCGTATGCGACGCTCGCTGCTTGCTGTGGTGCTGGTGGCTCTCGTACTCACCTCCGGGTGCTCGTTTCTCGGTGGCGACGCGACGCCGACGGAACCGGACGAGTCACCCACGGCGACGTCGACACCGACGACCAGTCCGACGGTGACGCCCACGGCCACCCCGTCGGAGTATCCGGCCGGCTACAGTGACTCGGGCGTCACCGACGCCGAGACGGCCCTCTCCACCCACGTCGACACGCTGGTCGACCGGCAGTCGTTCGTCGTCGACATCAACGGGAGCGTCGCCGCCGGGAACGGGACGCGGGCGCTCCGACAGCTCCAGTCGATCGACGTCGACGACGAGCGGGGCATCGTCGCGGTCAACGGCACCTCCGGCGTCGAACGGGTCACCTACTTCGCCGACGGGAAGCGCTACCTCCGGGTCGACCCGCCGGGGGAGAACAACACCCGCTACAACGTCACCAACGCCACGCTCGAACCCCGTGGCTTCGCCGGCGGCGGGTTCCTGGCGCCCATCCTGACGAACGTCACCTTCGGCGGGGCGAACGAGACGGAGACGGAGAACGGGACGTTCTACGCCTACCGGTCGACCGAGGTGGACCGGTCGGTCTTTCCGACGCTGTTCGGCCCGTCCGTGAACCCGGAGAACGTCACCCGGTTCGAGGCCGGTATCGTCGTCGACGAGTCCGGCATCGTTCGCCGGGCGAGCTACCAGGCGTTCGTCGACCGCGGTGACGAGCAGCTGTTCGTCAGGCTCGACCTGCGGACGTACGGCATCGACGAGGCGACCATCTCGCCGCCGACCTGGCTCGACGAGGCCGAGGCGCAGTCGTAGCGGCGCCCTCAGGACTCGACGAGTGTACTGAATCGGTTCACGTCCCTGTCGATCCCGGCGACGATGAGGCTGTCACCGGGTTCGACGACGAACTCCGGGCCGATGTCCGAGCGGAACTCCGCTCCCCGCTCGACGGCGATGACGGTTACGCCGGTCCGCGCCCGGACGTCCGCCTCCGCGAGTGACTGCCCGGCCAGCGCCCCCGCGTCCATCCGGACGATCTCGACCTGCTGGTCGAAGGAGACGATATCCTCCTCGAGGATGGTCGAGGCGAGCATCCGGCCCGCGACGGTCGCGACGGCCAGGACGTAGTCGGCTCCGGCCTGGTAGAGCTTCCGCACGGACTCGGTGGCGTCCGCCCGGGCGATGATCTCCACGTCGGGGTACAGCTCCCGGATGACGAGCGTGGCGAACACCGTCGTCGTGTCGCTGGAGACGGTGATGATGATGGTCCCCGCCGTCCCCATGTCGGCCCGTTCCAGCGTCTCGGCGTCGGTCACGTCCCCGACGACGTCGACGCCCTCCTTCTCCTCCAGGTCGATGACCGTCGTCGGGACCGCCGGATCCAGTTCACGGCGAGTGGTCGAGCCGACCTCGTCGTATCCCGCGAGTACGACCCGCGAACCGTCCGCCCCGACGCCGCGCGCATGGGAGCGGGTGAGCTCCTTGAGCTGTTCGAGCTGGGGTTCCCGGCCGGCCGCGACAAGGATCGTCTGGCCGTCGATGCTGGCGTCCGGCGGGGGCGGGGAGACGAACTCGCCGCGGAACCACGCGCCGATGATGTTGGCGCCGGTCCGCTCGCGGACGCCGCTCTCGGCGACGGTGACGCCGACCAGCTCGGAGCCGCTGTGAACCGGGAACTCGGCGATGTCGAAGTCCTCGTCGAGCTGGACCGACTCGTCAGGCTCCGGGCGGATGCCCGCGGACACCTTGTGGGCGATGGACTCGCCGATGAGGTGGCGGGGCGAGAAGACCGCGTCGGCGCCCGCGTACTGGTGATAGGCCGCAAGGTCGTAGTCCTCGACGACCTCGTCGTCGAGGGCCCCCGCCGCCAGCGCGATCGACGCGTTCGCCTGGTCGTCGATGTCGGCGACGACCGCCTGCGCGAGGTCCGCGTTGGTGGCCCGGAGCGTTCTGGTCAGTTTCGGGTCGCCGTGGATGACCGGCATCTCCGTCTCCGCGTACAGCTCGTTGGCCCGGTCCCGGTCTGGCTCGACGATGACGTACGGCCGCCCGCGGGCCTCGAGTTCATCGACCAGCGCCTCGCCGCGCGAGGAGAACCCCGCGAGCACGACGTGCTCGGAGAGGTCGTCGACGGAGGTCGGCGCCGTCTGGGAGAGCTGTTCCTCGACCCACGGTGCCAGGAACACGGGCAGGGCGAGGAAGATGAGCGCGACGCCCGTGAGCTGCATCGAGATCAGCAGGAGTTGGACGGGGGTCGTGGTCCAGAGATCGGAGTCCTCACCGTACCCGGTCGTGGTGAACGATTCCACCACGGTCAACAGGGCCTTCGGGAAGGACACCTGGCGGCCCTCGAACAGCGAGAGCGAGGCCTGGTAGGCGAGCGCGTACAGCACCACGATGGTCAGGAGGCCGACTAGGTAGACGAGGATGCGGCGGCGCTGGGGGCCGGCGTCCGAGGATGTCAGGTCCGTGTCGGCGAACGTGGCGATGTCCCGCGGGTCCATACAGGCGAGCGGAGTCCGGGCACCCGCATAACGGTGTTCGTTCCGGGAACGGCTCGGCCACCCATAGGGGGTGACGGCTCCTGTCAGCCACCACGGGACGGGATTGATGGCCGTGAGGGCCCTCCACCCGGCTGTGGTCGAGCGACCGCGCACCTCCATGGAACGGACGCCCGACGGCCTCCGACTGGTCGTCGAGCGGTCGATGCGGGTGTCCCCGGCGGCAGTCTGGCGTGTGTTCCGCGACACGCACCGCTGGCCGGAGTGGGGCCCGTCCATCACTGCCGTCGACTGTGCCGATCGGTTCGTCGAGCGTGGGGCGACCGGGTACGTCATCACGGTCGGCGGACTCCGCCTCCCGTTCGAGGTGACGAGCTGCGCAGACGGCCGGTGGACGTGGGACGTGGCCGGGCTCCCGGCGACCGGCCACCGCGTCCGGACGGCGGCCGACAGGACCGTGGCGGCGTTCGAGGTTCCACTCGCCGCAGCCCCGTACGCGTTCGTCTGCCGGAAGGCGCTCGGCAGACTGGACGCGGTCGCGTGCGACGACGAGCGGGCGGCGGCTGGTGACGACGAGACGTAGCGGAGAATCTAGAAATTCTCGTGGTAAGAAAACAGTTCTGGCACCTGATGATTAATCGAGCGTGTAGTTCGAAAACAGCGCGTCGGGCGGCGAAACGGGAGTTACTTTACCGGTTCGCTCCTATGTCGCCCATGGGCGGAAACGAGGATTTTCCGCTTCCGGACGATCTCCCGGAGCCGGAAGACGACGGCGATGCAGATCACGTACCAGGCACGACTGTCCCATCGGTGGCACTTACTGCTACCGACAGGACGACAGTCGATCTTTCGGAGCGACCCGGCCGAACCATCGTGTACTGCTACCCGAAGACCGGGCGGCCGGACGAAGACGTGATACCGGACGGTTGGGATGCGATTCCGGGGGCGAGAGGCTGCACACCGGAGGCCTGTGCCTTTCGGGACCACTATCAGGACCTCCGAGAGCGTGGTGTAAGCGAGGTGTACGGTCTCTCGGTGCAATCGACGGAGTACCAGCGTGAGGCACGGAACCGCCTTCACCTCCCGTTTCAACTCCTCAGCGATGACGACCTCGAATTCACCGATCGTCTCGATCTCCCGACGTTTGAGGTCGCCGGTGAACGCCTACTGAGGCGACTGACACTCGTGCTCGACGACGGGCGCGTCGAGCACGTGTTCTATCCGGTCTTTCCGCCGGACGAACACGCAGAAGAAGTGGTCCGCTGGCTGGAGACGTCGCCGCCGGCAGGAAACTCTGAGTGAGGAGAAGCGCAGCCGAAGCCGTGATGAAGCACGGCGATACGTAAGCACCACGAACGTATCGATCCGTTCGAACGTCTGGTTATGAAGTGACATCCTCCCCGGCCTAAAGGGCGGGGTTTCCCGAACCGCACCAGTGGCGGTTCCCGTCGATTCGGAAGGGTGGGAATCTACGGTTTCTGACCGACGGCAGTGGCAGTGCCACGCTACCGATACTCGTTCCCGCGGAGGGGTAGCGAGGTATCTCGTTGTTTTGTGTCGGTCGGCGTCGACAAGACGCTTCGCGTCTTGTTCGCACACCAGAAATCTTCGATTTCTGGGGACGCGGCCGGCTCACTGTTTTGGTTTCGGCTCTCGCCGTGGCAACGTTACTGGAGCGAGGAGGTCGCGACGGAGAAATCGCCCGTGTGGTGGAGATCTTCGCCGAGTCCGGAGCCGGAGCAGTCGTCGTTCGGGCAGCGATAGTGCCACCCGTCCCGTGTGGCCCGTCGCTCGGATACCATCTCGCCGCACTCCCGGCAGACGAGCTGGGAGGCCTCCTCGCACGTGTCGCGGTGGAGGTCGAGCTCGAGTTCCGTGCTGAAGGTCCGCTTGCAGTTCCTGCAGACGTGAGTCATACCGGAACCTCCTGATGCCTCCATAATATGTGTGGTGCTTTCCATGTCCGGGGTTCAAGTACGACGCACGTCGGACGGTGACACGCATCGGTGTGTCAAGCCGTATCGGGGCCTCCAGTGCCGCGTTCGGCGGTTCACCCGCGGGACGAAAGTCGGAGACGGAACGGGGTTCCACCTCCGTAAGTTCCGTCTCTTGACAGGTTCTACGGGTCTCAGTCCGGGCGTTCGATCCGAAGGCGGTCACGGGTGGTGCAGTAGCCGTCGGCGGCGAGGCGGCCGAGCGCGTCGAACTTCTCCGTGTCCATCTTCCCGTCCGTCGTGACGGACTCGTCGGCGTGGAACCGGACGACGCGGCCGAAGGTGGCGGTGTTCGACCCGAGTTCCAGCGTGTCGTGCAGTCGGCACTCGAAGGAGAGCGGCGCCTCCGCGACGCGGGGGGCCGGCACCTCGCTCCCGGGGGCGGCGGTCACGTCCGCCAGGTCGAACTCGTCCGCCCCGGTCGTCGCGGCCGTCGCGACCATCGCCTCCGCCAGGTCGACGGTGACCAGGTTGACCACGAACGCCCCGGTCTCGCGGGCGTTCCGGAGGGTGTCCTTCTGCTCCCCGTCGGCGGACTGTCCCGGTGCGAACGCGAGCACCGGCGGCGAGACGCACATCACGTTGAAAAACGAGTACGGGGCCAGGTTGCGCCCGGCGGGGCCGTCGGTCGAGACCCACGCGACGGGGCGGGGAACGACGGCCCCGCTCAGCCAGCGGTACATCGATTCGGCCTCGGGGTCGAACTCCATGCAGTCACGAGGCGCGTCCGCAGCAAAAGGGGGCGGGTCGACCGCGTCGGGATACCGACCGGACGGCCAGGCGTCCCTGTTCAGACGAGGGCCAGGTCCACCGCGTAGGGCCACGGCGCGGACGCGAGCGTGAGGAAGGCCAGGGCCGCGCCCGCCATGACGACGTTCTTCAGGAACTGCGTCATCTCGGTCTGCTGTTGCTGCGGGTCGTCGACGGTCCAGAAGTCGTGCATCAGGACGGCTGAGGCGAGCAGGAAGACCGCCAGCGCACCCGCGCCGAGTACGACGAACGCGCCGGTGATGATGGCGAGGCCGCCGGCGACGAGCATCACGCCCGTCCCGACGACGGTGAGCTTCGGTGCCGGGAGCCCCTTCATCTCCGCGTAGCCGGCCATGTCGCCGACGTTCGTGAGGTGGTTGACACCCATGAACGCGAGGACACCGCCGAACAGAAGCCGCGCGAGGAGGAACATCTCCTCGGCCCCCGGGGACCCGAACAGTGCCGGCCCGCCCTGCAGGAGGACCCCGCTCATCGGTCGCCCTCCGTCGTAAAGAGTTCCGCTACGATACCCGATTCGAGTCTGCGTCCTGATTTCATTGCGTTACCAGATTGTCGACGGGGGTACTTGTACGTTCGCTGACATCGGGGTGACCGGGTAACACCGGATGCCCCCGGGTGGCGAGGATGTCACTGGGGCGGGGAGTGCCACGGCGGGAGGAGTGGCTCCGCGGACGGTCAGTCCCGGCTCTCCGGGTAGGCCCGGGCCAGCAGGTCGGGGCGGTCCAGGAGCCGGTCGCGGACGGGGCCGATGACCTCGTCGATGGCCGCGGCCGCGGCGGGCTTCAGGTCGGCGGGGTGGAGGTCACCCGAGACGAAATCCGCTTCCAGCGGCTCGTACGACTCGTAGGTGAGGTCGCCGCCGTACTCCTCCGGCCGCTCCACGACGAACGGCTCGTCGCGGACACCGAGGATGGGGAAGACGAGCCGCTGGAGATACTCCAGCACGCCGTTGTCCGCGACCTCGCCGGCGGGACAGTACGCCCCGTCGATCTTCTCCTCGACGGTCTCCGTGTCGTCGGTGAGGAAGACCCCCGACGAGCGGTCGCTACTGGACTGCTTCCCGCCGCTCAACCCCGACAGTAACGGCGCGAAGACGCAGAGGGGCTTCCCGAACCCGTGGTCGGGGAGCATCTCGCGGGCGAGCATGTAGATGCCCCGCTGGTCGATGCCGCCGTAGGCGATGTCCGCTTCCAGCGTGGCCACGTCGAGACTCTGCATCAGGGTGTAGACCAGGCCGCCGAGCTTCGGGTTCTCGGACTGACGGACCACTTCGCTCCCGGCGCGCTGCGCGCGGGAGATGGTCGTGTCCGCGAGCAGCCGGTAGAGTTCGAGCGTGTACGGCTCCTCCAGCTGGTAGTCCGTCCCGCGGGTGAACGTGACGGCGTCGGGGTCGGCGCCGGCCGCCTCGACCATCCCCTCGATGGCGATGCGGTAGTACTCCGAACGGGCGTCGAGCAGCTCGAGCGGCGACTTCTCGTCGTCGAGGTGGGCGTGCAGGTCCGCGACGAGGACGGTCACGTCTAGCCCGGCCTCGACGAAGTCCGCGAGCTTGCGCATCGTGGTGAAGTGCCCGATGTGCATCTCGCCGGTCGGCGCGTAGCCGATGTACGCCGTCGGCTCCTCGGTCTCCTCGAGGAGGCCCCGGAGTTCCTCCTCGGTCACCACCTCCTCCGTGTGGCGGGCCACCAGCGCGACGCGTTCGGCCGTGTCCATACCCATCGGTCCGGGGGGCGGCGATTAAATGGTTCGAAGGGCCGACAGGCGCCCGCACGCGCTCGCGACAGTTACCAGTAAGGGTAATACCCAGCGTCCGCACGGGACGGTATGGACGACGGGAGCCCAGCCGACGGCCAGGTCGCCCCCGCCGCTCCGCCAGCGGGGAGCGCGGCCGCGGCCGTCCGGGCCTACTACGACACACTACGGAACGGGGAGCCGCTGTACCCGTACTTCGCGGCGGCGCCGACGACCGTGAAGTTCGGCGTCGGCGAGCGGCTGACCGGCTACGAGTCGGTCGCGGCCGGGCTCCGCGAACAGACCCGGACGACGGACGACTGGCGGGTCGACTCGGAGCGGCTCGTCGTCGAGGAGCGGGACTGCCACGCCTGGTTCTCCGACGACGTGTTCATGGCGTGGACGGACACCGAAAAGCGCGTGCGCTACGAGTTCGACACCCGCTGGTCCGGGACGCTGGAGCGGGCCGACCAGACACCGTCCGGGAGCGAGGCGGCCGGGGACGACCCCTCCGACGGGGAACCCACCTGGCTGTTCACCGGGATGCACGTCAGCACGAGCACGGAGGGTCGCTAGTGGTTGGTCCCGTCTCGAACGAGGAGCGGTCGAGCGCCACCGTCCGCATCAAGGCCGGCATCGTCCTGTCCGTCGGCATCTCCGCCGGGCTAATCACACTCCAGGGGGACGTCCCGCTGTGGGCGACGGGAGCCGCGGTCCTCGTCGGCCTGCTCACCGGCGTCTTCCTCGTCTCCCTCGTGTTCCCGGGCGACGGTGCCACACGGTCGAACCGCCCCAGACGCTGACGACCGGGTTCGCCCCGGCGGCGCGGCCCGAACCCGGTAACATGGGTGTCAGCGCGGATTCAAGTCGGTCAGCGACGTACTGGTGGTAATGAGCGATCCGACACCGGGCATCCACCACGTCACCTGCATCGCGGGCGACCCGCAGCGCAACCTCGACTTCTGGGTCGAGACGCTCGGCCTCCGCCTCGTCAAGCGCTCCATCAACCAGGACGACCCCGGC
The DNA here is from genome assembly GCA_003020985.1 of Halobacteriales archaeon QS_4_70_19. Classification (GTDB taxonomy): domain Archaea; phylum Halobacteriota; class Halobacteria; order Halobacteriales; family Haloarculaceae; genus Haloglomus. The sequence goes on along the minus strand of PXRM01000029.1, from coordinate 9,570 downwards.
ACGTACCACTTCTTCTTCGCGGACGCCGAGGGCACCCCCGGGACCAGCATGACGTTCTTCCCGTGGGAGAACATGGCACAGGGGAAGGTCGGCTCCGGGCAGGTCTCCCGGACGGCGTTCCGCGTCCCCGAGGGGAGCCTCGACTTCTGGGAGGACCGCTTCGACGAGTACGGTGTCGGCTACGAGGACCGCGTCGAGCGGTTCGGCGAGACGGTGCTCCCGTTCGCCGACCCGGACGGTCTCCCGGTCGGGCTGGTGGCGGTCGAGATTCCCGACGACGACCCGACGGTGCCGTGGACGGCGTTCGTCCCCGAGGGGCACGCCATCCGCGGGTTCCACTCCGTGACGCTCCGGCTGGCCGATCCCGAGCCGACCACGGACGTGCTCCGGGCGATGGGACTGGACGAGCAGGGGACCGAGCAGGCACAGGGTGACACGCCCGGTAACCGGCGGACCCGCTTCGCCGCGGCCGGGCCCGTCGGCACCTACGTCGACGTGCTCCCGACGGTCCAGAGCGGTCGACAGGGGCACGGCACGGTGCACCACGTCGCCTTCCAGACCCCGACCGACGAGGACCAGCAGGCGACCCGGAAGGCCGTCCGGTCGCTGGACGTGAGCCCGACCCGGCAGATCGACCGCCACTGGTTCCGATCGGTCTACTTCCGCGAACCGGGCGGCGTGCTGTTCGAACTCGCCACGAACGGCCCCGGCTACGACAGCGACGAGCCGCTGGACGACCTCGGCGGTCGGCTCGTCCTTCCGGGCCGGTTCGAGGAGCGCCGTGAGGAGATCGAGGCCGAACTGACGGACGTACGGGTCCCGGAGCCGCCGGCGGCGGAAGCCGACGACTGAGGCGCCGCCCGGCCGGTACTCGCGTCCGGTCGGCGCCGGCTGCCGACCGCGAACGGAACGAGGCACTCATTACCCGTGGCATCGATGGACACGGACAGATGGCACGAGCAAGCGTAGTCGGCGCCGGGATGACCAGTTTCGGGGTCCACGACACGCCGATGCAGGAGCTGTTCGGCGAGGCGGTGTTCGCCGCCTTCGACGACGCGGACGTGGGACCCGACGAGGTCGAGGCGCTCTACTTCGGCAACGCGATGGGTGGACAGGCGGAGAACACGACGCACCTGGGGCCGCAGGTCGCGACCCACATCGGGATGGCGGGCAAGCCCGTCCAGCGATTCGAGGACGCCTGCGCGACCTCCGCGAACGCGTTCAAGAACGCCGTCCAGGCGGTCGAGGCCGGCATCCACGACGTCGTCCTCGTGGGGGGCGTCGAGCGCTGTACGCCCGAGACCGGGAAGGACACCGACGAGATGACGCGCATCTTCGCGTCGGCCTCGAACCGCCAGTACGAGCAGCCGACCGGGCTGACGTTCCCCGGCGTGTTCGCGCTCCTGACGAAGCGGCACATGCACGAGTACGGCACGACCGAGGAGCAGCTCGCCCACGTCGCGGTCAAGAACCACGGCCACGGCGCCCTCAACCCGAAGGCCCACTTCGGGAAGGAGACGACCGTCGAGGAGGCGCTCGACGGTCCGGTCGTCGCGGACCCGTTCCGGTTGATGGACTGCTGTCCGTTCTCGGACGGCGCCAGCGCCGTCGTCGTCGTCAGCGACGACCTCGCGGACTCCTTCGACGACCCGGTCGACGTGTCCGGCGTCGGACACGCCACGGACGTCGTTCCGCTGGCGGACAAGGAGCAGGTCCACGTCACGCAGTCCGCGCGCGACGCCTCCGCCGAGGCCTACGGGCAGGCCGACATCACGGCCGAGGAGATCGACTTCGCCGAGGTCCACGACTGCTTCACGGGCGCGGAGATACTCGCCAGCGAGGCGCTCGGCCTCGTCGAGGACGGGCAGGGCGGCGTCGCCGCGGCCGAGGGCCGGACCCGCCGTGACGGCGACATCCCCATCAACGCCTCCGGGGGCCTGAAGGCGAAGGGCCACCCCATCGGCGCGACCGGCACCGCACAGATCGTCGAACTGACCGAGCAGGTCCGCGGCGAGGCCGGGGACCACCAGCTCGACGGCGTCGAGCGCGGCGTGGCACACAACCTCGGCGGCGACGCCGGGACCACCGTCGTCTCGGTTCTGGAGGCCCGACCATGAGCACGCAGGACGACATCGAACTGCCGGAGACGCTATCGTACCACGACTGGGCGGCCGCGGTCCGCGAGGACCGGCTGCTGGGCCAGTCGTGCGAGGAGTGCAGTCACGTCGGCGGCGTCCCGAGCGGCGCCTGCCAGCAGTGCGGGAGCCGCGACCTGACGACCGTCGAGCTCCCGACGGAGGGGACGGTCCACACGGAGACGACCATCAACGTCCCGCCGGAGGGGTTCGAGGAGCGGGGCTACCAGGTCGCCGTCGTGACGCTGGGCGACGCCCGCGTAATGGTCCGTATCGAGGGCGAGCACGTCGACATCGGGGACGACGTGGTGCTCTCCGGCTTCATCGACACGGACGAGGACCACCCGGCCCCGACCTTCGAGACGGCCGATTGACATCCTCCCCGCTCTGAAGGGCGAGGATTCCTTCGTGGGGCATCGGGCCGGTCCCAAGTTCCCCGAAGACAACTTCCACTCCTCGCGTGGAGTGTACCGGGTTCGTGCGCTACACGTCGGCCCTCGAAACGAGGGTCAGGTGTATTCGGCGTCCGAGATGGACGCGGTATCCGCTTGTGCCGCACCCGATACCGCGCATCGCACCGACGCGTCCGAATACCGGGCGACCGCCAACGGTTGGAATGCAGGCGGACACGGGTCGTGCCATCGACCGTACTCCGCCGATGATGGCGAAGTGCAACCGCGAACGGGGCGTGTTTTGATTGAGCCGTCACCCCCTCTCGTACATAGGCGTTACCACCTGATTCCAGCGGAGTTAAGGGTTCTACGAGGACGGCGAACGAATCTGAGCCACGTATTCCCCGAGCGGTTGTTACCCCGTCGGTGGGCGTGGAACCGTCCGTTTCGGCGGGGAGCGACCCCGAGTCTTCCGATTGAAACTTTACGCGGTTGGCTTGTGCTATGATACGATGCCGGAGATGGTGTAGCTTTCGGTTGGGTAGCACTTGTCGGATTCATCCCCGCGCTAAAGCACGGGGCTTTCTCCTCGCACTTCCGTAATCCCGACACGCGGGAGCCCGCTCGCTGTTCGCGGCAATCTGTTGAAGCTCCAGCAGGGCACGCTCCGTGTCCTCCGTGGGAGACGAGCGCCTGCTCGGTGATGCGGTACCGGTCCCGGCCGAACGGGCGCGGAACGCGTTCATGGTCAGGGTGGGCCTTGTGCGTCCACGTCTCGTCCGTATCGAAGACGTGCGTCTCCAGCCCGTTCTTCGCCGTGGACAGCGCCGCGCTCAGGCCGGCGGGACCACCGCCGACGATACCGACGGTTGCCATACCGCTGCCTACCGGGGCGACACGGAGAAGTTGCGACCGGGAGTGCCAGATAACTGTGTATAGGCACGTATATCTCCGGAGTGAGGCGTTATTGGATGAAAAATTCTATATTATGCGGCTAGGGCCACACCATTCTGGAAATCACGTCCCCTCACGGATGGCGACGAACCGGAGCCGTCGGTAGTCGAGCGTCCACGTGCCACCGTCGAACCGGTCGTTCCGGAGCCGCTCGATGGTCGCCGCGGTCAGGGTCCCCCGGTCCCGGCAGTCGCCGAACAGCGGGTCACCGAACTGGGCCAGCCACGAAGCGAGCCCGTCGGCACCGTCGAGTTCGGTGGGGCGGTCGAAGAGGACCGCCCGTCGGACCTCGAAACCGGCCCGCTCCAGCCGCGTGGCGTACTCGCCGACCGACGGGAAGTACCAGGGCTCGACGGGGTCGTGCCCGTGCTCGCGCCGGGCCGCGTTCGCCGCTCAGACGACGCTCGCCACGTTGCCCGTCCCGCCCAGCTCGGCGACGAACCGGCCCTCCGGACGGAGCGCGTCCGCCACGGCGGCGAGGACGCCGTCCTGGTCCGTCGCCGGAACCCAGTGCAGCGCCGCGTTCGAGAGCGCGCCGTCGACTCCCTCCACGGGGAGTGCGCGCAGGTCGCCGCGGAGGAAGGTCGGCTCCTCGTGGCACTCGCGGGCCCGCGATAGCATGGATGCCGACTGGTCGATGCCGACGGCCCGTCCCTGCTCGCCGACGCGCTGGTCCAGCCTCGCGGTCAGGTCCCCCGTCCCGCAGCCGAGGTCGAGCACCGTCGCCCCGGCTGCCGGGTCCAGCAGGTCGACGAGCGCTGTGCCGTACTCGGCGACGAACGACTGCTCCGCGTCGTAGCGGGCAGCGTCCCAGTCGTCGCTCATGGCGGGTTCGGGACCGGGGACCGCAAGAGGCTGGTGGACGGCTGCGACGCCGTGGCAGGGCGGTCAGTTCGTCGTCCCGCGGGCGTGGGCGTCCGCGACGACCTTGTAGAGGATGCCGATGAGGCCGCCGTAGACGAGGACGGTCCCGGCGACGACGAAGAGGACGCGGAGGACATCCGCCAGGAAGAACAGGTTGCTCCCGCGGCCGAGGCGGAACGCCTCGACCCCCAGCCCCAGCAGCAGGACGCCGACAATGACGACGGCGTAGAGGAGGGCCATCTCGCGACTGGCGACGTAGCGGAGCGCCTCTCGGGCGGTGACGACTGCCATACCGCTCCTGCCGCGCCTGATATATTAAAACCCCCGTGGACACCCCGGTACCCGGGCCTCTGGGGCGACCCCCTCGCTCTCCGACACTCGTCCACCCCGTGTGATTGAGACGGAGAAAGCGAAAAGTGGTGTCGGACGCCCCCGACAGCGACTCCTGTTGTCGAATGAGTTGGAGGGGATGCCTCCCGGCGAAATCGTCACTACGGCTGAAGCTGTGATGCTCCGACCCATACTATCCAATCATACTCGTGTTCGAGTAGGTGTGCGAGCATCCTGACCAAGCCGCTCACGTACCTGTTCGTTCCTCAAAATCCGCTAATTAGATGTGTCACGCTGAACGAAATTTCGCCCCAGTAATTGAATTTAGACCGTGTTCGGTCATCTCACCGTCGGGGCCTCGTGCAGGCTCGCTCACAGCGTGGCGATTCGTGCAGCGGCGGCCGGCGTCCACGGTGCCGCGACCGCCAGGTTCCTGACCGGGCGGTGCATCCGAGACGTATGAACTTCGAGGGTGTGGTTCTCGACCTGGACGGGACGGTCTACCGGGGCGACGAACCGGTATCGGGGGCACCCGAGACCATCCGGGACCTCCGGGAGCGCGGCTGTCGGCTGCTGTTCTGCTCGAACAACCCGACGAAGGGACGAGAGGCCTACGTCGACCGGCTCGCCGGGATGGGCATCGAGGCGACGGCCGACGAGATCCTGTCGGCGGGGACCGTCACCACGCAGTACCTCCGGGACCACCACGCGGACGACCTGCTGTACGTCGTCGGGTCGTCGGGGCTGCGCGAGCAGTTCGCCGCGGCCGACCTCCGGACGACGGACGACCCCGGGGCGGCCGAGGTGCTCGTCGTCTCGTTCTACCGTGGCTTCGACTACGACACGCTGGCCGACGCCTACGACGCCGGCCGGGACGGCTGCCCGTTCGTCGGGACCGACCCGGACGTCGTCATCCCCACCCAGCACGGGATGGTGCCGGGGTCGGGCGCCATCATCGGGTCGGTGGCGAGCATCCTCGAACGCGAACCGGACCGCGTCCTCGGGAAGCCCGCACCGGAGACCGTCGACATGGCGCGTGAGGCGCTCGGCGTCCCGCTCGACCGGTGTCTGATGGTCGGCGACCGCCTCGACACGGACATCGCGTTCGGCGAGCGCGCGGGCATGACCACCGCGCTCGTGCGGACGGGCGTTGCGACCGACGCGGACGTGGCGGAGAGCGACGTCGACCCCGACCACGTGCTCGATTCGGTCGCGGACGTGGTCCGGCTGTTCGACTGACGCCACGGCCGGCTCGACAGCGGCCCACGTCTGCGCCCCGCCACGCACCACCACGCGACACACCAGCATCCACCGCGGACAACATTTATACGGACCGGCAGCGGACTGTCGACCAGCATGAATACCGAGTTCAACGCGGACGAGCTAGCGACCGTCGACACCGACCGCAACGACAGTCACGAGTACGACGACCAGTCCATCCGGGACTGCTGCTCCGGCCTCCGTGACGGCTACGCCGAGGCGTGGACCGAGGCCGAGAGCCAGCGGGACTGACGGGCACCTCTTCTCCCCGCACTCACCGGCCCGCAGTTACGGTTAACCGGGTCGCGTCCCATGCCCCGCCCGTGTCGGACAGACCGGCGACGGACGCTCTGACGTTCGCACTCGCCGACCGGTGGCGCAACCTGGCGGCGTTCGCGCTCGCAGCCGGGGCCGTCGGGCTCGCCGTGACCATCGATACCAGCATCGCGTACTACGGCGCCGGACTGACCGTGTTCGCAGTGTGGATGGCCTGGTTCGTGCTAGTCGCCATCGACTGGCTCCGCGTCGCCGACTTCTGAACCGCCCGCTCAGCCCGACTCGTCCCGCGAGCGATGCTCCGTCCGCCGTGAGCCGGTACTCGACCCGCGGTGGGATCTCGTCGTACTGCTCCCGGTCGAGCAGGCCGGCTTCCGTCAGGTCCTCGAGCCGGGTCGAGAGCGTGGAACTGCTCACCTCGTCGAAGGCGCGCTCGATCTCCCCGTACCGCACTGGCTCCAGCGCGCCCACCACGCAGATCACCTGGATGGTGTACTTCCGGCTGAGGAGGTCCATCACCCCGCCGAGCGGGCAGTAGCAGGTGGGTTCGTCGGGCGATTCGACCGTCCCGTCGGTCGTCGTGTTTCCGGTCATCGGTTCGATCACTCGAAGCCGGTTCGATACTTCGGACTAGACAGTACAAATACTTTGGTACTCGAAGTAGGACTGGATGTCGAACCAGACAGCCGGCTGCTGCGAGCAGTGTGGAACCGCGACGAACGACGGGACCGGAACCGCCCCGGTGACGGACGGTGCCGGAGCGGGCGAGGCCGCGGTCGACCGCTGGGTCGACGCGGAGTCGGCGCTCTCGGGCCCGCTCCCGGCGGACCTGGCGGCGGCCGCGAGCGAGTTCTACGGCGTCGGGCCGGTGGAGACGCTCGGCGACTTCACCGACGCGACGCGCACGGCGGCCGGCGGGGACATCGCGGTCGCGGACCTCTGTCACGTCGACGGGGATACCCCCCACCGCGCGACCGCCGGGGACGAGACCTACCGGTTCGCGTGTTTCTACGACGGGGTCGTGCTGGCCCGACTCCGGTCCGGACCGGTCGACGTGCGGACCGTGAGTCCTGCGGGGGAGCCCATCGAACTCCACCTCGACGCCGACGGCCGCGTCGAGGCGTCGCCCCCGGACACCGTCATGTCGTTCGGCATCGCGCCGGACGCGACGACGGCGGGGGCGACCCCGACCCCCGAGGAGGTCTACGGCGCCGTCTGTCCGTGGGTGCGGGCGTTCCCCTCCCGGGAACGGTACGAGGCCTGGGCGGCGGGGACGGACGCGCCCACCGTCGGGCTGACCCTGGAAGCCGGGTTGTCGGTGGCCGCGGCGCTCGCCGACGGACACTGATGGGCGCTCGCGCGGACGGCAACCCCTAAATCCGTCCCGCCCCCAGAGTCGCCCGTGCAGGTCACCATCATCGACTACGGGGTCGGCAACCTGCGGAGCCTCCGGCGCGGGCTCGAACGGGCCGACGCCACGGTGACGATCTCCGACGACCCGAACGAGATCGCCGACAGCGAGGCGCTCGTCCTCCCGGGCGTCGGTGCCTTCGGCGAGTGCGTCCGCAACCTAGAACCGTTCCGCGACGTGGTGGTCGAGTCCGCCGCGGACACGCCCATCCTGGGCATCTGCGTCGGCTTCCAGCTCATGTTCACGGAGTCGACGGAGGGCGTACCCGACGGGGAGACCATCGACGGGCTCGACCTCATCCCCGGCCGCGTGGAGCGCCTCCCCGCAGACGAGGTGAAGGTCCCCCACATGGGCTGGAACGAACTGACCATCGAGCACGACCACCCGATCGTCTCGGGCATCGAGGACGGCGACTACGCCTACTTCGTCCACTCCTACGGCTCCGAGGTCGCCGACCACGCCGTCGTCTCCTGTGACTACGGCTTCGACTTCGCCGCCGTCGCCGCCACCGAGGCGGGGAACGTCATGGGGACACAGTTCCACCCCGAGAAGTCCGGCGAGACCGGGCTGCGGATTCTCCGGAACTTCGTCGAGTTCGCCGAGACGTGGAACGAGGAGCGCGTCACCGCGGGCTAGACACTCCGTCACTGCGCCGGGGGCTCGGTCCCGGTATTGTGCCGATATCGACGGCGTACAGTCGTAATCGGCTGTTTCTTCGAACGCGGTAGAGGGTTGTAGGAGAGTCCGGAATACGTTCTCCGAACCCTGTTCCTCCTCGCGACTCGACGACTGCGACCCCTCCCGGACAGGAGTCGCCGGGGCTCGCAGCTATCGACGCCTGTGGGGAGATGAAGGGCCGGCGGCGGGCCGACCTGCAACCTGAACATTCAAGCAGCCAACCGCCTGAAGGCCCGGGTATGGGAGAGCAGGCGGCCCTCGAACGGGTCACGGAGCCCGTCACGGTCGAGAGACTGGTCGGGGACCTCCGCGACCCGGGCGTCGAGCGAGGTGGGACGCTACTGATCCACTCGTCGTTGAGCGCGCTCGGGTGGGTCGCCGGGGACGCACAGGCCGTCGTGGTGGCCCTCCAGGAGGCCGTTACCCCGGCAGGAACGCTCGTGATGCCGACGCACACGCCCCAGTACACGGACCCGGCGGTCTGGTCCGGTCCACCGGTCCCGGAGGAGTGGGTGAAGACCATCCGCGCCGAGCGCCCGCCGTACCACCCCGAGAAGACGCCGACACGGGGAATGGGGGCCGTCGCGGAGTGCTTCCGGGCGTACCCGGACGTCCGCCGCAGCGACCACCCGCTGTACTCGTTCGCCGCCCGGGGAGCCGACGCGGCGGCCGTCGTCGACGACCACGAGTTCTCGTACAGTCTGAGCGACGGCTCGCCCCTGGCCAGGGTCTACGAGCGCGACGGGCAGGTGCTCCTCCTCGGCGTGGGTCACGACGTGAACACGTCGCTCCACCTCGCGGAGTACCGGGCCGACCTGGGTGCGGCGACGGTCATCCGCGAGGCGACCGTCGAGCGAGGTGGCGACCACGTCCGAGTCCGGTTCGAGGACATCGAGACGAACACCGACGACTTCGCCGACGTGGGCGGCGCGTTGGAGAGCCGACACGAGGTGGCGCGGGGCACCGTCGGGTCGGCCGAGGCCAGGCTGCTCGACCAGCCGGCACTGGTCGACTTCGCGGTCGACTGGTTCGAGGACAACCGGTGAACCGCCTCGGGGTCGAGTGGTTCGAGACGCAGAGCGTCTCGTCATCACGGAAGACTTCGTCTTCCGTATGACCCCGAGGCTTCCCGTGGATTAGTCGGATACTCCCACTTGACCATTGGCCTGATAGCCTCGGGCGGTCGGGTGGGTCACGGTCGGGGCGTCCACGGCCCCCGATGCCTGCCGTCGCACCTTCCGAACAACGGGAAGGCTGTTGAGAGCAGGCA
>PXRM01000028.1 GCA_003020985.1 Halobacteriales archaeon QS_4_70_19 | reverse complement strand
AACCTGGCCCCGACCGCGGGTGGCCGGCGTGGCGATCGCCGGTCTGCTCCCCGCGCTGGCGGCCGCGACGGTCGGCGGGGTCGTCGCCGTCGCCGACCGTCGTGACCGTCGCCTCGGCGTCCTCGCGGCCGCGGGCGCCCTGTTCACCGCGACGAGCCACCGGCTGCTCGTGGAGACGGCCGCGGCCGTCGTCGACGCGAGCGAGCGGGACCTCGACCGGGCCCGCACGGAGCTCCGGGCGCTGGCCGGGCGCGACGCGGATGCCCTCTCCGCGGGCGAGGTCCGGAGCGCGGCCGTCGAGTCCGCAGCCGAGAACCTGGCCGACGGGCTGGTCGCGCCGCTGGCGGGCTTCTGTCTCGGTGCCGTCGTCTCGCTTCCCGCCGCCGCGGCGGGCGCCGCCTGGGTGAAGGCCGTCAACACGCTCGACTCGATGCTGGGCTACCCCGGCAAGGCCCACGGCACGGCCAGCGCGCGGCTCGACGACGCCGTCGCGTGGCTGCCCGCCCGCGCCAGTGCCGGCCCGCTCGCGGTCGCCGCCGGGGACGCCCGCGCGCCACGCCGGGCCCGCGCCTGGCTCGACGGCGTCCCCTCGCCGAACTCCGGCTGGCCGATGGGGACGCTCGCGGCGGCGCTCGGGACCCGCCTGGAGAAACCCGGCGGCTACGTGCTCCCCGGCGGCGACCGGCTCCCGGACGCGTCGCTGGCCCGGCGTGGCGTCCGGGTCGTCGCGCGTGCCGGCTGGCTCGCGTGGATGGGCGCCGCGGGGCTGGCGTGGCTCGCGGGACGCGACAGCGACGGGTCGGCGGCGAGCGGAGGTGGATCCTGATGCCGCCGACCCGCGTGCGGCTCCGACAGGCCATCCGGGGCGCGCTGGGCTTTCTCACCCGGCTCCCGGTCTCCCACGAGGGCCGCGCGTGGGTCGCGTTCCAGGGGACGCCGCCGGCGTTCCCGGCCGTCGGCTACGTCGTCGGCGTGCTCGCGGCGCTCCCGCTGCTCGGGTTCGCGGCGGTCGGCGCGCCCGCGCCGGTCGCCGCGACGGCGTCGCTCGCGACGCTCTACCTCGTCACCGGCATCAACCACCTCGACGGGCTGGCCGACTGCGGCGACGCGGCCGCCGTCCACACCGTCGAGCGCCGCCGCGAGGTGCTGAAGGACACGACCACCGGCGTCGGCGCGCTGGCCGCCGCCGGCATCGGGCTCGCGGGGACGGCGCTCGGCCTGCTCGCCGTGGCCTCGCTGGGCCGAGGGTCGCTCGCGGAGCCGCTCGTCGTGGGCGGCGCGCTCGCGCCCCCGCTCCGGGCCGCCGGCCTCGTCGTCGCGGCGGAGGTCGGTGCCAAACTCGGGATGGCCGCCGTGGCGTGTCTCGGGGAGGCCATCACGGACGGCTTCGGGGCCGCGTTCACCGGCCGGGCGACACCCGGCCTCCTCGTCGGACCCGTCGTCGTCGCGCTCCCCGCCGCGTTGCTGACGGGCGTGTCGCCCGCGGCGCCGGTGGCGCTACTGTCGGCGTTCCTGACGGCGCTGGTCGTCGTCCGGTGGGCCCGGTCGCGGCTGGGCGGCGTCAACGGGGACGTGTTCGGCGCGGCGAACGAACTGGGGCGGCTGGTGGCGCTGCACGCCGGCGCCGTCGCCTGGGTGATGGGATGACGGGCGACACAGCGCTGTCCTCCAGCGCGTTCACGGCCGTCATCACGGTCCCGGGAGCAGCGTCGCCCCCGTCCGGTTCTTCGACAACCTTTCGTCTAGAATCGATGCAGACTATATTTTACAGTAATGACAGAAACGAATCAGAAAATTCGGAGTTTGAAGGTATATGTCGGATAGCGACACGATGAACGCGCTCGTCATGTGCGGCGGTCGCGGCACCCGGCTCGACAGCGAGACGGAGAAGCCCCTCCACGAGGTCGCCGGCCGGCCGATGCTCGACCGGGTGCGCGCCGCCCTCCGCCGGGCCGACGGGGTCTCCCGCGTCCACCTCGTCACGTCCCCGCACGCCCCGCGGACCGCGCGCCACGTCGCCGAGACCGTTCACTCGGGCGAGACGGTCCTCCGGACGCCGGGCGAGGGGTACGTCGCCGACCTCGGCCGCGCCCTGCACGCCGAGCGGGTCGAGACACCCTGCCTGACCGTCGTCGCGGACCTCCCGCTGCTCGCGGCCGACGCGGTCGATACCGTCGTCGACCACTACGCTGCGCTCGACCCGAAGCCGACCGCGAACCCCTCGCTGACGGTCTGTGTCCCGACCCCGCTCGAGCACGCACTCGGCGTCTCCGCGGACGCCACCCGCGCCCACGGCGGCCGCGAGCTGTCGCCGACCGGACTGAACGTCGTCGGGACCGTCGCCGACGAGGGCGACGACGGGGACGGGGATGGGGACGCCGACGAGCCGACCGCGGGCGAAACCGACACGTCGCCGGCGCACGACGAACGGCTGTACGTGACCCACGACGCCCGGCTGGCGGTGAACGTGAACCGGCTCCCGGACGCGGCGGTCGCCGACCGGCTCGCGGAGGGGCGACGATGAACCCGGAGGCCGTCGACCGGACGGAGCGCGTGCCACACGGCTCCAGCGACGACCCCGACGTGCTGGACTTCAGCGCCAATATCAACCCCCGGACCCCGCCCGGGACGCGCGCCGCGTACGAGGACGCGCTGGACGCGGCACGGACGTACCCGCCGCGCGGCTACCCCGACTACCGTGTCGCGGCGGCCGACTACGCCGACTGCGACCCCCCGCACGTGGTCCCGACCGCCGGCGGGCTGCAGGCCATCCGTCTCACGATCGCCACGCACGTCTCGCCCGGGGACGGCGTGCTCCTCCCGGCACCGAGCTTCGGCGAGTACGCCCGCGAGGTCCGCCTGCAGGGCGGCGAGCCCACGTTCGTCCCCCACGACGAACTCGTCGACGCGGACCCCGCGGACCACACGCTCGCGGTCGTCTGCGTCCCGAACAACCCGACCGGCGACGCGCCCACGCCCGACGCGCTCCGGGCGTTCGCCCGCCGCTGCCGCGCGGCCGACACCCTCCTGCTGGCCGACGAGGCGTTCCTCGGGTTCACCGACCGTGACTCGCTCGCCGGGGAGGCGGGCGTCGTCGCGGCGCGCTCGCTCACGAAGCTGTTCGGCCTGCCCGGCCTCCGCGCCGGGTTCGCGGTCGCCCGCGGCCGGGCGCTGGACCGCCTGCAGACGGCCGTGCCCGCGTGGGCGCTCGGGACGCCCGCGGCCGCCGCCGGCGCTCGCGCGATGCGTGCGGACGAGTTCGTCCGGGAGACGCGCGACCGGGTCGCCGGCGAGCGCGAGCGCATGCGCGACCGCCTCGGGACACGCTTCGACGTCCACGACGGCGAGGCTCCCTTCCTCTGCTGTCGGCTCCGCGACGACGACCCCGACGGGTCGGTGCCGGCCCTGACCGCGCGCCTCGACCGCGAGGGCATCGCCGTCCGGGACGCCACCACCTTCCGCGGGCTGGACCGGCACGTCCGGGTCGCGGTCCGGCTCCCGGACGAGAACGACCGGCTCCTGGAGGCGCTGGATGTCTGAGGACGGCGACGACCCGGCGACGGCCGCGGAGGTGGACGAGGACGCGGGCGCCGACGTGACGGCGGCCGTCAGTGCGGACGTCTGCCGCGTCCGGGCGCCCGCGGAGTGGCGCTGGCTGGTCACCGGCCACGGCGGCGGCCGCCGGCACGCGCGCGCCGCGTACAACGTCACCGTCCCCGAGGAGTTCGACCGGACCGACCTCGACGCGTACGCCCGCGAGCGCCGGCGGGAGGCCGGTTTCGAGACGCCGGGGCCGTCGCTGCTCACCGGCGTCTCGATGCGCCACGCTCGCGTCGCCGTCCGTGGCCCGGTCACAGTGGTCGCAACCGGCGGCCTCTCGAACCCCGCGACGCTCCCGCTGGAGTCGCAGGGTGGCTCGTCGCCGCCCGACGACCGGCCCCCGGTCGGCACCGTCAACCTGCTCGTGGCGACCGGCCGCGCGCTCGCGGCGGGAACGCTGACGGAGCTGTTGGCGACCGCCGTGGAGGCGAAGACGGCGACCCTGCTCGCGGCCACGGGCTTCTCGGGCACTACCTCGGACGCCGTCGCCGTCGGCTGCGACCCCGAGGGCGACCCGGCGTCGTTCGCGGGGAGCGCCACGACGGTCGGCGACGCGGTCCGTGTCTGTGTCCGGGACGCCCTGCTCGCGAGCCTCCGGTCGCGCTATCGGGACCGCGGCGACGAGCTGCCGGCCTCGGTCGCGGCGGCTGCCCACGGCGTCGTCACGGACGGGACGGCCCGCGTGGGCGAGCCGACACGCCCGGACCGTTAATGCCACGCGGGGACTTGAAGTCGCCCCGTGCCGACCCTCGCGGTGATGACGACACCGCTCCAGCAGCTCGGGGGCCCCGAACGCCTGCGCGACGGCGCGATGTGGATGCTAGCGTTCCTCGGCGCGTTCACCACGGTCGCCGGCTTCGCCGGTCAGCTCGACGCCGTCAGGACCGGCAGCCTCCTTCCCGTCGGCGCCATCGCCCTGGCCGTGCTGGTGGTCACGGTCGGGCTGACCGTCCAGCGGTCGGTCGGGCTCGAAGCGGACGACGGGGGCCGCCCGGACACCGCCGACACGCTCGAACTGTACCAGGCCGAGGGCTGTCCCCACTGCGCGAAGGTGCGCCGGTTCTGCACCCGGAACGGGATCAGCTACACCCTCCACAACCCGCGCACCGAGGGGAGCCTGCTCGGCCGCGGGACGGTCACGAACCGCAACCGCCACGCGGAACTGGAGGGCTACGGGCGGAACCAGGTGCCGCTGCTGGTCGACCACGAGCGGGGCGAGTCGCTCTACGAGAGCGACGATATCGTGGCGTATCTGGATGAAAACTACGCATAGGAATATCATTTCGATAACAAAACACTTGTGACCACCACAAATACGTAATCCTGCTCTCCGGGAGTTCTCGACCGCCCGTGCCCCGCCGCTTTCCGGTGGACCGGGCCGTGGGTTCGCGCGACCGAACCCCTCAAGACGCCCACCGGCTTATCTCGGCGTGGCAGAGGGAGCCCGGCTCCCGTGCGCAGTGTGGCGCACGAGGAAAGTCCCCCCACCGTCCGGGCGGGCGACCGGGCGCAAGCCCGGGACGGGAGACCGTCGGCTCTGGAACAGCAACGAGACCCCCCGATCCGAGTGATGAGGCGCGGGCGGCCGCGAGGTCCCCCGGCACGAGCGGGCGACGCCCGCTCGTACAACCGCGCGCCCGACGACCGGGAACGGATGGAACGGCGAATCCTCGCCGGTGCAAGCCCGCCGCACAGGTAGCCCGGACGAGCGGCGGGCGCTCAGCCGAATGCCGGGACGAACAGAAGGGGGCTTACTCCCCTCAGCCACCGTCCGCCGGGAGCGACAGCTCGCCAACGCCGACCCCGGGCCGAATCGGTGCGCGCAGGTCGCCGCCGGGCTTTTGACAGGGGATCGCATACGAAGCGGTATGGAATCCGTCCGAAAGGGGCTCCGCTCCGAGCAGATCACGAAGGACACCTACGAGCGGCTGGTGTGTACGGAGTGCGACGAGAACCTGGACACGCGCGACAACCCGGACGGGCTGGGGAAGATCCGCAGCTGCCCGGAGTGCAGCCGGGAGTGGAAGCAGGTCGGCTGAGCGAGACGCACCCCCGGCGGGGAACGGGGCGGCGGGGAGTCGGGAACGGGGACGGGCTGGGCCCGGCGACCGACAGGCGTCGGACGAGCCACCGAACGGTTTTGTGCCCGCGTCACCGAGTACGCGTAGTGAGTACCGTCGCGGAGTGGACCGACGCGCTCGCCGAGGCCGGGGAGCTGACCCCCGACATCGTCGACCGCATCATCGCGGCGCACGGGTCACGCGGCCGGCGCGCCATCGAGGCGGTCGGGGAGCGACGCGTCAAGCACTACCGCGACTTCACGGTCGTCGTCGGCCACAACGACGAGTACGTCGTCGAGGACGGGGCCTGCACCTGCGAGGACAGCCAGTACAACCTCGACGCGGAGGACCCGGACGCGCTCTGCTGGCACGTCATCGCCGCGAAGATCGCCCCCCACATCGACGCCGTCGACCACCACGACATGTGGTACTCCGACGTCCGGGAGTTCATCTGACCGATGGCCGACGACGAGCGTGACTGGAAGTTCGACGACGACACCGGCGGGGCCGGCCCACCGGCAGTCCCGGGCCTGGGCCGGCCCCTGGTCCGCGCGGAGTTCTGGGCGACCGGGCTGGCGCTGGCCGCGCTCGTGTTCGGCGGGCTCGCGGCGGCGCGCGCCCTGAATCTCGCTCCGGGCGAGCCGTGGCTGCTCGGCCTCGCGGCACTGGCGCAGTTCGGGCTCGCGGTCCACTACGCTCGCCGGCCGGCGGGCTACGCCCGCGGGACACTCCCCGTCCCGGGCCGCTGGTACCGGCTCGTAGCCGTCGTGGTCCTCGGCGTGGTCGTGGGCGCCGTCGCCGCGATGCTGCTGGAGTAGACGACGGGAGAGACGGGGAGCGAACCGGCGGTCCACCGAACGCGCCGTCCGGACGGCTCAGTCGGCGCGGTCGTCCGTCTCCGAGTCCGTCTCCGACTCCTCCTCCTTCAGGTCCGCCAGCTCCGCCTCCAGCTCCGGGTCGGCCGACTCCTCGGCCGACTCGGCCGTGGTTGCTTCGTCGCTCTCGGCCGAGCCGCGCCCGGCCTCGGTCTTCAGCGTCTCCAGCTCCGCCTCCACCTCGCTGTCGCTCCGGAGCTCCCGCAGCTCGCGGTCGAGGTCGTCCTCGTCGGAGAGCGCGTCGTCGAACGCGCCGGTGGACTGGAGCTCGTCCATCGCCTCGGCCCGGGCCTCCATCTCGTCGGTCCGCTCGCGGGCGCGCTCGATGGTGCGGGCGGTCTCGTCCATCTCGTCGCCGACGCCGCTCATCGCCTCCGAGACGCGCGCGCTCGCCTCGGCCGCCTCGTAGCGCGCCTTCATCGTCTCCTTCTCCGTGCGGAACCGCTCGATGCGCTCCTGGAGTTCGTCTTTCTTCTCGACCAGCCGGTCCTGGGTGTCCTGCAGGTCGGCGACCTGGGTCTCCAGGTCCTCGATCTGCGTCATCTTCTGCTTCTTCTTCTCCAGGGCCCTGCGGGCGAGGTCGTCGCGGCCCGCGTCGACCGCCTCCCGGGCCTGCTCGTTGTGCTTCTCGACGTTCTCCTCCAGCCGGCGCTTCTGGATTTCGAGGCGCTTCTTCTGGGTCGTCAGGTCCGCGATGCCCTGCTTGACGTCCTGCAGCTCGTCGCGCATCTTCTCGTAGCTGTAGTCCAGCGTCTCGGAGGGGTCCTCCTGGCTGGAGGGACCGGAGCGCGACCGGGACGAGCCTGTGGCCGCCGGTGCCCGGTGACCGACCGGGAGCGACCACGTACCGACCGACGACGACCGACAACGATTAGCGCGGGGGCCGCGGAGACGGGATATGGCAGACGACGAGGCCGACGTGGAGGGGGACCTGAAGAAGCGGCAGATGCGGCTGATGGGCGTCGGCTCCGTCGTCGCGGGGCTGCTGGTGCTGGGAGCGGCGTCGGTCCGGGAGTCACCGTACGAGCCGATGGTCGGCATCCTCGGGTTCCTCGGCATCGCCGCGATGGTGTTCGAGTACACGGAGAACGCCCAGCGCGGCGTCTCGCTGGGGTTCCTCGTCAGCGGCGTCCTCGTCTGGCTCTACCCCGTGGTCGTCCCGCCGTCGCAGGGGTCGCCGCTCTTCCTCGGCGCGCTGCTGGCGATGGCCGGCGTCTTCAACGTCGTCTTCGGCCAGTTCGCCGGCCGCCTGCAGGAGTTCGGGGCGAGCCTCGGCAAGGGAAGCGACGAGTGAGCGCCCGGGGCGGGCGAGAGACGACCGTCGGCGCGAGAGTTGCAAGCTACTCTATTTCGATCTTGTTGTACTGATTAACGATCAATTCGACGTCTAGATCACCTAGTCGAGGTTTGATCCAGCTATCCGGGCCGAGACCCCACTCGCGTCGGAGTGAGAGAAGCGAGACGAGACCGGCGTGGGCGGCTACTCCCGGCGACGTCCCAGCAGCAGGGCAGCTCCCAGCATCGCGAGCGCCGCGAGGGCGGCCGCGAGGCCGAAGCCGGGCTGGCCGGACGTGCCGACCAGGGAGCCGCCGTCCCGGGCAACGGTGTACTCCGCCCTGTCGAACGGGATCCGTCCGTTCACGTCCACGTAGGGCCCGTCGTCGGACCCGTTCGTGGCCGGGAAGTCGTACGTCCGGTCACCGTCCGTGTCGCGGAAGGCGAGCACGAACACGGTCTGGTTCTCCGTGATCGCCTCGTTCAACTCGACGGTGACGTTCCGGTGGATCCCCGGGGTGAGGTAGCTGGAGTTGCCGAACTGGGCGTCGAACGGGGAGTCGCTCACGTTACTGCTGTAGATGGCGACGAAGCCGCCATCGGGCAGCGTGGCCGACCGGACCGTGACGTTCGCGCCCGTCCCGGTCTGGTTGTCGATCCGGAGTTCGACCGGATTGAGGAGCGACAGTTCGGCCGAGTCGACGACCGGGTCGCCGTCAGCGTTCGTGTACGGGCCGTCTTCGCTCCCGTTCGTGGCCACGAAGTCGTACGTCTGGTCATTGTCAGTGTCCCGGTGCGGCATCGCCAGGAGCGTGTCGTTGGCCGTGACGGGGTCGTCGAGCGTGAACGTGACGTTCCGATGGACTCCGGTCCCGAGGTACCCCGAGTGGCCGCGGACGCTGCCGAAGACCGAGCCGTCGGTCGCCAGCGTCGAGTCGTGGATCTCCACGAACCCGCCCTCGGGCAGGTACACCTCGTCCACACGCACTCGATTCAGCTCGGTGCCGGGGCCGGAGATGTTCGACATGGCGACGTTGGCGAGGTCGCTCTGGAGCGTGTAGTTCGCCGCCGTCGCGAACGGCAGGGCGTTCCCGACCTGCAGGTGGGGCCCATCCTCGCTCCCGTTCGTGGCGACGAAGTCGTACGTTCCGTCGTTGTCCGTGTCACGGAAGGCGACCAGGACGACGTCCTGGCTCTCGTTGAGCGGCTCGTCGAGCTGGATCGTCCCGTTCTGGTACGTGCCCGGCTGGATGAACGACGTCGCCCCGCGCTCGGCCTCGAAGACGGTGGTGTTGCTGTCGTTGAGCGCGGGTCCACTGAGCACGGCCAGGAAGGCGCCCTCGGGAAGCGTCGCCGAACTGACCGTGACGTTCGTCCCGTCGCCGGTCTGGTCCGCCAGCGTGAACTCGAACGGGTCGAGCAGTTCGAGGGACTCGCTATCCGCAATGACGGTACCGTTCTCGTCGGTGTAGGGCCCGTCGTCGCTCCCGTTCGTGTCGGTGAAGTCGTACGTCCGGTCGTCGTCGGTGTCCCGGTGGACGAACGCCCCGACCGTCTGGTTCGTGCTGATCGGGTCGTCGAGCCGGACGGTGAGCGTGTCGTTCTCCACCGGCTCGATGTAGTCGGAGGCGCCGCGCGTCGAGTTGATCGGGTCGTCGGTGAAGTTGGCGTCGCGGACGACGACGAACCCGCCGTCCGGGAGGGTGACGTTCTCGATACGGACGCCCTCGAGCTGATCACCCCGGCCGCGGAGGTCCGTCATGTCGACCGCGGCCTGGGCGGTGCTCCCGGTCCCGTTGATCGAGACCTGGCTGAAGGTTCGGAAGTACCGCACCCTACCCCCGTAGAAGAACGAGACGGCGGCCTCGCTGGTGGCGTTCGCCTCGTCCACCAGGGCCGTGTAGTTGCCCGTGCCGGGGTCGTAGCTCATCTGCGTGGTCGTGCTGGAGTTCCGGAACGCGAGTTCCGCGGACCCGTCGAGCAGCCCCTGCCGCGGGACGGTGAACTCGATGGTGCCGGTCGAGGAGTTCCGAGTGATTCTCCCGGTGTAGTTGATCGGGTGCGGCTCGGCGCTGCTCGTCGAACTCACCGTGACCCCGTTGTCGACGTACGTGGCCGTGAGGTTGGAAATGGGCTCCTGGATCGCCGAGGTGTTGCCCCCGACGGTCGCGTTGAACTCCGTGAGCCGCTCGTTCTCGAACACGGCGAACTCCGGAGCGGTGACCGACCCGTTACCGTCGTACGGCTGGACGAGGAGGACGGCGTCGCTGGAGACGTTCACCTCCTCGTCCGGCTCGACCAAGAACTGAGCGCCGTTGTCGGCGTTCGTCACCCGGATCCCGTCCGTCTCGGACGCGTTGAACGTGACGTTGCCGTCGAACGTGAGCGCCGGATTTCGGGCGGTGGCACCGTCCGTCGTCGTGGTGCCGATACCGCTCAGATCGTAGCTCACGTTCGCCGTGCCGGTGGCGTCGCCGCCACCACTACCGCCGCCACTACTGGTGCTACTCTCCAGGTCACCGGAGACGAGGAAGTAGGCGGCGTCCTGCTGGGTTCGGAAGATGACGCCACCGGACTCGGTCCCGTTGATGGCCGACCCGTCGACGGTGACCCGGTAGGTCCCCGTGCTGGCGTCGTAAGTCATGTTCCGCTCGAAGCTGGAGTCGAACGAGACGAGCACCGCCGTCGAGCGCTTCGGCAGCGCCCGCTTCGGGACGGAGAACTCGATGGTACCGCTCGTCGAGTTCTGCGCGAGCGTCCCCGTGTAGTTGACGGGGTGGAGGCGCGCGTAGCTCGTCGTCGACACCGTGGAGCCGTTGTCCTGCAGGCTGACCGTGAGGTTCGACAGCGGTTCGACCGCCACCGATCCGGCGTCACCGGAGACGGTGACGTTGTACTCCTGGTCGGCGGTGTCGATGGTCGGCCGGAAGCGCTCGTCCCCGCGACCGTCGTATATCCGGATGTTGCTCTCATTGAGCGTGACGGTCCGGTTCGGCGTGACCGTCACGTTGGTGCCGGTATCGGCGTTGGTGACGATCAGCGCGTCCCCCTCGTTGGGATCCAGCGTCACGGTCCGGTTGAACCGGACATCCGGAACCGACGAGATGGAGTTGCCGACGGCGGTCAGCGCACCGCCGCGTTCGAAGCTCACGTTGGCTGAGGCGGTGGTGTTGGCGGCCCCCGCGGTGCCCGCGAACGCGATGGTGCCCGCGAACACGCTCACCACCAGCAGCACCGACAGCGTCACCGCACGGAGGCGATTCAGCGACACGACCGCTCACCCCCGCCCCACCCACCACGCGATGAGGTCCGTCCGGACCCCGCCTGTCGTTCGACTGCGCTTCCCCACTCGGTATGGTAACCCCCGTAGTGCGAACCCGTCATGTGTCACAGAGTACCTCGTGACGACGAGTTCCTCGAAGCCAAACATAATTAATCTACGGATGAACCGACTTCCGTAGGGCGGTGTTCGACACCGCCCCCGGCCGTATCGTACGAACCACCCGCTGTCGGGACGAACGCGGACCCGGCGCTCAGTGGCGCGAGAGGACCCGGACCGGCTCGAGGCGCAACACGAGGTAGGCGCCGGTCAGCGAGCCGAGGACGCCGAAGCCGACCGCCAGCCCGCTCCCCAGCAGATAGAGCCAGGGCGGCGCGAGCAGGAGGTCGCCGAACCCGGTCAGCGTGCCGACGACGGCGTTCACCCCCGCGATCATCGGGAGCGCGAGCAGACAGCCCAGGACGGCGCCGGTGAGCCCCAGAAGCGCCCCCTGCACCACCACCGCCACCGCGAGCGTCAACGGGCGCATGCCGGTCGCGAGCGCGGCGGCCAGTGACTCGCGCTGCTGCTGGACCAGCAGTGCCGCGACGTTCGCCGTGAGCAGGACGCTCGTCACGATCGCCAGCAGGACGAGCAGCCCCGCGGCGACCAGCAGCGTCGACTGGCGGCCGGTGATGGCCCGGACCTGCTCGTCGTTCGTCCGGACGCTGAACTCCGGGAACCGCCGCTCCAGCCGCCGCTGGACGCGGTCCGTGCTGGCGTCCTGTGGGGTCGTGATGGCGATGACCGCTGCCGGGTCGGTACCCGTCGTCCCGACAACCGTCTGGAGCTCCGAGAGATGCAGCGTCACGGTCGGCGCCCCGAGGAACCGGGAGAACGTCGACGTGATGCCGACCACCTCGAACGACTGCTGCTCGGCGGTCGCGATCGTCCCGCCGACGTAGAGCTCGTCCCCGACGCCCACGTCGAACCGCTCGGCCGTCCGGCGATCGATGAGCAGTTCGCGCGTCATGGGGCCGTCGTAGTCCCCGCTACCGTAATGGAGGTCGACCGTCCCGAACGCGGTCCCGGCCTCCATGTTCGCCTCCGTGGCGCTCCCGGTCACGCCGACGCCGACGATCGTCTCGAAGTCCGACGGGGTGTCGCTGACGTAGACGGCGTTGAACCCGAGCGCGTCGGCGTCGCTGACCCCCTCCGTGGCCTCGAACGCGGCGGTCCGCTCGTGGGCGTTCTGGACGGGGTTTGCGACACCCCCGACCCCGCCGGGGCGGAGGGCGACGCTCCCCGTCGTCGCCCACAGGTCGCGGTTGATGAGCTCGATCGCCTGCCCCCCGTTCGCCGTTACGCCGTGGCCGACACTGCCGAGCGTGATGGCCAGGACGACCGCGACGGTGATGCCGGCGACGGCGAGCCCCGAGCGGACCCGGTAGTGCCACAGCCAGCGGGCGGCCAGGGCGGCCGCTCCGCGGAGCCGCGCTCCCCGCCCCCGGTGTCCGTCCGGCCGTTCCGTCGCCACCTTCTGTTCCAAACAGGTATCTCTACTTATACCCTCCCCCGGCGACCGCCACCCCGGCGGGTCGAGCGCTCAGTTCGTCGGTGCCTTCGTCGCGCCCGTGTCGCCGGCGTCAGTCTCGTAGCCGGCCAGCGCCAGCACGTCGTCGAAGAAGTCCAGCGAGTCGTTCGGGCCGGGGTTGGCCTCGGGGTGGTACTGACGGGTGATGATGTCGAGGTCGTCCGATTCGAGCCCCTCGGGCGTGTCGTCGTTGACGTTGATCTGCGTGACCTCGAGCTGGTCGCCCGGCTCGGCGACCGTGTAGCCGTGGTTCTGGGTGGTCATCACGACGCGGTTGGTCCGCAGGTCACGAACCGGCTGGTTGACGCCCCGGTGGCCGAACTCCATCTTCTCCGTCGACCCGCCCAGCGCGTTGGCGACGACCTGCTGCCCCAGACAGATGCCCGCGATGGGCGTCTCGCCGACGTACTCCTCGACGAGTTCGGCGGCCGCCTCGAAGTTCTCCGGGTCGCCCGGCCCGTTCGAGATGAAGAGCACGTCCGGGTCGACGTGCTCGATGTCGGCGACGGTGGCGTCGTACGGGAGGACGTCGACGACGGCGTCGCGCTCGAGCAGCGAGCTGACGATGCTCTCCTTCGCGCCGCAGTCGATGAGGGCGACGCGCGGGCCGTCGCCGTCCCCGTTGTGGGTCGCGCGCCCGGGGACGCTGACCTGCGAGCCGATGTCCGTGTGGTCGCTCATCGCGACGCACTGTGCTAGTTCCTCGCGGGCGGCCTCGGGCGTGGCGTCGGGGCCGGCGGCGATGCCACACTCCATGGCCCCCTCCTCGCGGATGCCCGTGACGAGGTCGCGGGTGTCGAGGTGGTCGACGGCCGGCACGCCCTCGTCGGCGAGCCACTCGGCCACGTCGTCGGTGAACTCGCGGGCGACGGCCGCACGCGGGTGGACGCGGTCGGACTCGAACCGCTCCTCCCGGACGCCGTAGTTCCCGATGAGGGGGTAGGAGAAGGTCAGGATCTGCTCCTCGTAGGAGGGGTCCGTGAGCGACTCCTCGTAGCCGGTGTAGGCGGTGGTGAACACGAGTTCGCCACGCGCCCGACCGGGGGCGCGGGTCCGGGCCTCGACGACCCGGCCCCCCTCGATGGCCACGTAGGCTGTCGGGTACTCGTCGCCGTCTGGGGCGTCGGTCATTACGATGCTCGTATCGTCGCCCCCGGAATAACCGTTGCGTTCGAAGCCGAGTTACGAATTTCGTAATCGGTAAGTGCGGTCCGCGGAAAGCGTCTCACCTCGACGGGGTGCCGACGGCCACTCGCACGGGCCCCGCGACCGACCATGGACAGTCTGGACCGGGAGATCCTCACCATCCTCCGGCGGGACTCCCGCACGCCGTACACGGAGATCGCCGACGAGGTCGGCACCAGCGAGGGGACCGTCCGGAACCGGGTGGATCGGCTGATGGACGAGGGCGTCATCGAGCGCTTCACCGTCGCCACCAGGACGGGGAACGTGAAGGCGATGATCGAGATCGACGTGGCCGTCGACGTCGACACCACGGCGGTGTCCGACGGGATGGCCGAGTGGTCGGAGGTGGACTTCGTCTGGCAGGTCTCCGGCGAGGAGGACATCGTCGTCGTGGCCGACACGGCCGACACGGACGCGCTGAACTCGCTCATCACGCGGGCGCGCGAGTTGGACGAGGTGGTCTCGACGAAGACGCGGCTCATCCTCGACGAGAAACTGGGCTGAGAGCCTACCGGAGGACACGGGGAAGGACAGCCGCGTCGCTCGCAGTCAGAAGGAAGTGGACCCGGAGCCGCAGGTCCGATGTGGCCGTGGGGGCCGTCTCAGACGGATTCGCTGGCGGTTCCGGGGGCGGCCGTCTCCATCGCCGCCTGGTGGAGGTCCCATTCGCCTTCCGGCGGGAGCCCGTCCTCGATGTAGCAGGTCGCGTCTGCGAGGTCGAGCAGGCCGTCCAGCCACTCGTGGTCCGATGTGACCGGGAGGTGTGCGTGGACGACCGCGTTCGTTTCGAGCGCCGCGACGCGCAGTTCGAGCAGGAACCGCTCCAGCTCGAACCGGTCGTCGGTCAGCGAGGCCACGTCGCGCAGGCAGACGACGGGTCGCCCCTCGTCGCGGGCGGCCGTGATCTCCATCGCGTCGGAGACGGCGGCTCCGAGCGCGCGGAGCGAGCCGTTCACCTGGTCGACGGCGGCCCGTGTCGGAATCCCGTCGAAGCGGCCGTCGTGGTCGGGCCCGCGCGAGGTCCGGATGACTCGGACCGACGCGCCAGCCGGAACGGCGTCGACGTGGTGTTTCACTGAGGGCAGAGTCCGCGGGGGACTCACGAACAGGTGGTGATCCTCCTCCGGGGCTCGTGCGTGGAGCCGGCTGCTCGCGGTCGCGTGCGCCGGCGATTGCTCGCCGACGAACAGCGCCAGACAGCCCTGTGTCCCGAGCCGCCGCAGCTCGGTCCCCTCCGCGCCGACCTCCCCGCGGCCCACACCGCCGGTGTCCACAGCTTTGTGTAGCATCCGTACACACTACTACCGTCCATACGTATAAAATTCTGCGTACTAACTGTCTAGAGTATTCCTGATTACACGAGTGACAGGACCGCCTCCTCCCCGCCCACGTCATCCTAACACACACCCGCACGCCCGGGAGGGGGCCCGAACGCCGAATCCACGCTGGGGCGCCCCGGGACCCATCCCGGCCACGGGGGCCTTCTCGACCCGAGGATTACCGGGACGGGACCGTCCGATGCCCGGAAGTGTTCGGCTATTTATATGCTACGGCGACCGCAGTTCGAGCGGAACCGGCCCCCGAAAGCCGAAGCGGTCTTAAGGTGAACGGGCAAGCGACCCACATGAGCACCGACGAGATCGACCCCGGTGGCGCCACCGACAGCGCCGAGGCCGAGCACGAGAACGCCCGTCAGGAGGTCATCGTCGTCGACGAGAACGACCGCGAGCAGGGACTGGCCAATCGACTCGAGGCCCACACCGGCGACGGGATCCGTCACCGCGCGTTCACCGTCCTCGTCTTCGACCGGGCGGGGAACGTGCTGCTGGCCCAGCGGGCCGCCGACAAGCGCCTCTGGGACACCCACTGGGACGGGACCGTGGCCTCACATCCCGAGGAGGGTCAGAGCCAGAAGGCCGCGACCCGCCAGCGACTGGAGGAGGAACTCGGCGTCACGCCCGACCAGTACGACGACCTCCGGATCACGGACAAGTTCGAGTACAAGCGCTACTACCTCGACCAGGGCGTCGAGTGGGAGGTCTGTGCCGTGCTGAAATGCACGCTGTCGGACCGGACGCTGGACCCGAACCCCGCGGAGGTCGGCGGGCGGATGTGGGTCCCCTACCAGCACCTCTACGAGCACCAGAAGCAGTACCGCCAGCTCCGGCTCTGCCCCTGGTTCGAGATCGCGATGCGGCGGGATTTCCAGGACCGGTGAGCCCGCACCGGCCGGCGCGGCTCTGACGCAAGCCTTACGCCCGCCAACCGTCAACCCGGGGACAATGACCGACGACGAGGAGGAGGCGACGGCGCCGGAGGACGCCAGACCGCCGGTTCCCCCGGGGCAGGAGGACGACGACGGCGAGGACGAGGACGAGGCCGGGGCCGGGCCCGGCGACGGTGGCGACGGCAGCCACCAGTTCTCGGGCGGCCAGGGGTTCGGTGACCCGTACGAGGAGGGGTTCGACTTCGAGCCGCCGGAGCTGAAGGTCGACTCCAGGAAGGTCGACCCGATCGACTCGCGGGTCGTGGCGGACACGCTCGACGACCGGCAGGTCGGCGTCGAGCAGGTCGACGCCGAGGAACTGCTCGACGTCGGGCTCTCCTACATGCAGATCAACCGCCACGAGCAGGCCGCCGACGCCTTCGAGCGGGTCGCTCGCTTCACCGACGACCCCCGGCTCGAGCAGGAGGCGTGGGTGAACAAGGGCGTCGCCCACGCGGAACTGGAGGAGTACGACCCGGCCATCGGGGCCTCCCGCGAGGCGCTCCGCATCGACGGCGAGGGCGACCACGCCGCCAGCGCGCACACGAACCTCGCGTACGCGCTGTACGAGTCCGGGCAGGGCGAGCAGGCGCTCGAACACGCCGAGCGCGCCGTCGAGCAGGACCCGCGGTTCCCGCAGGCCTGGTACAACCGCGGGTTCTTCCTGCTGGAGCGGGGCCTCGCCGAGGACGCCGTCAACGCGTTCGACAACGCGCTCCGCCTGGGCTTCCGCAACGCCGAGATCCTGGAGGAGAAGGCCCGTGCGCTGGAGGAGCTCGGCCACTACGACCGCGCGGAGGAGGTCGTCTCCGAGGCCGAGGAGATGCGCGAGCGCGCCGAGCGGGAGCTGGTCGACGACCACAGTGGCCCCGCGGGCGGCCAGGGGCAGGGGAGCGGCGCCGGCCCCGCCGGTGCGATCGACCGCGAGCAGGCACCCGGGCCGGGCGCGGGGACCGAGGGCGGCCTCGCGGAGGAACTGGCCGAGGAGTTCGCCAGCGGACCGGACGAGGGCACCGAGCGCGACGAGCACGACCGGGAACGACTGGACGAATGACGCTGCTGCTACGCGAACGGGAGACGCCGGAGGGGACCATCGTGGCGGTCTGCGACGAGGCCACGCTGGGCGAGTCGTACGCCACCGAGCAGGTGTCGCTCACCGTCACCGAGGAGTTCTACGGCGGCGACCCGGCCGACGACGAGGCGGTGCTGGCGGCGCTGGCCCGCGCGGAGACGGCCAACCTCGTCGGCGAGGAGGCCGTCGCCACGGCCGTCGAGGGGGGCTTCGTCGACCCCGAGAACGTGCTCGACCTGGACGGGACCGTCCACGCCCAGTACGTCCGCCTCTGACCCGACGCCTCGGACCGTCCGTGCCCTCATAGCCGCCCCCGTAGGACGGCGGTGTTCAGATAAGCCCCCGTGATGGCCGGGCGAACCAGTCACGGGGTGGGACTGAAAGGGGCCGTGCGCTCGCCCCGTCCCGGACGACGCAAGCACTGGAGCGACACGCCCGGAACGGCGCCCGGAGGGCGCCGCACGCCCGGAACGCGAAGCGCGCAGCGAGACCCGGGCGGGCGAGCGCGCGGGGGCTTTCAACACTCCAGCTTCCGGGGCGGTGGCGTCCACACTCCGTCCCTTACCTGAACACTACCCGTAGGACAGGCGCAAACTATTCGTCGGGGCCCTCCCCGTCCCCGCCCATGCAAATCACCGGCATCGAGCAGACCCACCTCGACGGCGCCGTCGACGGGATGTTCTACCCGACGTGGATTCCGGGCTACCCGCAGAGCACGCACGAACTCGAACTGTTCGAGATCCACACGGACGAGGGCATCACGGGCCACGCCGCGAGCCCCTCCTTCGCCGGCGGGCTCCAGTACGGCGACCAGCTCTCGCTGTTCCTGACCGGCGAGGACCCGCACAACGTGGAGGGCATCCTCCGGAAGCTCGACACCGTCAACCTGGTCGGGCCGCGCCCGTGGCATCTGGAGATGGCGCTCTGGGACATCATCGGAAAGGACGCCGGCAAGCCCGTCTACGAGCTGCTGGGCGCCGAGCCCGCCGACATCCCTTGCTACGCCTCCACGGGCGAGTACAGGCCCGCCGACGAGCGCGTCGACTACATCCAGGCCCGCATCGACGAGGGGTTCGAGGCGGTCAAGCTCCGCGTCACGGAGGTCGAGCACATCGAGATGGTGAAGGAGATCCGCGACCACTTCCCGGATCTCCCGCTGATGGTCGACGCCAACAAGGGCTGGGCCGTCCGCGTGATGGAGGAGGAGACGACGTGGTCGCTCGCGGACGCCGTGGCGTTCGCCCGCGGGCTGGAGGAAGTCGGCAACGTCCGCTGGCTGGAGGAGCCCCTCCCTCGCCACGACTACCGGGCCTACGGCCGGCTCCGCGAGAAGGTGGATGTCCCCATCGCCGGCGGGGAGTTCAACAACGGCACCCACCACTTCCGCGAGTTCGCCAAGCACGAGTCGCTCGACGTGTTCCAGCCCGACGCCGCGCTCGCGACCGGCATCAAGCAGGGCGTCGAGGTCGCCGCGATGGCCCGGGAGTTCGGCGCGAAGTTCGTCCCTCACACCTGGACCAACGCGCTCGGCTTCGCCGCCAACCTCCACACCATGACGGTCGCCGGCTCGGACTGGTGCGAGTACCCGATGGAGCCGCCCTGGACGCCGGACGTCTGGTCGTTCATGCTGGAGGAGGGCTTCGAGCACGAGGATGGCTACATCCGCGCGCCCGAGAAGCCGGGGCTGGGCGTCGAACTGGACGAGGCGGTCCTCGAGGAAACGAAGGCAGCGGACTGATACGGATTACGCTACGTCCGTCCCACATTGGCCGCTTGCCCTCAGGCGGTCATCGTGGGAAACAGGTAGCGTAATCCGTACGAGTCGCCATACAACGCTCTCGCCCGCTCTCTCTGTACCCGCCTCGACCCGCCGGACCTCGCTGCGGTCCTCGAGCGCCTGCGGCGCCCTGCGGTCCTTACTTCGTCCGGGCGGGGTCGAGGCGGATCGTCGGCTTCGCGGACAATCTATTCGCTGGCCGGCGGAGCCGGCCAGCCGGGCGGCCCCTTTCAGTCCCGCCCTGTTGCCTGTCGCCCCGAGCGTGTGCGCGTGGTGGTTCCGGCGGGCGCTCGTGTCCCCACACCTCCCCGCGCTCGCGCTGGGGGTGTTCCGGCACGCTCGCTTCGCTCGCGGCCTCCACGGCTGGAGCGCGAGCGCGCTTTCTGGTCCCGGAACCCGCCAGCCGAGCAATCCACGGGCCGGGAGCGCGTGGCCGACCGCAAGGGAGGCTCGCGCGACCCGGGGAAGGGCAGGGGCGCCGCTCCATGCTACATTCAATTTCCTGGCGGACTCGAAGGGCGAGTGCTCTCGAGCCATCCCGGACGACGCAAGCACCGCAACGAGCGACCGAAAGGAGCGAGTGAGGAGCGCAGCGAGGCCCGGATGGTCGAGAGCGCGAGGGCTTCGTAGCCGTCTCGGTCGTTGCAGCCGCAGTCATGAGAGAGCGCGAGGGCTTCGTAGCCGTCTCCGCCGACGCCGGACAGCACCCGAACAGAACAAAATATAGCTGTTAGTGCGGAATAACTCGATAATCCGGAAACTCCACTGCAAAATGGCGAGTTTCCGACGTTAACTCGACGAGATGACGTCGTCGATGCGGACGATCATCGTCGCGGCCTCGGTGGCCGACTCCACCGCCTCGCGCTTCACCGCGGCGGGGTCGAGGATGCCGTACTCGACGGGGTCGTCGACGTGGCCCGTCTGGCCCTCGGCGATGAGGCCGGCGACGCCCTCCTCCTCGTGGAGCGAGCGGAGGTCGACCAGCGCGTCGATGGGGTCCATGCCGGTGTTCTCCGCGAGCGTGCGCGGGATGACGTCGACGGCGTCGGCGAACGCCTCGACGGCGAGCTGCTTGCGGCCGGAGATGCTGGCGGCCTCGGAGCGGATGTGGTCCGCGATGGCGATCTCGGAGGCGCCGGCGCCCGGGACGACGCCGCCGGAGTCGAGCGCGGCGGTCGCCACGTCGAGCGCGTCGTTGAGGGCGCGCTCCAGTTCGTCGGCGACGTGCTCGGTGCCGCCGCGGGCGAGGACGGTGACGGCCTCGGCGGCCGCGCCCCCCTCGACGAAGGCGAGGTCGTCGCCGCCGAAGCGCTCGACGCGGACGCGGTCGGCGTGACCGAAGTCGTCGGTGTCGAGGTCGTCGACGGAGCCGAGCGTCTTCGCGCCCGTCGCGCGGGCGATGGCGCCGGCGTCGTCGTCGGAGAGGGAGTCGAACGCGAGGACGCCGAACTCGGCGAGGTATGAGCCGACGCGGTCCTCCACGTCACCGGTGACGAACGCGATGTCGATGCCGGCGTCGCCTAGGGTCTCCGCGTAGCCGCGGAGCTCGGACTCCTCGGCCTCGATGGCCTGGTTCAGCTGATCGACGTCCGTGATGTCGTACTCGGCGTCGATGTTGGCCTCGCGGATCTCCAGGTCGAGGTCGAGAATCGCGACGGACGCGCCCTCGACGGAGCGGGGCATGTCCTCGTGGACGGGCTCCTCCTCGGCGATGACGCCCTCGACCAGCTCCGTGGCGGACGAGGAGGCGCCGGTCCGGGTGCGGACCGTGATGTTCTCGCGCCCGACGCCCTGCTCCCCGTCGACGGCCCGGATGGCGTCGACGACGGTCCCGGCGAGGGCCGCGGCGTCGACGTCGCCGGTCCCCTTGCCGGTCATCGAGGACTCGGTGACTTTCCGGAGGAGGTCGTCGTCGAGCTCCTCGTCGAGCGTGACGTCCTCGACGGCCTCCAGCGCGAGCGCGCTGGCCTCGTGGTAGCCCTCGACGATGGTGGTCGGGTGGACGTCGTCCTCGAGGAGGTCCTCGGCCTGCGCGAGCAGACGCCCCGCGAGCACCGACGCCGTGGTCGTGCCGTCGCCGACCTCCTCCTCCTGCGTCTCGGCGACCTCGACGATCATCTGTGCGGCGGGATGCTCGATGTCCATCTCCTCGAGAATCGTCGCCCCGTCGTTCGTGATGACGACGTCACCGCCGTCGCTCACGAGCATCTTGTCCATCCCGCGCGGCCCGAGCGTCGTCCGTACGGACTCGGCGATGGCCTTTCCGGCCTGGATGTTCGAGGACTGTGCGTCCTCGCCGCGGGTCCGCTGGGAGTCCTCGGCGAGGATGAACATCGGCTGGCCGCCCATGCGCTGCTGTTGTGCCATAGTCGTTCGAAAATCAGTCAGCGGTTCTATATAAGTGTTGCCGAAGCGACCGACGAAACCGCGCCACGGCGCCCTCGACAACCGTTCGCAGGGGTGGTGTCCGGTACTCAAATAACGACGAGGCACAGTCGGTCATCTGATCGGCGTGGTAGCGCTGAAGGCCGAATCGATCGATGTCGATCCAGCGGCCAGCGATACGAGCGAACAGGTTCCGCCGTTCAGGCCACCGGTCCCACGCTGCGGGGCAACCACGGCCCGGACCGGTATCCCATCCTGTGCTGGCGGCCCCCTCACGTTCACCTGACGTCCACTCGGCAGCCGCATAGCGCGCGCGGCCCTTTCCAAAGCGTTTTCTCCGGGCGGCGGGGACGGACGGGTATGGACGGAGGCGGCGGTTCGAGCGACATGACCCTCGCGTTCGAGTTGGCGGCCCTGAAACAGCTGGCCGAGCCGGACGCCGTCTTCTCGGACGCACGCACGTGGAGCAAGTACGTCGGCGTGGTCTCGGAGGAGCCGACCTACGTGGTGACGAACTTCACCCGAAAGAACCGCATCCGGCAGGACTTCTTCTCCGGACCGCGCGGCCGTGAGGAGTCCCTCGAGAACGTCAAACGCCAGTTCGACACGGACCGGCACGTCTTCGTCGGCACCTCCGACGAGGACGCCGCCCTCGCCGAGCAGGTCGAGTGGGAGTACCTCCCCGTCGAGCAGGCCGCCGAGGCCGCCGACTGGGAGCTCGGCGAGCCCGACGACGAGGCGGCCGAGCCGACCGAGGACGAACGCGACGACTGGCCCTGACGTGTCCGACGACGACCGCTCCGGGGTGCCCGGGGAGCCGGGTGCCCCCCACGACGCCGACGCGGAGGCGGGGGACGGACCACCGGGCGGATCCATCCCGGACCGGCTGCTGATCGGTGACGTGCTGAGCGGCGCTGTCCGCCGTCTCGTCCGCCCGGCCGGTCTCCTGCTGCTCGGCGCGTACCTGCTCGTCGGGTTCGCGGGCGCCGTCGCCACGACGACCCTCTTCGCCGCGGTCTTCCCCCGGCTCCGTACCTTCCTCGTCGAGAACGCCGCCGTGTCGGCGGCGGACCTCCCCCCGACGGACCCCTCGCCGCTCGCGCTGTCGGTCGACCCGAGCACGGCCGTCGGGATGGTGCTCGTGACGGCGCTGCTCGCCGAGACGCTCCACGTCGTCGCGATCCGCGTCTTCGCACGCGACGCTCGCGCGTTCCCCCGCGAGGCGCTGCACGACCTGGCGCCGCGCGCGGTCGCCTCGTTCCTGGCGAACTCGCTGGCCGCCGTCGCCATCTTCGCCGGCCTCGTCGCGTTCCTCCTCCCGGGCATCCTCCTCGCCATCGCGTTCTACCTCGTCCGCGCGGTCGTGGCGATCGAGGGGGCGGGCGTCGTCGCGGCGCTCCGGCGCTCCTGGCAGCTGGTCGCCGGGCACCGCGTCCGCGTTCTGCTGCTCCTGCTCGTCGTGGTACTGGTCGGCCAGGTCGCGACGCTCCCCGGGAGCGTCGCCGAGGCCACGGCACTCGGCGCCTTCACCGCGGCCGTCGTCGGCGTCGTCCTCGGAGCGGTCGTCACGGCGTTCGGCTCCGCCGTCGCGGCACGGGCGTACGTCCAGCTGGCCGGTATCGACGCGGCGGCCACCGTCGAGGCCGGCGGCGACGGGACCGGTGAGGACGGGGACGACGACGAGGAGCCCCTCGGCGCGCTGACGCCCGAGGAGATCGACGAGCGGTTCGACGACTGATCCGCCGAACCGGGAGGTCGGCCGGGGTTGCCGGGAGCCGACGGATTTTGCGCCCGCCGGGACTGCCGCCGCACATGGGAACCGACTCCGAACTCGAGATCGACGTGGAGGTCGAGGTGGCGGTCGACCGCGAGGAACTGGAGATCGAACTGGGCGACACCCGGGAGGCCGAGGCCGAACTGGAGGCCGACGGCCTGGAGATCGAGGTGGAGGTCGAGATCGAAGCCGAGGGAGAACACGGGGACGCGGGGGACGAGGCCGACGGGGAGGACGAAGCGGTGGCGGACGGGGAGGACGCGGAGGACGAAGCGGCAGACGAGGAGGAGGACGAGGACGAAACCGAGATCTAGACCGACAACACCGACGCTGCGGCCGGTGACAGCTTCCCGGAGCGAGCGGGTCGTCGGGGGCGACCGGCGCATCGCGACCGACTCCCGAACGGCGCTCGCACACCATTCGGAGAGCGGTGTGCGTCGCCGTGCCCGGCGGGTCAAAAGTCCACCGCTCGGGGCGGTATGCACAAGACATATCGCCGCGGGCGTTCAGGTTCGTGGTATACAGACACTATCATGAACGAGGTTCAACTGGAGGTGGCGAAGGCGTACCCGAACGACTCGGGGCGCGGCATCGCACGCCTCGATCCGGACACGCTGTTGCACCTGAAGCTGAGCCCGGGGGACATCATCGAGATCGAGGGGGGTGACCGGACCGCCGCGAAGGTCTGGCGCGCGGACCGGCAGGACTGGAACACGGACACGGTCCGCATCGACGGGTTCACCCGTCAGAACGCCGACGTCGGCATCGGCGAGCGCGTCGAAATCCGCAAGGCCGAGGCCACCAAGGCCGACCGGCTGGTGCTGGCACCGCCCGAGGAGGCGAGCGTCCAGTTCGGCTCGGACGCCGCCGGCATGGTCAAGCGCCAGATCCTCAAGCGGCCCGTCGTCGAACACGACATCGTCCCGGTGATGTCATCGACCAACCACCCGTTCATGCGGTCGCCCGGACAGGCGATTCCACTCATCGCGGTCGAGACGGACCCCGAGGGCGTCGTGCTCGTCACCGAGGACACGGAGGTGGAGCTCCGCGAGGAGCCCATCTCCGGCTTCGAGAAGACGGGCGGCGGCATCACCTACGAGGACATCGGCGGCCTCTCCAACGAGATCCAGCGGGTCCGGGAGATGGTCGAGCTGCCGATGAAGCACCCGCAAATCTTCAAGAAGCTCGGCATCGAGCCGCCCCAGGGGGTGCTCCTCCACGGCCCGCCCGGCACGGGGAAGACGCTGCTCGCGAAGGCGGTCGCCAACGAGACCTCCGCGAGCTTCTTTTCCATCGCGGGGCCGGAGATCATCTCGAAGTACTACGGGGAGTCCGAGCAACAGCTCCGGGAGATCTTCGAGGACGCTTCCGAGGAGTCGCCCTCCATCATCTTCATCGACGAGCTGGACTCCATCGCGCCCAAGCGCGAGGACGTGACCGGCGAGGTCGAGCGCCGGGTCGTCGCCCAGCTCCTGACGATGATGGACGGGCTCGAGTCGCGCGGGCAGGTCATCGTCATCGCGGCGACGAACCGCGTCGACTCCGTCGACCCCGCCCTGCGGCGGCCGGGCCGGTTCGACCGCGAGATCGAGATCGGCGTCCCGGACGAGACGGGCCGCAAGGAAATCCTCCAGATCCACACCCGCGGGATGCCGCTCTCGGACGACGTCTCGCTGGACCACATGGCCGACGAGACCCACGGCTTCGTCGGCGCCGACATCGAGAGCCTGACGAAGGAGGCCGCGATGAAGGCGCTCCGGCGGTACCTCCCCGAGATCGACCTCGACGAGGAGGACATCCCGCCGAGCCTCATCGACCGCATGATCATCAAGCGCGACGACTTCCGGGGCGCGCTCAACGAGGTCTCCCCCTCGGCGATGCGGGAGGTCCTCGTCGAGCTCCCGAAGGTCTCGTGGGACGACGTGGGCGGCCTCGACGAGGCGAAGGGGCAGGTCCAGGAGTCCATCGAGTGGCCGATGACCCAGCGCCACAAGTTCGAGCGCATGGGCGTCGAACCACCCGCCGGCGTCCTGCTGTACGGCCCGCCCGGGACCGGAAAGACGCTCATGGCGAAGGCGGTCGCCAACGAGACCAACGCCAACTTCATCTCGGTCAGGGGCCCGCAGCTGCTGTCGAAGTGGGTCGGCGAGTCCGAGAAGGCCATCCGGCAGACGTTCCGGAAGGCCCGGCAGGTGGCCCCGACGGTCATCTTCTTCGACGAGCTGGACTCGCTCGCGCCCGGACGGGGCGGTGACGTCGGCTCGAACGTCTCCGAGCGCGTCGTCAACCAGCTCCTCACGGAGCTGGACGGGCTGGAGGAGATGGGCGACGTGATGGTCATCGGCGCGACCAACCGGCCGGACATGATCGACCCCGCACTCATCCGTTCGGGGCGGTTCGACCGCCTCGTCTACATCGGCGAGCCCGCGGTCGACGGCCGCGAGCAGATCTTCCGCATCCACACGGACGACACGCCGCTGTCGGCGGACGTCTCGCTCCGCGAACTCGCCGAACTCACCGAGGGCTACGTCGGCTCGGACATCGAGTCCATCGCCCGCGAGGCCGCCATCGAGGCGCTCCGCGAGAGCGACGACGCCGACGTGGTGGAGATGCGCCACTTCCGCAAGGCGCTGGAGTCGGTCCGTCCCACCATCAACGAGGACATCCGCGACTACTACGACCGCATCGAGGACGACTTCAGGGGCGGCGGGACGGAGCCCCCACAGCGCGGCGGCGGTCGCATCGGGTTCCAGTAGGACGAGCTTTTTTGCGCTGCGGGTGTCCTCGGCGCGGCTTCGCCACGCCTGCGGGCACCGGCTGGCCGGCTGCGCCGGCCAGCTACTCGTCCGCCGGCGCTGCCGGCGAACCACCTAAATAAAAACATGCAAAAAACGCTGCCGGCCTTCGCTCCCGCCGGTTGCTCCGGCCGGTGAACGGCGCGCCCGCGGCGCGCCGGTGCCGGAACACGGGCTTTAATCAATTGTGAGGCTCATATTCTTTTATGTACGGATGTTATTAGCAAAAATCAGATATTCGATTACAATATCGATACTATACACATAAATGCGTCCAGATACAGTATATTCCGCCACACCCTCCCGGCTCAGAGCACGTACTGCTCGCCGTCGACCGCCAGCGAGTCCTCGAACGCCTCGTCGGCGGGGACGAAGTGGGAGACGTGGACGATGCGGGTCCGGTCGGCGTCCAGGTCCCGGCCGAGGCGGCGGGCCCCCTCGAAGGTCATGTGCTTCGTCCCGAACGTCATGAACTCGCCGTCGACCTCGTCGGCGCCCCCGAGCGGGTGGTACTCGCAGAGGTGGGCCGGGACGATGCCGTCGGCGAGCAGGAGGTCCGGGTCCCGGAGGGCGTCGCGCGACGGCTCCGGGATGTCGTAGCCGGTGTCCCCCGAGAGCGAGAGTTTCGCGCCGGTCTCCGGGTCCTCGACGACGAGCCCGTAGCAGACGAGCGGCGGGTGGTCGACGGGGACCAGCGTCAGTTCGAGCCCGCATGCCTCGAACGACTCGAACGGGGCGTGGGGCTCGACGACGACGGCGTCGAGGTAGTCGTAGCGCCGGCGGACGGTGCCCGCGACGCTCTCGCCGGTTTCCGGGTCCGTCTCGGCGGCGGCGTGGGCCGGCACCTCCGGGAACAGCCGGTAGGCGTTGCCGAGGCCGTCGAGGTGGTCGAAGTGGATGTGGGTGATGCACACCTCGTTCGGCAGGTCCACGTCGTGGTCGAGGAACTGCTGGCGGAGGTCGGGGCTGGCGTCGACGAGCAGCGACTCGCCGGTCCGCTCGTTGTGGACGTGGACGGAGAACCGCGAGCGCTCGACACCCCCTTCCCGGGCCGCCTGGCAGGTGTCACAGTCGCAGCCGGGCGTCGGCGTCCCGGTCGTGTCACCCGTCCCCAGGAGCGTGACCTCCATCGGGGCAAGGGAGGGGGCGTCGGGACAAAAGTACCCGGGTGGCGGGTCGACGGGTAGCCCGGCGGCGCCGTCTCATACGGATTAGGCTAACTGTTTCCCACGATGACCGCCCGAGAGCAAGCGGTCAATGTGGAAAGGACGTAGCGTAATCCGTCTCAGGCTACCTGGTCGGTCGGCGGGCCGGCGCTGATCTCGGGAGCCGCAGAGGGAAGACAGACGATCTTCTCGCGACCGACGGAGACGCGAGTGACCTGGTCGTCGTCCTCCATCTCCGAGAGGAGCCGGCTCGTCGTGGAGGCCGAGAGCCGCGTCAGCTCGCTCACCTCGCGCTGTCGCAGACGGCCGCCGTGTTCGGCGAGGAGCTGCTGGACGTAACGGTCCGGCCGGAGTCCGGTGACGCCCGCGAGTTCCGAGCGGCTCAGGGTCTCGTCGCCGCGCCCGTCGGCGAGGAGCGTCCCCTCGCCGGGGGTCGGGGGCGTCGCGGGTGTGGTGGGTTCTGGCTCCGCCGGCGGGGCTGTCGGCCCGGAGTCACTGGCGGAGCTGGCATCTGTGCTGTCGTCGTGGTCGCCTCCGAGGGACTCACGGAGGTGTGTGAACAACCGCCCGACGTACCTCGTGAGCGACGTCAGCGTGGAGATCATGGTTGCGCGAACGAGCAGCGACAGACGGCGGTATATTAATCGTCTGTCACGCGTCCTACCCGTTAGGAGTGAACAGGCCCTCATATTGATAATGGCAAAATAGTTTGGTCCGGAGCGAGGACCCCCGCGACGACCAGAGCGGAGCGGCCGCCCGACCCGTTCGACCGTAAGAGCGATACACCCCCCCGCGTTGGTTCCGAACGACGACGGACGCGCCCAACCATGTCGAGCGAGACACCTGCACGGCGAATCGCCCTGGAGTGCATCAGCGACCCGCTGCTGTCACTGGATGCCGAGTGGCGGATCAGCTACTGCAACGACGCCGCAGCGACGCTGCTCGAGGGGGCCAACGACGGGTCCCTCGAGGGGCGCCGTATCTGGGAGGCGTGGCCCGGTCTCGAGCGGGAGGCCGTCCCCGACGACCTCCGGGCGGCGCGCGAGTCGGGCGCGTCAACCACCGTCCGGCTGCCGAGGTCGGCAGCCGAGTCACGTCGGGTCCGCGTCTACCCCGGCCCCGACGGGCTGACCCTGCTCGTCACACCGCCGTCGGAGCCGGACGAGACGACGCCCGACGAGACGACCGCGGCCGGGGAGCACGTCGACGGACCGACCCCCGACGCCGCGGACACGGACGGGGCGGCCCCGGACGACGGCGAGCAGACGGCTGCCGGCGGCCCCGACGACGTCGAGGCTGTCTTCGAGCGCATCTCCAACGGGTTCTTCGCGCTCGATACGGACTTTCACTTCACCTACGCCAACGACCGCGCGGCCGACCTCATCGGCTACCCGCCGGAGGAACTCGTGGGGGAGTACATCTGGGACGTATACCCGGGGGCCGTGGGCACGAGGTTCCAGAAGGAGTACGAGCGCGCGATGGAGACCCAGCAGGCGGTCGCGTTCGAGGCCTACTTCGAGCCGCGCGACACCTGGTACCGGGTGAACGCCTACCCCTCCGAAACGGGGCTCTCGGTCTACTTCACCGACGTCACCGAGGAGAAACGCCACGAACGCGAACTGGAGCGGCGACTCGACCAGCAGGCCGCCGCCGCGTCCCTCGGCCGGGAGGCTCTCGAGGAGATCTCGCTGGACGACCTGTTCGACAGCGCCGTCGAGGCCATCGCCGACACGCTCGGGGCGGACTACTGCAAGGTCCTCGAACTCCTGCCGGACGAGGACGAGCTGGCGCTCCGGGCCGGAGTGGGCTGGAAGCCGGAGTACGTCGGCGCGACTGTCGGAACCGGCCTCGACTCCCAGGCGGGCTACACTCTCCGCTCCGAGGCGCCGGTCATCGTCGAGGATCTCACCACGGAGACGCGCTTCTCCGGTCCCCCACTGCTGAGAGAACACGACGTCGAGAGCGGTATCAGCGTTGTCATCGGCCCTTCGGACGAGCCGTGGGGCATCCTGGGCGTCCACGATACGGCACCCCGCTCGTTCGCCGAGACCGACATCTCGTTCGTCAGGAGCGTTGCGAACGTCCTGGCCGCAGCCATCGACCGGCAGCGCTACGAGCGACAACTCAAGCGGTACGAGGCGGCACTGGAACGCTCGACGAACGTCAGCGCCATCATCGACGAGGGGGGGCAGGTCCAGTATATCACACCCTCGGTCAAGGAGGTGTTCGGCTACACCCCCGCGGAGGTCGTCGGCGAGTCCGTCTTCGGCTACCTCGCACCGGGGGACGTGGACGAGGTGGCCGAGACACTCGGGAGTCTCCTCGCCGACCCGTCACTGCAGCCGACCATGGACGCACGGCTCACCCGCAAGGACGGAACGGAGGCCGTCGTCGAGGCGAGCGCCCGCAACCTCCTCGACGACCCATACATCGACGGGATCCTCGTGAACGCCCGCGAGGTGACCGAGCGGAAGCGACGCGAGCGCCGGTTGCGTGAACAGCGCGACGAGCTGGAGGCCCTGGTCACGCTGAACCAGGTCGTCCACGAGGTGAACGAGGTCGTCGTCGACGCCTCCTCGCGCGACGAGCTGGAGACCCGGGTCTGCGAGACGCTCGCGAACTCGGACGTCTACGCGTTCGCGTGGATCGGCGAGGTCGACACCGAGGCCGGCGAGGTGGTCCCCCGCACCAGTGCCGGGCCATACGAGTCGTACCTCGAGTCCATCACCGTCCCCTACGGACAGGACCTCGAGACCCGGGGACCGAGCGTGACCGCCCTCGAGACTGGACAGACGGCCGTCAGGCGAGACACGGAGCGGTTCTCCGCCGAGCAGTGGCGCGCCGCGGCCCGCGAGGTCGGCTTCCGGTCCGCCGCCGCCATCCCGCTCCAGTACGAGGGGCGCCAGTACGGGACACTGAACGTGTACTCGACGCGCGAGCGGGCGTTCGACGGCCGCGAGCGGGACGTCATCTCCCACGTCGGCGAGAGCATCGCTCACGCCATCACCGCACTGGAGCATCGCGAGGCCCTGCTGACCGAGAGCGTCGTCGAACTGGAGCTCGCGATTCCGGACCTCTCGGTCCCCGTCGAGGCCGACCGGGACGACCCAAGCCGTCTCCGGATGGACCGGACCATCCGGTTGGACGACGGCGAGCACCTCCTCTACACGGCCGCCCACGGGCTGACCGAGGACGAGGTCCGCGCGTTCTTCGAGCAGGTTCCGGACGTGTTCTCGCGGCTCCGCCAGGTCGAGGAGCGTGGGAACGTGATCCTCTACGAGATTCTGCTCGACGAACCGTCGGTGCTCTCGGCCATCGGCGAGTACGGCGCCCGGCTCCAGGACATCGCCATCGAGGAGTCGGGCGCCGCCGTCACGATCGAGCTTCCGGCCGAGCACGACACGCGTTCGGTCGTCGACACGATAACCGACGAGTACCCCCGGGCCACGCTGGTGAGCCAGCAGCAGGTCTCCCGGGAGTCGAGGAGCAGTACCGAGTACGTCAGCGAGGTTGAGTCGAAGCTGACTGACCGCCAGCGACAGACCCTCGAGACGGCCTACGGGGCCGGCTACTACGAGTGGCCCCGCCGGAGTTCGGCCAGCGACGTGGCCGAGGTCCTCTCTATCGGCGACGCCACCGTCTCGCAACATCTCCGCGCCGGCCACCGGAAGCTCTGCGGGGCGCTGTTCGAACCCGAAGCGGCCGACCGGGAGGAGTAGGTCCCCGTCGAGAAGCGGGGGCCGCGGCCGGGGCGTGAGAAGACGGGAGGACGGTCACGCCGGCGGGAGCGGCGCCTCAGTCGTCGTGGCCGTGGTCGTGGTCGTGACCGCCGTCGCCGGCGATCGTGTTCCCATCGTCTTCGATCATGTCCATGTTCTTGAGGTTGTCCCGTTCCTCGAACCCCTCGACGGCGCGCCGGAGGTCGGCCTGGGTGAGGGTAGTCCGTTCCTCGGTCAGGGCGTCCAGGACGGCTTCGCGGAGGACGAGCCGGAGGTCGCTCCCGGTGAGTCCTTCCGTGAGTTCGGCCACCTCGTGCGGGTCGAAGTCGTCGATCTCCATCCGCCGGGTGACGACGTCGAGGATGTCCGCCCGCATGTCGGCGTCCGGCTTAGGGAAGTTGACGATCTCGTCGAACCGCCGCCAGGCGGCGGCATCGAGCTGGTCCGGGTGGTTGGTCGCGCCGATGAGCAGCACGTCGTCCTGGATGAGCGAGACCTCGTCGATGGACTTCAGGAGCGTGTTGACCGCGCGCTTGATGGCGGCGTGCTCGTCCGAGGAGCGCGTCTTCGCGACGAAGTCGAACTCGTCCATGAAGAGGATGCAGGGCGAGAGCCGCTTGGCCACCTCGAACGTCTTATCGACGTTCTTGGCGGTTTCGCCGAGGTACTGGCTGGTGATCATCGACAGCTTCACCTCGACGAACGGCAGCTCCAGTTCGCGTGCCAGCGCCCGCGCGACGCTGGTCTTCCCGGTTCCCGGCGGCCCGACGAACAGGAGCTTCCCGATCTCCCGGAGGCCGATCTCCGCGAGGTAGTCCCGGTGCTCGATGGCCTTGACCACCTTCTGGATCTCGTCCTCCTGGTCCTGGGTGAGGACGAGGTCGTCCATCGTGATCTCGACCTCCTCGGGAGCCTTCACCTCGACGAGGTCCAGCATCTCCTCGTCGTCCTCGTCGAACATCTCGTCCAGCAGGGAGTCGATCCAGACGCGGTCGGCGTGGACCGGGCGGTTCCGCTCCCGGGCGGACTCGTACTCGACGCCCTCGATCCCCCCCTCGAAGTACGAGGCCAGCGTCGGGTTGTCCTGGATGCGGCCGGCGTCGACGCGCTGGGTGTACCAGGACTCGGTCATGTCGCGGTCCGACAGGTCGATGGTCCCGGAGAAGTCGTCACGTTCGGTGAATATCAGCCCGGAGACGGCCTCCCACGGACGGTCGACACCGGTGGCGGCGGCGGCGGTGTTCCCCGTCGTCGCCAGCGGCCGTTCGATCTCCCCCTCCGACCAGAACACCCGCCGGTACCGCGGTGGCAGGTCGCGCTCGTCGAGATCGTTGGCCTCCGTGTAGACGGCCGCGGTGAGGAGGAACTCGACGACATCGAGTTCAGGGCTGCTCATTCCCGGGAACGTTAGCGTGGAAGGGTCATAAGACGTTCGAGACGGGCGACGTTCGTGAACGCCTCACCCGGGAGCCCCGGGGGATGGCGTCCACCCGTCGGTGCGTCCGCCCCGCTCAGGGCGGTCCGGCCCCCTCGTCGCCCCCATCTCGGTCGACCACCGTCAGCGCGTACCCCTCGTCGAGGTCGAACACGTCGCGGCAGCAGGCCTCCAGGAAGTCCGCGGCGTGTTTCGGGTCCGCGAGCGCCGAGACGTACACTCGCTCGTCGCGGGCCTTCCGGGTGTCGGGCTGCTGGAGCTTGAAGACGGGAAACGAGCCCAGCAGCTCCTCCAGGGTCGCGCGCGCCGCGGCCGGCTCCGGGGCCGCGGCCAGGTCGAGTGCGATCGTCCGGTCGGTGTACGAGAGCCGGACCGTCCGGTCGCCCGCCCGCGCCCGGAACGCCACGCCGTCGTCGCGCGAACGGTGACGGGCGATGGCCCGAGCGGCGAGCCGTTTCCGGTCGGCCGGCGACGTGGCTGGCATCGTCTCCACTCGGAGCGCGGGGGGCTTCGGTCTGACGGCGACCGTCACCCCGTCGTCGCGGGCCGCCCGGTGTGAGGGTGGCACCGACACCACCGCGCGGGCAGAATGTCACCGATACCGTTAGGTAGCGGCGGCGGTCGTGTGTCATAACACATGGAGCACAACCTCCTCATCACGGTGTCGGGGCCGCCGGGCAGCGGCGCGTCGAGCACGTCGCAGGCACTGGCGGAGGCGCTGGGGGTCCAGCGGGTCGACGGCGGCGAAGTGTTCCGGGAACTGGCGGAGGAGCGGGGAATGAGCCTCACGCAGTTCTCGGCGCGAGCGGACGAGAAACCGGAGATCGACCGGCTCATCGACCGCCGGCTGCAGCGCGTCGCGGAGGTGTGGGGGGCCTCCAACAAGGGGTTCGTGCTGGAGTCCCGGCTGGCGGGCTGGCTGGCGGGGAACCGGGCGGACCTCCGGGTCTGGCTCAGCGCCCCCGAGGAGGTGCGCGTCACCCGGACCGAGGACCGCGAGGAGATGGAGTCCGAGATGCGGGTCCGCGAGGTCCAGGAGATCGGCCGGTTCGAGCGCGCCTACGGCGTCGACGTGACCGACACCTCCTTCTACGACCTCTCGCTCAACACCTCGCGCTGGTCGCGCGAGTCGGTCGTGGAGGTCATCCTCCAGGCCATCGAGGAGTACGACTACGAGGACGACGAGGGGGCGTTCACGAACGAGATCGAACTTCCGGACGACGAGGGTGAGACGTCGCTGGGACCGGACAGGTAGCGTCACCGGTCCCGGCAGGCCCGGGCAGTTGTCGGACCGACCGGGACGACACGCTGCGAGCCAGCCGACCGGCAGTCCCCGCCGCTTTCCGTCCGCCGCCAGCCCC
Organism: Halobacteriales archaeon QS_4_70_19; assembly: GCA_003020985.1. Lineage (GTDB taxonomy): Archaea > Halobacteriota > Halobacteria > Halobacteriales > Haloarculaceae > Haloglomus. Next base: position 87,997 of record PXRM01000028.1, on the reverse strand, counting down.
CGTCCGGGGAGCGGGGCCGCTCTCGACGACGACGGAACCCCCCGCCAGCCCCGCCGCCACGTCTCCGCCGATCCGAGCGGTTCGGTCGCAGAATGTGGATAAATCTAGGAGAACAGGTCGAATGTTGAAATTTATCCTACATAACTCAGAAATAATGCGATTACGGGCCAAATAAGCTAATTGTTCGAGCCGGAATGATGTGAGTAGGTGACACAGTGTGAGCCAGGAGAGTCAGTCCACCGTCGAGTCGTCAGCGGGGCGTTCGGTGGCGGAATCAAAGGGTAACACACGACGACGGTCGTTCCTGAAGTACGCTGGCGCCGGGGGAGCGGCCGCGCTGGCGGCAGGCTGCAAGGAGCGGGACCGGCAGGGTGGGAGTGGGTTCGAGGGGACCGTCGGCGGCGCGAACAACGACGGGACGGCGCCACCCACGCCCCTCTCGGGGAACACCATCCGGATCGGGAACCTGGCGCCCCAGCCGGAGAGCTTCCCGGTCGGGCAGTCGATGTGGAACTCGATGCAGCTGGCCGTCCAGGACATCAACCAGAACGGCGTCCCCGGCATCGGGGGACGCGGTATTCTGGGCGCGAAGCTGGAGCCGTTCTCCGGGAACACGGAGGCCTCCCCGGGGACGGCCCAGTCGGAGTTCAAGCGGCTCGTCCAGAAGAAGGGCTGCAAGACGACGTTCGGGACGTTCCTCACGCAGTCCACCCTCCAGTGTTTCAATCCGATGAAGGCCACACGGACGGTCCATCTCACCACCGCCGCCGCCGGGCCGAAGCCGGGCCGTATCGTGAGCGAGCGCTACGACGAGTTCAAGTGGCACTTCCGCGCGGGCCCCATCCACTCGTACGACCTCGCCCGGGCCGAACTGGAGTTCCTCAACATCTACGCCGACAAGCTCGGCTGGAAGAAGGGAGCCGCCCTCATCGAGAACATCGCCCCGTTCGACCCGTTCGCCGAACTGCTCAAGCCCGAACTGGGCAACATCTTCGACGAGGTGCCGGTGTTCAAGCGCTCCTCCTCGGGGACCACCAACTGGACCCCCCTGTTCGACGAGGTGGGCTCCTCGGGGGCCGACATCAACCTCATCGCCCAGGCGCTGACGGGGACCTCCGCCGTCAAGCAGTGGGCCAACCAGAACCGGCAGTTCGAGATGGGCGGCATCAGCGTGCCGGCCCAGATCTACGAGTTCTGGGAGGAGGTGTCCGGCGCCTGTCGCTACGTCTTCACGATGAACGCGGTCACCCCACAGACGACGAACACGCCCCTCACCCAGGGCTTCATGAAGCGGTACAACAAGAAGTTCGACACCTACCCCGTCTACTCCGGTCCCATCACGTACGACGCCGTCCGGGCGTACGCCACCGCCATGGCGCGGTACGTCCTCGACAACGACATGAAGGAGGTCCCCACCAACGAGCAGATGGTGGAGGCGCTGGAGCAGTACAAGTTCAAAGAGGGGACGATCCTGCCGGAGATCAAGTTCACGCCACCGGACGCCGACTACGCCCACGAGCCCCAGTGGACCTCGATGAAGGAGACCGGGGTCCCCGTCTGGCAGCAGTGGCAGGTCGACAAGGAGATCCGCGACGGCTACGGCGTGATGCACTCGTTCGCGCCCGAGCAGAACAAGACCTCCGACTACGCCTACCCCGACTGGATCGACTACCCCAGCGACCACCCCGCCAACCAGTAGGGCGGCTTCGGGGGCGGCGCGCTTCGCGGCCGGCGCCGTCGCTCCCGGGTGGCTCGTCGAGGAGAACGGGAGCAGGACTGTGCGTCGTCGCGGTCGTCAGGCCATTTCGCGGCAGGTCTCCGCGCACTCGCGGAGCACCTCGGCGCAGGTCTGGCAGTGGTCGGCGTCGTGCTGCTCGCACTCGTCGGCACAGTCCTCGCAGGCATTGGCGCAGGCCTCGGCGAGGTCGCTGCTGTAGCCGGATCCGCGCGCCATGAACCGGGCGTGCAGGGACGCGAGGTCGGCCACGTCGCGGCAGAGCCGGGCGCACTGCTCCATGTCCTCGTCCCCGAGGCACTCGTCGGCGCACCACTCGCACACCTGCGCGGCCTCGTTGCAGTTCTCGATACACTCCTCCTGCTCGTCGCTCAGCCGGTCGATCCGTGAGACGGTGTCTGCCAGGGACATTGCACCGACAACTAGCGGCGAGGTGACGGGTGAGACTGGGGCCGGCATCTGCAGGCCACGGCACCCCGCACGACCGACGGGACCCCCGAGGCGACGGGCCGTGGAGCCCACAACGTTTCCGCCGCACCCCCGAAGGGGCCAGCATGAGCGCGGGCGAGGCCGACATCGACGAGGAGATCGAGGCGGGGAAGCGCCGGAGCGACCTCGTCCACGAGCGCCTCCGGGCATCACCGGGCAAGCGGTGGCTGTTGCTCGACGGGAGCCGGTACGTCCTCACGGGACTGTTCTCGGCCCTCGTCTTCACCGTGTGCGTCGCCATCGGCCTCGCCGGCTACATCCCCGTCGCGGACCCGGCCACGGCGACGACGCTCGTCGCGGCCATCGTCGGCGGGACCCTGCCGTTCATCACCATCGTCCTCGCGATCAACCAGCTGGTCCTCTCGCAGGAACTCGGCTGGCCGGGCGACCTCGAGGACCGGTACGAGGGGATGGTAGCGTTCCGGCGGGCGGTCGAGGGGCTCACGGGGACGCCGGTCAGTCCCGCGGCACCGGCGAATTTCCTCCAGCTGCTCGTCGATACCGTCGTCGAGCGGGCCGAGGGCCTGACCGTGGCCGCGAAGCGGATGGACGACCCGGAGCAGGCGGCCGTCGTTCGGAGCTTCGTCACGGCGGTCACGACCGAGGGCGCCCTCGTCTCCGAGTCTCTCGAGGACGCCAACTTCGGCACGTTCGACGCGCTGTCGGCGGTCCTCGGCCGGTTCAACGGGGCACACCTCTACGCGGTCCGGCAGCTCCGGGCGGACTACGCGGACGAGTTCCCGGCCGAGACGCTCGAGACGCTCGACCGGCTCGTCGAACTGCTCCAGCAGCTCGCCGTCGCCCGGCAGACGTTCAAGACGCTATACATGCAGCACGAACTGGCGCACCTCTCGAAACTGCTGCTGGCCGTCGGCTTCCCGACGCTGCTGGGTGGTGGGATCTTCATGACGTCGTACCCGGTCGTCGTCAGCGCCGTCGGGAACCCCACGCTGCTCGTGCTCGTCGTCAGCGCCGTCCTCACCTTCGTCTTCCTCCCCTTTGTCGTCCTGCTGGTCTACACGTTCCGCATCGCCTCCATCGCCTCCCGGACCGCCGACTTCGGCCCGTTCGTGCCCCGCGTGGAGTTCGAGGAGATGGGCGCCGGGAGCGAGGAGTGATCTCCGGGGTCACCCAGCTTCCGGTCCGGGTTCTCACCGATCACGGAATCGGACCGGTGATCGACAGTGATACGCCGCTACCGACGACGGAGAGTGGGAGTTCGAGCCGGGACTCGGGGACGGGTCCCGCGTCGGCGCCTCAGTCCCCGAAGACCTGCCGCATCATCGGGTGCATCTCCATCAGCTGCTCCTCCGCGATCTCCTCGTAGAGCTTGTAGGTGATGGAGACGGTCAGCAGCAGGCCCGTCCCGGAGACGGCGCCGATGGTCCCGAGCATGTTGGCCATGACGGCCAGCAGCCCGACCAGCGCGCCGCCGATGACGGTCACCTGCGGGATGTAGCGTTCGAGCACCTTCTCGATGACGCCGGGCGACTGCCGGAACCCGGGGATCTGCATCCCGGAGTTCTGGATCTGCTGGGCCGTCGCCTCGGGGCCCATGTCCGCGGTCTCGACCCAGAAGATGGCGAAGATGGCACCCCCGACGACCATGATGAACAGGTCGACGGAGACGCGCAGCAGGATCTGGCTCGGCGGGTTCGAGGTGGTCCCGAGGAACCACATCCAGTCCTGGTAGCTGTAGAGGGGAGCCAGGTAGTAGAACAGCCCGCGGATGGGTTCGGCGGTGCCGCCCCCGGACGTGGTGTAGACCCCGAGCCACGGCAGCGAGGTGCCGAACAGCTCGATGGCGTTGTTCGCGTTGCCGGCCTGCGAGTAGAGGATGCGCCCGAGGAACTGGATGTTGGCCTGGAGCGCGCGGACGAGGATCATCGGCAGGACGCTGGCGTAGATGAGCTTGACCGGGAAACGACCCCGTGCGCCCTTGACCCGTGCGTGCGAGAGCGGAATCTCGACGCGGACGGACTCGGCGTAGACGACGACCGCGAAGATGGCGACCGTCGTGAACAGGAACAGGATCTGCCCGGGCTCGATGAGCAGGTTCAGCAGGCCCTGCGTCGTCAGGATGGAGCCGAGCGTCTGCTCGCCGGTCAGGATGGTGTACCAGTTGTAGAAGAACCCGGGATTCTGCGTGAGGCCGGGCACGCCGAAGAAGCCGCCGATGAGACTCTGGCTCACGCCGGCGATGATGAACAGGCCGATCCCGGAGCCGACGCCCCACTTGGAGATGACCTCGTCCATGAACAGGATGAGGAGACCACCGATGAAGATCTGGAGGAACATCAGCCACTCGACGCCGGTCAGTCCGATGCCGAGCTGCCGGGCGATCTGCGGGCTCGCGCGCAGGAATCCGCCAGCGAACACCATCGGGAGCCCCGTCAGGATGCACATGACGATGACCAGGAGCTTCTGGAGCCCCTGGTACAGGGCCTGGTCGCGGGGGTTTTCCTGCGTGTCCAGTCCCAACAGGTTGGCGCCGCCGAGCAACTGCAGCACGATGGACGCCGTGACGATGGGGCCGATGCCCAGCTGCAGCACGGTTCCCTGGCCGCCCGCGAGGATGGTCCGGAACTGCCCGAACGCGTCGGCGCCCTGCCCTCTCGCGAGTCCGTAGACGAACACGTTCGTGAGGAAGAAGTACAGCACGAGGATGCCCGCGGTCCAGCCGAGCTTCCGGCGGAAGGGGACGTGCCCCTCCGGTCGCTCGACCCCGGGCATCCGCGTGAGTACTGGTTCGGCGGTCTCCTTCCAGCTCATTCGTTAATCCTCGTTGGCCTCGTCCGTTGTAGCTCCTTCGGCCTCCTCGTCCTCGTCGGCGGCGCGCTCTTCGGCGCGCTGCTCGCCGCGCTCGGTGAGGACCGCCTCGCCGCCCGCGGCCTCGAGGGCCTCGCGGGCCTCGTCCGAGAACGCGTCGGCGTGGACGGTCAGCGACTCGTGGACCTGTCCACCGGCGAGAACCTTCACCGCGTCGCAGGAGTGGCCGTCCTCGACGACGTCGCGGACATCGACCTCGTAGCCGTCGTCCGTCTCCTCGGCGACGCCCTCGGCGGCGAGGACGACCGCGTCCTCGTCGAGTTCGCTGACGTTGATCGTCTCGATCTCCTCCTGTACCTTCTGGGGGCGCTTGAAGCCGGACTTGCCGAGCGGCGGGTAGAGGTACTGCTCGTGCTTGTCACGGCCGGCGCGACCGCGACCGCCACGATGGCCGGCGCCCCGTCGCTTCTTGTGCGACCCCCCACCGTGGGTGCGGGAGCCGCGCTGTCGTCGTTTCTTGGATGTCATCGCATCGCCTCCAGCAGGGTGTCGATCTCCTCGGTCGACTGCTTGCCGAGGACGCCACCCTCCTTGATCGGGTGTTTGATGCCGTCGTGGCCGCCACGCGGCGGGTGGAGCCGCAGCGTGGGCGAGAGCCCCTCGTCCTGGAGCTTCGTCTCCTCGTTCACGAGGGCCTCGGCCAGCGCCGCCACGTCGTCGTAGTCGGTGTGCTCGGCGACCCAGTCGTCGTCGATCTCGCCGTCACCCTCCGCGGGCTCGGCGCGGCGACGGACGAGCGTCTCGATGACCTCCGTCGAGGGCTCACCGTGAGCCACCCAGTCGTTGACCTTGCTGACCATCCCGTCGTAGGTTTCCGTCTCCGGGACGAGGGTCGCGTGGTTGACGCGGTGGAGGTTCAGCATCTCCAGCGTGTCGCGGACGCCCTGTCCCTGGTTGACCTCGCCACGGAGCTGGACGAGCGCGCGCATCAGTCGCTCACCTCCCCGGGCTCGACGTCGGACTCCGCACGGAGCGCCCGCGGGCCGCGAGCCTTCGCGGCGTTCTCGAGCGCCCGGAACGTCGCCTTGCCGAGGTTGAGGGTGGTCCGGGTGTTGCCGTGGCTCTTCGTCCAGGCGTTCTCGATGCCCGCGAGCTCGACCACGTTCCGCACGGTCTCGCTCGCGGCCAGCCCCAGGCCCTCCGGGGCGGGGATGAGCTCCACCGTGACGGAGCCCGCCTTCCCCTCGGTCCGGCGGGCCAGCGAGTGGGGCCGGTCCGACCGGTCCTCCCACGAGCCGGCACCGCGCTCGACCTTGATCACGTTCAGCTTCGCGATTCCGATGGCCTTCTGGATGGCACCGCCGACCTGGTCGTCGCGGCCCTCCGCGTAGCCGATGTAACCGTCGCGGTTGCCGACCGCCACCACGCACCGGAACTTCACCCGGCGCCCGGAGTCGGTCATCCGCTGGACCATGTTGATGTCCAGCACCTCGTCCTCCAGCCCCGGCAGGAGCTGGTCGACGATCTCGGGCTCCTTCAGCGGGAGCCCGGACTCGAGGGCCGTCTTCATGTCCGTGATCTCGCCCTCGGCCACCTTCCGGCCCAGTCGTGTCTGGGGTTCCCAGCCGTTACTCATTGATGTCCTCCATGATGGTCTCGCGGACCTCGTCGAAGTGGTCCGGTAGTTCCGTCGCGTCGAAGTCGCCGCCGTAGAGCGGCTCGTCCAGCTGCTCGGCGTACTCCGCGATGTGCTCCCCGCGCGTGCGGGGCCACTCCGCGAACACGTCGTCGCTGTGCGGTATCTCGAGGCCGCCGTCGATGGCGCCCTCCTGCACGGCGAACGCCTTGTTTCCGGGCGTCGCCGTGTTCAGCCCGATGTCGAGGACGGCCTCCTCGAGACCGGCCTCCAGCGCACGCTTCCCGGCCAGCAGGCCGGTCAGGTACGCCGCCGGCAGGTTCCCGGTAGGTGCCTCCCAGCCGTACTCCTGCAGGTCGTTCGAGGTCGCCGAGGCGACCGTGTCGTCTCCCTGTGCACCACGCACGACCAGCTGCGCCCTGGTGTGCTGGTTGCTCTTTCGAGCGACCAGCCGCGGCTTGCCGGATTTCAGCAGGCGCAACCGCTGGTGGTAGTTCGTCCTGGATTCGCGCCGACGCCGCATCGGCACCTTGTATCGTGGTCCTGTCGCCATCAGTCGTCACCTCCAACGTCGTAGTTGGCCCGGACGTAGCGCTCCACGTCCGCGACCGAGTCGAACTCGCCGCCGCCCGCCATCCTGTACAGCTGGCGGTACTCGGCGGGGGTCAGTTCGTCGTTCTGGCGGTACTTCCGGAGCCGACGCCGCTGGCCCCGAATCTTGCTCCGCCACTCCTCTTTCCCGTTCTTCCGACCGCCGGCTTTGCCCTTGCGGGAGCCCTGGCCCTTGCGGTGCCCGTAGGCGCGCTTCTTCGCGCGCTCGCGGGCCCGGCCACGGCTGTTGCCGCTCTCGGGCTCGACACGGATGGCGCCCTCGTCGATGAGTTCGCGCACGTCGTCGCGCGTGATGGCGTCCGCGATGTCGGCCTGGCGGTTCGGGTCGAGCTTCACGCGGTTCTTGCCGACGTCGAGGACGTCGGCGGCCAGTCGCTTCTGTGCCTTCAGATCGGTCATGATTCCACCTCCACCTCGACGTAGGTCGGGTTGAGGACGCGGATGCCGCGGTCCTCGGCCTCCTCCTCGATGCGCTCGCGCTTGCGGGCGCCGACGGTGGAGCCGATACGCACGGCCTCACGGGACCCGTCGACGCCCTCGAGGTCGTCCACGTTCATCACGCGGACCTCCTCGAAGCCCGAGGGGTGCTTGCCGCGGACGGCCTTCGGCGTCCGGAAGCCGGCCTCGACCGTGTCGCCCTTCCCCTTGACGCCCCGTCGCTGCTTCGACAGGCCGCCGCGGGGACGGCGCCACGAGGTCGGCGTCCGCTTTTTCTTGTGGTAGTCCTGCCGGTAGAACTGCGGCTTGCCCATGCGCTTGCGCTGGGCCAGCAGCCGCTCCTCCTGCTCCGTCAGATCCGGCGTCTTGTCGGCGTGGCCGCGGGGACGGAGCTCCGTCTCCACGTCCTCGTCGGGCTCGGGTTCCTCCTCGTCCTCGACCTCCGCCTCCGTCTCCTCGGAGACCTCGAGGCCACCGACGTCGGCCTTGATCCGCGCGGCGAGCGCGTTACCGATGCCGTCGACCTCGGCGAGGTCGGACTGGGAAGCACGTCGCACGTCGTCGACCGTCTCGTAGCCCTCGCCCTCGAGGGCGGCGGCCTTCGCGTTCCCGACGCCGCTGATGTCGGTCAGGTCGGTGTACTCGTCCGTGGATTCCTCGTCGGTCTCGTCCGTGGATTCCTCGTCGGTCTCGTCCGTGGATTCCTCGTCGGTCTCGTCCGCGGATTCCTCGGAAACCTCTTCTGTTTCCTCAGTATCCTCGTCGTCTTCGGACTCTCCGGTGGATTTCTCGGAAGCGTCCGCGTCTTCCTCGGAATCCTCGTCGCCGAACTGGAACTCCTCGTCGTCGTTCGCGGGCTCTTCTTCGTCCATCCGTTCGAGTTCCTCCTCGGTCTCCTCGCGGACCTGCTCGTCCTCCTGGTCGCGCGCCTGGTCCTCGCGACCGTCCTCGTCGTCCGCCATCAGGCGTCACCTCGGGAGGGCTTGCTGGTGATGTAGACCCCGTCCTGGAAGACGCGGTTGTCCTTGTCGTTCACGCGGGTCAGCTGCTCGATGTCGGCCGCCGTCTGGCCCACCGCCTCGATGTCCGAGCCATGGAGCCGTATCTCCTCGCCGTCGACCTCCATCTCCGTGTCGCCACGGAGCGGGGTCCGGCGCGGTGCCTTCTCGCCGAGGAAGTTCGAGATGACGACCTCGCTCCCCTCCACGGAGACCTGCATCGGGAAGTGGGAGTAGAAGACCTCCATCTCGTACTCCCAGCCCTCGGTCACGCCGTGGAAGGCGTTGCGAACGTGCGATTCGAACGTGCCGGCGGTGGCGTGGGTCCTCGCGTCCTCCTCCTCGGAGGTGATGACGACCTTGGCCTTCTCGTCGGCGTCCGCCGACTCCGAGTTGTCCTCGACGGCGACGTCGATGTCCGGGTACCAGAGCTTGCGCGTCACGCTCCCGTTGGGCCCCTCGACCGTCAGGTCGAGGTGGTCCATCGAGGCGGTCACGTCCTCCGGTACGTCGATTTCGATGCGTGTCATTGTCAGTATACGTAGGCGATGACCTGGCCACCGACACCGGCCTCGCGGGCCTCGTAGTGGGACATGACGCCCTGCGAGGTAGTGACGATCAGTGCGCCGTAGTCGCGCGCCGGGAGGAACCGCTTCTCCCAGCGCTCGAACTCGTCGGCGCCTGCCGAGTAGCGCGGCTTCACCGCGCCACATCGGTTGATGGCCCCCTTCAGTTCGACCTCGAACGTCCCGGCTTTCCCGTCGTCGACGTACTGGAAGCCGTCGACGTACCCGCGGTCGTAGAAGACCTCGAGCACGGAGCCGATCTCGTTCGAGGCGGGCTCGACCTCGTGTGTCAGGTGGCCGACACGCTCGGCGTTGTCGATGCCGGACAGCGCGGCGGCGAGTGGATCGTTTCCTGTCATCAGTTGTACTTCTCGAACCCCATACCGCGGGCGATCTCGCGGAAGCACTGCCGGCAGAGCCAGATGTCGTACTTGCCGACCAGGCCCTGCTCGCGGCCACACCGCTGGCAGGCCTCCTGCACGCCGGTTCGCTTCGCGGCGTTCTCGCCGGTGGGGTCGTCGTGTTCCTGCTCGGTCTCCGTCTCGCTCTCGCTCATTCGTTAACCTCCGCGTCGAACTCCTGCTCGATGAACGCGACCGCGTCGTTCGCGTCGAGTCGGTGCCGCGGCGGGATGGAACTCGCCGCCTTGTCGCGCTTGCGGACCCGGTAGCCCGGGCGGACGAGGTTGACCGTCACGTCCAGCCCGTAGATACCGATCTCCGGGTCGTACTCCTGGCTCGGGAAGTCGGTGTGCTCCTCGACACCGAACGAGAAGTTCCCGAACTCGTCGAACTGGCTCGCCGATAGCTCGACGAGCGGCAGCGACTTCTCCAGGAACTCCCGGGCCGGGTCGCCGCGCAGCGTCACCTTCGCGCCGATCGGGTCGCCCTCGCGGACGCCGAACTCGCCGATGGTGTTCTTCGCGGTCGTCCGCACGGGCTGTTGCCCCGCGACCTCCGCGAGGATCTCCTCGGCGTTGGCGAGCTCGCGCCCACCCTCGCCGACGCCCATGTGGACGACGACCTTCTCGATCCGCGGCCGGCGCATCTCGTGGAACTCGCCGCCCTCGGCCTCGCTACTCATCGTCGCTCACCTCCTCGACGTCGTCGGCCTCGTCGTCGGTGCCGGCGTCGGCCTCGTCCTCGTCGGTCGCGGTGACGTCGGGCTCGGCCTCGCCCTCGTCGTCAGTGAAGTTCTCGTCGATGACGACGACGTAGTCCTCGACCGTCTCGAAGCGCTCGTCGTCGCCCTCGATGAGGACGTTGTTCTTCGAGGAGCCGGGCGTGACCTGGATCTCGTCGATCCGGCCGATCTCGCCGGCGTGGCTGCCACGGACCGCCGTGACCAGCGCACCCTCCTCGTACGGGAAGTGCGCCACGATGGACTTGTCGTCGTTCGAGACGACGACGGAGTCGTTCGGCGAGATCTGGTCGTCGCCGGTCCGGAGCGTGGCGCCGTCGTGCAGCGTGAGCTGCGTCTCGCCGCCCGTCTCCTGGGTCTTGCCGACGACCTTGCCGAGTCGGGAGTCCGCACTCTCGGCGTCGATGGCGGTCAGCGCGAGCCGCCCACCGGCGTCGGGGAAGACGCGGTAGTGCTCGTCGCGCTCCGTGAACTCCACGATGTCGAACATCCCGATGGGACGCTCCTCGTCGGAGGCCGGGGCGCCGTTGATCAGGACGCTGTCCTGTTCGAGGGCGTACCGGGTCTCCTTCCGGGAGTCCGCGTACCCGAGCACGTCGCGCAGGACGACGAGCAGCGGGACGCCGCTCTCGCCGTGCGGGCCGGCGTCGGCCTTCACGGTGTAGGGGTTGGTCTTGCGCTCGACGGGCCACGACTTCGGCACCGAGAGGCGCTTCTGGTGGCGCGTCATTCGCTATCCGCCTCCGTCTGTTCCAGCCGCTCCTCGCGCAGATCGTCCTCTAAGACGAGGTCCGTCACGACGAGGTTGGACGCGTCGAGACCGCGGGGAACCTCCTCCCCGTCGGCCTTCTCGACGGTCACGTCCTCGACGTTGATCGTCGCCGACCGCAGGTCGACGTCGACGACCTCACCGGTCTCGCCGGCGAAGTCGCCGCGCTGGACCTCGACGGTGTCGCCCGCGTTGACGCGGACGGACCGCCGGCCGTACTCCTCACGGAGGTCCTCCGAGAGGTGGGCACGGACCTGCTTTTGCTTCTCGTGGAGCGGCGCACGTCGCTGTCGTGTCCGCTGTTTGGATGGCTGCTTGCTCATACTATCATCGTCGCGGTGGACGCGATACTGCCGAACCGCTCGGCCACTTCGCGGGCGATGGGGCCTTTCAGTTCGGTCCCGCGGGGGTCCTCGTTCTCGTCGACGATGACCGCCGCGTTGTCCTCGAACTTCACGCGCGTCCCGTCGGGACGGCGGATGGGCTTGCGCTGCCGGATGATGACGGCGGGCAGCACCTGCCGTCGCATCTCCGGCGTCCCCTTGGTGACCGAGACGGTCACCTTGTCACCGAGGCCGGCCTTCGGGTGCCGGTTCTTCGCGCCGGAGTAGCCCGACACGCTGACGATCTTCAGTTCGCGGGCGCCGGTGTTGTCAGCACACCGGACGAGCGAGCCCTTCTCCAGGCCCGGCGTGACGTCGGCGTTGAGTGCCTCCATCAGCTCTCGCCCTCCTTGCTGTCGATCACGACGTGGCTCTTCGTCTTCGAGAGCGGCCGTGTCTCTGCGATACGGACCGTGTCGCCGACCTCTACCTCGAGGCACGGCGGGTGGTGTGCGGGGACCCGCGACCGGCGCTTCATCAGCCGGTCGTACTTCGGGACCTGCACGTCGTACTCCCGCTCGACGACGACGGTCTTGTCCATGTCTGTCGAGGCTACCTGTCCCTCGATGACCCCGCCCCGCACGGAGAGCTCCCCGTGGAAGGGACAGTTGGGGTCGGCACAGGCCGCCTCAGGTTCGGTTGCGTTCAGTCCTAGCGCCATATCGAATCACCTCTGTGTTCGGTCCGTCGGGCCGGGCGGGCGACGAGTCGCTCGCCGGCCACGGTCACGTACGCCTCCTCGGCCTCCTGCACGCCACCGTGGCGCGCCGAGGCGTCATCGTCCGGCGTCGTCCCCGTGGGCAGGCGGAACTCGAACGTCGCCGCCGCCTTCGGGACCTGCCGCACGCCGACCCCCGCGCCGTCCGTGCCACTGGCTCCGACGTGGAGCGTCCGCTCCGTCTCCTCGACCACGCGGCCCGCGATGCCGACGTACCCGCGGTGGGTGGCGTCGGTGACGCGGACCCGTAGGCCGGCGAGTTCGTGGCGCGGCAGCGTCTCGGGGGTCAGCATCGTCACTCGTCGGCCTCCTCGTTCTGGATCGTCTTGATGCGGGCGATGGCCTTGCGGAGCTCCGGGATGCGCCCGGGGTCGTCCGGGGCACCACCCGCGGCCTGGACGGCGCGCGCGTTCAGCAGCTCCGTCTCGAGCTCCTCGAGCTCGGCCTCCCGCTCTGCGGGCGTCATGTCGCGGATCTCCTCGGCGTGTAGGATGGTCATTGCTCACCCTCCTCGTCGTCATCGTCGGCCGCAGTCTCCTCGGTCCCGGCCTCGTCCGCTTTCGCTTCCTCGTTCGCTTCCGTATCGGCCGGAGCCTGGGCGCCCTCGTCGGCCTCGTCGGGCATCTGTTCCAGCAGCTCGTCGGCCTCCTCCTCGACGGACTCCTCGAGTTCGTCGAGGTCCTCCTCGATCTCCGCGTCGGGCTCGACGGGTTCGGCGGGCGCCTCGTCCTCCTCGAGGACCTCCTCGTCGAGGGTCTCCTCCTCGAGGACCTCCTCCTCGATGTCGGCGGCGTCGCCCTCGACGGTGTCGGCGAGCCCGTCGGTGTCGTCACCGTGCTCACCGGCGGTGCCCGCTTCGTCGGCCTCGTCGGGCTCGCCCTCGAGCAGCTCCTCGACGCCCTCCTCGGGCTCCTCGATGTAGTCCTCGACCTCGACGTCCTCGTGGACCTCGAAGTCGTCGGGGAGCTCGGCGTCGGGGCCGATGATCTTCACGTCGACACCGATGGTGCCGAGTTTCATCACCGCGACGCCCTGCCCGTGGTCGACGACGGTCTCGGCGGGTTCGCCGTTGTGCTTGATGTAGCCGCGGTTGAACTTCTCCACGCGCGAGCGGGCGCCCGTGACCTTCCCGCTCAGGACGATCTCGGCGCCCTTCGCGCCGGACTCCATGATGCGGTCGATGGTCGTGTGGCCGGCCTTCCGGAAGTACCAGCCACGCTCGAGTGCGTTGGCCAGCCGGTCGGCGACGATCTGGGCGTTCAGGTCCGGCTCGTCAACCTCCTGAACGTCGATCTGCGGGTCGTCCATGTCGAAGCGGGACTCGAGCTCGGACGTGATCTTCCGGATGTTCTTCCCGCCCTTGCCGATGACCATCCCGGGCTTCTCGGCCTTCAGGACGATCTGGGTCCCCATCGGGGTCTGGGCGACGTCCATGCCGCCGTAGCCCGCTCGGGACAGTTCGGACTTGAAGAACTCGTCGATCTGGGTCCGCTCGAGACCGTTCTCGATGAACTGATGCTCGTCCGCCATTACTCGTCACCCGCCTCGGAGAGGACCAGTTCGACGTCGACCTGCGGGGTGTTCCACTCGGAGGCGCGTCCGAACGCGCGGGGCTTGCGCCCCGGGGACTCGCCCACCTTGTGGGCGGCGACGTGGATGATCTCCATCGTCTCGCCGTCGAACCCCTGGTGGTCGGCGTTGCCGGTGGCGTTCTCCAGCAGGTCGAGGAACGCCTTGCTCGCCTTCTCGGGGTAGCGACCGGCGTCCCAGCCGTCGATGTCGTTGCGGTGACCGACGCCGGAGTTGTGGGACTTGAACGGGACCGACTGCTCGCCGGCGACTACCGCTTCGAGGTAGTCGACGGCCTCGCCGGCCGTCATGCCCTTGATTTCCTTTGCGATCTCCTTGCTGTGCTTGTGGCTCATGTGCCGCTCCCGGAGCATCGCTTTCGCGGTGGAGTCCGGGTCGACGTCTACCGAGTAGCTGATTCCCATGGTTTACTTGAGGGGCACGAACTTCGAGGACCGGGTCGCGCCGATGCCGGCCTGGCCGTGTTCGACCGAGGTGCGGGTGAGGGTGAACTCGCCCAGGAAGTGGCCCAGCATCTCCGGCTCGACCAGGACCCGCTCGAACTCGTGGCCGTTGTACACCTCGAAGGTGAGGCCGACCATCCCGGGGACGATCGGCATGTCCCGCAGGTGGGTCCGGAGCGGGTCGTTTGCCGTCGTCTCCTCCTCGGCGTCGCGAGCCTTCTCGAGCAGCTTCTCCTGCTCGGTCGTCAGCCCCCGGGTAATGCTCCGCCGCTGGCGGGCGGGTAGCAGCTCCGCGACCTCCTCCAGCGACAGCTCCTGCAGTTCGTCGAGCGTGTGACCGCGGAACGTGAACTCCTCGTCCTTGTCGCGGCCGATCTGGTATTCGGAACTCATGATTTGTCTCGGCCCCCTTTGCCCCCGCGGCCCGTCCGCCGCGAGGAGATGTCACCGACCTTGCGTCCCGGCGGGGCGTTCCGGGAGATGCTCTTCGGCTTGCCGGGGTGCTGGCGGCCGCCGCCACCGAACGGGTGGTCGACGGCGTTCATCGCCACGCCCCGGACGGTGGGGTACTTCCCACCGCGAGCGCGCATCTTGTGGTGCTTGTTGCCGGCCTTGACGAACGGCTTCTCCGTCCGGCCGCCGCCGGCGACCACGCCGATGGTGGCGCGGCAGTCCGGGCTGAGGCGTCGGACCTCGCCCGACGGGAGCTGGACCACGGCCGCGTTGCGGTCGTGGGTCAGCAGGTCCGCGCTGACGCCGGAGGCGCGCGCGAACTTCCCGCCGTCACCGGGCTGGCGCTCCACGTTGCAGACCGGGACCCCTTCCGGGATCTCGGCCAGCGGGAGCGTGTTGCCCGGCGCGACTTCGGCGCTGACACCGACCTGGAGCGTGTCCCCGACGGCGATACCCTCGGGGGCGAGCACGAGACGGCGGTCGCCGTCCTCGAACTCCACGTCCGCGACCGGTGCACTGCGCGCGGGGTCGTGCTCGATGTCGATGATCTCCCCGGCGACCACGTCGCCGTCGCCGGATTCCGTCCGGCTGTCCTCCACCTTCCGGTGGGAGAGATCCGCCTTGTAGCGGTGCGAGGGCGCACGGAACGTGGGCGTACCGCGCCCACGTCGCTGGCCCTGGATGCGACGCCCCATCTAGAACACCCCCACGCGGGACGCGACGTCCTGTGCGTCGTCGTCCTCGTGAAGCGTGATTGTCGCCTTCTTGTGACCCTGCATCCTGTTCTGGGTGTTGACGTTGGTGACCCGCACGTCGAAGCGGTCCTCCACCGCCTCCCTGATGTCGCCCTTCGTGGCGCTCATGTCACAGACGAACTCGAGCTTGTTCTCGAAGTCCATCTTGTTCATCGCCTTCTCCGTGACGAGCGGGTGCTTGACGACGTCCCCCGTCATCGGTCGGCCACCTCCTCGATGGCGGACTCGGTGAACAGGGTGAGTCGACCGGCGTGCGTGCCGGGCGCGAGATCCTCCGCGTTGACCTCGTCGGCCGTCGCGACGTCGACGCCCGCGAGGTTGCGGGCGGCGCGCGAGGGCTCCTCGCTGGTCACGACGAGCACGGACTTGGGCTGCTTGTACTTCCGGCCGCGGCCCTTGCCCTTGCCCGACCGGACCGTCCGGCCGTCGTCGGCACGGTCGACGTCGCGGGCGACGCCGAGTGACTCGAGCGTGGCGAGGGCCTCCTGTGTCTTCTGGAGGTCCTCGAACTCGTCGGAGACGACGAGCGGGAAGTCGACGTCGTCGTCGACTGCGTGCCCGCGCTCGCGAACGAGGTCGCCGTCCGCGGTGGCCGCGATGGCCGAGCGGACGGCGAGTTGCCGTTCCTTGTCGTTGATATCGAGCGTGCGGTCCTTCTCGGCCTTCGGCGGGTGCGCCACGCGGCCGCCCACCGTCTGGGGGACGCGCTTCGCGACACCGTTCTGCCGGGGGACGTGCGCCATCCCGCGGCCGGAGCCGGGGGACTCGGCGGGCGTCCGCAGGCCCGCGAACTCGTCGGTACCGTAGTCCTGTCGTCGGTTGGCCTGGGCGGCGAGCACGGCTCGCTTGATGAGGTCCGGTCGGTGGACCGTCTCGAACACGTCCGGCAGCTCCACGCTGCCAGCGTCCTCGCCCTCCAGGTCGCGTACTGTTGCTTCCATGATCTATCCCTGGTTGGATTCCGTCGAGACGTACCGCACCTCGGGGTCGAGGGGCGGCTGCTTCGTCGCGCGGACCGCGGGGCGAAAGCGCAGGAGGCGCTTGTTCGGGCCCGGAACGGAGCCCTTGATCAGCGCGTACGGGCCGTCGACCTCGCCGTAGTTGACGAAGCCGCCGTCCGGCGCCATCTCGCCCTCGTCCAGCGCGAGGAGTCGCTTGTTCAGTTCCGTCCGCTGGCTGTAGCCCATCTGCCCCTGCTGCGGGACCGTCGAGCGGACGCGGGAGGGGTTCCACGGGCCGAGGTTGCCGATGCGTCGGCGCCACCCCTGGCGTGCGTGCTTGCCCTTCCGCTTCTGGACGCCCCAGCGCTTGACCGGGCCCTGGGTGCCCTTCCCCTTCGTGACGCCCGCGACGTCGGCGTACTCGCCGGCGCGGAACACGTCGGTGATGTCGTGCTCGCCGCCCTCTTCGAGGAGGTCCATGGCGAACTCGACGCGGTCGTCGACGGCGGGGCCGCCGACGCGCGTCTCCATCACGTCAGGGGTCGTCTTCGGGACGCTCGGGAGTCCCCCGGGGACGGTGTGCGTGATGAGGCGCACGTCGTCCACGCGGCCCTCGTCAAGGGCCGTCTGGAGGTCCGCGTCGTCCATCTCGTCGGGGGCGGAGACCGTACGCTCGAGGTCGTCGTGCCGGTTCTCGGCGTCGGCCCATACCTCCGTGATCGGTCGCTGTCCGTACGGCGTCGATTCGTAGGCACGCAGGGCCGCGGCGCGGACCGGCGGCGTCTCCACGACCGTCACGGGGACGGTTTCCTCCATCCCCTCGCGGGGGGAGTCGGGTTCGTCGTTGATCGTGACGACGTGCGTCATGCCGGCCTTGTAGCCGGCGAACCCCTGGATGGCAGGCTGGTCGCCGTCGTCGGGCCAGGTCGAGATGCGGGGCACCTCGCTGGCCGTCCGCGACCGCGGGCTGTAGCCCAGCGAGCCCTTGCGTGGTCTGCTTGGTTGTGGCATGTGTTGTCTACCTCTGTCTTGTCTGGTGGGCGTCTCGTGCCGGCGACGAGGGTCCTGTATGTCCCCGCCGCACGCAACGCGCGTGGGCGTCCCTCGTCGCACATCGTGGCACTCGGCGCCCCCGAACCCCCTACTCGAGGGGGAGACGCAGGGGCGAGAGCGACGCGAACATCGCCTCCTCCGTTCGCACCGTCTCGCTGCCCTGGTCGGGGACCGTGTTGAGCCAGAGGTCGAACCGCGGTTCGCGCGGTTCGTTGTCGGATGCGCCCGTCGCGGGCGCGCCGTCGTCGTCCGCTGTGTGGCCGGCCACGGCCACGGTACCAGTCTCACTCGGAGCTCCCTCGCGCGCTGCCCGGATGGCCTCGGCGTCCTCGCCGAGGATTGCCGGCAGCCCCCGTTCGGGGGCGCCGAACGCCATCGTCCAGCCGCCGGCCGCCTCGCACTCCCCGCGAAGGGAGTCGAGTCGGGCGACGGTCAGCTCGGTCCCGAACCGGGACGCGGCGATACGGACGCCGGCGTCGGCCCGGGCGAGCGTGGCAGCCAGATCCGCGCGTTCGACGTCGAACCCCGGCTGGGGTTCGTCGACGAGTCTGGCGCGGACCGGTTCGCGCGAGGAAACCCTGACAGTCACGCGCTCCCCCTCGCGCGGCACCTCCATCCCTGGAGGCACCGGCAGGGAGATCGGGTGTTGCAGGCCGCAATTGACCCGGACGCGCTTCTCAGGTCCGACCTCGGTCACGATGCCCTGTCTTGACGACCCCGAACCGTTCGATCCGGAGCCGGTCTGTGCACCCAGGTGGAGCGGCGGCAGCACGCCCGCGTACTCCAGTTCGCTCCGCCTGCCCCAGGCCTCCTTTCGGAGGTAGGGCGCCGTGGCGGCGTACGCGAGTACGGTGTGCACGAACCCGTCGTCACCCCAGCCGGCGTCCGCCTCCCCGACGGGGTCGGGGTAGACGACCAGCCGGTCGACCCGGAAGACCGCCGCCGCACGGGCGACGTCGCCGAGCTTGCGGGTCGCAGCCCGCTTGTCCTCGGCCTCCCGGACCAGTGACGACGGCACGAGCACGCTGCGTGTCATGCCGTGGCGCTTCCACGCCTGGCCACTAGACTGTGCCGGTCGTACCGAACGCCCGCATAAAAGGCTAGCGCTTCTACACGGCGTCTGTGGGCCGCTCGCACGGGTTTCGCCGTGTGACAGCATGCCGTGGTGTCGGTAAACGGTGCCGGAACCGGAGGGGACGACCCGGCACCTACCCGGGCGCGGATCCGCCACTCGGGGAGCGAGCCACGTACGCTTACGTACCGGCCGCTCGCAGACGGCCCATGAAGCACATCGCCATCGACGACGTACGGGAGGACCCGCATCCGATGGGGGTCAACCAGGACCGCCGGCCCGTCACGGACGCGCTGAACGCCGAGGACGTGACCGTCGTCCGGTTCGACCTCTCCCCGGGCGAGCAGTTCTCCGGCGGCCTCCACACCCACCACGACCAGGAGGAGGTGTTCTACATCGTGGAGGGCACCGCCACGTTCGACGTGGGGCCCGAGCCCGACGAGGACCACGCCGAGGGGCACGCGAGCGAGCGGCCGGAGACGGAGGCCGTGGAGGTGTTCGCCGGCGAGGTGATCCGCTTCCCGCCGGGGCAGTTCCAGTGCGGTCGGAACAGGTCCGACGGCCAGGTCGTCGGACTCGCCATCGCGGCACCGGACTCGCGACACGACTGGGAGGCGCTGGAGTCGTTCGCCCCCTGCAGCGAGTGCGACGGAATCACCAGCCACGGCGTTCGCGAGCCGGACGACGGGATGGTCGTCTACTGCAACGTCTGTGGCAACGAACTCCAGGTCGCCTGATACGGATTACGCTAACTGTTTCCCACGACGACCGCCAGTGTGCGGACGGTCGATGTGGAAATGACGTAGCGTAATCCGTATGAGTGAGCGCGGTGGCACGGGACGGCCGACGGTCGTGACAGCCGAACCGCAAGACTCGTCGCGCCAGCCGCCGGAGCCGGGGGCGTGACACAGTCGGCACGCGACGCGTTCCTGGCAGGGGCCCGGGCCGTCGCCCCCATCATCGTCGGCATCGTCCCGTTCGGCCTGGTCGCGGGCGCCGCGGCCGTCGACGCGGGACTGACGCTGCTGGACGCCGTCGGCCTGTCGGTGGTCGTCTTCGCCGGCGCCTCGCAGCTCGCGGCCATCGGCCTGCTCGGGGACGGGGCGCCGCTGGCGCTCGTCGTCGTGACGGTGCTCGTCATCAACCTGCGGCTGGTGATGTACAGCGCGTCGATCGCACCCGAACTGCTCGACGAGCCGCGGCGCTGGCGGACGCTGGAGGCGTACCTCCTGACCGACCAGGCGTACGCGCTGTCGGTGACCCGGTTCGAGCGCGACCCCGGGACGAACCGCCGCTGGTTCTACCTCGGTGCCGCGGCACCGCTGTGGGGCGTCTGGCAGGTCTGCACGGTCGTCGGTGCGGTCGTCGGCGCGCGCGTCCCGGCCTGGCTCCCGCTGGACTTCGCCGTCCCGCTCACCTTCCTCGCGCTGCTGGTTCCCGCCGTCGAGGGGCAAGCGACGGGCGCCGCGGCGGCCGTCGGTGGCGGGGTGGCGACGGTGGGCGTCGGGCTCCCGCTGGAGGCCGGCCTGATGGTCGGCGCCATCGCGGGAGTGCTGGCGGGGGTCCTCGCGGAGGGAGTGGTGGGGGCCGATGCAGCCGGGACCGGTGACGACGGCCCCGGCGGGGGGCACGCGTGAGCGCGGGACCGCCCCCGGGCCGCTTCGTGTGGCTCGCCGTCGTCGTCGCCGGCGTCGGCACGTTCCTGCTGCGCGCGTCCTTCCTCTTCCTGTTCGAGCGCGTGGGCGGCGTGCCCCCGCGGCTGGAGCGCGCACTCCGGTACGTCCCGGCGGCGGTGCTGGCGGCACTGGTGATTCCGGCACTCGTGGCGCCGGACGGCGCCCCCACCGTCCTCGGCAACGACCGCCTGCTCGCGGGCGCGCTGGCCGCACTCGTCGCCTGGCGGACCGAGAGCGTCCTCGCCACCATCTCCGTCGGAATGGTCGCACTGGTCGTGCTCGACGCGGTCGGCGGAGTCGTGTAACTGGTACTGGTTGTTTCCACGAAATTTGCAAAGTCTGGTGGTTACTTACGGAGCGCGAGCGAACCGATGGATATGGGGTCGGTCCCCGATGGGCTCCTCGCCCGCCGTCCGCACCAGGCGCTCGCACGCGCCGTCGTGAAGACGGTGCTCTACCGCGCGGTGATGGTCTGCATCACGGTCGCGGTCGCCTACCTCGTGACCGGCGACACCTCGTCGGCGCTCAGCATCGGCCTCGTGGCGAACGTCGTGAAGACCGCGACGTACTACAGCTACGAGCGGCTCTGGGACCGGGTCGCGTGGGGGGTCCAGGGGTAGGTTCGGCTGCCGTGCCAGCCGTCTGCCCGGTCACGTCCCTCCCGACCAGTCCGGGGTCTCCACCGCCGCTGGCGGGGGTGTCTCGTCGCGCGCCGGGTGCGTCCGCCAGCGAGCCATCTGGACGAACTCCTCCTCCGCGCCAGCGATGTCGGTCGTCAGGTCGTACCGCTCGAAGCCACACCGCTCGTAGAACGGTATCAGCCCCTCCCGACAGAGGAGGACGACGTTCAGGTGACCGACGGCCGGATGCTCGACGGCGCTCCAGACGAGCTGCCGGCCCAGTCCATCACCGCGACGGTCCGCCGCGACCACAACGTCGTACAGTCGTGCGTAGTGGACGCTGTCGGTGAGCAGGCGCGCCCCCGCCACCAGTTCGTCGCCCTCCTGGAGTCCCACACCGACGCTGTTCGACAGTGCACGGGCCACCTCGCTCCGCGTCCGGTCGGCCCACCACTCGTACTCCCCGTACAGGTCGTGGAGCGCCACTACGTCCGCCGGGTCGCTGGCGGTGAGTTCGACGGCGGTCGACTCTGCCATGCCCGACCCCGGGCGTGCCACTCACAAATGCTCGGTGACCGTGTGAGGCGGGGTGACACGCCTTGACCCGTCGGCCCCGGGCGGTCACGAACGCACCGTATTTACACCGCCGCTCCGACACCTATCCGTATGAGCAGCGACGCCGACGGCGCCGACGACGGCGACGGACAGGAGCTCGGCATCACCGAGTCCAAATCGCACGAGCCCGGCGAGTGGTACGCCGAGGTCGTCCAGAAGGCCGAGCTGGCGGACTACGCCCCGATGGGCGGGTTCATCGTCACCCGGCCCCGGGGGTACGCCATCTGGGAGCGCATCCAGGACCACCTCGACGGCTGGTTCAAGGAGACGGGCGTGCAGAACGCCTACTTCCCGCTGTTCATCCCCGAGTCCTATCTGGAGCGGGAGAAGGACATCGTCGAGGGGTTCGACCCCGAGGTAGCGTGGGTGTCGGAGGCCGGCCACGAGGAGCTGGAGGAGCGCCTGGCCGTCCGCCCGACCAGCGAGTCCATCATCACCCCCTTCATCTCGAAGTGGGTCCGCTCGCACCGGGACCTCCCGATGCGGCTCAACCAGTGGTGCTCGGTCGTCCGGTGGGAGGCCACCGACACGAAGCCGTTCTTCCGGACGAAGGAGTTCCTCTGGCAGGAGGGCCACACCGCCCACGCCGACGAGGCGGGCGCCCGGGAGGAGACGATGACCCGGCTCGGCCAGTACGAGCGCCTCTACGAGGAGGTGATGGCCATCCCCGGGCTCACGGGACGCAAGCCCGAGCACGACAAGTTCCCCGGCGCGCACACCACGACGACCATCGAGGCACTGATGCCCGACGGGAAGTCCGTCCAGGCCGGCACCTCCCACTACCTCGGCACCTCGTTCGCGGAGGCGTTCGACATCACCTTCTCCGACGAGGACGAGGCGGAACGCACCGCACACACCACCTCCTGGGGTCTCTCCTGGCGGGCGATGGGGGCGCTCATCATGACCCACTCCGACGACCAGGGGCTCGTGCTCCCGCCCGCGCTGGCCCCCGAGCAGGTCGTCGTCGTCCCCATCTGGCAGGAGGACACGAAGGAGGACGTGCTGGAGTACAGCGCCGAACTCGCGGCCGAACTCGACGCGGAGTTCCGCGTCCACCTCGACGACCGCGACGGGCGCAACCCCGGCTTCAAGTACAACGAGTGGGAGCTGAAGGGCGTCCCCCTCCGCATCGAGATCGGTCCCAACGAGGTCGAGGACGGCGAGACCACGCTCGTCCACCGGCCGGACGGCGAGACCGAGGTCGCCGACCGCGACGCGATCACCGACGCCGTCGCCGGCGCGCTCGACGCCGTCTACGCGAAGCTGTACGCCGCCGCCGAGGAGACCCTGGAGGAGAACGTCCGCGAGGCCCACGGCCGCAACGAGATCCTCGGCACCCTCGGCCGGCACGGCGGCTACGTGAAGACGGGCTGGTGTGGCGACGAGGACTGCGAGGCCGAGATCAAGGACCAGATCGCCGCCGAGATCGTGATGGTGCCGCTCGACCGCGACGAGGAGTCGATCCACGACACCTGCGGTGTCTGCGGTGAGAGGGCCACCGAGACGGCGTACTTCGCGAAGAACTACTGAAACTGACCGTTTCGGTAGTAATTCCGGACATATCTTCCATATGCTCCTGTTCCGAGTACCCATTACAGTTTCGAGGCGAAAGCCCACCCGTTCACCTCCAGCGGTCGCCCTCACGAGTGGCGCGGCCGGGCGATCAGATGCAAACCGCTGGTCGTCGGGGGTCCTGAGTGTGGGCACGACTCCCGAGAACGGCTGTCTGGCACTCGGCGGTCTCGAATCTGACCGGCGCCGGGGACGACGGGACCGGAGGAAGCTGGCGACGGGGCCAGGTTCTCAGTCGTCGGCGGGCGTCGCGCCGCCGCTCCCGGAGACGTTCGCGTCCGGCACGGTGCCGTCCTCGTTCCAGCCCCGGAGGTCGTAGTAGTTGGAGAGCTCCTGGTCCAGCCCCTCCAGCTCGTAGGGGAGCGCGTCGTCGTCCGAGCGGTCGAAGCCGCGCTTCGAGTTGAAGTGCCGTTCGAGCTCGACGACGCGGCTGCCCACGTCCATCAGCTGGTCCCAGGAGGCGTCGAACAGCTGCTCGTAGCGCTCGTGGTCGAAGCTGGACGCGGCGAACTTGCACAGGACGCCCGAGTCGTGGACGGCGTTCTTGTTCTCCTGCTCGATGAGGTGCTCGGACTTGCCCTCGACGCCCTCCTTGTCGAGCGCGTCGTTGGGCGCGACCAGCGGGTACTCCAGCTGGTACATCTCGGCGTACATGTGGTCGGCGCCGCGGTTCGAGGTGGCGAAGGAGAGCCCCTGCCCGTTCAAGGCCCGGCCGTCGTGGGCGGCGAACTCCATCCCTTTCATCGTCCAGTTCTCGACGCCCAGCTCGTCGTGACAGCGGTCGATGCCCTCGGCGAGCGTGTCGCCGATACCGTCGCGGTGGGCGATCTTCTCGACCGTCTCGACCATCAGCTCCTCGTTGCCGAACTCGCCCTCGCTCTCGAGGTACGCGGCGACCGCGTCGCCACAGGAGATGGTGTCCATCCCCAGCTCGTCACACAGCAGGTTGGCCTCCATGATGGCGACGAAGTCGTCGTTGTCGGCGTTCGAGCCGAACGACATCATCGTCTCGTACTCCGGCCCCTCCGTGACGATGCCGGACTCCTCGTCCTTCGTCGGGAGCTTGCAGGCGAACGCACACTGCGAGCAGGTGCCCTTCTTGTACTTGTGCTCCATCACGGCGCCGCTGCCGATCTGGTCGAGATGCTCGAACGACTGGTCCTCGAAGTACCGGGTCGGGAGCGCGTCGACGGCGTTGGCGTAGTCCGAAACGGACACCGTCCCGGCGTCCTTCATCGGGCTGCCGGACGTAGAGGCCTCCTTGTGAATCTCCATCCCCAGCTCCTCGTCGAGCTCGATCTCCGGCGGGGAGTCCCCGTCGAAGGTGAGGAACTTGACGTTCTTCGACCCGAGGACGGCGCCGAGCCCGCCACGACCGAACGCGCGGGATTCGCTGGTGATGATGCTCGCGAACCGGACGCCGTTCTCGCCGGCCGGCCCGACGACGGCGGTGTGGCCCTCGTCGAGGCCGCGGTGCTCCTCGATATGCTCGAGGGTCTCGCTCGTGGTCGCGCCCGCGAGGTCCTCGACCGTCTCGAACTCGACCCCCTCGTCGGTGACGTGGACGCCGACGAGTTCGTCGCTGGCCCCCGTGATCTCGACGGCCGCGTTCCCGGTCGCGGCGAACGGCCGGGACATGTAGCCGCCGGCGTTCGAGGAGAGGAGGCCGTCCGTGAGCGGCGAGAGGCCGGTACAGGACATCCGCCCGGTGAACGAGGTCGTCGCGGTCTGGAGGGGGCCGGTCGCGAGGACGAGCCGGTTCTCCGGGCCGAGCGGGTCGGCGTCGAACGGGATACGTTCGTGCGCGAGCCGCGTCCCGACGCCGCGTCCGCCGATGAACTGCTCGTTCACCTCCGAGACGTCCTCCGTCGCCGTCGTCCGCTCCCCCACGTCGATGCTGAGGAGCGGACCGCGGTTGTGAATCATCGTCTCACGCGAGCGGTGCCGTCGGCATAAAACGTGTGCCACGGAAGCCGGGTCGGTTCATGTCCGGGACCGCCGGGTGTCGGCGACAGCCCGCGCCGACAGCTACTCCCCGGGGTGGCAGAACTCCATCGCGTCCCGGACGGCCTCCCGGTTCCCGATGAGGGTGATGCAGTCGCCCTCCTCGAGGATGAAGTCGGCCGCCGGCACGAGGCTCTCGCCGTCGCGGGCGACCAGCGCGATGAGGACGCCGCTCGGGAGTTCCGGCCCCACCTCGCGGACGGGGCGCCCGATCAGCTCCTCGGAGGTGACCTCGATCTCCTGGACGTCGCCCGAACGGCCGAGTTCGCCCATCCACTGGGCGAGCGCCGGCCGCTCGATGGCGTTGTCCATGGCCTGTGCCGTGGCGACCGCCGAGGAGATGGTCCGCACCCCGAGGTCCTCGAACGCCTCGACGTTGTCGGGGTTGTTGGCGCGGGCCATCACCGTCTCGATGTCGAACTTGCTCTTTGCGAGCTGTGCCGTGAGGAGGTTGGCGTCGTCGTCACCGGTGGCGGTCACGAGGATACTGCAGTTGTCCGCGCCGGCCGACCGGAGGACGTCCGTGTCCGTCCCGTCGCCGATGTGGACCGTGTGACCCTGGTTGCGGGCCAGCTCCACCGCGTCCTCGTCGACCTCGGCGATGACGACGTTCTCCCCTCTGTCTTCGAGGCGGTCGGCGAGGGTTCTGCCCACCTGTCCGCCTCCGACGATGATTACACGCATGGGTATCACGTCGAGGAATTCCGCGATGTACCGGGCGAGGCCGCCCTCGAACACGACCGTCGCCAGGATGACCAGGAACACCGTCCCGACCAGCAGCGTCGCACCGGCGTCGAGCTGGGCCGCCTGGACTATCTCACCGGCGGCCCGGAGCTCGTCGGCCCGGCTCTGCAGCTCGACCGCGAACAGCGTCGCTACGGAGGCCGGGATGATGCCGCGCGGCCCGACGGCCGACATGAACAGGCGCTCCTGGAACGTGAAGCGGTCGCCGATCGTCGCGAGGAACACGAGCGCCGGCCGGATGACGACGGCGACCGCCACGACGACGAAGACGCCACCCAGCCCCAGCCTGGCGAGGTCCTCGAACCGCAGGAGGGCGGCCAGGGCGATGAAGACGAACGAGAGGACCAGCAGCGTGATGTCCCCCTTGAACTCGGAGATGTCATCCTCGTAGGGGACGTCCAGGTTGCCGAGCACGACGCCGGCGACGGCGACCGCGGCGACGCCGGCCTCGGCGAAGACGAAGTCGGCCGCCGCGAACGCCACGAGTGCACCCGCCAGCACCAGCAGCCGGGCGTTCTGCGGGGCGTTCCCCGGCGACAGGTCGACGTACCGGAGTGCGTAGTAGAGCACCCCGGCCACGATGGTCCCGATGACCATCCCCGTCCCGAGCCGCTCGACGAACAGCTGGAGGAACTCCGAGGGGGTCGACCCGCCCGTGACGATGACCTCGAAGACGACGACCGCGAGGATGGCGGCGGTCACGTCGTTGACGATACCCTCCGTCTCCAGAGCGGTCTCGACGCGGTCGCGCACGGGGACGACCTCCATGATGGGGGTGATGACGGTCGGGCCCGTCGCGACCAGCAGCGCGCCGATGAGGAAGGCGAACTCCCAGGAGGTGTCCGGGAACGCGAACTTGACCGCGCCGGCGGTCCCGAGCAGTGCGATGACGGCGCCGATGGTCACCAGCCGCGTCGTCGCGGCCGGCGTCTCGCGGAACTTCTCCAGCCGGAGGTGGAACGCCCCCTCGAAGACGATGATGGCGACGCTTAGCCCGACGATGGAGGGGAGGGACCCGGCGAACGTCTCCCGGGTCACCAGGCCGAGCCCCTCCGGCCCGAGGGCGATGCCGGCAGCGATGAGGAAGATGATACTGGGCACCTCGAAGCGGTCGGACAGCACCTGCGCGACGACTCCGATGCCGATGATGGCCGCGACGAGATAGAGCCCAGTACTCGTTCCAGCCGCCATACGGTCGGCCCCTCGCCCGTCCGTCGCTTAAGTCTCCTGTCTTCCGCCCGTCACGAGCCCCGGCGCGGCCCGGTCGCGCCGCCACTCACCCCCGGGTCACGCCCTGTCTCCCCCGACTCACGCCGTGTCCGCCCCGGGTCACGCCCTGTTCCCCTCAGCTCACGCCCTGTCCGCGTCCGCCGCGGCCTCCCGCCGGTCGAGGTAGCCCAGCACCCCGCGGACGTTCATCGAGGTCTCGGTGTGGGCCTTGCGCTCGCTCCACACCTCGTCCATGTCGGTCGCCTCGACGAACCGCTCGACGACGGCCTCGTCGTCCTCCAGTTCGACGCGGGCCTCCGCGATGGACTCCACCCAGTCGGTCAGGACGTCGGCGAACTCCGTGAGCAGGCCGTCCGCCGGCGCCGGGCCGAAGTGGGCGTAGCAGAGCGTCTCCGCGT
Organism: Halobacteriales archaeon QS_4_70_19; assembly: GCA_003020985.1. GTDB lineage: Archaea > Halobacteriota > Halobacteria > Halobacteriales > Haloarculaceae > Haloglomus. The sequence goes on along the minus strand of PXRM01000028.1, from coordinate 60,578 downwards.
CGAGCCGCTGGAGCAGGCGCACGTCCTCGATGCACTGCTCGAAGTCGAAGTTCGACGGCGGCGAGGTCGGCTCGACGGCGTCCAGCTGGGGGACGTAGATGCCCGCCGCGTCGGCCACGAAGACGGCGTCCGCGTCCGCGTCGTGGAGGACGTGCTGGTGGGGGGCGTGGCCGGGCGCCTCGCGGACATCCAGTTCGCGGTCACCGAGGTCGATGGTCTCCCCGTCGACGAGTGGCGTGACCCGGCTGTCGGGGACGGGATCGGGCTCGACGTAGTAGTCGATCTGCCTGCCCACCACCGCCTTCGTCCCCTCCCAGAGCCGCTCGGGGTCGATGACGTGGCGCGCGCCCCGCTCGTGGATCAACACCTCGGCGTTCGGACACGCGTCCGCGAGAAAGCCCGCTCCGCCCGCGTGGTCGAGGTGGACGTGCGTCGGGACGAGCAGGTCGAGGTCGTCGCGGGCGATGCCGACCTCGTCGAGCGCGTCCAGCAGCAGGTCGTAGTTCTTCCCGATGCCCGCGTCGATCATCGCCGGGCGCTCGGTGTCGTAGATGTAGACGGCGCCGTACTTCTCGGTCCCGTACATCCCCGTGTCCACGTAGTAGCAGTCCGGGACGCCCTCGACCGGGGCGACGTCACCGATGCTCATGGCACGGACTGGCGGGTCCCGTCGTCTTAGTTCGGTCGCCGCCGGGGTCGACCCGGAGCAACCGAGAGGCGACACGTATCTACGTAATCAGAGATATTGCGCCGGAATCTCGCCTACGAGACGGTCATCCCGAGAGTACGCCACTACTCCGCGAGGAAGTCGGGTTCCGTCTGCTTCTCGTCGCGTTCGTCGACCAGGTGCGAGCGGAAGTCCTCCAGCGTGACGTCTTGCTCCTCGCGCTCCTTGCGGTCGCGGACGGAGATGGTCCCCGCCGCCTCCTCGTCGTCGCCGACGATGACCATGTACGGGAGCCGGTCCTCGTGGGCGGCGCGGATCTTCCGGCCGATGGTCTGGTCGCGGTCCTCCACCTCGACACGGAGGCCGGCGTCCGCGAGGTCGTTCTCTACGCGGTGGGCGTAGCCGAGGTTGTCGTCGGAGATGGGGAGCACGCGGACCTGCTCGGGGGCGAGCCAGAGCGGGAACTTCCCGTCGAAGTGCTCGATGAGCACCATGAAGAACCGCTCGTAGGAGCCGTACAGCGCACGGTGGATCATCACCGGGCGATGCTCCTCGTTGTCCTCGCCGACGTACGAGAGGTCGAACCGCTCGGGCATGTTGAAGTCGAGCTGGACCGTGGGGCCGTCCCACTCCCGCCCGAGCGCGTCCTCGAAGCCGAAGTCGATCTTCGGGCCGTAGAAGGCGCCGTCGCCCGGCTCGACGTCGTAGTCGAGCCCGGACGACTCGAGCACCGATTCCAGTTGGGACTCGGCGCGCTTCCAGATCTCGTCGCTCCCGACGGACTTCTCCGGACGCGTCGCCAGCGCCACCGTGTAGTCGAGGTCGAACGTCTCCAGCACCTCGTCGATGGCGGTCATCACGTTGTCCACCTCCTGCTCGATGTCGTCCGGCCGGCAGAACAGGTGGCCGTCGTCGATGGTGAACGCCCAGACCCGCGAGAGCCCGGAGAGCTCGCCGCGCTGCTCCTTCCGGTACACCTTGCCGTCCTCGGCGTAGCGGACCGGGAGGTCACGGTAGCTCCAGGAGCCCTGCTCGAAGATGCTGGCGTGGCCCGGGCAGTTCATGGGCTTCAGCCCGTACTCCTCGTCGTTCACGTCGAGGAGGAACATGTCGTCCCGGTAGTTGTCGTAGTGGCCGGACTTCCTCCACAGCTCCGTCCGGAACAGGTGGGGCGTCTCGACGTAGTCGTAGCCGTAGCGCTCGTTCAGCTCGCGGACGTAGCCCGACAGCTCGTCGAGCACCGTCTTCCCGGCGGGGTGGTACAGCGGCAGGCCGGGGCCCGTCGTGTCCGGGATGGAGAACAGGTCGAGCTCGTTGCCCAGCCGGCGGTGGTCGCGCTTTTTCGCCTCCTCGCGGCGTTCGAGGTACGCCTCGAGGGCGGACTCGGAGGGGAACGCCGTCCCGTGGACCCGGGTGAGCGTCTCGTTCTCCTCGTCGCCGCGCCAGTACGCCGCCGAGACGCTCAGCAACTCGAACGCGCCGACCTCGCCCGTGCCGTCGACGTGGGGACCCTGGCAGAGGTCCTGCCAGTCGTCCTGGGCGTAGAAGGAGACGGGGTCCTCGCCGGCCGCCTCCGTCTCCAGGACGTCGCGCTTGTACTCGTTGTCCTCGTAGATTTCGAAGGCCTCCTCGCGCGAGCGCTCGACGCGCTCGATGTCGTAGTCCGCCTCGACGATGTCGGCCATCTCGCCCTCGATCTCCTCGAGATCGTCCTCGTCGAGGTCGACGTTCGTGACGTCGTAGTAGAACCCGTCGTCCGTCGGCGGGCCGATGGTGAGCTTCGCCTCGGTGGAGAGCCGCTGGAGCGCCTGTGCGAAGACGTGCGCCGCGGAGTGGCGCAGCACGCGGAGGTACTCGTCGGAGTCCTCCGTGACGATCTCCAGCCGGCAGTCCTCCGAGAGCGGCGTGTGCCGGTCCACCAGCTCGCCGTCGACGACGCCGGCCACTGTGGCCGCCCCGAGCCCGGGTCCGATCTCGTAGGCGACCTCCTCGACCGTGACTCCGTCCTCCAGCTCGAGGACGGATCCGTCAGGGAGCGTGACGGCTACCATACCACGAGGGAGTCGGGAGCGCCGGATAAAGCTTTAGAGACGGCGGGAGCGACTGGCACACACCCGCACCCGGGGATGGCGCGGTCGCCAGCGCCCCGCGCCGGAAGTCGTAGACGGCGACGATGCAGCGCAGCCCCGTCGACTCGTCGCGGCAGCAGGCGACGTGCTCGTGCCCGCGGTCGTCCATCTCGCGGAGGGTCGTGGCGGGGACCCACGCGCGGAGGTGGCGTAACCGCGGGGGGAGGGCGGCTACAGGTCGATGTGGGCCACCAGTTCGTGCTCGCCACCGTCGGCCGGGGGCCGGGTGATCGAGAGGTTGTCGACGGTGAACTCCCAGCCGATCCAGCCGCCGGCCGTCGCCTCGCCACCCGTCCGGTCGAACTCGCGGGCGAGCAGGTCGCCGACGACCTCGCCGGCCAGGTCGGCGTCGAGCGAGAGGGCGAGGCCGACGTGCGGGAACCACCCGTCCGGTTCGTAGTAGTCCGTCGGCGCCTCCCCGAGCGGCGCAATCGCCTCGGCGGCGTCCCGGTGCAGGTCGAGCAGCGCGGGCGACTTCGCGACCGGGACGTAGACGTGCGCCCCGGGGAAGACTCCGAGCCCGTCCGCGCGGACGGTGAACGGGGAGTGCCGGGCGGCGACGCGCTCGACGGCGTCCTCGACGGCCGCCACGTCGGCGGTCCCGGACAGCCCGTATAGTGTGACGTGGGGGTAGGGGTTGACGTAGCGGTCGATACCGAAGCGCTCGACCAGGTGGTCCCAGACCCGCTCGACGCGCTCGAAGTACGGTTCGGGGAGGGTCGGCCCGACGATGATGGCCATGTCCGGGCGGCACTCGTCGGGCGGAAAAAGGTCGCGCCGGACCCCCAATCGCTTTGCCCCACCGTCGCCACTTCCCGCCGATGCGCGTCCTCGACGTCCACGCCGACCACTGCTCGTTCGAGACGGTCGCCGCGCCGCCCGCCGAGGACGCTCCCGAGCCGGAACCCCCCGAGCCGGACCCGGACGCGGCCGCCGGCGGGGTCCCGGTACCCCGCGAGGGCGGGTTCGACGACTGTCTGGCCGTCCTCGTCGCCGTCGAGGGGCCGGACGCGACCGACCCCGAACGCGTCGCCGAGCGGGCCGCCACCCACCTCGAACGGCGAGCCGACGACCTCCGCGTCTCGCGGCTCCTGTGCTACCCCTGTCCCCCGCTGAGCGAGCGGACCGCGGCCCACGAGACGACCGTCGCGGGCTGCCGGGCGCTGGCCCGAGCGCTCCCGGCCGACCTCGACTGCTACCGGGCCCCTGTCGGCTGGCACCACGCGCTCGCGCTCGAGACCGCGGGGCACCCGTTCGACGCCGTCGTCTCGCGGTTCGACGCCACGGAAGCGGCCGAACCCGCCGCAATCGAGTGGACCGCCGTGACGCCCGCCGGGGCCCACCACGACCCGGACGACGGGTCGCTGGACGCGGCGACGGAGGCAGTCGCCGACCGGCTCCCCGACACCGGAGGCGAGGACCGCCGGCCGTTCGACGCCGGAGCGACGCCGCCGGGTCCGTTCGCCACGGCCGACCCCCTCGGCGGCCGCCGGCTCGGGCCGGCGGGGCGCCTGGTCCACGACCTCGTCGTCGCCCACGCCCGGGGACGGCTCCGCGACCACGGCGCGACGCCAGTCGAGGCGCCCGCGACGTACGACCTCGGCGCGAGCGACGTGGCGGCCCTCCTCGGCGCGTGCGGCGAGTCGTGCCCGGGCCCAGAGACCGGCGCGAGCGGGACGCTCCGCGCCTCGACCCGGCTCGGCGTCTGCTCGCTCCTCCGGGAGGCGACCCTCTCGCGGGCCGACTGCCCCGTCCGCCTGACCGAGACCGGACCCGTCCGCACGGCCGACGGCGGCAGCACCGTTCCGACCGCCCAGGCCGTCGCCAGCGACCGCGAGGGCGGCTGGGCGGAACTGCGCGCGTTCGCGACCCTGACCCGCGACCTGCTGGCCGACTGTGGACACGAGACGGTCCCCGTCTGCCGGGTCGGGAGCGAGGTCCCCGCGGCCCGCGTCGAGGGGCTGGCGGCCGCACTCGACCGGCCGGTGCTGGTCGGACGGGGCGGCGAGGGCGCGGCCGCGGACCTGACCTTCCGCGACCCGGACCGGGAGCAGACACTCCCGCCGCGAGTCCGCCTGGAACCCGGACTGGCGGCCCGTGCCGGCATCGAGTTCGACGGGTCCGGGGGCGAGGCGGACAGTTCGCCGGTACTCGTCGACTGCACACCCGTCGGCTCGCCCGACGACCGGCGACGGGGGCTCGCGGACCCCGCGCCCGACTGGCTCGCACCGACGCAGGTCCGGTTCGTCACCGTCGACGCGGGCCACCGCGACCGGGCGGCCGACTTCGCCGACGGCCTCGTCGATGCCGGGCTCCGCGCGGACGTGGACGACCGTTCGCGGCCGGTCGGCGAGCGCCTCGACCGCGCGGCCGCCGACCGGGTGCCGTACACGGTCGTCGTGGGGGATCGGGAGGACGACGGCGGCGCCCTGCGGGTCCACGACCGGCGCGCCGAGCAGGAACGCGACCTGTCGCCGGCGGCGCTGGTCGAGCACCTGCGCGAGCGAACCGGGGACCATCCCCGGCGGGAGCCGTACGGCTCCCGGTTCGTGGATGAAGGGCTGGCGGTGGGGGCGACGGGTGAGGGGGAGAATTAGGACGGAATACCGGATATTACGAGCCGGAATCGAACGTTATCCCGTAAGAGGAGATGTTCTCCGTCTATTCGGTCTACAACTCCTCACTGGACGAGAGCGGCCCATCGAGGCGCTCGGCGGCCTCGTCCGCCAGTTTGTACCGCTGGACCTTCCGAGTGCCCGAGCGCGGCAGTTCGTCGACGAAGAACATCCGGCGCGGATGGGCGTAGGTGGGGACGCGTTCGAGGGCGAACTCCCGGAGCGAGCGCTCCGTGACCTCGTCGGAGTCGACGTCGTGTTCGAGGACGACGAACGCGACCGGCGCCTGCCCCTTCACCTCGTGGTCGGCGGCGACGACGGCGGCCTCGGCGACGGCGGAGTGGTCGAACAGCGCGTTCTCGACCTCGGCGGGGTAGACGTTCTCACCGCCGACGATGATCATGTCGTCGGCCCGGTCGACCATCCAGAGGAAGCGGTCCTCGTCCACGCGCGCGATGTCGTCCGTGTAGAACCAGCCCTCGTCGTCGAACACCTCGTCGTTCCTCTCGGGGAGGTTGTGGTAGCCCTGGAACACCTGCGGGCCGCGGACGGCCATCTCCCCCGTGTAGGCCTCCTCGTCGTCGAAATCGACGTGCTCGGTGATGTCGACGGGGGCCTGCGGGTCGAGCCACGCGGCCTCGACGCGCGTCTCGCGGGTGACCGGGTCGACGAGCTCGAGTTCGATGTCCGGGCTGGGGCGGCCGATGCAGCCGGCGCCCTTGATGACGCCCCGGGCGGTGTTCGTCGTCCCGGCGGGCGTGGTCTCGGTCATCCCCCAGCCCTCGATGAGCTGGGCGCCGAACATCTCCTCGACGCGGTCGCGGGTGTCGTCCGCGAGCGGGGCCGCGCCCGACCCGACCGTCTCGATGCTGGAGAGGTCGTACTGGTCCGGATTCGACTCGTACTCGTCCAGCATCTCGATGAAGATGGCCGGGATGCCCGCGAACTGGGTGACGTCGTGCTCGTCGATGGCACCCAGCAGCGCCGAGGCGACGGGCAGCGTCTTGAGCACGATGTCGATGCCGTTGTAGAGGCCGTTGACGAGCACGACGCTCAGCCCGTACATGTGGAACAGCGGCAGCACCAGCAGCGTCGTGTCCTCCTCGGGGTCGCCCGCGCCCGTCTCCGTGTACGACTGCGACGTCGCGATGACGTTCCGGTGCGTCGTCAGGACCCCCTTCGGGTCCCCGGTCGTCCCGGAGGTGTAGCACTGGAGGCAGACGTCCTCGAACTCCCGCTCGGGCCGGTCGAAATCCGCGCTCGCACCGTCAACGTGTTCGTCGTAGTCCAGCAGGCCGGCGTCCTCGTTGCCGCCGGGGATGAGCGTCGTCTCCACGTGTTCCGAGAGGTCCGTCACGACCGAGGGGAACACCTCCGACCCGACGAGCACCGCCACGCCCGCGTCGTCCAGGATGTACTGGAGCCGGCCCTTGTCCATGCGGTGGTTGAGCGGGACGGCGACCGCGCCCGTCCGAACGATGCCGAAGAACGTCTCCGGGAACTGCAGCGAGTTGGCGACGTACATCGCCACCCGGTCGCCCGGTTCCACCCCGAGGTCGGTGAGGGCGCTCGCCACCTGGTCGGCCCGCCGGTCGAGGTCGGCGTAGGAGTACTCCTCGCCCCGGTACTCCAGGGCCCGCTTCTCGCCGTACCGGGCCGCCCCCATCGCCGGGATGTCGCCGACGTGCCGGAGCGGCTCCTGCTGGTAGTACTTCATGTGACCGAGTGACGCGCCCCGTCCCGACTAAACGCTTCTCCCTGTTTTGCCGGTCCGTTTTTGACGGGGTGCGCTGGCGGCGGCACCTACTCGCGCTCGTAGCCGACCCGTTCGTCGAGTTCCACGCGGCTCCGCGCGAAGCGGCCGGTGCCGCGGGCGATCTCGTTGCCCTCGCCGTCCTCGGCGATGGCGCTCGCCAGTAACTGGTTCGGGTTCGCGTTCACGACGACCCCCTCGGCACGGACGGTCCCCTCGCTCATCGGCCGTTCGAGGTGGACGTCGAACCCCGTCGTCAGGACGAACACGTCCTCGACGAGCGAGTTGACCGCGAAGAAGGCGGCGTCGTCGAGCGCCTTGAAGTAGTAGGAGCCGTGCATCCCGCCGGCCGCGTGGTGGGTCGACTCGTCGACGTCGAACTCGACGGTCGCCTCGGCGGTGTCGATCCGGAGCGTCGGGTCCAGCCGGTCGTTGCACGGCGCGCCGTGGTACATCTCCTCCAGCGCGCGGAAGTGAGCCGAGTCGGGTGTAGCGTCGTCGGCCATGGTCGGTCGCCGGGATGCGCGGCCAAAACGGTGGCGGGTCGACGCGCCCGGGGGGCCCGCCTCGAGAGCGGGCGGACGTGCCTAGGGGTCCCGCATCGGAAACAGCAGCAGGCCCGTGACGCCCTACGCGAACGCGCGCAGCAGCCCCTGTCCGTCCGTGCCGGCGTGCAGGTCCGGCAGCGTCGCGCGTTCGGGGTGGGGCATGAGAACCGCGACGGACTCGCGCTCGCCGAGGACGCCGGCCACGTTCCCCTTCGAGCCGTTCGGGTTCGCCGCGTCCGTCACCTCGCCGTCGGCATCGCAGTAGCGGAACAGGATGCGGTCCTCGTCGACCAGGTCCCCGTAGCGGTCGTCCTCGACCTCGAAGCGACCCTCGCCGTGGGCGATGGGGAGGGCGACGACCTCGCCATCGTCGAACGCCCGCGTGAACGGCGTGTCCGCGCGTTCGACCCGGCAGTGGACGTGCTCGCACTGGAAGCGGGCGCTCCGGTTGGTGGTGAACGCGCCCGGTGTGAGCCCGGACTCGGAGCCGATCTGCGCGCCGTTGCAGACGCCGAGCACCGGCGTCCCCGCCGCGGCGACCTCGTGGACCTCCGCCATGACCGGCGAGCGGGCGGCCATCGCGCCGGCGCGGAGGTAGTCCCCGTAGGAGAACCCGCCCGGGATGACGACGCCGGACGGGTCCGCGGGGAGGCCGTCCTCGTGCCAGACGATCTCGGCGTCGATGCCCAGATGCTCCAGAGCTCGGACGGCGTCGCGGTCGCAGTTCGAGCCACCGAAGCGGATGACGGCGACGGTCACAGCGGCCACCTCGTGTGGGCGTCGGGCGTCGGCGTCATGGGGGAGGCGACGGTCACAGCGGCCACCTCGTGTGGGCGTCGGCGTCACCGCTCCTCGACCTCCACGGTGTAGTCGTGGATGGTGGGGTTGGCGAGCAGGCGCTCTGCCATCTCGTCGGCGCGGTCGGCGGCGGCCTCGGCCGACTCCGCGTCGAGGTCCACCTCGAAGCGGTCCGCCGAGCGGAGGTCGGCCAGATCGAACCCGAGCCGTTCGAGCGCCTCCTGCGTCCGTTCGGCCTCCGGGTCCAGCACGCCGTGTTTGAGCCGCACCGTCACGACGGCGGTGTAGGCGGTCATGTGCGGGGAGCGGTGGCGCCCGGACAAAACGGTTCTGTTCGGCGGGGCGGAATCGGGGGGGCGAGAGCCCCCCGTGGCACTCCCGTCGTGGAACGGGGTGCTTTTGCCGACCCGGCCGTTCGGAGGGAGTATGAGCAGTCCCACGTCCGCGGAGGGACCAGCGTGACCCGCCAGTACACGGAGATCGTCGTCGTCGGCGACGACAAGAAGGGGCTGATCGCCCGGGTCACGTCGCTGCTGTTCGAGCGCGGCATCAACATCGAGGACCTCGACCAGGCGGTCCGGGACGGCGTCTTCCGGATGACGCTCCACGTCGACACCTCGGAGATGGTCGTCAAGGACGAGACGCTGCGCGACGATCTGCACGATCTTGGCGACGAACTCGGCGTCGACATCCAGGTGCGGTTCCCGAGCGACCGGCAGACCGACCGCGTCGCCGTGCTCGTCACGAAGGAGTCCCATTGCCTGGAAGCGCTGTTCCAGGCCCGGGAGGAGGGGGAGCTGGACGCCGAGATCACCGTCGTCATCGGCAACCACCCCGACCTGGAGCCGCTGGCGGCCGAGCGCGGCGTCGACTTCCACGACATCGGCGACGGGAAGGGCGTCCCCGACGAGAACCGCCTGCTCGACCTGCTCGCGGAGTACGAGATCGACCTCGTGGTGCTGGCGCGGTACATGCGCATCCTCAGCCCGAACGTCGTGTTCCGCTACGAGAGCCGCATCATCAACGTCCACCCCTCGCTGCTGCCGGCGTTCCCCGGCGCGGAGGCGTACCGCCAGGCCCGCGAGGAGGGGGTCCGGGTGGCCGGCGTCACCGCCCACTACGTCACGACGGACCTCGACCAGGGGCCCATCATCACCCAGCGCGTGTTCGACGCGCCCGCGGGCGCCGACGTGGAGGAACTGGAGCGTCGCGGCCAGCCGCTGGAAGCCGAGGCACTCGTCGAGGCCGTTCGGCTCCACCTCGACGACGCGGTGTCGGTCTACCACGGCCGCACGGAGTTCCGCGACGACGTGGACCGGTCGCAGTACCGGCTCGGACTCCCGGACGAGGCCGACGCGCTCCGGCCCAGCGAACCCCGGGACGGCGCGGGGCTGGAGTACGACGTCGACATCACGCCCGAGTCCGCTGACGACGACTGACCCTCCCTACAGCTCCCGGACCCGGTCCACGGCGTCGGCCAGCGACGGGGCGTCGAACAGGTCCCGCCCGAGGTAGGCGTTCGCTCCCGCAGTGTAGAGGTCGCTCATCGCCTCGACGACGTGTTCGGGGAGCGGCTCCGGCGAGCGCTCGCAGAGCGCCCGCCAGTCGGCCACGTCCTCGTCCTTCGCGCGGGCCTTCGCCTCGTCGACGGCCGCGACCCACTCGGGCTGCTCGCGCTTGTGGTACTGGCGGACGACCTCCTTCGAGACCTGCTGACCGTCGTAGGAGAAGCGGTTCTCGTCGAAGGTGCCGACCACGTCCGCGACCCGGACCCGGCCGTCCGCGAAGATGCACTCGATCTTCCCGTCCTCGTGTGTCAGCCCGGCCTCGCGTGCGCGCTCGGTGACGAGCCGGTTGACCGTGCGGGCGGTCGCCTCGAGGTCGTCGATGTCGGCCGCGCCGGCGATGCGGTCGGCCTCGTCGCGGTCGAGGTAGCGGTCGGACTCCTCGAACTTGGTGGAGAACTCGACGACGGGGTCGGGGAGGTCGACCGGTTCGTCGGGCCAGGTCTCGTGGTCGAGGCCGAAGTCGGTGGGCGACCCGCGCGACCGGAGGCTGGAGCCGACCGGGACGGTGTTCCGGAAGACGATCTCGAGCGGGACGACGTAGTTGTCGCCGGCCTCGCGGTGGAAGGCGTCGTAGTCGTAGCTGCGGCCCTCGTGGGGAAGGTCGGGCACCCGCGAGAGGTCGAGCGCCATCTCCCGCGGGGGGGTATCGGCCTCGTCCAGGGGGACGACGGCACCGTCGTCGACGACGCCCCGGTAGTGAGTCGGGACGCCCTCGCGTTCGAGCAGTTCGAAGTTGGCGGCGCCCATCGCACAGAGCGAGGCCCCCTTGCCGGGGATGGGGTCCGGCATCTTCCCCCAGTCGAAGACGGAGTAGTCGTCGGTGAAGGCGAACCGGCCGCGGCCGAGCCGGTCGGGCGTGGCTGCCTCCTCGATGACGAACTCCTTGACGCTGGTCATGGGCGCCGGGTCGCAGTCGGTCGGCAAGGGGTTTCCCCTTCGGACCGGCGTGTCGCCCGCTGAGTCGCCACCGCCCTCGGCTCCCGGCTGTGCCCACACCGGGGTGCTTTTCGACCCGTCGGCCCTACCGCCGTGCGATGACCGACTCGGAAGCGCCGGCAGCCGATGCGGCCGCGACGGCCGGCGGCCCGGCGGACGACGACGCGTACGGGGGGCTGTTCGGGGCGTTCCCGTACGCCTTCCGACGGACGGAGTCGCGGCTCTGCAAACTGTACGTCGTCGTCGCCGGGCTGCTCGGCGGGCTGCTCGTCCTGTTCTTCGGGCTGGCGTTCGTCGTCCAGGTGTTCAACACGCTCTCCGGGACCGGCGGGACGTTCACCTTCTCCCGGGCGCTGTTCATCCTGGTCGGGCTGCTCGTCGTCGGGCCGGTGCTGGCGCCGGTGCTGCTGGTCGCGCGGCGACACCGCCGGACGGGGAGCGACGCCCGCTACGACCGCCTGATCGCCGCGGCCGGCGTCGGCTTCCTGCTGTCGCTCTACCTCGGCGTCGTCGCCTCCATCCCGCCGGAGTTCGTGCTCGACGGCGAAACCGTGACGCGGACGCCGCCCTCGGGTCTCCTGGCGCCGCTGGTGGAAGTACTGTACGCCATCCCGTCCGCGGCGTCACCCCTCATCCCGCTAGCGGCCGCCCTGGCTATCTACGGCGTCCACCGCTACGCCCGGTGAGCACTGTCTGGGGTGCCGGGCGGCGGAACGGTTTACTACGCGGCGCCGTTCCACCCCAGCCATGCAGGACGACCTCCGGACGCGGCTGCGGTCGGCGTGGCGCCGGCTGCGGCGGCTGGAGCGCCGCGAGGTCCGGGGGTTCCGCGCCTGGCTGGAGCACACGAACAACCTCATCCACCTCTCGGCGCTGCTGTTCGTGCCGCTGCTGATGGGCGCGGTCACCTTCCTCTCGGGCGAACTGCAGGAGCTCTCCTTCCTCCTGTTCCCGCCGCTGGCGTCCGGGGCGTACACGCTGTTCCACGATCCGGACGGGACCTTCGCCTCGCCGCGCCGGTTCGTCGGCGGCCTGACGTTCGGGGCGGTCGCCGGGCTGGTCTCGCTCAACATCGTCGCCACGCTGCAGGGGACCACGGCGGGCGCCCCGGAGGTCACCCCCGGTGGCGCGGCGCTGGCGGTCGCCCTGACCGGTGCCGGGACGTGGGCGCTCGACCTCGAGGAGCCGGCGGCGTTCTCCACGGCGCTGCTGGTGCTCGTGACGGGGACCGACCGCGTGACGTACGTGTTGAGTGTCGCCACCTCCAGCCTCCTCGTTGCGGGCGTGTTCCTCCTGTGGCGCGAGCGCTTTTACGACCGGCGGGCGCGCTACCTCTACACCTCCACCCGCGGCGACGACCGCGTACTCGTGCCCGTCCGCGGTGCACATCCCGGCGAGACGGCACGACTAGGGGCACGCATCGCGGCCGCCCACGAGGGCGCGAAGGTGGTTCTCCTGGGGCTGCTCACCCCCGACGAGTTCGAGGAGGTGGCCACGGCGGGTGAGGACGGTCGGTCCGTCGACCACCCCGACGGGACCGTCCCCGTCCGGAATCCGGCTGCCGGGGGAACGACCCCCGACGGCGGGCCTGCGGGCGACGGCTCGATGGCGGCCGCCGGTACCGACCCGGACCCGGCGACCGGGACCGGCCCCGACGACGCGGCGCCGGACGAGGCCACCGTCGGGGGGCCCGCGCCGGTGGGGGGCGACCGGCTGGCGGAGCAGCTCGCGACCGCGGCGTCGGCGATGGACCTGGAGGCGCGCGCGGCGGACCTCGAGGCGACCTACGGCGTCCCGGCGGAGGTGCTCGTCGCCGAGACGGCCCCCGACGCGCCGGGACGGGCCATCGTGCAGGCCGCCCACGACACGAACTGCGACCTCATCGTCACCCCCTACGAGACCGACGGCGACCGCCTGGCGTCGTACATCCACGAGCTGTTCCACAGCGACACGGACACGCTCGTCCACCGGTGTGCGGACCCCGAGACGACCGACGATGGCGAGTGGCGCGACGTGCTCGTGCCGGTCCGGCGTGCGGGCGACGTGGCCCACAAGATGATCGACTTCGCCACCCGGCTCGCGGGCGACGCCGGCCGCGTGTCCGTCTGTCACTGCATCGGCACCGAGCGCGAGCGGTCCGACGCCGAACGCATGCTCGGGAACCTCGCCGAGACCGTCGACCAGGGCGTCGAGACGCGGGTCGCCCGAGCGAACATCGAGGAGTTCCTCACCCGCGTCTCCCGGAGCTACGACCTCGTCATCATCGGCTCCTCCGCGGACCGCTCGGCCGCCTCGCGGTTCATCTCCCGCCCGACGTTCGAGCGGGTGGACGACCTGGGCTGCGATTTCGCCGTTCTGGACCGTAATTTCCAGTTAGAGTAACTTCTCTCACATTGCATCCGTTTTTGATATACTATATGGGTCTTTATATTCGTATCCGGTTTTTTTCAGACTTGTATCGACGGCCGCCTCACGAGTCCGCGGGGACCTCCGTTTCGGGTCGAGCGACGTGCGCGGTGGTTCCAGCGGAGCGCTAGCGGCCCCGCCCCTCCCCCCGCGAGCGCTGGAGGCTCGGCGGTCCCTCGGCTGCGAGGGCCTCGGTCCCGCCGCTCGGATGGCGCCCGCGCGCTTCCCGGTCCCGGAACCGGTCGGGGGGCGACCTGTCGCCGGCGGGTCGGCGGACGGTCGTCGCTGGCGGGCCACCGTGCTGGAAGCACGCGTGAGCGCGGTCGTGGGCACCCACCTGCAGTCCCCGCCTACACCTAGCACGCACTCGCAAGCGTTTAGTCCGCGCTGCACCGCCATAGGTTCATGAGCGACCAGTCGGACGCCGCAAGCGGCGAGGGGCAGGCGGACACGGAGGCCCGCGCGGAGCTGCTTGACCTCCTCTGTGAGAACGCCCGTTACTCGACCGAGGACCTCGCACGGATGACCGGACTCGACGCCGACGAGGTCGAGGCCGTCGTCGCGGACCTCGAGTCGTCGGGTGTCGTCCAGGGGTACGCCGCGGTCGTCGACTGGGACCGCGCGGAGTCGGTCACCGACGCCGAGCACGTCCACGCGCTGGTCGAGTTGAACGTGACGCTGGACCGGGAGACCGGCTACGAGGACATCGCCGAGCGGCTGGCGCAGTTCCCCGAGGTGCAGGCGCTCCGGCTCGTCTCCGGCGACTACGACTTCGCGCTGGAGGTCGAGGAGGAATCGATGAGCAGGGTGTCCCGCTTCATCAGCGAGAAGGTCGCGCCCGTCCCCGAGATCACCCAGACGGTGACCCACTACGTGATGGACACGTACAAGGAGGCGGGCCACCGCTTCGAGGAGACCGGCGACGACGACCGGCTCTCCGTGACGCCATGAGCCTCGACGGGGAGTCGGACCGCGAGGCGGGTGACGGGGAGGAGGCGGAGGAGTCCACCCTCACGCCGTCCCAGCGGGTCCAGAACACGCCGCCGTCGGGCATCCGGCGGTTCTTCGAACTGACCGAGGAGATGGACGACGTCATCTCGCTGGGGGTCGGCGAGCCGGACTTCACGGCCCCGTGGAACGCCCGCGAGGCGGCCATCGCCTCCCTCGAACGGGGGCAGACCTCCTACACCGCCAACCGGGGGATGCGCGACCTGCGCGAGCGGATCGCCGCGGACGCCGAGCGGTGGGACCTCTCGTACGACCCGGACGAGGAGGTCATCGTCACGGCGGGCGCGAGCGAGGCCATCGATGCCGCCTTCCGGGCGCTCGTCGACCCGGGCAACGTCGTGGCCGTCGCGGAGCCGTGTTACGTCTCCTACGAGCCGGGGGTCCGGTTCGCGGGCGGCGAGACGCTCCCGGTGCCGACCCGCGCCGAGGACGAGTTCGAACTGACCCCAGCCGTACTGCAGGAGGCGGGCGCCGAGCGCGCGGACTACCTCATTTACTGCTACCCGAACAATCCGACCGGCGCGACGATGAGCGTCGAGGAGCTGGCGCCGGTCGCGGAGTTCTGCAAGGAGCACGACGTCGGCGTCCTCTCGGACGAGATCTACGCCGACCTCACCTACGAGGGCGAGCACGCCAGCATCGCGGCGCTGCCGGAGATGCGCGAGCGGACCGTCGTGTTCAACGGCTTCTCGAAGGCGTACGCGATGACGGGGCTGCGGCTGGGGTACGCGCTCGGGCCGGCCGGCGCCATCGAGGCGATGAACCGGGTCCACCAGTACACCATGCTGTCGGCCCCCACGACTGCCCAGTACGCGGCCGTCGAGGCGCTGGACTCGTGTGCGGACGAGGTCGCGGAGATGCGCCGGCAGTACGACCGCCGGCGGCAGTTCGTCCTCTCGCGGTTCGACGAGATGGGGGTCGAGTGCTTCGAGGCGACCGGCGCGTTCTACGTCTTCCCGGAGGTGCCCGACCCCTGGGAGGACGCGGGGACGTTCGCGGAGGCCCTGCTGGAGGCCGAGTCCGTAGCGATGGTCCCGGGAGGCGCGTTCGGGGCCGGCGGGAACGGCCACCTGCGCGCGTCGTACGCGACCGGACTGGACGACCTGAAGGAGGCGATGCGCCGGCTGGAACGGTTCGTCGACGAGCACCGGGATTAGGGAATGCCTAACCCCCTCGCCGGGGTGCCCGACGGGTTCATAAATACCCCTGTCTCTTCGGAACCGACGCAGCGCACCGAAGCGGCGGGTACGAGTCCCGAAACGGCGGTAGGACGGCCAGCAGTGGTTGCTTAGGGTGGGCGTAATTTATATCCCTATACAGGGATAACCTGTTTTCCGATGGCTATCGACGAGGCAGACAGCGGTGAGGCGGAAGAGGGGATGGAACCCGCCGCCGCGGGCGCCGACGGGGAGGGGGGCGCCGCTGTCGACAGTGACGTGGACGAGCCCGGGTCGTCCGTGGTCGCCGGCACCTACGACTGGGAGTCGTTCAAGCAGGAGCACTACTACGACGAGTCCGGGAACCCGCCGACCGACGGCGACGGCCGGCGGATCGAGTTCGAGCCCGAGGAGTACCTCGGCTTCGACCCCGAGCGGACCGACGGCCAGCTCGCCCTGGCCGGGGACATCTCCGAGGAGCTGGACGAAATCGTCGACCGGCGGACGGTCGGCGTGAGCGAGGAACTCGACGAGGACGCCTTCTTCTCGGAGGCGGACGGCTCCTCGACCGCCGTCACGCGCTACGACCTGGAGAAGGCCGTCCCGGAGTCGAAGAAGACCCACTTCCGGGAGGTCGACCGCTACTGGGTGAACAAGCCGTACGCGTTCGTCATCATCTTCCACTCCGAGAAGGAGAACGAGAAGAAGTACTACCTCATCGAGCCCCATCTCACGCCGATTGAGGCGGACCTGCGGGAGTTCCTCTCCTCGAAGCTCAAGACCGCGATCAAGTACTCCAGCGACGACGTCGTCGTGGAGGGCGGCGAGGACGCCCGCGAGACGGTCATCGAGGAGGAGACCCGCAACCTGCTCAGACGCTACGACCTCTACGCCGAGGGGTCCCACCCCGACGGGGACGGTGACGGGGAGAGCGTCGTCACGAAGGTGAGGGGGATGCTCGGGATGGGGGCCGAGTCCGAGGACGACGGTGACGGAGAACTCGTCCCGGCGCGCGATGTGTCCGTCCGGCCGGAGCGGGCGGTCATCGAGGAGGACGCCGAGACGCTCAACGGCTACCAGATCGACAAGCTCCTCTACCTGCTCAAGCGCGACTTCATCGGCTTCGAGCGCATCGACGGCGTCAAGCACGACATCAACGTCGAGGACATCTCCTGTGACGGGTACAACTCCCCCGTCTTCGTCTACCACTCCGACTACGAGCAGCTCATCACCAACGTCTACCACGGGGAGGAGGAGCTAGACGACTTCGTGGTGAAGCTGGCCCAGCGCTCCGGGAAGGGCATTAGCAAGCGCTCGCCGCAGGTGGACGCGACGCTGCCGGACGGCTCCCGCGCCCAGCTCACCCTGGGCAAGGAAGTGTCCGACCACGGGACGAACTACACCATCCGCCAGTTCAAGGACGTGCCGTTCACGCCGGTCGACCTCATCAACTGGAACACCTTCTCGCTGGACGAGATGGCGTTCCTCTGGCTGTGTATCGAGAACCACAAGTCGCTCATCTTCGCCGGGGGTACCGCCTCCGGGAAGACGACGAGCCTGAACGCCGTCTCGCTGTTCATCCCGTCGAAGGCGAAGATCGTCAGCATCGAGGACACACGCGAGGTCGAACTCCCGCAGCGCAACTGGATCGCGAGCGTCACCCGGCCCTCGTTCAGCGAGGGCGACAAGGGTGACGTCGACGAGTTCGACCTGCTGGAGGCCGCCCTGCGGCAGCGGCCCGAGTACATCGTGATGGGGGAGATTCGTGGCGAGGAGGGCCGCACCCTGTTCCAGGTCATGTCTACGGGACACACCACGCTGACGACGTTCCACGCCGACTCCGTCGGCGAGGTCATCAAGCGGTTCACCACCGACCCCATCAACGTCTCGAAGACGATGTTCACGGCGCTGGACCTGGTCTCCATCCAGACCCAGACGCGTGTCCGGGGGCGCAAGGTCCGCCGGAACAAGGCGCTCACCGAGATCAACCACTACGACCCGGAGAACGACGAGATCAACGTCCAAGACGTCTACCAGTGGCAGGCGGAGACGGACACCTACCTCCAGATGGGCGAGTCCAACACCCTGGAGACGATCATGTTCGACCGCGGGTGGGACGAGGACCGGCTCAACGAGGAGATCTTCAAGCGGAAGGTCGTCCTCGCGTACCTCATCGAGAACGGCCTCAACACGTACACGCAGGTCGCGGCGAGCCTGCAGGCGTTCATGAACGACCCCGACACCATCATGGGGCTACTGGCGGGGGACCGGGTGGAGAGGTCCCTCGAGGCCCTCCGGGAGATGGAGTCCGTCGAGATCGACATCGACCCGGAGAAGGAGGAGATGGTCCCTCGGCCGGACGCGAGCGAGGAGATGCTGGAGGAGACCGGCGAGGTCCTCGACAACGCCGAGGCGCTGCTCGAGGAGTACCGCGGGATCGGGTCCGGCGACCTCGCCAGTGCGCTCGACGTGTCCGCCGACGCCGGCGAACCGGCGGCGGCCGACGGCGGCTCGACGGACAGCACGGACGAGGTCGACTTCGGCGGCTTCGCCTTCGACGACGGGGGAGGTGACGAGGAGTGAGTCTCGACACCGCCGGCGGCGCGGGTGCGGGCGCCGGTAGGTCCTACGGCGAGGGGGGTGCCCTCAGCGACCTGTTCTACCCCCTCTACCGTCGGCTGTTCGACGAGGAGGGGGACTTCGTCTCGAACGTGGAGACGAAGCTCGCGGAGTCACGGATGCCGGAGACCGTCGAGATCTACCTCTCACGCTCGCTCGCGGTCGGCGTCCTCGTGGGGCTGGTGCTGTGGCTGCTGGGGGTGTTCACCGGCTGGTTCGTGTTCAGCGTCCTGCTGGACGAGATTCCGATCCTGCTGGGTCTCCCGGTCGGTGAGTCGACCGCTGCGCTCCTGAACGCGATCAAGATCCCGGCGTTCATCATCGTCACGGGCATCATCATGGGCCTCATCGGCTTCGGCCTCGGCTTCGGCTCGATGGTCGCCCGGCCGTACATGACCGCCGGCGCGCGCAAGCGCGAGATAAACGTCCTCCTCTCCGACTCCGTCTCGTTCATGTACGCCCTCTCCGTGGGCGGCCTGAACCAGCTCGAGATCCTGGAGGCGATGGCGAAGGCCGACGACACGTACGGCGAGGTAGCGAAGGAGTTCCAGTCGATCGTTCTCGAGACGGAGTACTTCGACACGGACTACCGGACGGCCATCCGGAACCAGGCACTCGAGACCCCCTCCGACGAACTGAGCCAGTTCCTCACGGACATGCTGTCGATCATCAACTCCGGCGGGGACATGGAGCAGTTCCTCCAGGACCAGAAGGAAAAGCAGATGCGGACCTCGAAGCAGGAGCAGGAGCGCGTCTTGGAGACCCTGGAGCTGTTCGGCGAGATGTTCATGACGCTGTCCCTGTTCCCCCTGCTGCTCATCATCATCCTGGTCATCATGTCGATGCTCGGCGAGGCACAGGACTTCCTGCTGTACGGGACGGTGTACGGTCTCATCCCGATGATCGGGGCCGGCTTCCTCGTGCTCGTCTCCACCGTCGTTCAGGACGAGGTGGGTGACGGCTACCTCGACCCCGAGAGCGCGGACGCCGCCGCCGAGAACACCGCGATGTTCGACCTGGGCGTCGTGAACAACTACACCGGTGAGTACGGGATGTTCGACCGCATCAAGTCCCGCGAGGGGACCTACGAGCTGATGGAGATCGTGAAGGCACCCCACTACTTCTTCCGGGACCATCCGCTGGCGGTGCTGGCGGTGACCCTGCCCATCTCGCTGGTCGCGCTCGCGTTCGCCGCACTGACCGGGCTGGCGCCGACCTCCTGGGCGGGGATGAAGGGCAACCCCATCCTGGGGACGTTCTTCTGGCTCTACCTCCCGCTGTACATCAACTTCATCCCGCTGACGCTCTTCTACGAGTGGAACGTCCGGTCCCGGCGGGCGATCATCAGTAAGCTCTCCGACAACCTCCGGAAGCTCTCCTCGGCGAACGACACCGGGATGACGTTGCTGGAGTCGATCAAGGTCGTCTCCGACACGTCGTCCGGGAAGCTCTCCGACGAGTTCGAGACGATGTACGCGAAGGTGAACTACGGGACGAGCCTGAAGACCGCCCTCGTCAAGTTCAACAACAAGTACCACATCCCGCGGCTGGCCCGGACGATGAAGCTCATCTCGAAGGCCCAGGAGGCGTCCAGCCAGATCACGCAGGTCCTCTCGACGGCCGCACAGGCCTCCGAGAACCAGGACGACATCGAGCGCGACCGCAAGTCGCGCACGCGGATGCAGACGGTCATCATCATCATGACCTACATGACGCTGCTGGGCGTGATGGCCATCCTCAAGGTCAAGTTCCTCGACGTGATGGCCGGGCTGGCCCAGCAGGCCTCCGGTGGCGGCGGCAGTGGCGGGAGCTTCAGCGGCGGCGTAGACGTGAACATGCTGAACATGCTGTTCTTCCACGCCGTCACGCTGCAGGCCATCATCAGCGGCTTCATCGCGGGCTACATGCGCGACGTGAGCCTCATGGCGGGGCTGAAGTTCGCGGTGGTCCTCCCGACGTTCGCGCTGCTCACGTTCATGTTCCTCTGAGGCCACCATGCAGGTCAAGTCCCCTACGTTCGACGCGCGGCCCGACCCCGGTGAGAGCGGTGGCGATAGCCGAGAGCGCGATACCGGCCGGCGAGACGGCCGCGCCCAGACGACGCTCGACTTCGCCGTCGGGATGAGCGTCTTCCTGCTGACGGTCGCGTTCGTCCTCTCGTTCACGCCGAACATCGTGGCACCGTTCTCGGGGAGCGGCACCGAGGACACCGTGACGGCCAACCGGGTCGCCAGCCAGCTCGTCGAGGGGACGCTGGCGGACCCCGACAGGCCGTACGTGCTGGACAAGGCGTGTACGACGGCGTTCTTCGTGCCCGAGAACCTGGACGGCGATCCCGACAACAACCAGGACCTGAACGACTCGAACGACGGGACCATCCGCTCGAACCTGTTCAACGTCGCCAACGACACGCTCTGGACCGGAAGCAACTGCAACTTCGAACCCGAGTACCTGCACAAGCGCCTCGGCGTGGCCGGCATCGCGGAGGACGGGAGCGTCGATTCCTCGCTCTCTCCCGGGTTGCAGATCGAAATCAGAGGGAACGCCAGTGATGGCGACGGGCAGCCGGGCCTCCTCTGTGCGGACGTGAACGACCGCGAAGGGAGCGACGGAAAGACCGGGCCGAAGGGGGACGGCGACCCGGACGCGGTCGACCCCATCAACGATACACGGGACGCGTACGAGAGTGGAACCAACTGTGACGTGACGGGTGACGACCACGACGTCCCCTTCCAGGCCGGCGAGGACCCACCCGAGGACTCGGGGTCGGTCGTCGTCGCCCGCCGCATCGTGACCATCGACGGTATCCGGGCGACCGTCTACGTGCGAGTGTGGTGACGGTGGCGCTGAAGTATTTATCCGGCGACGGCGAACGTCCGGGCGTCTTGAACGAATCGGGGGAGTCCAGATGAACGACCGCGGACAGGCACACACGCTGGAGGGGGTCATCGCGGCCATCCTGTTACTGTCGAGTCTCACCTTCACGCTGCAGGTAACGGCGGTGACGCCCCTCTCCGCGAGTACGTCCAGCCAGCACATCGAGAACCAGCAACAGTCCGTCGCCGAGGGGGCCCTGGCCGTGGCCGCCGAGAACAACCACCTGAAGGACGCGGTGCTGTTCTGGAACACGACGGGGCAGCGGTTCCACGACGCTACGCGGGGCTACTACGTGAACAGCCCGCCGTCGAACGAGTTCGGCGACACTCTCTCCATGGCGTTCGGGGGACGCGGCCTCGCGTACAACGTCTACGTCTCCTACCAGACGTCGACGGGGAACTGGGTGGACCAACCGATGCTCTACCGGGGGCGGCCGAGCGACAACGCCATCAGCGCGAGCCGAACGGTGACGCTGTACGAGAGCGACTGCCTGGTCGACAACAGCTCCCGGACCACGAGCGACTGCCTCGACGACTCCAGCGTGTCCAACGACTTCTACGCGAACGACGTGTCGAACAGTGGCGTGTACAACGTGGTCCGCGTCGAGGTGGTCGTGTGGCGGATGTGAACGGGGGGTCGAGATGGGGTCGCCACCGTGTGCGCGGGCAGCTGCTCGTCATCGGTGCCGTCGTCCTGGGGACGCTGCTCGTCGGGCTGGCACTGGTGCTGAACTCGGCGATCTTCGCGGAGAACCTCGCGACACGGGAGGGCAACGCGGCGAGTTCGGGCGTCCAGACGTACCGGAGCGGCGCGCTCGCCGGGGTCGGTGACGCGATCGAGGCCACGAACGGACAGGGAGCCGGCGACTCGTTCGCCACGCTCCGGGACGACCGGTACCGACCGCAGGTGGAGAACCTGTCCGATCAGTTGCAGAAGGGCCAGTCACTGTCGGGGAACTCGGTCGGTATCTCGACTGAGGGGAGCCGCGCGGGCACCCAGCTCGTCGACGAGGACGACAGTACCGGCCTCGTCCCACAGGGCGACACCCCGGCGAACTGGACGATGGCGGCGGGGGTCCACGTCCGCGGGTTCGAGCTGACCGTCGACCCCGACAACGGGAGCAGGCTCGGGAACGCCCTGACCGGTGGCAGCGGTGACACCCTCGTCCTGACGCTGGCGCCGGCCTCGGGACCGACACACGAGGTCGCCATCTACCATGACGGCGGGGCCAGGGTCGCCGTCAGCGAGGTCGGCTCGAGCACCGTCCGGACGTGTGAGGCGGACGGTGACGTGGCGACCCTCTCGGTGACCGGCCGGCCGCAGGTCGACGGGACGTACTGCGACGCGCTGGCTCCCGTCGGCGACGCGACCGGAACCTACCACGTCCGCGTCACCGAGGGAGACCGCGCGGTCGGGACCTACCGGCTGGTCGTTGACCGGCGGGACGGCGCTGCGGCGACATCGTCGCTCGACGAGCAGGTCGACCGGGCGAACTACGGCACGGCCTGCTCGGACAGGACCTACCACGACAGCCCGAGCGACAGTCCGTACAGCGTCCCGGCCATCTACGCCGGGACGGTGGAACTGCGCTACCAGGACTCGCGCGCGGAGAGCCGAACCACGGCGCGGGTAGCGCCGGCCCAGGCCGGCGATCGACTCGTGACGCCGCTGGTGACCTCGCTCTCGGTGACCGACGGGTCCGGGGGCAACACCTCACTCACCGTCGACTGGACGGTCGAGGACCCGAACGGCGTTCTGGACACGGTGACCGTCGACGTGGACGACCGCAACGACAGCGACGGCGTGAGCGACACGACGGACGTGTCCGGAGCGGGCGAGAGCGCGTCGGACAGTTACACCTACACCGATCCCGGCGACGGGGGCGACACCTATGATATAACTGTGACGGTGACCGACGGGTCGCACAGCCGGTCGCGAACGGTCCGGCACACCGCGGACGGCGACGACACGGGGTGTCCGGCATGAGTACGGAACCTCTCCGGCCAACAGGTATATCCGATTCGACCGTCAATATCCGGAAGATTATATATGGGGGACGGCAGGGGCGGCGAGAAGAACCGTGCACAGCTAATTCTGGTGGGAGCCCTGGCACTTGCAGTCGCCCTCGTCTCCCTCGCGCTAGTTCTGAACGCCTCGATCTACGCGGAGAACCTGGCCACCCGCGCGAACCAGGACGAGCCGGCCCGGATCTCGGCACTCCAGCAGGAGGTCGCCACCGGAACTGCGGAGGCGATGGCCCACCACAACCACGACAACGAATCGCACGCGAATTACACCGAGCTGGAGACCCGGATCGATGCGAGCATCCGGGAGTGGTCGGCTCTGCAGTTGCAGGACTCAGCTCGCGAGGGTCGGTTCGTCGACGCCGACGTGACGTCGATGACTCGCGGGACCCGCATCGTGCAGGACGACGGCAGTCAGTTCAAACCGGAGGACGACGGACTACTCGATACCGTCGTCGACCTAGTGGGCGATTCGAGCTGGGCAGTGACTTCGAGGGAGTACCGGATTCGGGACTTCAGGATGACCGTCGAACGCGACGAGATCGGAGGTGGGACAACCGTCTATACGGAGGCCAACGTCTCGACGTTCATCGGCAAGCTGACGACATCGACCTCGCTGTCGACCGACGACCCGACCCCCTACACCGTCGTGTACGACATGAACGACGACGGGAACTACGAGCACGCGATCTCGATATATCGCCCGGACAGCGATCCGGACGACGTAAACTTCACCTACTACAACACGAGTACCGGCTCGACTACCACCTGCACGCTCGACGAGGCGCCCGCGACGTTCGACGTGGACGTCTCGGGCGGCTCGGTGGAGGGGACCGACGGGGCGTGCGAGGGGGTGTTCGACTTCCAGTCGGAGACGGACGATCCGTACCAGCTGATTTTCGTCGAGGGCGAGGAGATCGAGGGCGACTACCAGCTCGTTGTGGACACGGAGAAGGGTACCTTCGAGAACGACTACGACAACGGGCTGTTGTCTTCACTCACCTGTTCGCTGTTAACCTGTACTTTCGAGGACTACTACAACCCCCACAGCGACGACCACGACAGCAGTCCCAGCCACACCAGTCCGTACGTCGAGCCGGCGATCTACGACACGGACGTCCTCGTCACCTACCAGTCCGAACGGGTGGAGTCGAGCTCGACGATCAGGGTCGCACCCGACGAACCGTAGTGATCCACCGTGCGTGAGTGGAAGGACCGCGCCGTCTCGACGACCATCGGGTACGCGCTGACCCTCGGCGTCGCGTCGCTGCTCATCACCGGACTGCTCATCGCCGGCGGGGGGTTCCTGCAGGACCAGCGCGAGGGCACGACCCGAACGGAACTCGCGGTGATCGGCGAGCAGGTGTCCGCGGACCTCTCCTCGGCGGATCGGCTGAACTACTCGGGCGTCGACAGCATCCGTATCCAGCGGAACCTGCCCCAGCGGGTGACCGGATCGGCCTACACCATCGAGCTGAACACGGCCACCCAGTCCCATCTCGTGCTCCGGTCCGCGGAGCCGGAGGTCGTCGTCAGGGTCGACGTGGCGACCCGTACCGACCTCAGGGCCGGGAGCATCGGCGGAGGTAGTATCCAAGTGACCTACGATCCGACCACCGACGAACTCGTCCTGAGCAATGCGAACACGTAACCCATCCCCCGACGACCGGAGCGTGAGCGAGGTGATCAGCTTCACGCTCATCTTCTCGCTCATCGCGGCGACGGTGGTCCTGGTCTACGTCTCCGGAATCGGCGGTCTGGAGGCGAGCCGCTCGGCCGAGCGGGTCACCAACGCAGAGCGTGCGTTCGACGTCCTGGCGGACAACATGAACGACATCCACAGCGAAGGATCGCCGAGCCGCGCGACCGAAATCAAGGTCTCCGACGCCCAGATGCAGTTCGGGGACAGCACCAGGATAACCGTCGAGGTGACGAACCTCTACGAGACGACCGCGGAGACGGCGAACCTCTCGACCATAACCATCGACCCTATTGTCTACTCCGCCGGGAGCGGCCCACAGTTGGTGTACTCGAACGGTGCCGTCTTCCGCCAGGACCGGGGTGGGACGGTGCTCAACAACGACCCCTCGGTACTGTTCACGGACAGCGGCGGCGAGCGGACCGCCATCCTCCCGGTCATCCAGACCCGCCAAGCCGGGGTCGACAGCACGGGGAGCCAGCGGACCATCCTCGTCCGAACCATCCTCGCGACGCGCGAGGTCGCCATCGCCGAGGACGACCCGGGGACCCTCGTCAACGACACTGACGGTGACGGTTCGAAGGAGTTCACCGACGCCGAACTGAATCCTGACGGGAGCGACGAGAACGGCGACGGTGTCAGCACCGTCGGTGACAACGAGAAGGACTACGCGGTGACCATCCGTATCTCGACGACCGAGGAGCGTCGGGACGCCTGGCGGGACTACCTGAACAGCCAGATCCCCGCTAGCCAGGACGTCAGGGGGACCATCGGCGACGGTACCTCCTGCGAGGGCGTCGACCCGACCACCGTCGAATGCAGCATCGCCGTCGAGAACGTCTACTCGACCGTGACCCGGGTTGACGTCACCTACGACTGATCCGGGCCGCTTCTCAGCCGATCCGCACCGTCACGTCGTTCTCGGTGATATGCATGTACGTGACGAACGACGACCCGCCGGTGTACTCGATGACGCCGCTGGACCCGGCCTCGGAGACGGTATTACCCCCCTTGTCGTCGACCGTCAGGTCGAAGCCGGGACCGAGCACCGAGAAGTAGTGATTCACCACCCGGTCGACGCTCTGCGTGTCGCCTGAGTCCGGGTCGTAGTCGTTCGACTCCCAGCCGAAGCCATGATCGGTCTGGTTGGCCGCCGGATTGTACGGGTCCGTCACGTCACCGGTGACGCCGAAGTGGACGAGGTCGTTCATCCCGCTCTTGCTGACGTACTCCATGGCCGGGTCGTTTGACTCGATTTCGTCCACGTCGCCGTTGTCGTTCTCGTCGTCGACGAAGTCGGCGGTCAGAATCATCTCGTCCGGGGTACCGTCGCCGTCGAGGTCCTCACACCGGGCCGCGAACGCGTCATCCGCGTGCCAGCCCTGATACGTGGTTCCGCCGTCGTCGGTGTAGTAGATCGTGAGGTCGGCCATCAAATCCGTTCCGTCCCCGTCGCCACAGTCCTTGTCGCTCCCGCTCCCGCGTCTGACGTGCATCTCGAACTGCTCGTTCCCGTCCTGGACGTACATCGACCACTTGAGGTTCGAGAAGCTCGCCTCGTCCTGGGTGTCGGGGACGATGTCGATCTCGAAGCTACTCATCGAGTGGCCATCGATCCCCTGCAGGAAGAGCGAGGAGCCGTCGCCCGGCATCCCGAACGGGCCGGTGAAGCCAGTCGACTCCAGCGCCACGGCCGTGACGCCCTTCGGCCCGGCGCCGTCGGGGTCGTCGGCCGCGGTGACGTAGCCCTCGTCGTCGTCGCTGGTCGAGACGTTCCCGTCGGTTCGAGTGCGGAAGTACTCCGCCCACGCCCCGTAGAACTCCGACTCGATGTAGACGACGACGGTGCCGTTCGTCGCCGGGTTGTCGTAGTAGCCGCCGTCGCCGTTGCCGTCGTCGGTGTCGCCGTCGACACCGAACGGGTTCTCGTTCCCGGTGTCGTCGAATCCGTCGTCGTTGCCGGTCGTGTTGGGGTAGCCGGACTGCCGTGTCGGGTAGACGTCCCTCGAATCGGTGTGCTGCGAGACGCGGAGGTCGAGCGATCCCGAGCCGCTCTGGACCCCCGAAACCCCGCTCGGGAGCGTCGTGTCGTTGTTCACCCGGACGATGGGGAAGGTGAGCGTCGAGCCCCGGTAGTGGAACTCCGGCGGCGAGACCATCGTACTCCCGCTTCGGGTCCGCCGCCAGACGCCGCCGGCCTGGTAGCCCAGCGTCGTCCCGTCGTGTTCGTAGTAGACCGCGCCCAGTTTCGACTCGTAGAGTTGTACGTCGTTGTCCTCGTCGCCGTCGGCGCTCGCCCCGACCTCGAAGTCCCCGTCACCCGGGAGACCGCTGTCGTCGCCGTCCGAGGCGTTCCCGTCGAAGTTGTAGTGGGCGATGCGGATACGGCCGGCGTCCGGGTCCACCCGGTAGCTCCCATCGGTCTGGCCGACCCTGATCGTCTGGTCGCGGGAGTCACCGAGCGCGACCTGCGCGGTCCGGGAGTCAAACTGCGTCATCGCCTGCTCGGCGGCGCCGGTGTCGGAAGACCTCTGGATGTCGGTCAGCGCGGTCGCCCCGAGGGCAATGATCGTCACGACCCCGATGAGGGCGATGCCGACCATGAGGGCGAAACCGACGGTCGCCTGTCCGCGCGGGGGACTCCCGTTCATCGTACACGTCGATGGGCGCGCAACGCATAAACTGCGTGGCCAGGCCGACACGTTCCGGAAAGCGGCGCCGGTAGAGACCGGGGCGTGGGCCCTCAGCCGGTCGGCGGCGGCGACGCCTCGTCGCAGGTGGTCTCGACGGTCACCTCGTCGGCGACCGACTGGAGGGTGTACCCGCCGCTCCCGCTCTGCCTGACGGGCGTGAAGTCGGCTCTGAACGTCGTAATCCCGCCCTCGCAGATCTCGTGCGTCCTCTCGGAGTTCAGCGGCGCCTCGCCGGGCGTCGTCGCGGTCACCTTCCCGCCGTCGGAGAGCGTCGCCTCGACGACCTCGCCGATGCGGAGCTGGAGCGTCTCGAAATCACTGATGGCGCCGGGCTGGTCACTCGCCCGGGCCACGAGCGTCCCGGTGCTGCCGCCGAACATCGAGCAGTCAGCGAGTGCAGTCATCGCTGTCAGGCCACCGACGCCCGGAGCACAGCACGTCGTTTCAGCCAACACGAACGTATGTCCGGACGAGAGGCTGATAGCCGTCCCGACGGGGATGCCCCGGCGAACGGCCGTCTCCTCCCCGGGCGACGAACGTGTTGATAATGGTTCTTTTCCCGAGCAGAATACGATATTTCCATACTACATCCCGAATTTCCCACATTCTCCAACAATATGTATAGTATAATGTCTTATAGGATATGCCAGCAAACCCTGAAATACTCCGAGTTTGCTACTACGTCACACAATGAGCGCCAGGAAGGCCACCATGAAGGACGTCAGCCACACACCCCCGTCCGGCGAGCCGGTCCGGGTGTGGGAGCGCGGCCGCGAGACGACCGACGAGGAGGAGTGACGGCGCCCGTTCTCCAGCCAGCCACCCCACCAGCGACAGCGCTCCGGGAGCGTTAAGCCCGCGCCGTACGGCTCTCCGCCGATGGCCGACGACCAGGCGACGCTCGGTTCGTTCGCCGGGAGCGACAGCGAGGACGATCGCGACGGCGACCCCGGCCCGGATACCGACGACGGACCGCCGGAGGGATCCGAGAGCGAGGGCGGCGACGACGGCCCCGCGGCCACAGTCACCCCGGATGCCGACTCGACGCCCCCGTCCGACGGCCCCGTCTGTCCCTGGTGTCTGGCGCCGGCCGACGAGTTCGTCGACCGGGGATTGACGGGGCGTGCCTGCGGCCGCTGCTCGGCGACCCTGCCGGTCGGTGCCGACTGGTTCCGCGAGCGCGGCGTCGTCGCGCGGCGCCCGACGTACGAGGTCGACGACGGAGCGTGACCCGCGCGGGACGCCGCGCGTTCTCTGGCTCGGAGAACACGGCTGTAGGTATATTTCCATCCGGTGGGATGTACACGTATGTACACCGTCCAGAAGGGATTGCTACTGCTGTTGACTGTCCTGGTCGTCGGGACGGTCGTCACGGCCATCGTCGCCACCGGGGCCGCGATCAGTCCATGACCGGGCCGGGACGACACGAGGTCACGTTCGACGGTCGTGCCAGCGGACGATGCCGACGGTGACGAGCAGCGCCGCCACGCCACCGACGAACAGCGCCCCACCGAGGGTCCACTGTCCCCGGAACCAGCCCAGCAGGAACCCGAGGCTAGCCGCGAACAGGCCGGCCTGGGCGAGCAGCAGCGCGGCGACGAACGCCCGGAAGGTTGCCGACGACAGCGAGCCGACCCCCTCGGCGAGTTCGGCCGGCGCGTCGTCGTCCTCGGTCGCGACCATCGAGAACGGGTCCATCACCCGCTGTAGGACCGAGCGACGGATACCGCTTCCGCCGGACGGCCCCGAGGCGCGCGGCCGGACCGGCTGGCGGTCGTCGGGCCACGAGCGTTCCGGCGTCTCACCCCCGGGGGTTCGAGGACGGTAATCAGCAGCCGACGGGTGGGCGGGCTGGCGGCCGGCGCGTGGGTTCATCTCACGAACGTTTATGTATTGCTGGACGAAACCGGTTGACCGACGCGCCCGAAACGAGGGGCGCCGGTCCCCGCTCCCCCTATCCGCGCGATTCCGGTCGCGTCTCCGGGGACCCGCCGTGTAACCACGGACTCGATAGGTGACACCAATGAACACGACAACTCCCTCCACGGGGCGCTGGGGGCGGGTGGTTACCACACTCGTCGCGCTGCTGATGGTCTCGAGCGTGGCCATCGGGGCAGGTGCGGGTGCTGCGGCTGCGGCAGCCGACGACCCGACCCAGCGATCCCTGCAGGACGACGACAGTACCGAGAACCAGACACTCGACGCGGCGGACGACATCTACGTCCGTGCGAACGGCGACGCCGTCCTCTACTACGAGGACGACGGCGAGACCGACTCGGAGCAGCTCTCGAACGCCGAGTACGGCCTCAGCGTCGGCCAGGGAATCTTCTACGGGCTCGTCGTGAGCGACCTGGAGGAGACCCCGAACGCGACCGGCTCGGCCAGCGCGGTGCTCGAGCCGGGGGCGCTCACCGGCGAGGGCGAGCTGACGGCGGACCGACCCGAAGCGATCCAGGAACTGAGCCTGACCGTCGACGGCGTCCGGAACCAGCAGCGCAACCGCTTCGACGCCGAGGGCCGGGTCGCGGTGGCCACGCGGAGCGCCCCGTCGCTGGAGCTCGTCGAGTCCGCGGAGACCTCGCTTCAGGCGACCGTCGCGCCGGACTCCTTCGACGCCTCCGGCAGCCTGAATGCCCGGACGGCGACCCAGCTGGGCCAGCCGATGGAGCTCTCGGCGGAGCTGACCGAGGGGACGGACACGTACACGCTGCAGGCCGCCCAGAGCCAGCAGGTCCGCGAGTTCGCTCGCGAGCAGTGGGAGACCCGCGAGCGTGCCCGGCAGACCATCGAACAGCGCTACGCCAGCGTCGCCGAGTCGCTCGGCGGCAGTGCGACCGTGACGCTGAACGCCTACTCGTTCACCAACACGAGCCAGCGCGGCGTCTACCAGCTCGACGTGGACTACACGGTCGAGTACCAGGGGATCGACGACGGTATCGAGCGCCAGGCCGCCGCGGTGCTGGCCAACTCCGAGGACTTCGACCTCTCCCGCGAGGAGGCGTCGGCCATCGCGGCGAACGTGACGGACCTGACCATCGAGCGCGTCGCCGCCGACTACCGCATGCAGAGCCAGTCCGTCGAGGGCAGCTTCGACATCCAGCTGGAGAACTACAACGACGCGCTGCTGGCGGGGCTCGACACGCTGGCGGCCTACTCGCCGCCCGACCAGGAGGTCCCGGTCCAATCCGGCCAGATCGAGGACATCCGGGCCCGGATCGAGGCCCAGCAGGCCGCCGATCTGACGCGGACCTACTCGTTCTCCGCCTCGCACGCGCTCCCCTCGCAGTCGCAGGCGGTCATCGAGTTCCAGGCCCAGTCGCGGACGGAGAACTGGCAGGCTTACGTCAGCGAACTCGAGAGCCGTGACATCGAGATCACCGGGCTCGAGTACTCGCTCGCGGCCGACACCGACGGCGATCAGGTCGTCGCCAACGGCTCGTTCAGCATCGAGCAGGAGGACCTTGTCGACAGCACCGTCGACCAGTTCCTGAACGCGACGGAGGGTGAGACGGACGAGGACTTAGAGCAGACCCGGAGCTTCGTCCGTGCCTTCCGCGAGGCCGGGTTCCAGAAGGCCCGGACCGACATCAGCGTCACCGAGGGTAACGTCACCTTCGAGGCTGGCGCGAAGTTCGAGGACATGGCGGCGTTCCGGGACGCGCTCAAGCAGGCCGGCCGGATCGACCTCACAATCACGGATGTCGTCGGCCGGACCAACGAGAGCGGCTCGCTCAACCAGTACGTCTACGTCGAGGGAGCGGTGAGCGCCGACGCCAGCGAGGAGGACGTCCGCGCGCTCTCCGTGGTGGACGAGGACACCACCGTCCACATGCCCGGCACGTACAACCGCTCGTTCCCCGAGATGGAGACCGAGCGCGCGTACACCTACCTCGGGCTCGAGCCGCCGACGCCGACACCCGCCGCGGGTGACGGCGGCGACGGCACGTCGAGCGACGGGCAGCCCGGCTTCGGCGCCGTGGCCGCGCTCGTCGCGCTCGTCGCCGCGGCACTGCTCGCCCGCCGGACGGACTGAGCGGCCGACCACTTCTCCTTCTGCGCGCCCGGCGAGCCGAGCGTCAGACACGCGTCGTGCGGTGTGGCAACTCTTAACAAACACCGAATCGAGACACGGGGCAGAGACGCAGATGTCTAGCAGCTCATGGGACGGCGCGCGCGAGAGCGAGGGGGACCGCTATCCGACCGTCGGCCCCGGTGCGGCGATGTACGAGGCCTACGAGTCCCGGGAGAACGAGGGGGGATTCGTCCGGGTCTACGAGCAGGGAGAGGAGGAGTCGGGGAAGTGGCTCGCCTCGACGGTGCTCTCGCGGACGAGCATGCGGTGAGGGGGCCGGTCGTCAGTCGTCCATCCGTCGAACGCCGGGATTGGTGACGGCGCCGTTCGCCGCCGAGTCGAAGGCGAGCCCGTACTTCGCGAGGACGCCGCCCTCGTAGGCCGGGTCGGGCTGCTCCCAGTCGTCGAGCCGCGCCGCCAGCTCCTCGTCGGACAGGTCGACCGAGATGCTGCGCTCGGGGATGTCGACGGTGACGTGGTCGCCGTCCTCCAGCGCGGCGATGGGACCGCCGACGAACGCCTCCGGCGCGACGTGCCCGATCATCGGGCCGCGGGTCCCGCCGGAGAAGCGCCCGTCGGTCAGGAGGGCCACGTCGTCCTCGTGGCCGGCACCGACGACGGCGGCCGTGACCCCGAGCATCTCGCGCATCCCGGGCCCGCCGCTGGGGCCCTCGTTCCGGATGACGATGACGTCGCCGGACTCGATGTGCCCCTCCTGGACGTACCGCATCGCGTCCTCCTCGTTCTCGAAGATGCGGGCGGGGCCCTCGTGGTAGAACTCGTCCTGGCCCGTCGCCTTCAGCACGGCCCCGTCCGGGGCGAGGTTGCCGGAGAGGATCTTGATGGCCCCCTCCGGGTACTTCGGTTCGTCGACGGTGTAGAGGAACTCCGCGTCTATCTCGTCGTCGGGCAGGTCCAGTTCCGCGAGTTCCTCCGCGATGGTGCGGCCGGTGACCGTCATCGCGTCACCGTGGATGAGGTCCGCCTCCAGCAGGCGGCGGATGACGACGGGGACGCCGCCGACCTCGTGGAGGTCGTTCATCACGTGGGAGCCGCCCGGCGAGAGGTCCGCGATCTTCGGCGTCCGCCGGCTGATCCGGTCGAAGTCTTCGATGTCGAGGTCGATCCCGGCCTCGGCGGCCAGCGCGAGCAGGTGGAGCACGGCGTTGGTGGAGCCGCCGATGGCCGTCTGGAGGGCGATAGCGTTCTCGAACGATTCCTTCGTGAGGATGTCCGAGGGGCGGCGGTCCTCCTGCACGCACTCGAGGACGAGTTCGCCGGCGCGTTCGGCGGCCTCGTACCGCTCGGGGTCCTCGGCGGGCGGCGAGGCCGACCCCAGCGGCGCCAGCCCGAGCGCCTCGCTGATGGAGGCCATCGTGTTGGCGGTGTACATCCCGCCGCAGGAGCCCGCGCCGGGGCAGGCGTGCCGTTCGAGGTCGTCCAGCTCCTCCGCGGACATGTCGCCCTCCGCGTACGCGCCGACGCCCTCGAACACCTGGACGATGGTCACGTCGCGGCCCTCGTGCTCGCCGGGCATGATGGAGCCCCCGTAGAGGAAGACGGAGGGCAGGTCCGTCCGGATGGACGCCATCATCATCCCGGGGAGGTTCTTGTCGCAGCCCGCGACCGTGACGAGGGCGTCCATGCGCTCGCCGAAGGAGACGAGTTCGACGGAGTCCGCGATGACCTCCCGGCTAACGAGCGAGGCCTTCATCCCCTCGGTCCCCATGGAGATGGCGTCCGAGATGGTGATGGTGCCGAACTCGATCGGCATCCCGCCGGCGTCGCCGATGCCGTCGACGGCGTTGTCGGCCACGTCGTCGAGGTGGACGTTGCAGGGCGTGATGTCGGCCGCCGGGTTGGCGACACCGACCATCGGCGA
Organism: Halobacteriales archaeon QS_4_70_19; assembly: GCA_003020985.1. Classification (GTDB taxonomy): domain Archaea; phylum Halobacteriota; class Halobacteria; order Halobacteriales; family Haloarculaceae; genus Haloglomus. The sequence goes on along the minus strand of PXRM01000028.1, from coordinate 27,127 downwards.
AGCCAAGTCCTCGTCGTCGAATCCCATCGCGCGGAACATCGCGCGGTGGGGGGCCCGCTCGGCGCCCTCCGTCACCTCGCGTGATCGCAGGTTCTCGGGCTTCTCGTCGGCCGGGCCGACCGCGTCGTCGTCCTCCCCCCCACGTGGGGGACGTTGTCGACTCATGGCATCCGGTTGTCGCGCACGGGGTTAAGTTCCGCGAGAGGGGGCGAGTTCTGCCCCGACGCGGTCGAAAGTCGCTTGTCGGCGGCCCTCCCACCGTCGACAGATGCGAGCGACCGTCTCCACCGGCGCGCGACTCCACGTCGGGTTCGGCAACCTCTCGCTGGCCCACGAGCGGCTCTACGGGGGCGTCGGGCTGGCGCTCGCGGAGCCGCGCGTCCGCGTCACGGCGACCCCGGCCGAGACGGTGCGCTGCGACGGGGAGGCCGCGGTGGACACCGAGGCGGTCCGAGGGTACGCGACGACCGCCTGCGAACTGCTCGACGTCCCCGGGGCCGAACTGGAGGTGGAGGCGACGCTCCCACGGCACGCCGGCCTCGGGAGCGGGACGGCGACGGCGCTGGCGACCCTGACCGCGATCGCCCGGGCACACGATTGCGAGGCCGACCCCCGCGACCACGCGCCGGCGCTGGGCCGGGGTGGCCGGTCGGGCGTCGGCGTCGCCGCGTTCGAGCGGGGCGGGTTCGTCGTCGATGCAGGCCACCCGACCGAGCGGTTCACCACCCGACCGCCGGCGCAGGGTGACTGGACGGTGCCCGCGGTCCTCGCACGGCACGCGCTCCCGTCCTCGTGGCGCGTCGTACTCGTGCTCCCGGCGGCCACCCCCGGCCGGCACGGGAGCGACGAGGACGACAGCATGCGCGCGGTCGTCGAGGCGGCGGACCCCTCCGTGGCCGACGAACTCGCGGCGCTGACCGTCCGCCGATTGCTCCCCGCGGCGGCGGAGGGCCGACTGGGGGCGTTCGGCGACGCAATCGCGGAGTTCGGTCGACTCAACGGGGCCTGGTACGCTGACGAACAGGGCGGCGTCTACCGCCCACCGGCCGGGCGAGTGGTCGAGGACCTCCGCGAGTCGCCCGCCGTCGCGGGCGTCGGCCAGTCGTCGTGGGGGCCGGCCGTGTACGCGCTCACGGACGCCGACCGGGCCGACGCCGCTCGTCGGGCCGCACAGGCGGCGCTGGAGGCCGCCGACAGCGACGGTGACGTGATGGTCACCCGACCGCGGAACGAGGGTGCCACCGTCGAGGGAGTGTAGCGAACAGGCGACGGGATTCCGCTACTCCGGACCGTGCGTCGCGCTGGTCGAACCGGACGGAGCGTGGCGGACGCCCCGGCCGGGCCGGCGGCCCGGAGTCACTGGTCAATGCACGGGGCGTCTGGTTCGGACTCGTATTTGAATCTCGGGGCGGGGAGACGACCGCACCACGCACACAATTCCTGTACTCGTCCCGTATCCAGTGAAAATACCGAGTTGTACGGATGAGTACTCACTAGACGGATAATTTCCGAGAACGTCGAAGAATCAGGGAGCGGTCAGAACTCCAGTATGAGCCCGTAGCCGGCGCCGAGGAAGCCCCCGTAGAGGACGAACCCGAGCAGCGTGCCGCCGTCCAGGTTCGGCGCGGGGCCCATCGAGAAGGCGGTGAGGTTCTCGACCAGCAGCGGCAGGCCGATGGCGCCGAAGACGACCGCCAGCGCGATCCCGTAGGCGAGGCCGACCGCCGTCGCGGTGGTGGTGACGGAGGCCTGCTTGAGCGCGGGCTGGAGCAGCTGCCGGAGGTCGCGGTTCCGGGAGGTCGTCATGATGAGGCTGTTGACGTAGTCGTCCAGCTTGTTCCGGACGAGAGCGACGAACAGCGCGCCCAGCACCAGCGAGAGGCCGAACCAGGCGGTCCACGCCATCGTGAAGCTCCCGCCCATCCCGAACAGGGAGCCGATGTAGCGCATGTACACCGCGCCGCCGAGGTGGTAGACGGTGAGGCCGCCGACGAGCCCACCGAACGCCGAGCCGAACAGGTACGCTCGGATGCGGCGCGAACCGACCCCGGGGCTGACGGACTCGAACTCCGTCTGGGGCTGCCCCAGCGGGAGGCTGTCGCGGTAGACGGCCCCGAAGACGAAGCCGAACAGGACGTACGCGAGCAGCCCGGCCCCGACGTACGGCGCGGGGTAGGGCTGGGCCGGCGTCACGCCGTCGATCACCGAGGGGACGAGCGCGACCCCGACGACGATGGCGAAGCCGACGCCGTAGATGAGCCCGGTGAGTCCGGCGTCGAGCGTGCTCGTGCTGGCCTCGAAGCGCCGGCCGGGAACCGTCGCGAGGACGACCGCGAACGGCAGGCAGACGACGAACCACGCGAGGAACCCGCGGCCCGCGGTCCCGCTCCGGAGGATGGTGCCGAGCCAGAGCAGGTGCGGCTGCGCGAGCACGTACAGGAGGACGCCGCTGACGGTGCCGCCGGCGAGCAGTCCCTTCAGCGTGGCCGTGCTGCGGACGTCGGCGAGCAGGTCCGTCTCGCGTCGCCGGAGGAGCCCGTAGGCGGCCGTCGTCCCGAAGCCGAACAGGAAGTAGCCGAAGGCGATGGGGAAGTAGCCGACGGGGACCTCCAGCGGCCAGCCGCCGATGGCACCCACGAGCGCCGGCACGACGAACAGGCCGAAGACGGTGGTACCGATGCCGGCGAACACGCCCGTCGAGAACGGAGCCGCGGCGGCCTGCGGGCCGGCGACCTTCGCGACGACGAGGGTGAGCAGGAGGCCGACGAGCAGGAGGAAGACCAGGCCGCGCTGCTGGGTACCGCTGGCGATGATGGTGCCGACGAAGCGGAGGTGGGGCGGCCGGATGATCAGCAGCGCGAGGCCACCGAGGTAGACGCCAGCGAGGGAACTCGCCACCGCGCGGGTCGCGTTCCGGCGGACGTACGCCGGGAGGACCTGCTCCTCGGAGAGGACGCTCGCGTAGGTCGTCCCCATCACGAGGCCGAAGACGGCCCAGCCGAGGACGACGCCGGTCCGGGCGATGCTCTGTCCCTCCGGGACGGGGACATCGCCGACGAGCGCCGGCACGGCGAGGAGGCTGAACGCGCCACCGAGTACGGCCCCGAAGGCCAGGCCCGTCGTCGCGCTGCGCCGGACGAACCCGCTCCCGCGGGCGACGAACTTCGCACCCGTGACCGTGTAGAGTCCGGTCAGGACGAGCGCGACGATACCGAACAGGAACATCCCCCGGGTCGGCGACCCGCTCCGGAGGATGGTCCCCATGTACCGCAGGTGGAGCGCCGAGACGAGGTAGGTCGTCACGGCCCCCGCCAGCGCACCGGCCAGCCCCGCGTACGCCGTGGCGCGGCGCTTCCGGTTGCCCGTCGCACTCTTCGTCCCGCTGCCCATGGCCATGCCGGACCCGGCGGTCAGGAACCCCTCCACCTCGCCGGGAAGGGAGAGGACCCCCGTCGTCGCCAGCACCGCGATTACACTCGCAATGAGGCCCCCGACGAGCGCGCACACCACCCGGTCGCTCGTTCCACGCCCGGGACTCCCACCGACCCCGGCGCGGCCACACGTGTTGCTGAGCGTCACTGTCTATCTACCGGTTTTCTCGACCACACCTAATAAAGCGTTGCGGGGGCGCTCTCCGGCGGTTTATACACCCGAGTTCGTGGATCTCGGCGGGTACTGACTGGTCGCGTGACGCCGCCCTGACGGCGGTTCCCGCCGCAGAGAGAGTTAAACGGTACGTCGTATGAAGGGCCGAAGTTTTAATCGTCGACCAATCGTGAGCCGTGCTGTGTCATGACGGACGAGATCGACTTTCCCAGCGAGGAGTGGTTCGAGGAGTACGCACACCGGGTCAACGAGAGCGAGGACTACTCCGAGAGCGGCGCCGGGTGGGGCGTGGACTTCAACGGCGACTTCGTCTACGTCTACGAGGCCGACGACCGCCTGCCGGAGACGCGCTACTTCTTCGTGGGGCTCCACGACGGCGGCGTGACCGACACCTACGAGGTCGAGGACCTGGAGGAGGCGGACGCCGGGTTCGTCCTCCGGGGTGCCTACTCGGACTGGATCGACCTGAACGAGGGCGACATCGGCGCCGTGGACGGCATGATGTCCGGCGTCTTCGAGTTGGAGGGTGACATGCAGAAGGTGATGCAGTACACCCAGGCGGCGGTCGACCTGACGGACATCGCCAGCGAGATTCCGACGAACTACAAGTACTGACACGAGCTTTTTTGACGCCTCGGGTCTCCTCGCGCCGCCGAAGGCAGCACTGTGGGGACCTCTCGGCGCAAAAAACGTTCAAAAAAATGCCGGCCCTCGCTCCGCTCGGGCCGGTGAAACTCGCTCGCTTCGCTTGCGAGTACACAACCTCTGATTTTGACCATACACTTGATTCGTTACCCGAATATAACCACTACTTACCATGTAATCAGAAAGTTATTGATATAATTTATTTGCATCCGCGCGAGCGAAGCGAGCGCGGTTCTCCGGCCGGAGCGCGCGGAGGCCGGCAGAGTTTTTCTGAACGTTTTTGCGAGGAGTGGTGCCCGCAAGCGCGGCGAAGCCGCGCTGAGGACACCCGACGAGTAAAAAGCTCGCTCAGACGCCGCGGCCCTGCATCTTCTCCTCCTCGGGCATGTCGATGTTGGAGTCGCCCTTCATGCCCTTCCCGACGTCGGTGGCGATCTCGGCCAGGCGCTCGGGGTCGTCCCAGTTGTTGACGGCCTCGACGACGGCCCGACCCATCGCCTCGGGGTTCTCGGCGCCGAAGATGCCGGACCCGACGAAGATGCCGTCGCAGCCGTGGTGCATCATCAGCGCGGCGTCGGCGGGGGTCGCGATGCCGCCGGCCGCGAAGTTGACGACCGGGAGCCGACCCATCTCGGCGGTCTGGTGGACGAGGTCGGCGGGGGCCTCGTGCTCGCGGGCCCACCGCTCGCGCTCCTCGCGGGTCGTCCCCGCCAGTTCGCGGATGGCGGACTTGATGTTGCGCTGGTGGGTGACCGCCTGGTTCACGTCGCCGGTGCCGGCCTCGCCCTTCGTCCGGATCATGGCGGCGCCCTCGTCGATGCGACGGAGGGCCTCCGGCAGGTTCCGGGCGCCGCAGACGAACGGCGCGGTGAACGCCTCCTTCTCGATGTGGTACTCGTTGTCGGCCGGGGTCAGGACCTCCGACTCGTCGACCATGTCCGCGCCCGCCGCCTCGAGGATCTCGGCCTCCTTCGTGTGGCCGATGCGGGCCTTGCCCATCACCGGGATGGAGACCTCGTCGATGATCTCGCGCAGGCTGGCGGGGTCGGCCATCCGGGCGACGCCGCCGCGCTTGCGGATGTCCGCGGGCACCGCCTCGAGGTTCATCACGGCCACGGCGCCGACGTCCTCGGCGATGCGGGCCTGCTCGCGGTTGACGACGTCCATGATGACACCGCCTTTCTGCATCTTCGCGAACCCTCGCTTGACGAGCTCCGTCCCGCGTTCGAGCTCCTCGAGATCGGTGGCCTCACTCATAGGAAAACGTTGGACCCGGACCCACTTAACCCGTGTCTTTGCCGGGGGGGAGCCGTCCGCACGTCAGAGATACTCGGCGATGGCCGGCGCGACGCTCACGCAGGAGGCCGCCCGCTCCAGGGTGTCAGTCCCGCACACCGCCTCGATGTCCGCCCGCGCGAGCCGGGTCCGGGCGCTCGCCGCCAGCATCGGGTGGACGCAGGTGACGAAGACGCGGCCGGGGTCGTGCCCGTGGAGTCGGGCGATGGCCTCGCTCATCGTCCCGCCCGTAGCGATGATGTCGTCGACGAGGACGACGTCCCGGCCGGCCGCGTCCACCTCGGACGGCTCCATCTCCACCGTGCCGGTCTCGCGGTCGCGGTGCTTCTCGAAGTGGTCGGTCTCGCCGGTTCCGTACGCGTCCCGGACGGTCGTCGCGAGGTCGGTCGCCCCCCCATCGGGCGCGAGGAAGAGCGGCTCCCGGAGGCCCTCGGGCAGCGGCTCGGCCAGCCGGGCCGACGCGTCGACCGCCTCGAACGGCACGTCGAAGAACTCGCCGACCCCGGGCTCGTGGGGGTTCACCACGAGGACGCGGTCGGTGCCGGTGGCGATGGCCCGCGCCATCGCCCGCACGGAGACAGGCTCGCCCTCGCGGAACCGCTCGTCCTGGCGGGCGTAGCCCATGTAGGGGAGGACCGTCACCACCTCGTCGGCCCGGTCGGCGACGGCGTCCTGCAGCTGGAGCAATTCGACGTGCGCGTCGCTGGAGTCCGTGGCCGCGACCACGACGGCGCGGTCGCCCTCGAACCCGGGGACGCGTGCCAGCAACTCGCCGTCCGCGAACCGGTCGAACTCGACGGGGGCCAGGGGCTCGCCCGTGGCGTCGGCCAGCGACGCCGCCAGCGACTGCGACCCGGACCCTGGGACTATCATGGGCGCGACTCCCGCGTGCAGGGTAACAAGCGTTTCCGTCGGCGAGCGTGGGTCCGTTACCGGACCCCGGTTCGAGCGGCGGGCGATGTCTAGTCGAGCGCCACTCCGGGGACGGCCAGCCGGCGCGCGTCGGGGAGCCCGAGCGAGCGGTCGCGCCAGCCGTTGCCGGCGTTCGCGAGGACGGTCCCCTCGGCCGTGACCACGTAGGTGACCCCGGGACCGTAGTCCACGTCCACGACGTGTCTCGGGGTCGGGAGGTCGACCTCGGTCCAGGCGTCCGGCCCGTAGCCGTCGCTTCCGGGCGCGCGGACGTGCAGCGCGTCGGGGGTCGCGGCGTGGGCGCGTCCGTCCGGCGCGGCCGCCACGGCGCGGACGTCACCCGGGAGCGCGTCCATCCAGCCGTTGCCGAGGTAGTAGAGCCCGTCGCCGGTCGCCGCGAGCGGGACCGCGGGGGCGACATCGCGGGCGTCCGTGAGCCCGAGGTGGTCGCCGTCCAGCCGGAACAGGCCGTCCGCGGCGGCGACCGTGTCGTCGACGATGGCACGCACCTCGCCGACCTCGCAGCAGGTCGTCCACCGCCCCGGGACCGGGTCGCTCAGGTCGCCATGGGTCGGATCGCCGTCGGGGGCGAAGCGGGCGACACGGCCGTCCGCCGCGGCGTGGAGGGCCCCGTCGTGCCACCCTACCGCGGTCGCGGTGCCGAAACCGGTCGGGCGGAACGTGTCACCAATTCCCAGCCGGACGTCGTCCTCGGCCGCGACTGCGAGCTGACCATTGCTGCCGGCCACGTCGTGGATGCCGCCCCGGTGGACGAGGCCGAACTCGCCGACGCGGTCGTCGGAGAGCTCGACCCGCGCGAGCCCGACGCCCGTGGCGACGAACACCGCCGTCGTGCCCGTCTTCGCCCCGTAGACGCGCTTCTCGTCGATCGAGATGTCGTCGTCGCTCATACCGGAGACGCGTGGTCCACCCCCAAAGCGGTTGCCGTGCCCGCGTCGACGGGGAGGACGGGCCTCACAGCCGGGGTCGGGCGTGACGGCGGAGATACCGGTGTCCGTCCGGAACCCCTTTGATGGGACCGCCCGGACGACCAGGCGATGGAGGTGTTCGGCTCCAGCGGGGTCCGCGGCGTGGTCGGCGACCTGATGACGCCGGCGTTCGTCGGTCGGGTCGCACGCGCCGCCGGGACCGTCTGGCGCGAGCGGCACGATGGCCCTGACCGGCCGGTCGCCGCGCTCGCACGGGACACCCGCCGCACAGGGGAGACGTTCGCCGACGCCGCGGCCGCGGGGCTCACCAGCGTCGGCCTCGACGTCCACCGGCTGGGAATCGTCCCGATCCCGGGGCTGCAGGCGTACGCCGAGCGCGAGGGCATCCCGGGCCTGATGGTGACGGCCAGCCACAACCCGCCGGAGTACAACGGGGTGAAGCTCATCGGCCTGGACGGCATCGAACTGGACCGGGGCGACCTCGAACGCGTCGAAGCACACGTCCGCGCCATGCGCTCGGACGGCGCCATCGGCCCGGCCCACGCGCCCTGGGACGAGACCGGCCGGACCCGCCGCGTCGGGGACGCCCGCCGACGGTACATCGAGGGCGTCCTCGACGCGGTCGACCGCCGGGCCATCGCCGACGCCGGCCTGACGGTCGCGCTCGACCCCGGCCACGGCGCCGGCGCGCTCACCTCGCCGGCACTGTTCCGCGAACTCGGCTGCGACGTGGTGACGGTCAACGCAACCCCCGACGGCCACTTCCCCGGCCGGAACCCGGAGCCGGTCCCGGAGAACCTGCACGACCTCGGACGGCTCGTCCGCGCGGCGGGGGCCGACGTGGGCATCGCCCACGACGGGGACGCCGACCGCGCCGTGTTCTACGACGCCACCGGCGAGCCCGTCGAGGGAGACGCCACGCTGGCGGCGCTGGCCGCGGCCGACCTGGCGCCCGGCAACGCGACCGTCTCCGCGGTGAACGTCTCCCAGCGGCTCGTCGACGCCGCCGACCGGGCCGGCGCCGACCTCGAACTCACGCCCATCGGGAGCACGCACATCATCACGCGCATCGAGGAGCTGCAGGCCGAGGGCACCCACGTCCCGGTCGCCGGCGAGGGGAACGGGGGGGTGCTGTTCCCGCCCTACCGGCTGGCCCGCGACGGGGGGTACACCGCGGCCCGCCTCTGTGAACTGCTGGCCGGCGTCGGGGACATCGTCGGGGTCGACGCCGGCCGCCGGACGGTCCGGGAGATCGTCGCCCCGTTCGACGGCTACGAGAACGTCCGCCTCAATGTGGGGTACGGGTCCGACGCCGAGCGCGAGGCGATGCTCGACGCCATCGGGACCCACGCCGACGAGTCGGAGGCCGAGGTCACGACCATCGACGGCTACCGGCTCGACTTCGGGGACGCGTGGGTGCTCGCCCGGGAGTCCGGTACGGAGCCGCTCGTCCGCGTCTACGCCGAGGCACCGAGCCGGGAGCGCGCGGAGGCGCTCGCCCACGCGATGCGGGAGGACATCCACGGCGCGATGCAGGAACACTGATTTCCGGCCCCCTCGTCGGTAATTCCCCCCATAGCCCACAGAAAGTGAAAACGAGCGGATAATACCGGGGATTTTCACGATATCACACGCCCCGGTCACGCACCGACGATGAGCGGGCCCATCAGTACACCCATCAGGTGCGAGCGGCGGGCGCCGAGGCGCGCGGGGACCAGGCCAAGCGCGGCAGCGATGAGGAAGATGCCGACGCCGGTGGCGCCGGCGAAGGCGAAGGAGACGACTCCCAGCCCGACGAGGACGGCGGCCGACAGGCGGGTGTAGTCGGCGTCCCGGAGGCGCCGCAGGTAGCGGTCGCCGAGGAGCGGGACCAGGCAGAACCCCGCGGCGGCCGCCAGCGCCGCAGCGACGAGCAGCAGTGGCAGGTTCAGCGGCGCCCGTGCCGTCTCCAGAGCCACCAGCACGCCCGTCCGGGGCGAACCCAGGGCGACGAGCGCGAACAGAGCGAAGACGCTGTTGGCGGTGTTGACACCGCTCGTCGTGACGACGAACCCGCGGGCGCCACTGCCGCCGACGGCGAGCAGGGCAACCGTCGCCGCGACGGCGCTAGAGACGCCCGGGACGTAGCCGACGACGGCCCCGGCGAGCATCCCGACGGCTCCCAGGCGGGCGACCGTCCGGGGGGCCGTCGCGACCGTCGCGTCGCCCTGGGGCGGGACGCCGTTCCCCTCGAGCGCGTCCACGAGGACGGGCGCGCCGAACAGGCCGGCGAACAGCGGCGTCAGGACGCCACCGACGGCCAGCGGGGCGGCCGGGTTCAGGTCCAGCGTCAGCCAGCCGAGCGCGCCGCTGGCGAGAAACGACCCCGCGCCGACGAGCATCCGGACGGCGTCCCGCTCCGTGAGGACGAGTACGAGCGCCGTCGCGCCCAGCACCAGCGGCAGGTGGGCCCGGAGCGTCGGGTAGGCGACGACCATCGCCCGCGTGACCGGAATCGCCAGCGGTACCGCGAGGAGCACGGCGAGGCCGCTGCCGAGCGCGGAGAGCCGGAGCGCCTCGCGGCCCCGCCCCTCGAGGACGAGGCGGTGGCCCGGCAGCGCGGAGGCCGCCATCGCCGGGTCCGGGACGCCGAGCGCGAGCGCCGGGACGACATCGAGGAACGTGTGGACGACGCCGGTCGCGAGCAGTGCCGCCCCGACGAGTCGTGGCGGGCCGGGAATCGTGGGCGCCACCGACGCGAGCAGCAGCGCCATGTTGTTCGCGTGCAGCCCCGGCGTCAGGCCACTCACCGTCCCCAGGATGATGCCGCCCGCGACGAAGGCGAGCGCCGTCGCGGCGAGTGCCGGGTCCAGCAGGTATCGGACGCCGGCGATATCGACGGCTGCCCGGAGGGGGAGCGGGGACGACGGCCACAGCGACGGAGCCGCGAGCGCCGGGAGCACGGTAGGCCGTCTGGTCCCGTCCCCGTACTTGAACTCTCGGCCGGGGCGAACCGCGCCGCCTAAGCGCGTCCGTGGCCAAGTCGGGGTGATGAAGCGACGGGCGTTCCTCGCGACGGCGGGCGCGGCAGCCGCGGTCGGACTCGCGGGCTGTGGGTCCAGTACGGCCCTCTCGGACGAGGCGTACGACGTGGGGATGGTCCACAACGCCTTCGAGCCGGTCGAGTACGAGGTCGCGGTCGGCGACACGGTGGTCTGGGGGAACGTCGGCAGCCGGGGCCACAGCGTCACGGCCTACGAGAGCCAGCTCCCCGAGAGCGCCGACTACTTCGCGTCGGGGGGTGCGGAATCCCAGTCCGGGGCCGTCGGCGACTGGCCCCAGCGCGGGAACGTCCAGCCCGGCGAGACGTACACACACACCTTCGAGACGCCCGGCGAGTACGGGTACTACTGCATCCCGCACGAGGCAGCCGGCATGAAGGGGACCATCGTCGTCACCGGGTAGTCGCGGCCGGGGTGCGGGTGGCCGTTGCTCCCCGGGTGGCGAGAAGACGAAGAAAGCGTGGCGTCAGACCTCGACCTCGTCGTCCTCGACGTCGACGGCGGTCTCCTCCTCCTCGGCGACCTCCTCGGGCCGCGCCTCGAGGGTCATCTTCTGGACCTCGACCCGGCGGAGCGGGTAGATGGTCTTGGCCTCGGCGTAGATGGCCGAGGAGAGCTGGCCGTTGACGACAGCGTCGACCAGTTCCTCGAAGGTCCGGTCCCCGGCCGCCTCCCGGGTCAGGTCGATCATCGTTCGGCGGATGGCCTTCTCCTGGGAGTGGTCGGCCTTCTTGGTCGTGAACGCGACCGGCTGGATCTGGACGCGGTAGTCGTCCGTCGTCAGGACGGTCTCGTAGGCGGCGACCTTCGAGGAGCCACGCCGGACCAGCGAGCGCAGGTAGTCCCGGGTGAGTTCGTGCCGGATGAACTCCGTGTACGCGGAGTCCGAGCCGACGTCGTTGATCCGGAACGTCAGCTTCGTGTTGTTCTCGCTGGCGTCGTTCTCCAGCTCACCGAGGGTCGTCTCGATGGTGCGGTCGTAGAGCTGTTCGGGTTCGTTCGCGGGGGTGCGGCCGAGCTCCTGCCGGTCGAACTGCTCCGGCGCGAGCACGGTGTACCACCGTTTCTCCTGTTTCCGTCGATTGACGCTTCGTTCGCTCATGTATCGTGTGTGTCGTCTGTCGTGATGTCGCTGTCGTTCGTGCCGGGCGATGCTGTCGTCCCGTCCGCCGTCGCGTCGTCCCCGTCGTCCACGGCCGTTGCGGGCTCGCCGCGAGCCGTTGCCGCGACCCGCTCGGCCACCCGGAGGTTGACCACGTAGTCGTCGACGGTCGACCGCAGGCCGCCGGTCGTCGGGCGCTCGATGCGCGTGATGACGTGGCCGCCGGCGGAGCCGTCCGCCCCGGGTCGCTCCCCGGGCGCACCCTCCGCCACCGTCGTCTCCATCGCGTCCGTGTCGTCCGGCCGGACCGCTCGGGCGACGACCGCGGGGGCGTCGTGCCGCGTCCGGAGGGTGGCACGCTTCCGGCTCATGCCAGCCCCTCCCGGAACGCGTCGATGCATCCCGCGGGGTCGCTCGTGTCCAGCCGTGCGTACGCCGTGTCGCCGCGCGTGTGGCTCGTCCCGTCCGCGGCCGCTGCGGCCGTCCGCAGCGCGCCACCGACGTTCACGCCGTCGCCCGCGGCCGCGGCCTCGCCGTCACCGATGACGAGGACGGCGGGTTCGGGCGAGCGGAAGTCACGCACCAGGCGGGCGACGGTCTCGACGGGCCCCGTCCGTGTGAGGACCGCCAGCAGCCCGTCGTAGCGACTGGTTTCGGCTGCCCCGACGGCACGATGGACAGCGACCGCGTGGTCGCGCCACGCGTCGAGCGCGGCGTCGCGGGCGTCGTGCCCCAGCGCGAGCGCCACGCCCGTCCCCGGGTCGCGACGCGCCGTCGCGGCGAGCACGTCGGCGTACCCCTCGACCGTCGCGAACGGGCAGCGCCCACCGGCGTGTGGCCGGAGTGCGCGCTCGACCGCGTCGGCCGCACGGGGTGGTGCCCCGCCGGACCGGATAGCGTCGAACGCGAGGAGCGAGGCCAGCCGCCGGCCGGCGTCCTCGGGCGTCTCGGTCGTCCACTCCGTCGGCAGGTCGCGCTCGGCGAGGGCAGCACGGTAGGCGTCCGCGTCGCCCGAATCGGGCGCGTGCGCGAACGTGGTGTGTGCCAGCCCGTCGGCGAGGTCGGCCGTCGGGACGCCCACGCCGGGTCGGCGTTCACAGCCGGCGGCACGGGCGTCCTCGCGGATGACGTCCGCTGTGGCAGCGTCCTCGGCGAGCGTGGTCGGGTCGTCGCCCGGCGCGGCACCGGCCGCGAGGACGCCCGCGAGCGCGAGCGTCGGGTCGGCGGCGTCGGGTGCCAGCTCCCGGGCGGCCGCGTAGGCCGCCGGACTGACGGGTCGGTCGGCCAGTGCGGCGTCACCACCGCTCGCGCCGACCGTCACCGTCACGTCCGCGTCCGTCCCGCTCCCGAGCGCGTCGCCCGGGAGCGGCCGCACGGAGGCCTGGAACGGGACTCCGGCCGCCGCGAGTGCCCGCGCGAGGACGCCCGTCGCGGCCAGGGCGCCGCCGTCGCTCGTCGCCACGAGCCGGACGAGGCCGGCGTCGTGACAGGCGGCGGCGACGCTCGCACCGGGCGCGGTCGCGTCGGATGGGTCGGCGGCGGCCATGTGTGGGTTCGGGGGGACTGGACCGGGTTACTCGGTGAGCTCCCGGGCGCGCTCGGCGGTGTACGTGAACTCCCCGTCGATCTCGTCGCCGCGGTAGTAGTTGACCAGACGGCGGATCTTCGACTCCGTGTTCTGGAGCGCACGCTTGTTCTGTGCGTCGCCGGGGTGCTCGTCCATGTGCTCGCGGAGGCGCACGGCGCGCTTGAGCAGGTTGTAGAGGTCCTCCGGGATCTCGGGGGCGGCGTCGTGCTCCTCGAGGATCTCGGTGACCTTCTTGCCCGTGGCGAGTTTGATGTCGGGGACCGGTGTCCCCTGGACGCCCTCGTCACGCAGCTTCATCCCGATCTGGGACGGCTCGTGTCCCTGCTCCGCGAGTTCGACGACGCGCTCCTCGACGGCGTCGGCGTCCACGTCGCTCCACTCCGGCGGTTCGTCGGCCGCGGGCTTGTCCGATCCGGACGAGCCGCGACGGCGGGGGTGCATTCGTGCCATAGTCTATCGAATTGGAACCGCACGAGCCGCGTGCCCCCGTGGCTGGTCGCCCTGCCCGCGGGGGCTGCGATGCTGTGGCCGGTGCGGCGCAGCGCCGCTGTCGGCCGGCACCGCCGCACTCCCAAGCCGCCCAACAGGGCGGCAGGTCGGATATGCGGCTGTGCTGTTCCCATCCGCACTGACCCGTCCGTCGACTAAACGGTTTCCTTCCGCCCGTGCCACGCCGGGCCACCCACAACGGCATGACGATGGGTTTATGGCCGCGGCTGGACTCAGAGTGGACTGCGAGGGCTCGTAGATCAGCGGTAGATCACTCCCTTGGCATGGGAGAGGCCCCGGGTTCAAATCCCGGCGAGTCCATCGATCTAATACAGTAGAGCCTCGCTCACGAGGTTCTACCACCCGAGGTGGTCGCGGTGTCTGAATCCGCTCGCTTCGACCCCGACCGGCTCGGCCTCCCGGTCTGCGACCAGTGCGGGAGCTTCATCGAGGAGGACGGCCAGGAGTGCTACGCCATCGGTGAGGAGGTGGAGTGCTCGCCATGAGCGCCGAGCAGCAGCGGTGCGACTCCAAACATGGCGACCCCGAGCCGGCCAGCGACGACGGAGGTGACGCCTGATGGCGGCGACGAGCCCCGAGGTCGACGCCGAACTCGCCGAGCAGCTGTCGACCGACATCGTCCGACTGACGCTGTATCCCCAGGTCCGGACAGACCAAACTCCTCGTAGCCAAGATCATCGGGCACCACCGATGCCCTTGCAACGAAGGGGTCGGGAATCTGACTTAGCACTCGGTTGGAAGCTACCCTCCGAGCCGGTCCCGCAGCGCCGCCGCCCGCTCTGGACCGATATTGGAGATATCCTCGAAATCCTCGATGGACTCGACGAAGTGGACTAGCTCAGCGCCGACACTTTTGAGTAGCCCCACCGGGTAGGCACGCCCGGAACGGTTCTCACGATGAGCCACGACCCTCCAGCACCAGCCACCAGCAGCACGCCCCAGTCCGACCGCATCGCGGCCGCGTACCGCTACGTCCGCGGCCTCGCGGCCACCCACCTTGAGCGACCCATCTCCATCGAGATCAAGACGTGGGAGGACGGCGAGGTTCTGATCCGCGCGTACCACGGCTACGGGCCGTGGACCCCCGGTGGCGACCGGCTGAAGGCCCTCCTGCGCTACCACAGCGCCGAGCCCACGGTGCGCGGCGCGCTGCTCGACGTGGACGGCGAGACGGGCGAAGAAACGTTGATATTCGAGACGCCGATAGCCCCGGCCGGCGGCGACGGTCGCACCCCCGGTGATGCCTGAGAACGTCAGGGTAGACTCACTCCACTCGGGCTAGTCGTCGCTGGTGACCTCACCCTCTGTGGCTGCCTCCTCACTCTCGTAATGCCAGCTGAACTCCTCGGGGGCCTCCCAGCCGTGGTCATGGTAGGCCCGCGCCATGTCCAGCCGGTCGCGCTGGGAGCCACCGAGCCACAGCTGGACGATTTTGGTGTCGCGTTTCAGCTTGTCGAGGTCGGCCTCGTAGGCGAAGCCGGCTGACCCCATTAGCTGGAACGCCGTATCGAAGGCGTCGGTGGTCACGTCGGCGGCCATCGACCGGGCGGCGCCGGCCCGCCCGACCAGCGGCCGCTCGTACAGCGCGCCGTGGGCCTCACGGTCGTGGATCATCCCCCCGACGGTCATGTAGTAGGTGCGGGCACCCTCAATGTCGCGGGCGAGCTCGCCGAACTTGTTGGCGAACATCGGCCGTTCACGAACCGGCTTGCCCTTGATCGTCCGGTCGGCGGTCCAGTCCATCGCGATTTCCATAGCGGCGTGAGCCGAGCCCAGTAGCGTCGCTGCGCTGGCGAGTTTCCCGCCGGCCATGATGGCGCCGTGGGTGATGTGGGCCGCCTGCATCGGCCGGTCGGGGTCATCGACGCGGAACGCCTCGGGAACCCGAACGTCATCGAACGTGTACTTGATGTTACGGTCCGTATAGGCGTGGCCGGCCTTCTGGATCGGCTCGGAGAACTGCAGCCCGTCAGCGTCGGGTGGGACGTGGAAGATGGCCATTCCCTCCTCACCCTTCTCGGGGGCCATGTTCGTGATGACGAAGTATCCCAGATGATCGTCGAAGACGGTGTCAAACACCTCCGGGGGACCGCCAGCGCCGCCCCACTTTTTCTGGCCGTTGATAACGTACTCGTCGCCTTCCTTTCGGGCGGTCACTTTGATCGGGCGACTCTGCTGAGTGCCGTCCTCGATGTTGGCCCCGCCGTGTTCCTCCGTGATGAGGATGGTCGCCGTTTTCGGGCTATCTCCGGTCACTTCCGGAATGAATCTCTCCATCAAGCGTTCGTTACGGGCCTGCCCGAGGATGCCGGCCATCCAGTGGATCTTCCCGAGCGCAGTCGTGATACCCGAGTCCGAGCGGGATATCTCCTCTTTCATCGCGTTGACTGCCTGGTTCGAGAGCCCGAGCCCGCCGGCACTCTCGGGAATCGGTGCCCGCTGGACGCCCAGTTCGGTTAACCCGAGGTAGGCCTCGGCAATCGCCTCGTGTGCGCGGTCGGCGTCCTTGTGCCAGCCACCCTCGTAGTCATTGCGCCGCGGAATCATCTCCGCTTCGACGAACTCCTTCACCTCACGCACCTGCTCGCGCTCTTCGTCGTCAAGCCAGGCGCCGTACTTCTGTTCGACGCTGAACATCTCCGGATACTGTTGGTCAGTCATGATGAGTCGATGTCGTGGGGGGTGTAGATGGTGTGGCGGTCGGGTCGGTTCTCAAGTGTCGGTTGGTCACGTCCAGGCGTCGGGCATGCCTCCGAACTGTTCGAGGTCGTGACCAGTGTAGACGGC
This sequence comes from Halobacteriales archaeon QS_4_70_19, assembly GCA_003020985.1. Taxonomy (GTDB): domain Archaea; phylum Halobacteriota; class Halobacteria; order Halobacteriales; family Haloarculaceae; genus Haloglomus. The sequence continues at coordinate 10,690 of PXRM01000028.1, read as the reverse complement.
GGCGTCGGTCCGATCGACGAAGTCGTGGATGCGCTGAAGGCTGTCACGCCACTGGGCGCGCTGGTCCAGCAGCACCGCGCCCATCGGCTCGCCCTGGTAGTTCTCCTCCTGAAGACACTGGTCGGAGGTGAACAGCAGCGTCCCGCTATCGGCGAGGTCGATGGACAGCCCCATCAGCCCCGGCGTGTGCCCGGGGAAGTGATGCAGCGTGAGGTCCGTCCACGGGGAGCGCTGCTGGAGCGCGACCGGCTCCCAGTTGAGGTCACGGTCAAAGTCTGCCTCGACGTAGGCGGGGTCGCCGGCTACCTTCGCGCCATAGAAGGCGGTTTTCAACTCCGTCTCGTGGACGTACACCGGGACGTCCGTCCCCTCGAAATGGCGCAGGCCGCCGGCGTGGTCCAAGTGGAGGTGAGTCTGGATGACGGCGTCGATGTCCTCGACGGCGTAGCCTTTCTCCTCGAGGGCCACCGGGAGGGTCCGCTCGTCGGCGTCGTAGTGGGCGAACAGCTGGTAGACGTGCTCGGGCCAGTATCCCTCCCCGGCCTCCGGGTGGCTGCCCGAGTCGACGAGAATCGTCGCCTCCGGGTGGTCGATCAGCAGGTTGTACACCACGAAATCGAGCATCCGGTTGTCGGCATCCGGGCTATCGTACATCCCGAGGGCATCGCCCTCGAAGGCGAAGTTCCCGTCCAGCTGGAGCCGACCTCTATCGAGCGGATGTACTGTTGCTTGGACCATGTTGCCATGTGATACACTCCCACACAATATAATGATTATGCCCCCACTCCGAGTCGTGTTTAGTTAAGCGAGTTCCACCAGACGGCGAATGCTTGCAGCGGCAGCGAGGCGAAAGCCCACCCGTTCACAGGTGGGGTGAAGCCGACAGCCGGCGAAACGTTGAATATCGAGTCGTTCGTCGGTTACGATGCCGAGTCCGAGGTACGGATACGCACCCCTCGTGGGGGTAACTGAAGCCCGCTATCTCGGTCGGGGGCCGTACTGGCACGGCCCACAACCCCACCGCGTACGAGTGGGGAACCTCCAGTCGTGGGATGTCCGGTCTGTGACCGGAAACCCCACGGCTAAAGCCGTGGGAGGATGTCAGTCCACTCCACGCAGATACGGTACGCCTTCTACCCTAGCCTCGGCAGGCACCCGTATTGACGTAGCCCCGGCAAGTCCGTTCCACCTGCCTCATTCCCTCGCCGATCTCCCGCTCGTTCCGCTCGCGGGAGTCCAGCCGATCACCGTTGCTCCCTGACACTGCGCGTATATCTCTCAGTACTGGAATAGTATCGGTATATTTCACCTATTGGTCTTTCTATGGGGATGTATATCGTATATGTGTGATATCAGTAGAGGAGCGTCTCGTCCGCCTCGACCATGTACAGCGTGCGGGCCGCGATGTTCTCCGCGTGGTCGCCGACCCGCTCGACGTCCCGGATCGTCACGAGCAGCCGGCGGACCCCGGCCAGCAGGTCGTCGTCGACCGTGTGGTCTGCCTCCCGGCCGACGAGGTCCTCGACGACGAGCTGGGCGACCCGCTGGCAGAGCCCGTCGAGTTCGTCGTCCTGATCGGCGACCGCGTGGCAGGCCGCGGCATCACCGCGCTCGTACGCGTCGAGCGCACGCCCGACCATCTCCGCGGCGATGCCGGTCAGGTCGTCGACGCTCACCTCGGGGAGGTAGTTCCGGCGCTTCTCCAGGGCGTGCTCGGCGAGGTTGACCGCGAGATCGCCGATGCGCTCGATGTCGGTGAGGATCTTGAACGAGGCGGCGACGAACCGGAGGTCGCCGGCGACGGGCTGCTGGAGCGCGAACAGGTCGATACACCGGGACTCGAGGTCGAGATAGCGCCGGTTGACCGTCCCGTCGCCGTCGACGACGTCGGTGGCGGTCTCGTCGTCACCCTCGACGAGTGCCCTGGCCGCCCGCCGGAACTGGTCCAGCACCGTCCGGCCGAGGTCGACGACCGCGTCGCGGAGGTCGCCGAGTTCGGCCTGGAACTCTTCGCGAGCCACGCTATCCGAACTTGCCGGTGATGTAGTCCTCGACGCGCTGGTGCTCCGGGTTCTCGAAGATCTTCTCCGTGTCGCCGAACTCGATCAGCTCCCCGCCGGTGAGGAAGACGGCCGTCTTATCGGAGATGCGCGCGGCCTGCTGCATGTTGTGCGTGACGATGACGACCGTGTACTCCTCGGCGAGCTCGTCGATGAGGTCCTCGATCTTCGAGGTGGCGATGGGGTCGAGCGCGGAGGCGGGCTCGTCCATCAGGACGACCTCCGGGTCGACCGCGATGGCCCGGGCGATGCAGAGGCGCTGCTGCTGGCCGCCCGAGAGGTCCAGTCCGGACTTGTCCAGCTGGTCTTTCACCTCGTCCCAGAGCGCCGCCCGGCGCAGCGCCTGTTCGACCGCCTCGTCCATATCGCCGTCGAGGCCCTGGATACGGCGCCCGTAGGCGACGTTGTCGTAGATGCTCTTTGGGAACGGGTTCGGCTCCTGGAACACCATCCCGACGCGCCGCCGGAGCGCCACGGGGTCGACGTCGTCGTCGTAGACGTTCTTGTTCTTCAGCAGGAGGTCCCCCTCGACCCGAGCGGCGTCGACCAGGTCGTTCATCCGGTTGATACACCGGAGGAACGTCGACTTCCCACAGCCGGACGGACCGATCATCGCGGTGACCTGTCCCTCCGGAATCTGGAGCGAGACGTCGTCGAGCGCTCGGAGGTCGTCGTAGTAGACGTCGACGTTGCGGGCCTCGATTATCGTCCGGCCCCCGGCCGCCGTCCGGCCGGTCTCTGTCCCGGTCGTCACCTCGGTGGAGATGAGCTTCTCGTCCGTCGTCTTCGGGTCCGCGTCTGTGCTCTCCTCGGTCGTGATCGTGTTCTCGTTTTTGGACATCAGATCTCACTCCGTTCGAACTTGTTCCGCAGGAGGATGGCGATGGAGTTCATCGTCAGCAGGACGACCAGTAGCGTCACCACGCCGGCGGCGAGGACACCGTACTGGAACTCCTCACCCGGGAAGCTGGCCCAGACGAAGATCTGCATCGGCATCGCGGAGATCTTGTCGAACAACCCGCTCGGGGTGCTGTAGATGGAGGTAGCGACCCCGATCATGATCAACGGTGCGGTCTCCCCGATCGCCCGTCCCAGCGCCAGGATCGTGCCGGTCAGGATGCCGGGGATGGCGCGCGGCATGACCACGTTCCGGACGGTCTGCCAGCGGGTCGCGCCCATCCCGTAGGAGGCATCCCGGAGCGAGTCCGGTACCGAGCGAATCGCCTCTCGCGAGGAGATGATCACGATCGGCAGGATGAGCAGGGACAGCGTGAACGCCGCCGTGACGACCGTCCCGAATCCGAGCCGGAGCGTGTTGGCGAACACCGCGAGCCCCAGCAGGCCGTACACCACGGAGGGGACCCCGGCCAGGTTCGAGATGTTGATACGGATGAGCCGGACGACGCTCGCCGCGATACCGCTGGAAGGGGCGTACTCCTCCAAGTAGACCGCGGTACCGACGCCGACGATCAATGTGAGAATGGCGACGGCCACGATCATGAACACCGAGCCGATGATCGCCGGGTAGAGGCCCGCCTGATCAGCGAACCGGGACGGGTTCGAGGTGACGTACTGCCAGTCGAACCACGGGGAGGGGCCGGCGACTCCCACGGTCTCCGGGAGCACCGCCAGGAGGCCGATCCCGACGATGATCACGGCCGGGGCCACGAAGCCGACTCGGCGCTCCGGCACGGCCAGGGTCTTTGCCACGACGATGCCGAACGGCATGACCAGCGCTACCAGGAACAACAACCAGACCGACCGTGCGACACCGACGGTGTCGACGACGGGGATTCCGACCACCGCGAGGGCGAGGGTGGCCCCCGCCGCGTAGTCCCCGTTCCCGAGTTCGAGGAACTCGCCGACGAGGTACCGGCACAGGAGGGCGGCCGGAAGCACCATCGACAGGAGGTAGATTCCTGGCCCCCCGAACAGGCCCGCCACCGTCGTGAGCGGGTCGAGTGCCGCTGTTCCGATGGCTGGGCCGACGATCAGCACGCCCAGCGCGGCGAGCCCGACCCACGTGGCCTCGTTCCGCTGCCCGTAGACGTAGAGCGACCCGAGTGGGAGGACCGTGGTGAGGAAGTAGGCGAACCAGACCTCGCTCCCGGCGATGACCTCGAGGACGACGACGAGCGCCAAGCCCGCGAGGACGCCCCCCAGGAGCGTCGATCCGAGTTCGAGTGCCACCTCGCCCGCGACCGGGTTGCGACGGGCGTACAGCGCCTGCCCGACCAGCGGGAGGCCCACCGTCCCGACCAGCACGGCGTACCAGACGGGGTCGGCCGTCTCGAGCCCGAAGGCGTCCCAGAAGACGTAGCTCAACAGGATGCCGAGCGACAGGATGCCGAACATCGAGGCGGCCAGCGTGAGGTACTCGAAGACGATGCCACTGAGTCTGCTGACCTCTCCGAACGGCGTTCGGGTCTCTCCCGTCGCGTCGCCGGGTCCGGTCTGGGGGTCGGTTTCAGTTGCCATCAGTCGTAATCCTCCTCGTATCGCCGGACGAGTACGTCGCTCAGGAGGTTCAGCCCGAGCGTCAGGACGAACAGCACGAGCCCGATCGCGAACAGCGCGCGGTACGCGGTCGTCCCACCGGCCAGGTCGCTGGTCCCGAGCTGTACCATCGCCGAGGTCATCGTCTGCGTCGACTTGAAGAAGGCGGTCAGGACCTCACCCGGACCGCCCGGAAACCGGTCGGTCGTCCCGGCGGCCACCACGACGATCATCGTCTCGCCGACCGCCCGCGAGATGGCGAGGATGAACGAGGAGGCGATGCCCGACGCCGCTGCCGGGACGACCACGCCGGTCGAGACGTCGAACTTCGTCGAGCCGAGCCCGTAGGAGGCGTTCCGGAGCGAGTCCGGCACCGCACTCATCGCGTCCTCGCTGATCGAGGAGACCATCGGGATGATCATGATACCCATCACCAGCGCCGCCGACAGCGCGTTGAACGTCCCCAGATCGATTCCCGGGATGGCGTCGAGGAACGGCGTGACGTAGACGAGCGCGAAGTAGCCGTACACGACTGTCGGGACGCCGGCGAGCACCTCAAGCATCGGCTTGAGCACCGCCCGGCGGCGTTCGCCCGCGTACTCGCTGAGGTAGATGGCGGTCAACAGACCGAACGGGAGCGCGATGGCGGCGGCCCCGACGGTCACCAGCAGCGTCCCGAACACCAGCGGCAGGACGCCGAACTGGACCGGGGAGATTTTCGGGCTGAAGTCGGTCGTCAACAGGAACTCGCCGAGCGAGACGTCCTGGAAGAACCCGGACTGGAAGATGCCGAAGGCGGGCCCGGCCAGCGAGAGGATGATTCCGATCGTCGTGAGTACCGAGATCGCCGCACACGCGAGGAATACGACGTGGTAGATCGACTCCCGGAAATCCAGGAAGCCCCGGTCGCCGCTCAGGTTGAACTCGTCTGCTTCGTTGCTCATCTGCTTTGGAATGGATATCGTTGGGAATGTATTAAAACGGCCGGACTGCCGGAGCTGACCGCCTCAGGCGTTCTCGATGGCCGTATTGAGTTCGTCGAGTTCCTTGCTTTTCTCGTCCTCGCTGTTGGGCACGTAGCCGACCTGGTCCGCGACCAGTTTCTTGTTCGTCGTCTGCTCGACGAAGAACCGGCAGAACTCGGCGATGTGATCCTCCGACAGCCGGTTCTCGTTGGGATAGGTGAACAGCGGGCGAGCCAGCGGGGCGTACTCGCCGGACTTCGCGGTTTCGAGGCTCGGCTTCACCGGCCCATCACCGTTGTCGACGGCGACCGCGGTCGCCGCCTCCGTGTTTTGCGAGTAGTAGGCGAAGCCGAGGTAGCCGATGGCGTACTGGCTTCCCTGGACACCCTGGACGATGGTGCGGTCCTGCTCGGTCGCCTCGTAGTCCTGGGTGTGGGCACCCTCCTCGCCGTTGATGACCTCCGTGAAGTAGTCGAAGGTGCCGGAGGTCTCGGCGGCCCCGAACCGCTCGATCTTCTCGTCGGGCCAGTCGGAGTTGATGTCCGCCCACGTCTGGCTGTCGCCGGCCTCGGGGCCCCAGATCTGCTTGAGTTGATCGACGGTCATCTCCGTCGCCCAGTCGTTGTCGTTGTTGACGATGACGGTCAGCGCGTCCGTCGCCACCTTGATCTCATGGGGCTGGACGCCGCTGCTGGTGCAGTTCTCCATCTCGCTGTCCTTGATCGGGCGCGAGGCGTTGTTGATGTCGGACTCGCCGGGACAGAAGAAGTTCTCGAACCCGCCACCGGAGCCGGTCGACTGGACGCTGATATCGACATCGGAGTGCATCTTCTGGAACTCCTCGACGACCGCGTTCGCGAGCGGGAACACCGTGGAACTCCCGGTGATACTGATTTTCCCCGAGAGGTCCGTGCTCCCGCCGTCCCCCCCGCCGCCACCGTCGCCACCGTCGCCGCCGTCCCCGCCGTCCCCGCCGTCACCGCCGCCGTCCTCCGTGCAACCGGCGGCGAGCGCGAGGCCGGCGGCCCCGGCCCCGGCGATGAACTTACGACGCGACGTGGTCTCGAATCGGCCGTTTTCGGGCATCATCCGGGTGGGGACATGGAACGGATAAGTAGCCTACTATGATAACTATGTTCTGAACAGATCACTATATATCGGACAGTATCGGTATGTGCCCCGGTTCGTTTTCGGCCCGTAGTGCTTCCCGGAGAAGGTTTGAAACGGCTCTTAGAGCGGGTGAAGGTCTCTGACCCCAGTCCCGGGTTCGGGACAATACTCCTTCATCGACGGTCGATATACTGGACTGTAGCCGGCAATACACGGGACGTAGTCGAGAACTACGTGAAGCTGACATCCTGTATATAGATATGGATTGATTTATGATGGGGCCCGTCCGATGCCCCCCATGGAGACGCGCAAGGTGCAGGTGACGGGCGGGTCGACGTTCACCGTCTCCCTGCCGAAGGACTGGGCGACCGAGAACGGAGTCAGCGGCGGGAGCATCGTGGAGTTCCACCCGGAGGACGACGCGCTCCTCCTGACCCCCCGGCGCGAGGAGGAGAAGGTGGAGGGAACGCTGGACATCAGTGGGCTCGAGGGGCACGACCTGATTCGCGCGGTCGTGACGATGTACGTAAGCGGCTTCGATATCATCACGCTGAAGTCCTCACGCGTGACCGCGGCCCAGCGCCGGACTATCCGCGACGCCGTCCAGTCGCTGGTCGGGCTGGAGGTCATCGGCGAGACGTCCGAGCGCGTGCGCCTGCAGGACCTGCTTGACTCCTCGGAGCTGTCGCTGCACAACGCGATCACCCGGATGCGGCTGGTCGCCACCACGATGCTGGCCGACAGCGTGACCGCGCTGGTCGAGAACGACGACGACCTGGCGGCCGACGTGGTCCAGCGCGACGACGACGTCGACCGCCTCTGGTCGATGGTGTCACGGGTGTTCCGGTCGGTCCTGCGGGACCCGCGTGCGGCGGCCGACGTCGGGCTCGACCGCGAGACCTGCTTCGACTACCACTCCTCGGCCCGCCAGCTCGAGCGGGTGGCGGACCACGCCACGAAGATCGCCACGCACGCCCGGGAACTGGACGAGGTCCCGGAGGACGCCGCGGCGGCGCTCCAGGAGCTGCACGTCGCCGCCGAGGAGGTCATCGAGACGGCGATGGACGCGCTGCTGGAGAACGACTCCGAGCGGGCCACCGGAATGGCCAACGACGCTCGGCACCAGATCGAGGCGATCGACCCGCTCGCCCGCGAGGTCGACACGCTCATTCGGGAGCTGGACCCCCAGCGGGCCCAGTCACTCGGGCTCGTCGTCGACTCACTGACCCGGGCGGGCGACTACGGCGGCAACATCGCGGAGACCGCCCTCCAGAAGGCTGCCCCGAAGCCGTAGCACTGCCCCGGCCGCCAGCCGTCCCGGGGGCGACCCGTCCACTCCGGCACGACGATGCGTTTACGACGCCCCCACCAGTATCCCGTGGTATGAGTACCGCGGACGTCCCGGAACGGGAGGAGGTCGACGAGCAGTACAAGTGGGATCTCGACTCCCTGTTCGCCAGCGACGACGAGTGGGAGGCAGCGTTCGAGGCGGTCGAGGAGCGGCTCGACGACCTCGAGACCTACGAGGGCCGGGTCACGGAGGACGCCGACACCCTGGCGGCGCTGCTGGAGACCCGGGAGGAGATCATGCGACAGGTGGCGGACGTTTCCGCGTACGCGCGCATGCGCAGCGACGAGGACACCGCCGACCAGCACTACCAGGCGCTCTCCGCACGGGCGCAGTCGCTGTCGGCCGACGCCTCCTCGGCTGCCTCGTTCATCGAGCCGGAACTCCAGCAGTCCACCCGCGAGGAACTGCAGGCGCTCGTCGCGGAGAACCCGGACCTCGAACGCTACGAGCACTACTTCGACGACGTCCTCCGAATGAAGCCCCACACCCGCTCGGCCGAGGTCGAGGAGCTGCTGGCGGACCTCTCGGAGGTGACGGGTGCCGGCGGCGAGGTGTACAACATGCTGACGAACGCGGACATGGAGTTCCCGCCGGTCGAGGAGCCCGACGGCGGGGAGGCGAGCGACGCGAGCCGACCCTCGACGGACTCGTCCGACGGTGGGGAGGTACGCCCGACGCTGTCGAACTTCACGACGCTCCTGAAGCGCCGCGACCGCGACTTCCGCCGGCGGGTCCACGAGACCTTCTACGAGGAGTGGGCCGGCCTCCGCAACGCCGTCGGCACGGCGTACAAGAACAGCGTCAAGGCCGACATCAAGCTGGCCCGGGTCCGGAACTACGAGACCGCCCGCGAGGCCAGCCTCGACGACGCCAACATCCCCGTCTCCGTGTACGACAACCTCGTCGAGACCGTCGAGGACAACATCGATGTCCTCCACCGACACGCCGACCTCAAGCGCGACGTACTCGGTGTCGACGAGCTGCGGAGCTGGGACCTCTACACGCCGCTCGCTGAGGGCGAGGTGGACCTCCCGTACGAGGAGGCCCGCGAGCACGTCGTCGAGGCGGTCGCCCCGCTGGGCGGGGACTACCAGTCCCGGGTGGCCGAGGGGCTCGACTCCCGCTGGGTCGACGTCTACGAAACCGCGAACAAGCGCTCCGGGGCCTACTCCGGGGGGACGTACGACAGCCAGCCGTACGTCCTGATGAACTACCAGGACGACATCACGTCGATGTACACGCTGGCCCACGAGCTGGGTCACTCGCTGCACTCCGAACTCACGAGCGAGACCCAGCCGCACGTCTACTCCGGCTACGAGATCTTCGTCGCCGAGGTCGCCTCCACGGTCAACGAGGCGCTCCTGACCGAACACCTGCTGGAGACCGTCGACGACGAACGGTTCCGCCGGCACGTCCTCGACGAGTACCTGGAGCGGTTCCGGTCGACGCTGTTCCGGCAGACGATGTTCGCGGACTTCGAGCACCGGACCCACCAGCTCGCCGAGGAGGGCGAGGCCATCACGCCGGACGTCTGCGATGACATCTACGGCGACCTGAAGTCGACCTACTACGAACCGATGGCGATGGACGACGGCATCCGGCGCGAGTGGATGCGCATCCCGCACTTCTACTACTCGTTCTACGTCTACCAGTACGCGACGGGCATCTCGGCGGCGAACGCGCTGGTCGACCGCATCCTGGAGGAGGGTAAGCCGGCGGCCGCGGACTACCGCGAGTTCCTCTCGAAGGGGTCCCGTGAGTACCCCCTCGAACTGCTGCGCGGGGCGGGCGTGGACATGGCCGCCCCCGACCCGGTCGAGCAGGCCATCGACACCTACGACGACCTGGTGGCGGAGTTCGAGTCACTGACCTGAGAACCCGGGTGTGTCCGGCACCGTCGGTGGAGCACCTGCGGACGGGTGGTCGACGGTTCGTCGACTGACGGCCCGCTGGCGGCCGTTCGCCGGTGGATTCCGCTCCCCGCCCTCGGTATGGGTACCTGTAGCAACCCAAAGACACTTCTAACGAGGACACCCAACTTTCCGCCACCTGATGTCGCGTAGTCCGTCACTACCAGACCAACCGACGCTCGACCTGGACCCGGAGATGGGGCCCGACGAGCGGCTGGCCGCGCTCGAGGACCACTTCGCCGAGGTCACGCGCGTCCACGAGGAGCTGGCGAGCCAGCTCGACGCCGCCCAGGACCGCCAGTCCGAACTCCGAGAAGAGGTCGACAAGCTCCAGCGCGAGAACGAGGCGCTCAAGACCTCCTCGCTCTACCTCGCTACCGTCGAAGAGATCGCCGACGACGAGGTCGTCCTCAAACAGCACGGCAACAACCAGGAGGTGCTCACGGACGTCTCTCCCCGCCTGGCGGACAAGCTGGAGGCCGGCGACCGCGTCGCCATCAACGACTCGTTCGCCATCCAGACCGTGCTCGACACGGAGAAGGACGCTCGCGCGCAGGCGATGCAGGTCGACGCCTCCCCCTCCGTCACCTACGCCGATATCGGCGGGCTCGAGTCGCAGGTCACCGAGGTCCGGGAGGCCGTCGAGGACCCCCTGACGAACCCGGGGGTCTTCGAGACGGTCGGTATCGAGCCACCGACCGGCGTCCTGCTCCACGGGCCGCCGGGGACGGGCAAGACGATGCTCGCGAAGGCCGTCGCCAACCAGACCGACGCCACCTTCATCAAGATGGCCGGCTC
>PXRM01000027.1 GCA_003020985.1 Halobacteriales archaeon QS_4_70_19 | reverse complement strand
CCCGACGGTGCCGGCGAGGGTCCCGTTCAGCGTGCCGCCGGGCGCGGCGTCCGAGTCGTCCAGCAGCGTCCGCCCGACCGCGTCGACCGCGGCGTCCGGGTTGACGCGCCCGTACCCCTCGTAGGGGTCGCGGTCACCGAACTGGTAGGTCGGCGCCTTCCCCCGGTGGTACGGGGCGGCGGTGAACGCCGTCTCGGAGGCCGTCGCCAGGAGGACCTGCTTCAGGCGGGCCACGTCAGGCCCGCTGGTGTCGGCCGGCTCGGGGAGCGAGGCGGACTCGGGCGCCGCCTCCTCCATCGCCTCCGCGACCAGCGCGACCGTGCCGTTCACGAACGGGGAGGCCATCGAGGTGCCGGCCTTGCCCGTGTAGTCACGGATCGGGGGCTGCTCGGACTCCGACTCGTCCGGGTCGCCCGCCTCGGCCGCCTGGACCAGATCCGGCACGGAGCCGCCGGGGGCGGTCACGTCCGGCTTCATGTAGTTCCCCTGGTCGTCCTCGTCCCGGGCTCCGACGCCGCCGGAGGAGTAGGACGCGACCCCGTCGCGGGCGTCGGTCGCGACGACGCTGATGGCCTCGTCGGCGACTGCGGGGGCGCCGTTGCCGTTGGCCGGCGTCGCGGTGTTGCCCGCTGCGGCGACCGTCAGAATGCCGTTCTGGGCCATCTGCTTGATTCCCTCGACGACCTCGGCCGAGACCTCGCCGCCTGCAGCGCCCAGGGGCAGCCCGCCGACGTAGCCCCAGGACATGTTGACCGCGCGGAGGTTGAACTCGCTGGTGAACGTGTCCGCGTACTCGGCGAGTACGGGGATCGGACCGGAGAGCCCCTGAAGCCCGACGAGGGAGCTGTCGGGAGCCACGCCGGAGTGCAGCGACGCGGCGCCGTCGGCGTCCGTCCGGTCGGAGATGCCCTCGGACGGGTCCGCGAGCGTCCCGTAGGCGACCGTCTCGACCTCGCCGGCACCGTAGTTCCGGTTGTCCTGCCGATCACCGGGCTGGCCGCCGCGGACGTCGATGCGGAAGGTTCCGTCCTGCTGCCCCCTGGAGAGGTGCTCGTCGGCGGGCACGGAGACGACGTTGTTGTCCAGCGTGCTGGTGTCGCTCCCGATGGTCGAACTCGCGACGACGCCGGAGAACGGCCGGCTGATCTCGATCTCCAGATTCGTCCCGTACGCGGAGGCAAAGACGCCCTCGCCCTCTTCGGCCGTCACGTAGAAGGTGAGCGGGTTCCCGGGCTGGACCGGCTGGGAATCGTACGACTCCTCGGTGTACTCGTCGAACGCGCTCGCGCGGCCGGACCCGCCCATGATCGAGGCACAGTGCGAGCCGTGCCCGTCCGGGTCGCGCGGCTCGTCGTAGTCGCCGTAGCGCGAGACGGGGTTGACCCAGCCGACCGTCTTCGCGTTGTCGGGCCCGTGCGCGAACGGGTCATCGACCGTCGCCTCCCCGTCGGTGAACATCTTGATGCGCTCGTACGTGGTCCCGGAGACGATGGCCTCCGAGCCCGCGTTCGCGTAGGACTCCGCGACGAAGCGGTGCTCGACGCCGGCCTCGAGCGGCGCCTCCGTGATGACCTCGGGGTTGTTGGCTGTCGCCGCCGTGGCGACCTCCTCCCAGCCGCCGTTCCCGTCGGCCTTGTCGAGCCGGAACTCGAGGTCGTTCTCGGCCGGCATCCAGGAGAGCTCCGCGTCCACCGTGTTCTTCGGCGACTGCGGCGTGAACGTGCACACCACCGTCTCGTCGCCGGTCGCCGTCGTCCCGGGTGTGACGGTCGCTGACTCCTCGAAGTCGTCCTTGCTGGTCCGCTCGTAGTCGATGACCGACTGGTCCTGGAGGACGAGTTCGCCGTTCTCCTCGACGGCCTTGACGCCGTTCCACGGCCCCAGGTCGGGGTGACGGGCGTCGATTCCGGAGTCGGTCAGTCCGATGGCACGGTCCGACTGGCCCCGGAACCCTCTCGCCCACACCTTCGCGACCTCCTGGACGCGCGGGTTGGCGAACTCGGTCCCGTCGATACTTCCCTGTGCACCAGCAGTCCCTGCTGCACCACCCAGCAGTCCTGCACCGGCGGCTGCTCCGGCGGCCCTCGTGAAGGTCCGCCGCGAGAGTTCGATTCCGTCTGGTTCGCTGTTCGGGTCGTCCCCACTCATGCTACACCTGCGGTTAAGATATCGTACATAAAACTGCTTGTGACAACCGCGTCCAATCCATTCGCCGTGTTCAGACGGGTTTTTAGATCAGGTGGCGTCGCGAGAGGGGTTACAACATCCCGTTAGGACCGGCCATCTCCCCGTCCCGACAAGGGACCAGACGACCGGGCCCGTGGGTCTGGAGAGCCCGTCGGCAGCGAACGGCCCGCCGGGACGATCGAAGAGAACGTCCGGAGTGGAGACGAGGACGATCGGATGGAACGTTTGGAGGCGGATCGGGACCTCTGGAGGGCAGACCTCACGATTGGATGGGGCCGGGACGAGTGGCTCGGACGGGACCTCTGGAACGACCGGCCCGGATGTCTCCCCGTGAAGGTGGTCGGGAGGCCGACAGGGAGTGGTGGACGACTCGAAGCCCCCGACCTCCACGGAGCGTTCGTCGGCCCCTGCATCTCGCGATGTTCGAGTCGCGTGCGCACGTCCGCGCGACCGTACCAGCGAACCGAGCGACGCCACCCTGGCCGCAGGCGCTTCACGACGCTGTTCACGGGCGGTAGCGGAGGTCCCCGGACGGCGCGACGAACCCGTCGCTGGCCGGGTCGTTCATCGTCGTTCGTGGCGTTACGCCGGAGAGAACGGTACTACTTAGACCCGGCCGGTCGTTGCGCCGGCCATGTCATACGACAAGGTCGAAGTTCCCGCCGAGGGGTCCAAGATCGAGGTGGACGAGGACGACGAGTTCATCGTCCCCGAGGACCCCATCATCCCCATCATCTTCGGGGACGGAATCGGGGTAGACGTCGGCCCTGCCGCCCAGAAGGTACTGGAAGCCGCCGCGGACGCGACCGGTCGTGAGATCAACTGGATGCGCGTCTACGCCGGCGAGTCCGCCCGCGAGAAGTACGACGGGAACCTGCCCGACGACACGCTGGAGGCGATGCGCGAGTTCAAGGTCTCCATCAAGGGGCCGCTGACGACGCCGGTCGGTGCTGGCTTCCGCTCGCTGAACGTCGCCCTCCGGAAGCGACTCGACCTCTACACGAACGTCCGGCCGACCTACCACCTCGAGGGCGTCCCCTCGCCCGTGAAGGCACCCGAGCAGATGAACATGGTCACCTTCCGGGAGAACACGGAGGACGTCTACGCCGGCATCGAGTGGGAAGCCGGTACCGAGGGCGTCGAGAAGGGCCGCGAGTTCGTCGAGGAGGCCGGTGGGCATCGGCGTCAAGCCGATCTCGGAGTTCGGCACGAAGCGGCTCGTTCGCAACGCCATCGACTACGCCCTCGAACGGGACCGGGATTCGGTCACGCTGGTCCACAAGGGGAACATCATGAAGTTCACCGAGGGCGCCTTCCGCGACTGGGGCTACGAGGTCGCCGAGGAGGAGTACGGTGACGAGGTCATCACGGAGGACACGCTCTGGAACGAACGCGACGGCGAGCCGCCGGAGGACGCCGTCGTCGTCAACGACCGCATCGCGGACAACATGCTCCAGCAGATTCTCACGCGTACGGACCAGTATGACGTGCTCGCGATGCCCAACCTGAACGGCGACTACCTCTCCGACGCCTGCGGCGCCCAGATCGGTGGACTCGGCATCGCGCCGGGCGCGAACCTCGGCGACGGCCGCGTGCTGGCCGAACCGGTCCACGGCTCCGCCCCGAAGTACGCCGGCCAGGACAAGGTGAACCCGTCCGCGCTCATCCTCTCGGGCCGCATCATGCTCGAGCAGATGGGCTGGCTCGAGGCTGCCGACCTCGTGCGTGACGCCGTCGAGGCCACCATCTCGGCCGGCGAGGTCACCTACGACATCCACCGCCAGATCGAGGGCGGCGAGAAGCTCGCGACCTCCGAGTTCGCCGAGGCCGTCGCCGACCGGATCTACGGGATGGCCGAATAACGACGTAATTCGGCTCGCATCTTACTCCGAAGGCACATAATCCAGTAATCCCGGAACTTCCCGGGAAATATCGAACGCTTCCGAGCTGAACGCCGTTACTCGAGCGTGAAGCTCTCGTCGCCGTCCAGCACGTGGACCTCCGCGTCGCTGCCGGTCGCCGCCACCTCGCTGACGAACTGCTCCGTGTCGATCTCGATGGGCGGGAAGGTGTCGTAGTGCATCGGGAAGGCGTGGTCGACGTCGAGCCAGTCGACGGCGATGGCGGCCTGCGCCGGGCCCATGGTGAAGTGGTCCCCGACCGGGACGGCGGCGGCGTCAGGTTCGAGGAACGGCCCGATGACGTCTTTCATCTCGCTCATCAGCCCGGTGTCGCCGGCGTGGTAGAACGCCGTGGACTCGGCATCGGACTCCTGGGTGGGCTTCGTGTCGCTGACGACGAAGCCGGCGGGCATGCCGACGTCGTACTCGTAGCCGGTCATCGCGCCGTTCGTGTGGTCGGCGCGGTGCATCGTGACGAAGGCGTCGCCGCACTCGACCGTGCCGCCGAGGTTCATCCCCATCCCGCCGACGGCGTTTTCGAGGGCCAGTTCCTCCTCGACGTAGCCACAGAGCTCGGGCACCGCGACCACCGTCGCGTCCGGGAACTCGCCGGCGTGGGCGATGTGGTCCTCGTGGCCGTGCGTGAGGAGGAGGTAGTCGGGGTCCTCCACGTCGCTCGGGTCGAGCGACGTGTGCGGGTTCCCGAAGAACGGGTCGATGAGCAGGTTCGTGTCGCCGACCGTGACGTACCACGCGGAGTGGCCGTGCCAGGTGAGTTCCATGACGGCGCCGGCTACTCGCGGACAGGTCTTAACGGTTCAGGGGACCGGGCAGCGCGGTCGGGGGGCGTTGGCGAACGCTCCCCAAGACGTTTGCCTGATGGTCCCACACCCCACGACCATGCCCTCCAGACGACGGCTGCTGACCGCACTCGGCGCGGGACTCGGTCTCGCCGGTTGCACCGCCGGTCCCGGCGAGACCCCCACCGGGACCGACGACACGCCGACCGACGCGACCAGAGACGACGGCCCGGGTGAGAGCGGTACGGCGACGCGGACGCCCAGTGGGGAACCGCCCTCCGGACCCGCCGTCGAGTGGACCAGGTACCTCGGAGATGGACCGGTGAGCGCGATCACGGCGACCACCGGGCAGGTGTACGCCGTCGGCGGCACCAACGACCGGGCGACGCCGAACCCGAAGCGGGAGTACCTCCGCCCGGAGTCGAGCCAGAACCTCGTGGCGTTCACCCCGGGCGGGGACCGTCGGTGGCGCCACGAGGCCGCGGGCGGGGTCTTCGACCCGACGCCCGCGGCGGGCGGGGTCTACGCCGTCATCGGCTGGGACGCCGGCACGCACGGGGTCGACCATCGCGTCGTGCGGCTCGAGGGAGGGGAGCGGCAGTGGGCCGGGACCCGGTCGAACCGCTACCTGGAACTACTGGCCACCGCTGGCGACGCCGTCTTCGTCGGGACCAGCGACGACGGGGTCAGCAGCTCGGGGGAGTCTGTGTTCTCGCTGGCCGCCGACGGGACCGAGCACTGGCGGACCGGGGGTGGCGACGCGTGGAGAGGTGTCGTCCACGACCGGACGCTGTACGTCCCGTTCGGCGGTAGACAGGTGGCCGCGTTCGACACCGAGGACGGCGAGCGGCGCTGGGAGGTGCGCGGTGACTCGGTGAACGAAACCCCGCAACCGTCGTCGGGCCGGGTCTTCGTCGGCAGTGGGAAGGAAACCAGCGATGGGTATCCCGTCCGCGCCCTCGACGCGGCGACCGGGGCCGAGCAGTGGTCCTTCGTCTCGTTGGCGGAGGGGGACGAGCGGTTCCTCGGGACCGGCGCCGTCCGGCAGGGTGATACGGTGTACGTGACCGAGTACGACGGGACGCTGTTCGCGCTGGATGCCAGTGACGGGAGCGAGCGGTGGCGCTACCGGACGGCCGGCCAGATCCGCGAGCAGCCCCTCGTGGTCGGCGATACGGTCTACCTCGGCACCTACGAGGACGGCATCCACGCCGTGAGTACAGCAGGTGACCGTCGGTGGCGGCGGCGCGACGGCCCGGTACGACTGGAAGACGCCGACGATGCCGGCGTCACGACCACAATCCGGGGCGAGGAGGGAAGCGAACTGGTCGCCTTCGGTCACGACGGCGACCCCAGGTGGTCACACACCACGACGGATGACCCGTATCCGTTCGCCACGGTCGGGAGCCGGGTCTACCTGGGAACGGAGGACGGCTACCTCGTCGCACTCGGTGGGTGACGCGGGGACCCGGAAGTGGCGGCTGGGCTCGTCGGATAACGGCCCGTGCGATGAATCCGGCCCGTTCACCCGTTCAGGACACCCTCGCGCCACCACTCTGCCTCCCAAGACACTTGCCGAACGGGAGGCACGCTCCGGGCGAGTCATGCCCTCCAGGCGACACCTCCTGACCGTCCTCGGCGCGTCCGCGGCCGGCCTCGCGGGCTGTACCGCCGGTCCCGGCGAGACCCCCACCGGGACCGACGACACGCCGACCGATACGACCGGAGTCGACGGGCCGACGCCGACCGCGCCCGGCGACGCCCCGACCGGTCCGGCCGTCCAGTGGACCGCCTACCTCGGCCCCGTGCGGGTGAGTACGGTCACGGCGACCCCCGACGGCGTGTACGCGGTCGGCGGTACGAACGACCGCAGCACGACGACCGCGAGCCGGGACTACGTGAAGCCGGACTCGAGTCGGAACCTCGTCGCGTTCACGCCGGGTGGCGAGCGGCGATGGCGCTACGAGTCCCCGGCGGGCGTCTTCCACCCGACGCCGGCCGCGGACGGCGTCTACGCGACCGTCGGCTGGAGCGCCGGCACCCACGGCCGGGACCAGCGCGTCGTCCGCATCGAGAACGGAACCGAGCGATGGACCGGCGAGCACGTCGACCGCTTCCTCGTGGTCCTCGCCACCGCCGACGGGAAGGCCTTCGTCGGGACGGCCGACGATCAGATGAGCGACCGGGGCGAGGAGCTGTTCTCGCTGGCCGCCGACGGGACCGAGCGCTGGCGCGTCGAATCCGGGGACGCGACCGGCGGGGTCGTCCACGACGGTCGGCTGTACGGCACCTTCGGCAGTCGACAGGTCGTGGCTATCGACACCGGGACCGGAGGCGAGGTCTGGCAGAGCCCCATGCGCTCGGTCGACGGCATCCCCGACCCGGCGAGTGGCCTGGTGTTCGTCCGGAGCGACGAACAGTCCGGCGAGGGCTACCCGCTGGCAGCCGTCGACGCGGTGACAGGTCGCGGGGAGTGGTCGTTCGTCGCGGCGACCGGCGACGACAGCCCGTTCGTCCCCACGGGCGCCGTCCGGCAGGGTGATACGGTGTATGTGACCGAGTACGGCGGGACGCTGTTCGCGCTGGATGCCAGTGACGGAACCGAGCGCTGGCGCTACGGCACGGACGGCGACACCCGCAAGGCGCCGCTCGTGGTCGGCGACACGATCTATCTCGGCGCGCTCGACGACGGGGTCCACGCCGTGCACATGGACGGCACCCGTCGCTGGCGTCACGGGCTCGAGGGGCCGGTGTGGCCGAGGGGCGCCGACGGCGACGGCATCGTCGTGGCCGTCATCGGCAGGGAGGAGAGCGACCTGGTCGCGCTCGGGACGGACGGCGAGGAGCGGTGGTCGTTCACCACCGACGGGCGGCCGAACCCCACGGCGACGGTCGGGAGCCGCGTCTACCTCGGCACCGACGACGGGTTCCTCGTCGCGCTCGACGGCTGACCTGGCGCGGGCGGCTCAGGAGAGGTCGGCACCACAGGAGGGACAGAAGTTCTCCGTCCCCTGTAGTTCGGTCCCGCAGTCGGGGCACGAGGGCGTCCCGGAGGGTTCGGCGGCGTCGTGGACGCTCTCGGGGAGGTCCTCGGTCGCGGGCAACGGAACGGCTTCGGCACCCGCCTCCGGGACCGCGCCGGGGTCGACGAGGTCCGTCTCGATCAGCCGGGCGACGACGGTGGCGACCGCGGCCTCGGCGGTCTCGCGCGAATCGGCGTCCGTGACGGCCAGCCGTCCGGTGCCGAACACGAGTACCGTCGCGGCGTCGCCCTGGTAGACGACCCCCGGGAAGGCGTCGGGCTGGTAGGTGGTTGCCTCGATCCCGAGTTCGAGCGTCGCCATGTTCGTGTCGACCGCGGCGTCGAGCGCGAGCGCGTAGACGGGGTCCGCGACCTCCACCTCGGGGACGTCGGCGAGGTCGACGCTCGCCAGCCCCCGCACGTCAAGGTCGCCGAGGACGACCAGCAGGCGGGCCCGGTCGGCAGTCATGTACGGTCCTGTGACGTGCCGGGCCAAAGGCGTGCCGCTCCGGGCCCGTCCGTGCCCCTGCTGGTGCCGGTCGTGCGTGTGCGGGGACGTTTTGTCGGGCGGGGTCCTGCGAGCGCCCATGAACGACCAGCGCGTCGAACGGGTCTCCGGCGACGACGACCTCGACGCCGCGTTCGGCGTCCGCCACCGCGTCTTCGTGGAGGGGCAGGGCGTCCCGGTGGAGCGGGAACTGGACGGGCACGACGACGAGGCCACCCACTTCCTCGCGTTCGACGGCGACACGGTCGTCGGGACCGCACGCCTCCGCGAGTACGACGGCCCGGAGGACGACACCCGGACCGCGAAGGTCGAGCGGGTCGCCGTCCTCGAGCCCCACCGCGGAGAGGGCTGGGGGACCCGACTGATGGCCGCCGTCGAGGACCACGCCCGCGAGGCGAGCTACGACCGCGTGCTGCTCCACGCGCAGGTCCCCGTCGTCGACTTCTACGAGCACCTGGGCTACGAGGCTCGCGGCGAGGAGTTCGCGGACGCGGGCATCCCCCACCGCGGGATGACGAAGCCGCTCTGAGCCTCAGTCGGCACTAGCCAGCGCCCGGACGACCGCCTCGCCGACCCGCCACAACAGTCCGAGGTCGTCACCGAACAGCGGGTCCCAGCCCTCGGTCGTGACGTAGTCGCTGGGGACGAACACCGCCCCCGCGGCCGCGTCGTGGTGCCGGGCGACGGTGAACGCGGTCGCTGCCTCCATCTCGACGGTGAGCACACCCTCGGCCGTGTAGCGCTCGACCTCGGCCACCGTCTCGCGGAAGAGCGCGTCGACGGTCCAGGTCGGCCCGACGCGGTGGTCGATGTCGGCCGCTGCCAGCGCCGCCACCATCGCCTCCCGTATCTCGGCGGCGGCGGCCACGGATCGGCTCGCGGGCTCGTAGTGGTAGGAGGTGCCCTCGTCCCGGAGGGCGGCGTCGGCCACCACGGCGGTCGATTCGGGGACCCGGTCGCGGCCGTCCCCGGCCGCCGCGAGGACGCCGGCCCGGCCGCAGATGCAGAACCGCTCCGTCCCGGCGTCGACGAGCGCTTCCACCACCATCGCCGTCACCGGACCGCCGATGCCGAACCCGCCGACGAGCCCCACCTCGTTCGGACCCGGCGCCGCCGGCAACCGATAGCAACTGCCGCCGAAGTACCGGTCCGGGTACGCCGTCCCGTCGTAGGTCTCGACCAGGTGCGAGCGGAGATCGGGGTTGTAGCACGGGAGGACGGACGTCGGGGTCTCCGGTCGCTCCTTCCCCCGTGACCGGGCGTCGTCGGCGACCGCGCCCGCCTCGATCACCGGCTGGCTGTCGTACTTCCGTTCGTGGAGGGGGACCGGCATACCCGGTGGGCGTGTCGAGCGGGGATAACGCCTGCGCCGACGCCCGGTCCCGGAGAGGCGGGTCGTGAGGGTGACACCGGTAACGGAATCGTGCCCGCGACGCGGAGTCTCCACCATCTGCATACGCGCGAGCGGAGCGAGCGCGTTTCACCGTCGGCGACCGGAGTCCTCGCGAGCGCAGCGAGCGAGGGCCGTGCCGGAGCTTGCTCTGGCTGAGGGAGCCGGTGGCTTTCTTCTGAACGTTTTCGCGCAAGTGGTTCGCCCCGCCGAGGGACCCCGCCACGCGAAGAAGCTCGCGTCGAAGAAGCTCGTTCAGTACTCCTCGTACGCCAGCGTCATGATCCACTGCGAGAACTGGTCGCTGGTGGCGTCGATCTCCTCGTCGCCGATGAACGGGCTGAGCATGTCCCCGGCCATCAGCAGCGAGAAGTCCAGGTCACGGGGGTCGTAGACCGGCTCGATGTAGTAGGTGTTGTGTCCCTCGTAGACGGTGTCCTCGCGCTGGACGTAGCCCTTCTCCTCCAGCGACTCGAGGATGCGACTCCCCTTCCGGGAGTCGACCTCGAGCTCCTTCCAGAAGTCGCTCTGGTGGATGCCGCCGACCTGCCGGATTAGCTCCAGCCCGGCCTGCTCGTCGTCGGAGAGGTCGTCCTCGTCGGCCGTGCTCATCGTCAGAGACGACGAGACGCCCCCGTATAAGACTGTTCCACTGCTAACGTGAGCAATGCCCCGCCCGCGCCGTGGCCAGTATCGACGGCCGCGGACCGGTCACTCCATGTACCCGAGCTGTTTCAGCCGGTCGGCGACCTCGTCGTCGCCGTGTCCGGCCCCGGTCCGGTCACGGACGATGGGCTCCTGGGTACCCACGTCGGGCTCGGCGGTGAAGACATCGAGCACCTCACCGTCCATGTCGGAGGGGATCGCGACGCCGTGGCTGGCGAGGACGGTGGGGGCGATGTCACGGATGTCGGTCTCCCCGAGGTCGCCCCGGGCCGCGATGTCGGGACCGTTCGCCAGGAAGATCCCCGTCGGCGTGTTCTCGGCCGCCCACCGGTCGGGTTCGGTCTGGACGACGCCGCCCCCCATCCCGTCGTTGACGTGGACGCCGGGTCGCTGATCGACGACGACGTCGGGGCCGATATCCACGTAGGGGCCCTCGTACACCGATTCGGCGGGGTGGACACCGTCGAACAGCTTCTCGCCGGTGTCGTCGGTCACTGCCGCCAAGTCGGAGATGAGCGCCTCGCGGACGTCCTCGCGCAGTTGCTGCCAGACGGGCGCGACCGCCCCCCGGAGCCCACTCATCGCGAGTCGTCCAGCCCGTAGACCCCCTGGTCGAGCAATTCGCGGGTCGCCCGCCGGACGGCGTCGTCGCTCGACCCCTCGGCCTCCCAGCCCAGCCCCGCGAGCTTCTCGACAGAGAGGCGCATCCGCGGTACGTCACCCGTCCAGCCGCGGTCGCCGCCCGTGAACTCGTACTCCGGGTCGACGTCCATCTCGTCGGCCACGATGTCCGCGATGGTCTTGACCGACGTGGTGGTCCGGGTGCCGAGGTTGTAGGTGTTGACGGGCTGGTCGGCGTGCTCGACGACGTGGCACATCGCGTCCACGCAGTCCACGACGTGGAGGTAGGACTTCTCCTGCCGGCCGTCGCCGAGGATCTCCAGCGAACTCGGGTCGTCCCGGAGCTTCGCGATGAAATCCGGGATGACGGCCCCGAGCTGCAGCCGCGGACCCACGATGTTGGCAAAGCGGAACGCCCACGACTGGAAGTCGTGGCTGTGGGCGTACACGGAGAGGAGCGACTCCTCGGCGAGCTTCGCGGCGCCGTAGACGCTGATCGGCTCGAGGGGGGCGTAGTCCTCCGGCGTCGGTCGGGGGGCCTCCCCGTACACCGTCGACGAGGAGGTGTACGCTACCTTCCGCACGTCGACCTCGTCCATCCGCTCGACGACGCGCCGCGTCAGCTCCGTGTTGGCCCGGAACTGCTCGGTGTCGTCCCGCGAGGCGTCCTTGTCGGCGGCGAAGTGGAAGACGACGTCCACGTCGGCCGTGATGGCCTCGGCGACGACGTCGGGGTCCGAGAGGTCGCCCTCGACGACCTCGGCATCGTCGGGGACCCAGTCCGGCGAGGAGTTGGAGAACCGGTCGGCGATCCGCACGTCGGCGTCGTGCTCGGCGAGCAGGTGCTCCGCGAGATGCGAGCCGACGAAGCCCGCACCGCCCGTGATGCAGACCCGCGCGTTCTGGAGGTCCATTACCGGGGGGTGTCGGTGTCGGGTGAAGTGGTTTCTGATTGTTCCACGTCAGCATCCGGCGTTCCCCGTTATGCTCCGGTGACGTGACGGCGCATTTTTCACGGTTAGCTCCCTAATAGCACCCCTAAATATACACTTTTCATACTATTCCGAACTTTTGTCAGATATTTCCAACGTTGTTCGATAGCCTACACCCCGCGCCCCGCGGCGACGGCGGCCTCAGTCCTCGGGAAAGAAGGGGGTGGGGTCCTCGTGCGTGAACGTCACCACGGGATGGTCCCCGAGGCGCCGAATCTGGGTGTGGAGCCGGTCGTACTCGGCGAGCGGGGTGAAATCGGCCACGTCGTAGTACGCCGGGACGAGCACCGCCGCGTCGTCCTCGGCGGCCTCTAGCGCGACGACGGCGAAGACCACTCCGTTGGCGACCGCCCGGAGGAGTTCGTACTCGTCGAACGTCCGGTCCTCGACGAGCGCCCGGAGCTCCTCGTACTCGTCGCCGGGGACGACGACGTCGAGTCCGGCCCGGAGGTCGTACGACGAGTCGGGGTCGACGTCCTCCGGGTCCACGACGGTCACGTCCCCGGGGTGGAGGGCGACGACGTCCCAGCCCGCCTCGCGGTACTCGGCGGCCGTGGCGTGCATGTCCTCGATGACCTGCTCCCAGCGGTCGACCACGCGGGGGAACGGGTTGTCCTCGGGGCGTTCCGGTGCTCCCATGACCGGGATGCGGGGGCGGGGGATGAAAACGCTCCCGGCTGCCGACGGCGGGACCGCTTTCGTCGGCACGCCGCCTTCACTGCATGGGTCGGACTGCAGCACAAGCGTTTTGCCCGCCATCGATGAAGGGCGGACAATGCGAGATCTGCTGTGCCTCGACGACCTCCGGACGCAGTTCGACACGGAGCGCGGGACGGTGAAGGCGGTCGACGGGGTGGACCTGACCGTCCGGGCGGGGGAGACGGTGGGACTGGTCGGCGAGTCCGGCTCCGGCAAGTCGGTGACGGCGCTGTCGGCGATGGGGCTGGTCGACGACCCCGGCGAGGTCGTCGGCGGGTCGGTCGAGTTCCGCGACCCGGCGACGGTCCGGCGGCTCCTCGCCGCGAACCCCGGCGGGCTGGGGGACTACCTCCACGTCACGGCGGCGAGCGTCGACACCGCGGCCGTCCCGGAGTCGGTCCGCAAGGGGATCGACGGGTTCGAGACGCTGTCCGGGAGCGAGCGCGTCGCGGCGCTCGCCCGGACGCGGCCGAAGGGACTCAGGCCGGGGGGCGACGAAAGCGAGGCGGAGAGCGCCGACGAGAACGGGACCACCGCCGGCGGCGGTTCGGCGGCCGTTACCATCGAGGAGGGGTACGTGGACCTCTCGCGTGCGCCCGAGCGCATCCTCCGGGAGGTCCGCGGCGGGGAGATGAGCATGATCTTCCAGGACCCGATGACGTCGCTGAACCCCTCCATCCCGATCGGCGAGCAGGTGGCCGAGTCGCTCCGGCTCCACCGCTACGGCAACCGCCGGCGGGACAGCTGGCTCAACGCGGTCCGGGAGATCCTCCCGTTCAGCGACCGCGGGAACGAGGAGCAGGTGACGGCCGACGTGGTCGACATCCTCGAGTCGGTCGGCATCCCGGAGGCGGCCGCGCGCCTGGAGGGCTACCCCCACGAGTTCTCCGGCGGGATGCGCCAGCGGGTGCTGATCGCCATCGCGCTGGCCTGCCAGCCCCGACTGCTCATCGCCGACGAGCCGACGACGGCGCTCGACGTGACCATCCAGGCCCAGATCCTCGACCTGATCGACGACCTGCAGGACGAGCTGGGGATGGCGGTGCTGTTCATCACGCACGACCTCGGCGTCGTCGCGGAGACCTGCGACCGGGTCGCCGTGATGTACGCCGGGGAGATCGTCGAGGAGGGACCCGTCGAGGAAATCTTCGGGAACCCCTCGCACCCGTACACGTACACGCTGCTGGAGTCGATCCCGCGGGCGGAGAAAGAGCGGCTCCGGCCCATCCGGGGGAACGTCCCCTCGCTCATCGACATGCCCGAGGGGTGCCACTTCGCCGCGCGCTGTCCCTGGGCCCAGCCGGACTGCCGCGAGGGGGAGATCCCCTACCTGGAGCACGGCGGCCGGGAACGCGACACCGACCGGACGGTGGTGAGTCCCGAACTGGCGGCCGGGATGGAGGGAGACGACGCCGGAGCGACGGGGGCGAGCCGGGTGGACCGGGACGGGACCGCGTTCGACCACCGGGCGAAGTGCATCCTGGAGTCGTTCGACACGGCCGAGTACGCCGCCGACGAGAGCGGCGTGGCGGCGAGCGAGTCCACCCGAACCGACCGCCGCCTGCTGGAGGTCGACGGGCTACGGAAGCACTTCTCGCAGGCCGACGACCTGCTCGACCGGTACGTCGGCGAGAAACCCGACACCGTCCGCGCGGTCGACGGCGTCTCCTTCGACATCTACGAGCGGGAGACCCTGGGGCTGGTGGGCGAGTCCGGCTGCGGCAAGTCGACGACCGGGCGGTCGATACTGCGACTGCTGGAGCCGACCGACGGCCGCGTCGTCTTCGCGGGCGAGGACCTGGCGTCGCTCGACAAGGCGGAGCTCCGGGAGCGCCGTCGCGAGATCCAGATGATCTTCCAGGACCCGCTCTCCTCGCTGGACCCGCGGATGACAGTCGGGCAGACGGTGATGGAGCCGCTGAAGATCCACGACCTGCCGGAGGAACCGCCGACCGAGGGGAACCGCCGCCAGCAGCGTCGCGAGCGGGTGCTGGAACTGCTCGACGCGGTCGGCCTCGACCGCGACCAGTACGACCGCTACCCGCACGAGCTCTCGGGGGGCCAGCGCCAGCGGGTCGGCATCGCGCGGGCCCTCGCCGTCGACCCCGACTTCGTGGTCTGCGACGAGCCGGTCAGCGCGCTAGACGTCTCCGTGCAGGCCCAGATTCTCAACCTGCTGGAGGACCTGCAGGCGGAGTTCGGCCTCACGTACCTGTTCATCGCCCACGACCTGAGCGTCGTCCGGCACGTCTGCGACCGCGTGGCGGTGATGTACCTCGGCGAGATCGTCGAGGTCGCGCCGACGGACGAACTGTTCGCGGACCCGAGGCACCCGTACACCAGGTCGCTGCTGTCGGCCATCCCGCGGCCCGATCCGACCGTCGCCGGCGACCGGGTGGTACTCGAGGGCGACGTCCCCTCGCCGATCGACCCGCCCTCGGGCTGCCGGTTCCGGACGCGGTGCCCGGAGGTCATCCCGCCCGAGAACATCGACATCGACCAGGACGCCTTCCGCGAGGTGATGCGCCTGCGCGACCGTATCGAGCGCGGGGAGTCGGGTGTCGAGACCGTCCGCGAGTCGCTCGAGGGGCCGGACGCGGAGCGGGCCGTCGAGGCGGACGGCGAGGCGGCGACCGACGGCGGCGACCCCGGGTCGGAGCCGGAGGCGGTCGCGGAGGCGCTGTACGACGACCTGTTCGACCACGAGCTCACCGACGAGAACCGGGCCACGGTCGACCGGGCGCTCCGGGCACTCGCCGCAGGCGACGATGACACGGCGGCGACGGTCCTCCGGGAGCGGTTCGAGAGTGTCTGCGAGACGACCGGTCCGAAACTCGGCGCGTCCGACCACCCGGCGGCCTGCCATCTCGTCGACGACGTATCGTCGACGGATGAGTGAAAAACAGATGTGAGTCTTCGGTAACATTAATTGAGCGGACTATGGATACGACCGTATGTCTCCCGAGACGACTGTCGATCGACGGACGTTCCTGAAGGCAGCTGGTGGCGCCGCGGCCACGGCCTCGCTGGCTGGTTGTATCGGCGACGGCGGTGACGGTGGTGGCGACGGCGATGACGGCGGCGACGGCGGGAGCGGCGGGACACTGGTGTACGCCCGCGGCGACCACCCGGAGAACTACGACCCGCAGCAGACCACGAGCGGGGAGGTGGCGAAGGTCACGAACCAGATCTTCGACCAGCTCATCCTGTTCACGCCCGGTAGCGGCGGCGCGCTGGAGGACGGCCTGGCGACGGACTACTCGCTGGACGGCGAGTCCGCGAACGTCACGCTGCGGGAGGGCGTCACCTTCCACGACGGTGAGGAGTTCACCGCCGAGGACTTCCGGGCCACCTACCGGCGGTTCGCCGACGACTCGTACGACTACTACCTCGGCGAGAACCGCTCGGGCTACGGCCCGTTCACGCTGGGGAACTGGGTCGACTCGGTCAACGTACAGGGCGACTACGAGCTGGAGATCCAGCTGACCCAGCAGTACGCCCCGTTCCTCCGGAACCTGGCGATGTTCGCGGCCTCCGTGCTGTCGAAGACCCAGATCGAGTCGCTCGGCGCGAACCCGGACGACCAGGTCGCCCTCGGGACGGATCCGGTCGGAACGGGCGCGTTCGCCCTCGACCAGATCGACAACGAGAACCAGCGCGTCCGGCTGACCGCCAACGACGACTTCTGGGGAGACGGCCCGCAGGTCGACGCGGTCGTGTTCAAGACCATCACGGAGAACTCCACCCGCGTTCAGGACGTCATCAACGGCGACTCACACATCACTGACAACCTGGACTCGCAGTCCTCACAGCAGGTCGAGGACGCCGGCTCCGCGGAACTGCTGTCGAAGGACGGCATCAATCACGGCTACATGGCGATGAACATGGCCCGGCGCGAGGAGTTCCGCTCGAAGGAGGTCCGGCAGGCCATCGCCCACGCGGTGAACACGGAGGCCATCGTCAACCAGATCTACGAGGGCTTCGCCTCGCAGGCCAGCCAGCCGCTCCCGCCGGGCGTCCTCGGTCGCAACGAGGACCTCGACCCGTACCCGACGGACAAGGAGCAGGCCGAGCAGCTGCTCGCCGACGCGGGCTACGAGGGTGGCTTCGAGTTCGAACTCGCCACGTTCTCGAACCCGCGTGGCTACAACCCCAGCCCCATCGAGACGGCCAACCAGGTCAAGTCCGATCTGGAGGAGATCGGCTTCACGGTCAACGTCAACCAGTTCTCCACGTTCAGCTCGTATCTGGACTACACCAGCGCCGGCAACCACGACGCCTGCTTCCTGGGCTGGTACACGGACAACGCCGACCCGGACAACTTCCTCTACGTCCTGCTGGACCCGAAGGTCGACCTCGAGGACGTCCCCGACGGGCAGGACTGGGTCAGCTTCGACACGGAGGGGTACTCCACGCTGAACGTCTCCGGCTGGGCGAACACGGAGTACATGGAGATGGTCCGCGAGGCACAGCGGACCTACGACGAGGCGAGTCGCCGGAGCACCTACCAGGAGGCCAACGCGCTCGCCCACGAGGAGTCCCCGTGGGTGTTCGTCGACTACGCGAAGACGCTGCGCGCGGCCAACGAGGCGGTCAGCAGCTACACCATCTCGTCGGTCGGCGGCCCGTACCTGAACACGGTCACGATCAACTGACGCCCGGTGCCGGCGGGTGACGGCGGGCGACGACCCCCGTCACCGCCCGACGGCGGTCGGTCGCCGTCCCGAACCCACAAGTGAGCGGTCGCCGAACCTGCCTCGCACGGAATGGTCTCCAAGCGGTTCATCGCCAAACGGCTGCTGTTGCTGGTCCCGGTCCTGTTCGGAGTGGCGACGCTCGTGTTCGCCATCCTCCAGCTGGCCCCCGGGGACCCGGCCCGGGTGATCATCGGGCAGCGCGCGTCGGCCGAGCAGATCGCGCAGGTCCGCGACGACCTCGGCCTCGACGACCCGCTCTGGGTGCAGTACGGCCGGTTCCTGCTCGACGCCGCGCAGTTCGAGTTCGGCCAGTCCTACAAGGTCGCCCAGGGCCGCGCGGTCCGTGACGTGCTGGCCGACCGCCTCCCGGTCACCATCGAACTGGCCCTGTACGGACAGGTGTTCGGGATCCTGCTGGGCATCCCGCTGGGCGTGCTGTCGGCCATCCGGCAGGACTCGTTCACCGACCACGCGACCCGGGTGGGGGCCCTGACGGGCATCTCCGTCCCCATCTTCTGGTCGGGACCGCTGCTCATCCTGCTGTTGTCGACGTATCTCGGGTGGCTCCCCGCGAGCGGTCGCATCGGCTCGACCATCTTCCTGCCGACGAGCTGGACGCTGTTCGGCATGGAGCTCCCGCTGACCGGGATGGTGACGGTGGACACGTTGCTGGTCGGCCAGTTCGACGCCTGGATATCGGCGGTCCAGCACCTGTTCATGCCGGCGGCGGTCATCGGCATCTACTCGATGGCACTCATCTCGCGGATGATGCGCTCCTCGATGCTGGAGGTCGTCCGGCAGGACTACATCCGGACCGCGCGGGCGAAGGGCCAGGGCGCGAGAATCACGCTGATGAAGCACGGCTTCCGGAACGCGCTCATCCCCGTCATCACCGTCATCGGCATCCAGTTCGGAACGCTGCTCGGCGGGGCCGTCCTCACCGAGACCATCTTCGGCATCGGCGGCATCGGCGTCACCATCGTCGACGCCATCGGCGCGTCGGACTACACGCTCGTCCAGGGGACCGTCCTGACGTTCGCGCTGCTGTTCACGCTCGTGAACCTGGGCGTCGACATCACCTACAGCTACCTCGACCCACGGATCGACCAATGACAAGACACGACACCTGCGACACCGGCCACGGACGGAGCGGCGGGCACGGCACGCGGGCGCGACGACCGGAGGGGGACCGATGAGTACGGAGACCGAGACGGAGACGGCGGCGGAGACGGCCGCCGGGCGGGGGTTGCTCGACCGGCTCCGGGCCTCGCCGTTCCTCTCGCAGCTCCTGTCGAACCGGCTGGCGGTCGTCGGCCTGAGCATCATCTTCGGGATGCTGCTGGTCGCGCTGTACGCCCGGTTCGTACTCGTGGCGCCCGATTTCGGCCTGCTGTTCGAGGCACCGCGGGCGTTCGTCCAGGGGATGGTCTCGCCGGACATCTCGCTGCTCACCCGGTCACGGCTCGGGACCGGCGTCCCCGACCGAGCGGCCCCGGGCTGGACGGTATCCGGTGTGCCGGCCAACGAGCGGCTGTTCGGCACGGACGCCTCCGCGCGGGACATCTACAGGCGGAACCTCTACGGCGCGTGGCTGGCGCTCAAGTTCGGTACCATCACGGTCGGGCTGTCGACGGTCGCCGGGGTCGGACTCGGCATCATCGCGGCCTACTACGGCGACGTGACGGACAACGTCATCATGCGGACGATGGACGTGCTGCTGGCGTTCCCGTCGCTGCTGCTGGCGCTGGCGCTGGTCGCCATCTTCGGGGCCGGCCTCTGGAAGGCGGTCGCGGCGCTGACGCTGGTCTACACGCCGCGGTTCGCCCGCGTCGTCCGCGGGGCCGCGCTGAAGGTACTCGAAGACGAGTACGTCGACGCCACAGTCGCGCTCGGGGCCGCCGACCCGCGGGTCCTGGTCCGGCACATCCTGCCGAACACGCTCGCGCCCATCACCGTCCAGTCGACGTTGAACTTCGGGCTCGCCATCATCGACCTGGCGGCGCTGTCGTTCCTGGGCTTTGGCGCACAGGCCGGGGAACCGTCCTGGGGACTGATGCTCGACCGGGGGGTCACCAACGGCCTGCAGACCGGCAAATGGTGGATGTCGTTTTTCCCGGGTCTGTTCCTGGCGATCACGGTGCTGGGATTCAACCTGCTCGGCGACGGCATGCGTGACGCGCTCGACCCACGGATGCGGGAGGCGGTCGACTGATGGCGACTGACAGCAGCGGGGACGGCGTCCCGACAGACGGGAGCCGGAGGGGCGAGCGCCGGCCGGTCGCGACCCCGTCGGGCTGGCTCCGTCCCCGGGCCCGGCTCGTCCTCACGAGCGTCGGGGTCGGCGCTGCGGTCGGCGTGCTGCTGACGGCGGCGCTGGCGCTGGGCTACGACCCCGCGTTCGCCGCGCGCAAGGCGTTCGGCGTCGGTCTCCTCGCGTTCGGGTTCGGCGTCGTCGGCTGGTCCGGATCCGTGCTCGCCGGACCGGGACTGGAGAACGTGCAGCGCCACCTCGACACCGGGAGCGACTGGTCGGAGACCGACTCCCGCCGCGCGATGGCCCGCGTCGCGAGCGCCGGGTTCGGCGTCGCGCTCCTGGCCCCGCCTGTCGCGGGGCTGTTCGGACTCTGAACGTTCGCTCCGTCGTCCAGCCCGACGTTCCGGTCGGTCGACCAGTCCGGGTCTCCTTGGCCCGGGCACACGACGCCTCCCATCTCGTGACGACCGACCGGGACTTCGAGTCGCTGTGCGACGACGAACCGTTCCAGTACCGGAACCCGATTCCCGCGGACGAACTCGACAGACTGTCGAACGTGGACGGCTAAACGGAATCGATGGCTTCGGCTGAACGCTCAGCAGTCGAGAGAACCCGCGGCTGTATGGAGAGAGAAGGGAGGTTCAGCAACGGACAGCGTTCGGTTCACTTCTCGTTGGAACGGGTTGATCCGGTAGAGCGAGCGGGCGAGTCGGTCAGGGACAGACGAGATTCAACATTCTGGAACGGAAGCGATAATGGCTGTTTGATCCACCCGAAGATGGTTGGGTACAAGTCCCTGTATCGGTGGTATGCACCGTCGTGCGCTGCTGAAAACTATCGGAGCCGGTTGCTGTCTCGGAATGATAGCCGGATGCACCTCAAGTGGTGGTGGTGACGAGGAGCCATCCTCCACAGAGACCTCACCGGGCTCACCTGCCACGACGGAGACCCCCACGGAGACGCCGACGGATACGGATGTCCCCGCATCTCCCGGGCAGCAGCGTTCCCCTGTGACCGCCACGACGGGAGCGGGGACACCCAGGGGAGTCGGCTACGAGTTGTGGCTGAGCGGGGCCGAGGATATCGAGACGTACCGTGTGACAGTGGTGTTCTCCGGGCCAACGGAGAGCGAGCACGCTTCGACAGTGTTCGAGGAATCGTTCACCGTCACGGCTAACTTCTCCGCCCAACGTGATTTCAACTTCCCCGAGACGGGCACATACGACGTTCAGATCGAGACTGACGCGGGTACCAGCACGACCCATCAGTTCGAGATCAGCAACCAGAACCCGAGGAAGGCTGTCGTCGTTGAGGTCGAGGAGGGTGGGGCCTTCCAAGTTGTTACGTACCACCCCTGACAACTTCAGAAACCCGTCTCTGAGAAAAGTCAATTCAAACTACGCGTGCTGGACCCATTCTCTAAGTCCATCGCGGGGGCGAACAGTCATCTACGTCCGGCCTCGGAACACATACCGAGAAAATGAACAAGACGCCTTTGGGTTACCGACATCACTTCTTCCCGAGGCATCAGATATCAGGGTATGCAACGTCGTGGGCTCCTCCTCTCCGTGGGCGGACTGCTCGCTGGAACCGGCTGTACTACCGAAACAACTGGCTCGTCATCGCCAAGTAGCTCTCCAGTTCCTTCCGACTCGGAATCGTCTCCGACAGACGCCCGTAACGAGGCTAACGATGCGCTGGGTCTCTTCTATCTGTATAACGGAACCGAGACCACGCATTCGTTCAGGGTAGTTGTGCAGCGGCTCGATGAGCAAGAAACCCTCCTCGACGAAACCTACTCGCTGGCAGGGGGAGCGAAAAAGCGGTTCCGGGAGGTTGTCACCACGATGGGCTCCTATCGCCTTCGATTCGAGGCAGATACCGGGGCTGCCACGTCCTACACGTGGCAAATTCCTTCCTGTGACAGTTACGATTATCTCGATATCCGCTTCTTCGATGGGAATCTCGAAGTCACGGAGTTGAAACAGACGATCGATCCGGCGCCTCCCACTTGCGGGCGATGAATAGAACGTCCGGTGACCGACTTGCGCACTATATATTTCGAATCCTTCGGTCCCGTGTTCGGGTCTCGTTATTCCGGGCCTCACTGGGGCAGGCTAAAACGGATGGCTGAATTACCACCTCCACTTATTGGAGTGGGTGCGTTTCACACAGTATGAACCGACGTGACATCCTTCGAGGGGCAGGTGTATCACTCGCGGCCGGCTTCGCGGGCTGTTCCGGGCTGAATACCGGCGGCGAAGCTGCTCTTGAGGAGAACCCAGAGACGAGTTCGCCCTCCGAAATCGAAACCCTTCAGCGGACGGCATCGCAGACGAAGCCGCCAACAGAGTCGCCACCCGAGTCAGAGACGGCCACACCGTCGCCGATTCGGGCCCCTGCTGAGACGGTTGTCAAGATAACCGATAGGTCGCCTGCTCCAGCGGCACCTGTCGAGTATGAGTTCTCGATGGTTCGCTCGGAACCGACTGTCGAACATCCACCCGTCATAGAGACGAAGATCACGAACACCCGTGACGCAGTGACGAGGCTGGGTGAGGAACGCCAAGCCACCTTCACAGCCACGACATCGGAAAATGAGGAGGTTCACCTATCCGACAGTGGCCTGACGTTCGATCGGGACGACGGCTGCTGGAAGTACAGAAGTCCGACTCTTCATGCGGATGTGTATCGTCGCCTCGAACTCGCTCCCGGTGAGACCCACACTACTCGTTCGGATGTGTTGGGCGTCCAGAGCCTCCCCGACGATGTTTGCCTCCCGACTGGAACCCACCGTTTCGAGCCGGTGGTTGTCTGGGGAGATGCCGACGGCGAGATAGATCGACCAGTCGATGTTGCCTTCGCTCTCATCATCGGACATCGATAGTTCTCGACGACTGATTCGGTCGATAGCCGTTCCTGGCGCGTTCGGAGCCGTATGGTGATTGGCTTCTCTTGACCAGCTTTCCACTCTGGCTTCTCGCAATAGATATGCGCCCCGTGTGCAGCACGCCGTTGCTGACAGGAATCGGGTAGCTCTCGCCCCAGCGTGCCACAGCCGTCCCCCTCCACTACTCGGTGCGACGGTTCACTCGCAACCAATGTGAGACCTATCGTCTGAAAACAATAAACTCACGGAAGTGAATTTTGTAATATTTTGAGGCATATATCGGAATAATATCGGCGCATATTGAGAATATACGGCCGTGTAAATCAAATTCGGGCTCAGTCGTCCTCGGTCGTGATGTCGGCCGAGAGCCCCTGTGCCATCTCGATGTCCGTCGAGTTGTTGACCGTGAAGGCGGTGCGTTCGGTGACGGCCTCGATGACCTCGCGGGCGCTGGGGTAGCCGTTGCCGGACTTCTTGACGCCGCCGAACGGGAGCTGGACCTCCGCCCCGATGCAGGGCAGGTTCGCGTACGCCAGCCCGAGTTCGGCGTGGTCGCGGTAGTGGTTGATCTCGCGGTAGTCCTCCGAGATGATGGCGCCGGCGAGCCCGTAGTCCGAGTCGTTCTGGATGGCGACGGCGTCCGCGATGTCCCCCTCGTACTCGACGAGGGCGACGTGCGGGCCGAACACCTCCTCCTGGAGGACGCGCTTGGGGTCCTGGGGGTTGTAGTCGATCTCGTAGACGAACGGGCCGACCCAGTGGCCGTTCGCGTAGCCGTCGCTCCGCTCGCCGTCGGCGGCTGTCGCCGCCCCGTCCTCGCCGCCGTCGGGGATCTCGTCGGCGCCGAGCTCCTCGCGGTCGACGAGCACGGTCCCGCCCTCCTCGCGGGCGAGGTCGTTGTAGCGGCCGAACTTCTCGACCTGGCTCGCGTCGACCAGCGGCCCCATGAACGTGTCCTCGTCCATCGGGTCACCCACCGCGACGGACTCGGCGAGGTCGACGAACCGCTCTTTGAACTCGTCGTAGACGTCCGTGTGGACGATGAGGCGCTCGGCGGAGACACAGCGCTGCCCGGTCGTCTTGAACGAGGACATGACCGCCGAGTGGACCGCGACGTCCAGGTCCGCGTTCGCGGTCACGACGACGGCGTTCTTTCCGCCCATCTCGCAGGCCGCCAGCTTGCCGGGTTCGCCGCCGACCCGGGAGGCGATCTCGTGGCCGACCGCCGCGCTCCCGGTGAACAGCACCGTGTCGACGCGCGGGTCGTCGACGATGGTACCGCCGGCCTCGCCGAAGCCCTGGACCATGTTGAACACGCCGTCTGGGACGCCCGCGTCCGCCAGCATCTCGGCGACCACCTCGCCACACCAGGGCGTCTGCTCGGCGGGCTTCCAGACGACGGTGTTGCCCTCGACGAGCGCGACAGCCATGTGCCAGAACGGGATGGCGACGGGGAAGTTCCACGGC
This sequence comes from Halobacteriales archaeon QS_4_70_19, assembly GCA_003020985.1. Lineage (GTDB taxonomy): Archaea > Halobacteriota > Halobacteria > Halobacteriales > Haloarculaceae > Haloglomus. Next base: position 51,040 of record PXRM01000027.1, on the reverse strand, counting down.
GTGATGCAGCCGACGACGCCGCGTGGCTTGCGCCGCATGAACGAGTCCTTGCTGGCGATCTCGCTGGGCACCACGTCGCCGTGTGGGTGGCGGGCGTTCCCGGCGGCCCACTCGACCATGTGCGCGGCCTCGACCACGTCGGCGCGACCCTCGCTGATCTCCTTCCCGCACTCCCTGGTGACGATCTCCCCGAGTTCGTCCGTGCGGTCCCGGAGCTCGTGGTACACGTCCCAGAGGACCTCCGCGCGGTCGATGTAGGACATCGAACGCCACTCCTCGAACGCCTCGTCGGCGGCCGCGAGGGCACGGTCGACGTCCTCGTCGGTCCCGGTCGGGTACTCGCCGAGCGACTCGCCGGTCGCCGGGTCGACGCTCTCGAACGTCTCCGTCCCGGCGCCGTCGACCCACTCGCCGTCGATGTAGTGACCTGATTCACCCTCCATGCCCGGCAGGATTTGCCCGGAGCGGATAAATCTGCTCCCGCCGACGGCGGGGACGGGAGCGGCGGCGCGAACCTCGTGATCGCGGTCGGGCCGGACGGCGACCTCGTCTTCGACCCCGTCGAGATGACCGTCAGCCCGGGGGCGACGGTCCGGTGGGGCCGGGAGTCGGACCGCCACAGCGTCACGCCCGACTCCCGGCCGGAGGGTGCCGACTGGCGGGGGACGGGGCTACTACTGACGATCGTACGGCCACCTCCGACCGGAACTGACCGGGGAATGGCATCCGTCCGCCGCGTACACGTCGTCGACCGTTGAGTGAGCTTTATCCTTCCCGGCCCGCAGTTGCGCATATGGACTTCGAATTGCCGAACGAGCACCGGATGATCCGGGACACGGTCCGGGACTTCTGCGAGGCCGAGATCGAGCCCATCGCCCAGGAGATCGAGGACGAGCACCGCTTCCCCGAGGAGGTGTTCGCCGAACTCGGGGACCTGGACCTGATGGGCGTACCGGTGGCCGAGGAGTACGGCGGCGCTGGCGGCGACTACCTCACGTACGCGCTGGTCGCCGAGGAGCTGGGTCGCGTCTCCGGGTCGGTTGGCCTCTCCTACGTCGCGCACACCTCTCTCGGAGCAAAGCCCATCGAGATGTTCGGCACGGAAGAGCAGAAAGAGGAGTGGCTCCGACCGCTCGCCGAAGGGAAGGAGATGGGCGCCTGGGCGCTCACCGAGCCCTCCTCGGGGAGCGACGCCTCGGACATGGACACCCACGCCGAGAAGGACGGCGACGGGTACGTCATCAACGGGACGAAGCAGTTCATCACGAACGCCAACGTCGCCAACTCCGTCCTCGTGAAGGCCGTCACGGAGCCGGGTGCGGGCTACGACGGCATCTCGACGTTCATCGTCGACCCGCGGAACGACGACGGGTTCGAGGTCACGACGGTCTGGGACAAGATGGGGCTGAACGCCTCGCCAACCTGCGAACTCCAGTTCGACGACCTCCGGGTCCCCGAGGACCGGCTGCTCGGCGAGGAGGGCGAGGGCTGGAAGCAGACGAAGAAGACGCTCGACGGGGGCCGCATCAGCATCGCGGCGCTCTCGACGGGGCTCGCCCAGGGCGCCTTCGAGGCCGCGCGGGACTACGCCACCGAGCGCGAGCAGTTCGGCCAGCCCATCTCGAAGTTCGACGCCATCCGTGACAAGATCGTGGACATGGACCGGAAGATCGAGCGGGCGCGCCTGCTCACCCACAAGGCCGCCACGAAGTACGACAACGGCGAGGACGTGACGCGACTGTCCTCGCTCGCGAAGCTCGACGCCTCCGAGGTCTCGCGTGAGGTGGCCGAGGAGGCCGTCCAGACGCTGGGCGGCTACGGCTACACGGAGGACTTCGCGCCGCAGCGGTTCTACCGCGACGCGAAGCTGATGGAGATCGGCGAGGGGACCAGCGAGATCCAGCACCTCGTCATCGGGCGCGAGCTCGGGCTCTGAGCCGGCTGGGTCGGTTACGGGAGTGCAAGGAGAAAGCCCCGCGCTTCAGCGCGGGGATGAATCCGACAGTTCCTACACCAACCACCGTCGATAGCATTGCCGGATATTCCACGCTCGAATCCGCACCTTCAAGTAATTTATCCTATATAGGTTACGTATGGCGAATAAGGTCGTCACTCGCACCTACACTGCGTCTATCAGGAACCAGTCACGGGTGCAGGACGGTCTTGATTCGCTCGGGTTTGCTGCCTCGAAACTTTGGAACGTCGGACGGTGGGTCTGCGACCGCATATGGTCAGAAATCGGCCACATTCCCGGTCACAGCGAACTCACCGCGTACCTCAAGTCTCACGAATGCTGCGATGACCTGCACTCACAGTCAAGTCAGCGAGTCCTCCAAGAACTCGCTGAGGCGTTCACCGGCTGGTACGGCAAACGACAAAACGGAGACGCGAACGCAAACCCGCCCGGCTACCGCAAACACGGCGATGACCACCCGCGCAGCACGGTCACGTTCAAATCCGCCGGCTTCGAACTCGACACCAAATACCGACGAGCCCGACTCTCTAAAGGGTCGAACCTGAAGGAGTACTGGTCGGATTTCATTCTCTGTGAGTACCAGACCCGCCCCGATGTTGACCTCTCAACCGTAAAGAATGTTCAACAGGTTCGGGCGGTCTGGGCTGGTGGAGAGTGGGAACTGCAGTTCGTCTGCAAAGTCGAGATCGAGGTTGCTGAAGCCCCCGGCGAGAAGACGGTGGGTGTTGACCTCGGCATCAACAACTTCGCCGCTCTCGCCTACGAAGACGGACACAGTGAACTGTACCCGCTCAACTGTTTGAAGCAGGACGACTACTACTTCAGCAAGCGAATCGCTCGCTGTGACGATTCGGACTCCGTGCAATCCACGCGATTGAGCCAGAAGAAATCGGCTCGGCGTACCCACTACTTCCACACCCTCTCCAAACACATCGTCCAACGATGTGTTGATGAGGGCGTTGGAACGATTGTAGTGGGCGACCTCTCCGGCATCCGTAAAGACGAGGGGAGCGGTGAGTCCAAAGACTGGGGCAAGCATGGCAATCTTGACCTGCATTCGTGGGCGTTCGACCGCTTCACCGACCTACTCGCATACAAAGCCGAGATGGAGGGCATCACGGTTGAAGAAGTGTCTGAGCGTGACACGTCAAAGACGTGTTCGTGCTGTGGTCAGAAGCGTGACGCGAACCGTGTTGAGCGCGGGTTATATGTGTGTGATGAGTGCGGTACGGTGGCGAACGCTGACGTGAACGGTGCTGAGAACATTCGGCAGAAAGTATCTCCGAGTCTCGCCTGCGATGGGGGAGATAGGAGTAACGGCTGGTTGGCACAGCCATCGACGTTCCTGTTTGACAAGGAAACTGGTGCGTTCGCACCTCAAGAACACGTAACGTCGTAAACCACAATATCCCAACGGCGGTCGGGAATCCTCGCCCTTCAGGGCGGGGAGGATGTCAACCGGGGCTACTGCCGTTGTTATCTCCTCGGGCGTCCTCTGTATCGTCCGAGATGACACAGTTCTCGGACCGCTCGACCGGTAGCGGCATCGCTCGGCGGACCTTCGTGAAGCTCCCGGGGCTCGGCATGGCCGGCGGCGTCCTGGCCAGGACCGCGGCGGCACATCCGAAGCCGCAGCGGACCCGGACGCTCCATACCGACGGGGAGTCGGTGAGCGTGGGTGACGGGACGGTCCGGACCTTCGCCACCACCAGCCCGGCGGGGAACCTCTCCTCGCTCGGCGTCCTCGTCGACGGCTTCGCGGAGGGCCCGGCGGCCTGAACGGCCGTCCCGGAGACTGACAACGCCACGATTTAACCCCTCCGTTCCGACACGTTCCAGCATGGTCCCCACTCCCCTCCAGTCGTTCGGCGGCGGCCTCCTGCTCTTCCGCCTGTTCGGCCTGCTGTTCGCCGGAATCGGCGCGCTCAATCTGGTCCGACTCCGCGAGATGACCGCCTACCGGATCCGACGGCGACCCGGCGAGGTCGACGGGACCATCGAGCCGTCGTGGACGCGCCTGCTGTTCGCCCGGCTGATGGGTGGCGTCGGGGTCGTCATCGGGCTCGGCCTCGCGTCCGGACTGTTCGGCCCCTGAACCGGCGCCACAGCGCCCGTGTCTACCGTCCGAGCCCGTTTCGGAGGACGTATCGACCCCACAAGAGATATCTCCGTACACGAGGGTAGTCGTGCACGCGGGTCCCGGGTAGGGGCCGGACCCGCATGCCGTCACAGCCCCGAGCGGCGGCACTGTCCCGGCCCGGCGCGACGCGGACCGACAGGTGTCTCACAGCCTGGCGGCGTGGTACCGGTAGAGGGCCTCCCGTGCCAGTCCCACGAGGAACCGGTCGCCGCCGACCGCGAGCCCGACGAGACCGGCGAGGACGACGACGCCCCACGCCACGCTGGTCACGGCGGCCGAGCCGAGCGGGTCGCCGGCGACCAGCCGGCGGGCGATGACGACGGCCCCGTCGAGCGCGGCGACGAAGCGGCCGTACCCGACGGCCACGATGATCAGCCCGCCGAGCGCGGCGACGCCGTGGACGGCGTGTCGGACCGGGTCCGGCCGGTGCTGTTCGAGGAACTCGACGAGCACGTCGCGGGCACCGAACTCCGGGGCCCGACCGCGCTGCTGGCGGACGTACGAGACGACCGCCGCGACCGCGAGGGCCAGCCAGAGCAGGACCGCGAACCCCAGGCGGACGCGGGTCGACGTGGTCCCGACGGCGTCCGCGAACGGCCCCGACAGCACCGGCGTCGCCCGGTGGACCACCAGCGCGACCAGCGCGAACGCGATGGCCGCCTCCAGGTGGCCGTACTCCGGGTAGCTGACAGTGAACGATGGGCGCTCCATACCGGGACGGGACGGCCTGCGGGCTTGAGACTCCCGGCTACCGTGCTCAGGGCCGGGGGGTAGTGGGACATCGCGACGAGGAGCGATAGCCCGGAACGGGAACGACACGACTCAAGGGGGTCCCGGCCGCGCATCGGGTATGGGCACGCCCCGTTCGTCGCGGGAGGCACAGGCCACGGAGGTCGTCGACCGGCTGTACGAGCAGTATCCCGAGCCGGAGATCTCGCTGGAGTTCTCGAACCGGCTCGAACTGCTCGTAGCGGTCATCCTCAGCGCGCAGTGCACGGACGAACGCGTCAACGAGGTCACCGCGGACCTGTTCGAGAAGTACCGGTCCGCCGAGGACTACGCCGCGGCCAGCGAGGAACAGCTCGCCGAAGACGTCTACGGCATCACCTTCCACAACAACAAGGGGGGCTACCTGAAGGGTATCGGCGAGATCCTCGTCGAGGAGCACGGCGGCGAGGTGCCGGACACGATGAGCACGCTGACGGACCTGCCGGGCGTCGGTCGGAAAACCGCGAACGTCGTCCTCCAGCACGGCCACGAGGTCGTCGAGGGCATCGTCGTCGACACGCACGTCCAGCGCATCTCGCAGCGACTGGGGCTGACCGAGGAGGAGCGCCCCGAGGCCATCGAGCAGGACCTCGTGGGGATCGTCCCCGAGGCGGAGTGGCGGGAGTTCACCCACCTGCTCATCAGCCACGGCCGGGAAACCTGCACTGCACGGAACCCGGACTGCGCCGACTGCGTGCTCGCTGACATCTGTCCCTCGGAGAAGGGAGACGCGGACGTGGACCTCGCGAGCGGCGAGGCGTGGTGAGCCAGGACAACCACGATACGCCACGAGTACGCCGGTAATATCGGACATTACTGCCCAGTTCCTACGATACACTCGGTGAGAACTAGATAATCTCGCCATTACCGCAGGACGTACCGGAGGACGAACCGTGACAGGCCGGTGAGCCAGGCGACGAGCCAGAAGAAGGTGTAGCCGAAGACGCCGACGCGGAGGCGGGAGCGCCAGTGGTCCATCCGCTCGGAGCCGATCTCGTCCAGCAGCACGTCCTCGTCGTAGTCGTGGTAGAGGTCGTGTTTCCACTTCGCGCGGAAGATGCGGACGATGCCGGTGAAGCCGACCAGCAGGAAGGCGTAGGCGGTGAAGCCGACGAAGGCGTGGACCGCGGAGTAGCCGCCGAACTGCGCGCTGTGGCCCCAGATACCGAACAGGCGGGGGAACATCCAGCCGACGAGCGGGACGGTCGTCAGCGTCAGCCCCGTGAGGATGAACTTGAGGTGGTACGTGAGGACGCCCCAGGTGACCTGCTCGGCGTCGATCATGATCCAGGCACCGTAGAGGAAACAGGGCAGCGACAGCGTCACCGCGAGCGCGACCGCGGCGGCGACGAGGGCGTCCGAGACCATCGTGTCGACCTAGCGGGGGAGTGCGCTTGAGGCTCCCGGTGGCGGAAGGTGGCGACGCCGGGCCCCGCTGTCGGAACTGTTTACATCGGTCGGCCCCTACCGTGGGACAATGGCTGACCCCCGGTCGAGCTCCGACGAGACGACGGACGAGGCGGCCGAGGCCGAGCGCGGAGGGGCGGCTGCCACGACGGGGCCCGGTGGCAGGGAGGGAGACGACGCGGCGCCCGACGAACGGCCACCCGCAGACGGCGGCTCCGATGGGTCCGGGACCGAGGAGCTGACGACCGAGGAACTCCGGTCACAGGTCGAGGAGCGGTACGACTTCGAGAACTTCACCCCGGAGGACATGAAGCGGATGTCCCCCGAGGAGTGGGACGCCGCGTTCGACCCGGACACCTGGATCACCGGCGAGGAGCTGATGGACCGGGTGGAGGCCGACGTGAAGGCGGCCGTCGTCCGCCGGGACGTGTTCGCCCGGGTGGAGCGGCTGTCGGACCCGGACCGCATCGTCGCCTACTCCGACGAGGGGTACGCGGTCGTCTACGGGGACGGGAGCATCGAGGGGTCGGGGACGGTGCTGCGCGACGTGAAGCCGGTCGTCGCTCTGTGCTCGATGACGGAGTACGAGCCCTCGGAGATGCCGGACGGCGACCTGCTGCCCGACCCGATGGAGGTGCCGGAGGGGAGCGGCGAGCAGGGGAACCTGATGCTCCAGATCATCGCCGGGGTGCAGGTACTCGCCGGCCTGGTCCTGCTGGGCGGTGGCCTGTTCGCGGGCGGGGACTCGGGCCCGCTGCTCATCATCGTCGGTCTGGGCTTTCTCGTCATCGCGTTCATCCTCTTTCTCACGGTGGCGAACGCCCGGCTCTCGGACAAGTTCCGCGCCGAGGAGTACCGCAACCGGCTCCGGGCCATCGGCGTCAACGCCGAGGACCGCCCCGAGTTCATGGACGACCTGGTGGAGGAACACCCGGAGCTGGCCGACCCCGACGAGGACGACGGCGAGACGCCGGCCTGAGGGGTGCCCACGCAGGGAGTGCACCACCGGTCGAGACCGGGAGGATCGGGCGCGCCTGCTGGGCGACCGCTCCGGCGAAACCGAATCCCCGCGAGCCGACCGCTGCCGCCGCGTTCGGTGAGTTTATACGAGCGTAAGCCCGACATCCGGACGTCTATGAACAGACGGGAGTTTCTGCGGACCGGCGCGGGGGCGACGGCCGTCGCCGCGGCGGCCACCGCCAGCACCGCGGGCACGGCCAGCGCCCAGGCTGCCGAGGTCACAGTCGGCCCCGGCGGCGACTTCGTCTTCGAGCCGGCCGAGGTGTACGTCAAACCCGGTGACACCGTCAAGTGGGTCTGGGACTCGGACAGGCACAACATCCAGGTCCTGAACCAGCCGGACGGTGAGAGCTGGGAGGGCACCGAGGGCGACAAGTCGAAGACGTACGACACCGGCCACGAGTACGAGTTCACCTTCGAGACGAAGGGCACGTACGAGTACCAGTGCTTCCCCCACGCGCCGTCGATGGCCGGCAAGGTCGTCGTCAACGATAGCGGGGAGGCCCCCTCCAGTGGCGGCGGGGGGAAGGAGGCCGACCCCGAGCACATGGGTGTCCCCATCCAGGCCCACTTCGTGGGCATCGCGACGATCCTCGCGATCTTCGTGTCGCTGATGTTCACGTTCTTCCTGCTCAAGTACGGCGAGAGCCCGCACGCGAGCGGAGGTGACTGACACGTGAGCTCCGGCAACAACACCTACGGCGCGATCCACCGGTACGAACCCCCGAGCGAGTCGACGGCGGCCCTCATCGGCATCGTCCTCCTGACGGTCGTGGAGGTCGTCTTCGTCGGCCTGTTCACCTACGGGCTGGTGGCGGGCTGGGCCGTCTCGGGGTTCGGCAACATGTTCCTCGGCGGGATGCTCGCGGTCATCTTCATCGACCTCGCCTTTATTCTGCTGCTGTACCGGAAGGAGTTCCTCCCGGACGTGATGATCGTCAAGAAGCGCCGGCGGAAGTGGGAGGATCTCTACATCCGCGAGGAGGACATGTACGGAACTGACTCGATACCCGACGCCTGGGACTCGGTGAAGCGCGCGGTCTACCCCTACTACAAGAAATAATGAGCGCAGACGACAAGTACCCGCCGGAGAGCGGTCGACGGCGGTTCGTCAAGGGCGTCGTCGGGAGCGCGACGCTGGCCGGAATCGGTACCGGCTCCGCGGTCGCGGTCAACACCGCGACGTCCTCGTCCGGGGCCGGTGGCGGAATCACGCAGTACTTCGCCATCGAGAACACGGACGGGCCCGCCCCGCGCGGGATGCCGCAGGTTCCGGTCCGAAAGAGCGACGCCGGCGAGCTCGTCGGCGTCTGGCCCGACACCGTCGAGGACGGCGTCGCGAAGATGGAGCTCGGCGGCTCCACGTACAGCTCGGCGGCGTTCCAGTACTGTGGCGTCCAGACGTACCCGGGCATCGACCCGAACGCCGACCAGAACAACGTGTTCAAGGCGGCCGCCTCGCCGCCGTACGACTGGCAGGCCGAGGAGGTGGAGCCGGGCGACCCCATCACGGCCGACCTGTTCGACGACTTCCGCGAGTGGAACGGCGGCATCGGCCGGGCCGGGCTGGGCAAGCCCGCGATGGCGAAGTGGCGCTCCGAGGACGTCGAGCCGTCCTCCACGATCCCGGTGCAGGTGCTCCGGTCACCGAAGATCATCGAGATGCGGAAGAACCCGCCGGAGGACATCGACGGTGACTGGCTGCGCGCCTCCACCACGGAGGACGGCTTCATGGCGTGGGTCGACAAGTGCACGCACTTCTGCTGCGTGCCGGCGTTCAAGGCCTACGAGGGCAGCGCCAAGTTCGGCGGCGAGGACGGCGTCTACTGCCAGTGCCACCAGTCGGTGTACGACCCCTTCAGCATCATCAGGAAGTCGTTCGTCGCCCTGCCGCGGCCGGAGTAGCGTCGCACCGGCGAACCACGGTTATAAGTCGAATCGGGCCTAACGACCGATCACACGGCCACCGCGGAACCGGGAGACGGGAACACCACGGGAACACAACATGAGTCTGGAACGCAAGGACGAGCACGACCACGAGGGCTGGATGAAGGAGCGGGACCTGACTCCGGTCGAGACGGTCTACCTCACGACGCTGATGTGGCTCGACAAGCGGCTGCGCATCGTTGATTACCTCGAACTGCTCGAGGATCTGTACTACAAGATCAACATGCAGATGCCGAAGAGCCACACGGAACAGTACAACCTGGACAACAAGTTCTGGTACTGGTACCCGCTGTACGCGCTGGGGAGTTTCAGTACCATCGCCTACGTCGTCGCCGCGATATCGGGAGCGCTGCTGGGCTTCTACTACTCGCCGGCCACCACGGGGGACCCGAGCGCCGCGTACAACTCGATCACCTTCATCATGACCGACCTGCGGTTCGGCTTCTTCCTGCGGAGCCTCCACCGCTGGTCGGCGCAGGTGATGGTGGCGGCGGTGTTCCTCCACATGCTGCGCGTCTACTTCACGGGCGCGTACAAGGAACCCCGCGAGCTGAACTGGATCATCGGCATCGTGCTCATCTCGCTGACGATGGTCTTCGGATACACGGGCTACCTGCTCCCGTGGGACCAGCTGGCCTTCTGGGCCGGCCAGATCGGGGTCGAGATGGCGTTATCAGTGCCGCTGGCGGGTGAGTGGGTGGCCCAGCTGCTGTTCGGCGGGTTCACCCTGAGCCAGTCCACGCTGCAGCGGATGTACATCCTGCACGTGTTCTTCCTGCCGTTCATCACGACGGCGCTGATCGCCATCCACGTCGGCATCGTCTGGATGCAGGGTATCGCGGAGCCACACTAACACAATGAGCGAGAACGACACCACCACGGACGGACATGAGACCGCGACCGACGGGGGGCAGGAGGCTGCCGCCGACGGCAGCGGCATCGTCGCACCGGACGACGAGACGCCCACCTGGAGCGAGCGCAAGGAGCGCACGCAGGGGCTCTCGCAGCTGACCTACGAGTACTTCGAGCGGGCCCGCCGCGAAGACCAGGACCTCCGGACCGAGAGCGACTACGTCGAGCGCGACGTGCTCGCGTTCCCGGTCTGGCCCCACGAGATGATCCGGAACCTGGCGCTGACGAGCTTCTTCACCGGGATGATCATCTTTCTGTCGGCGGCGCTCCCGCCCCACATCGGGGCACCGGCGAACCCGTCCCAGACCCCGGCGGTCATCCTGCCGGACTGGTACCTCTACTGGTCGTTCGGCCTGCTCAAGCTCGGGCCGCTGAACCCCGAGCTGTCGCTGCTGGGCGGGAAGAAGCTGATGGCCGACCGGACGTACGGCGTCGTCGCCAACCTGGTCGTCGTCGGCTTCATCGCCATCGTGCCGTTCCTGAACAAGGGGGCCGCACGACGGCCCGTCGAGCAGCCGTTCTGGGCTGCCGTCGGCGTCTTCGGCGTCATCTTCGCCGCCACGATCAGCGCGCTGTCGGTCAAGAACCTCGTCCCGATGGACTCGCACCTGCTGTTCGACCTGACGTTCCTGCTGCCGTTCGTCGGCGGCTTCCTCACCTACGCGGTGTTGAAGTCCATGCGCGAGGGGTACATGTTCGAGCTCAACCGGCGCTACTACCGGCTGCGGCCGCCGAAGTAACCCGGTCCCGCGGCGCCACGCGGCGCCACCGCCGGTTCGCACTCCCGTTCTCCCGACGCCTCGTCGACACGCCCGTTCTCCGCGCCACCGGCAGGACTCTCAACGCTCAAGTGCGTTCCGTCCGTACCATGGCCGATGACGGACAGCGAGGACGCGGCGGGGGAGCCGGCACCCGAGCACGCGCCCGACCGGGAGCCCGAGGAGGGGCCCTCGCTCTCGAAGGCCGAGGTCGAACCCGAGGGGGCGGGCGGTCGGGACGTGGTGGTGCCGCTCGCGCTGTACAAGCGTATCACGGTCTTCTCGACGCTGTTCGCGGTGGTAGCGGTGCTCGCGGGGTTCATCCTGCTGGACAGCGCGACGGGGCGAGCGAGCCGGGACCTGGGCGAGGTGAACGTGGTGCTGGCGGTCGCGGGGCTGCTGAGTATCGCGGCCGGGGCCGCGGTCTACGCGTTCTCCACGCGGTTCCGAACGGCGGGAATGGGAAACCCTAAAGACGGCGAGAGCTAAGCGCGAGTATGGCAGACGAGTTCGCCAAGGGCTTTGGCATCCTCGTGACGGCGGGGCTCGGCTGGATGACACTGGCCGGCTGGTACACCACGCCAAGCTTCGAGGGCACCCAGCTCATCGGCGCCGAGCCGACCGCGGCGACGTTCTACGACACCATCGCGCTCCTGCTGAAGGACATCCTGTTCTGGTTCGCCATCCTGGGCGCGCTCACCTTCTGGGTCGTCATCCCGGCGGTACGGGAGGCCCGCCGCGCCTACGAGGGTGAACCGGAGAGCTGACCCGACGCACGACGCACCCGGACCGACGCGCCGGCCGGCGTAATCGACCGTTCTTGCGTACTTTTCCGCTACATCCCGTGTTCTGCAGTAATAGACCACTCTTCAGATTTATCCGGTTGTCCTCGACGTATCACACGTCGCGCTCGACGACGAACCGGGTGAAGTCGGCGAGCTGCTCGGCGGGACCCGGTTCGAGGTCCGCCTCGTCGAGGTGGGATCGGGCGTCCGCGGCGAGGGCCCGAGCCCGGTCGCGGGCGTAGTCGACGCTGCCCGTCGACTGGAGCACCCTGATCGCCTCGCGGACCTCGTCGTCCGTGTTCTCGTCGGCCCACAGGACATCGACGAGCCGTTCGGCGTCGGCGTCGTCGGCGTCGCCGACGGCGTGGATGACGGGGAGGGTCTTCTTCCCCTCGCGGATGTCGTTGCCGACGCCCTTGCCGAAGTCGCCGCCGGCCTCCATCGCGTGCTCGATGTCGAGGATGTCGTCCGCGATCTGGAAGGCGACGCTCATCGACTCGGCGAAGCGGGCCACGTGGAGTTCGTCGGCCCGGTTGTCGGTGACGATGGCGGCCAGCCGGGCGACGATGCGCCCCAGGGCGCCCGTCTTGCACGCCGACATCTCGAGGTACTCGTCCTCGGAGAGGGTCACGTCGCGGGCGTTGTGCCAGCGGATGTCCATCCCCTGGCCGAGGTGGGTCCGGTTGAGCTCGTGCATCAGCATCTCGTAGGCCGCGAGTCGCGTCTCGGCGTCCAGGTCCGCGGGGTTCCGGGTGATGACCTTCAGCGGGAGGAAGTACATCGCATTGCCGGCGTTCAGGGCGACGTCGACGCCGAACTCGTGGTGGAGCGCGGGCTCGCCGCGGCGCATCGTGGCGCCGTCTTCCACGTCGTCGACGATGATGGTGCCGTTGTGGAGGATCTCGGGGATGCAGGCATACTGGAGGTACTCCTCCGGAGCCTCGCCGAAGCCGTCGACGAGCACGAGTAAGAGGACGGCCCGCCAGCGCTTGCCGCCCCGGTCGAGCAGGTTCCAGATGGGATCCGCGAGCGCCCGCTGGACGGCCTCGGGGTCGTACTGGTAGGCGGCGGGGCCGAAGTAGTCGGTGAGGTAGCCCTCGTCGATCCCGCGGGGGAGCAGCTCCTCGATGGTCTCGTCGACGACCGGCCGCCACTCCGCGAGTACCTCGCGCATGCACAACCGCAATCCGGGGCCGGACTAAACGCTTGCGCGTTCCCGGGGCGGACCGCCGGGTCACTGGCCCCCGGGCCGGCGACGCGCCGTAACGGTGAAACGGGTGCCGCCCGGCCGTCGGACATGGAGTACGACGGCCCCACCGACTGGATCGGGGAGACGTTCGTCAGCGACGCGGGCTGGGCACACCTCGAACGGCTCGTGGACCTCGGGAACCGGATGGCCGGGAGCGACGGGGAGCGCCGCGCGGCCGAGGCCACCCGCGACGCGCTGGCCGAGCACGCGCGGAACGCACGCTTGGAGGAGTTCGACATCCAGGGCTGGACACGGGGGACGAGCGCCGTCGAGACGCCCGACACGACCCACGAGGGCCACGAGGTGATCGCGCTCCCCCGGTCGCCGTCTGGCGAGGCGTCGGGCGCCCTCCTGGACCTGGGCCACGGGCTCCCCGAGGACTTCGAGGACGGTGCGGTCGCGTTCCTCTTTCGCAACCACGTCGAGGGGGGGCTCGCGCCCACCGGGAGCGTCGGGACGCCCGAGGCGCCCATCGGCGACATGCCGGCGGTCGGCGTCTCGAAGGAGGTCGGCGCGCGGCTGGCCCGGCGCGCGGCCGACGACGAGGTGACCGTCCGGGTCGACTGCGAGGCGGGCGACGCCACCTCGCAGAACGTCCACGCGGAACTCGGGCCGGACACCGAGGAGCGCCTGCTCGTCACGAGCCACGTCGACGCGCACGACATCGCGAAGGGCGCGATGGACAACGGCGCTGGAACGGCGGTCGTCGTCGAGCTGGCGCGGGCGCTGGCCACCCGCGAGGCCGACCTGGAGACCCGCGTCGAGTTCGTCTGCTTCGGCGCCGAGGAGGTCGGACTGCTGGGCTCGCACCACCACGCGGACCGCGTCGACCCCACGACCGTCCGCGCGGTCGTCAACAACGACGGCGTCGTCCGGGGACGGACGCTGGCGGCGTACACGCACGGCTTCCCGGCGCTGCGCGCGGCGTTCGAGCGCGTCGCCGACCGGTTCGACCACCCCGTACGCGTGAACCCGGAGCTGGGGCCGCACAGCGACCATTGGCCGTACGTCACGCACGGGATCCCGGGGACACACGTCCACGCGGAGACGGAGGGTCGCGGCCGGGGCTGGGGGCACACGGCCGCGGACACGCTGGACAAGCTGGAGTCGCGCGACCTGCGGGAGTCCGCGGTCCTGCTGACGGCACTCGTCGTGGACCTGGCCCGGGCGGACCGCGAACTCCCCCACCGCGACCCCGTCGACATCGCCGCGGACGCGGCCGAGCAGGACCTCGCGGAGGGGCTGCGCGTGACCGGCGACTGGCCCGAGACGTTCCCGCCGCTGCGGTGAGCGGCGACGTACCGGGGGACCAGGCCGGATCTGAGTGGTCGAGGCGGGCAGGGATTGGAAAGTTTGAAACGCACATACGACTGAACGTGGGGTATGGCCGAGCCACTCGTCAACCTCTTCGGTCCCGTGGACACCTATCTGGGGCCGTACATCGAGTACGTCCTGCTGGCGCTGCTCGTGGTCAACATCGGGGCGCGGGCGCTGGAGTACGAGCGCATCAAGCGCGGTGCCGCGTCCGAGGGACCGGACGGCGTCGCACGACACCCGCTCCGCGTCGGGACCAACTTCCTGCTGCTGGTCGGGGCGTTCTACTACATGACGGTCCACCACCACGGCGGGCTGGTGTTCTCCATCCTCGTGCTGGGGCTGTTCCTCACGGACCTGTTCGAGTTCGAGTCCCGGAAGGTCGAAGCCCGCCGCGAGATCGACATCGAGCGGCCCAAGGGCGCCATCGCCGCCTCGTTCCTCGCGCTGCTGTACATCAGTTTCCAGACGCTTTTCTTCATCATCAAGCCCGTCTGGTCGTCTATCATCTGAGTACGTCGGTAACGACTCCACTTCCTTCGATATATCGGTCATTATCCAACAACTCCGTAGTCGATAACCACCGCCCTGCTCGGCCGGGCACCAGCAGATCCGGCGACGGACCCTTTCCGGGGGCTTATGTCGCCGCCCGCCGACGGTTCCCGACATGAGCGACGAGGGGGTCCTCCGACGGTTCGGCGTGGTCGGCGAGGGCGAGGGGGCCCGGGCGGTGCTGGGAGCCGCCGAGCGGGCCGGCCTGGACACGGTCGAGGGGGGCGCCCGCGCGATGGCCGGGGACAGCAGCGTGGACGCCATCGCGGCGGTCGGGGAGCCGGCGCTGCTGTCGCTGGTCCGCCACGGCGTCTCCGCGGCGGTGCTGCCGATCGGACCCGTGTCGGGAGTCGGGGCGGTGCCGACGGGGGCCGCCGAGCGGGGCGTGGGGTCGCTGGTCGCCGACGAGTTCGAGGTCGTCGAGCACCCCGTCCTGGAGGCGAGCGCGCCCGGCGACGCCAGGGCACTGTTCGACCTGACGCTCGTCACGGAGGAAACTGCCCGCATCTCCGAGTACACCGTCCGGTCGGGCCCGGCCACCGTGCGCCAGTTCCGGGCGGACGGCGTCGTCGTCGCGACGCCGGCCGGGAGCCCGGACTACGCGCGGGCCGCCGGGGGGCCCGTGCTCGAGGCCGGGACGGGGACGGTCAGCGTCGTCCCCATCTCGCCGTTCGCGACGGACAGCGACCACTGGGTACTGGCCGACGACGGGGTCGTCCTCCGGGTCGAGCGCGACGAGGCGCCCGTCGAGCTGCTGGCCGACGGCCGGGCGGTGGGGCGTGTCGCGCCCGGGGAGAACGTCCGCGTCCAGCCGGTCGCGGCCGTCCGGATGGTGACGGTCCCGGAGGGCCGCCCGCCGTTCGACGAGCGCAACGTCCCGACCGACCGGTAATCAGCCGGGCCCGTCGTCCGCCCGGGCCCGTCGTGCCCCGGCCGGCGGCGACCCGGACGAGCACGGCCCGGCCGGACCCGTGGCCGCCCGCGCCTCGAACCGATATATTCAGGGGAGAGTGGTAGCTAGGCCCGGGCATGTCAGGACACGACTCGTCCGCCGGGCGTGTGAGCCGTCGCGACTTCCTCCGCGCGGCGACCGGCGGCGCAGCGGCCGCGGGCGGCGTGGCGGTCACGGGCGGGAGCGCAGCGGCCCAGGCCGCGACCGTCACGGTCGGCCCCGGCGGCGACCTCGTCTTCGAGCCCGCCACCGTCTACGTCGCAGCCGGCGAGACGGTCAAGTGGGAGTGGGACTCGGACAACCACAACATCGTCGTGGAGTCCCAGCCTGATGGCGCGAACTGGGAGGGCACCGAGGGAGCGGAGAACCAGACGTACAACACGGGCCACTCCTACGAACACACGTTCGAGACGAAAGGCGAGTACCAGTACGTCTGCTTCCCGCACAAGCCCGGAATGGCCGGCAAGGTCGTCGTCAACGAGGACGGCTCCTCGCCGACGCCGGAGCAGTCCGGCGGCCCGCCGGAGATTCCGGACTCGGCGAAGACGCTGGGGGTCGCCACCGTCTTCGGGATGCTGTCGACGCTCGGACTGGCCTACTTTTTCATGAGATACGGCGGCGATTACGAGACGCCGGACGAGTAACGTCACGCGCGCAATAGCCGGACTTCCTTCTCTGCGGTCAGTCCTTAACATGCAGTATCGTCAGGAGGTGTCAGCGCGTGAGCGCCGGTACCCACAACTCCGGCGGCGCCCAACGCGACTCCTTCCACGCGAGGCGTGACCGCTGCGGCGACTACGGCGCGCTGGAGACCGTCGGCGTGCAGGACCGGGAGGAGCAACTTTGCCTGCCCTGCGCCTTCAGCACTACTAACAGTTCTCAAACCGAATCGAGATCAATTTCAACAGCATACCAGTCAAGGATGGAAACGACGAGTACACCGATGAGTGCGGTGCCAACAAAGGCCTGAACTGTCGGCCAGTTCCAAACAACCGACGGGTACTCCGAGGCGTCGTTGAGTGTGGCTATCGGCGCCCGGAGTGCCCCTACTACGAGCGCGACTAGGAAAGCGAAAGTCACGTCCCGATTAGTTCTGATTGCTTTCCGGATGAGGCGGGCGATCGTCAACAAGCCCACGATACCGCCAAGGACGAACGTGGCTACATCCACACCAGAAGTTGTCACCCGCGAGAAAGAACCGCCCGACAGCAGTGCGGTCACTGCGTCGATGAATGTGCCTAAGCGGCCGTACATGTAGGTGTATTGCCCGAGGATCACAAGTAGGAGCGATCCAGAGAGGCCGGGAAGAATCATGGCGCTAACAGCGACAGCCCCTGCGATAAATATCACAGCATATCCGTTTCCAGAAAGGAGTGTTTCCGAGAATCCCGAGGCTAGGAATGCCACAATTACACCTACGATGGCAGCAACCGCTTCCGGGACGGTGCGAATGGCTACTTCCCGGAGGAGGATGACTGCCGATGCGCCAATCAACCCGAAGAAGAGGCCGAACATGAGGACAGGATACCGTTTGTCGGCCCACTCAACAGCTTGGCCGACCAGTACGACTGCAATGACCACGCCTGCGACGAGTGTAATGAGAAACCAGCCATCAATATCTTCGATAACAGCTCTAGCACGTTCGAGCGAAACCCCGCCGTCGAGCGGGGTAAGGGCAACTAAGCCAGCGAGAACACGACCGGGCGTGACGGCGGTGATTGCTGATATAAGACGCTCATAGACTCCGGCGATAAGGGCAATAGTGCCCCCTGAAATACCAGGGACACCGTCAGCGGCCCCCATCAACAAACCCACTATGAATGTCTTTCCCCAGACACGGAGAGGCATAGCTGACTTCCTGGGCAACATCAGGCTTGTATGTTCGGAAATTCGTAGCTCAGGCCAACCAGAAGGAGAAAGTGGGTATACAAACTGGTGAGAATCGCGTCCACTTGGCCGTTTAACGAGGGTTCGCTCATAGGTACTCTCTGAACCGTATCCACTATAGGTAACAGGAAATCGGAGCAGGTCCGCTCAACGGGCCAGACGCGAACCTCCTCGCTCTCGGCGTCGACCGCCGCGTCGCTGGGTACCATATCTCGAAGTCGGGTGTCGGCGCCGAAGACCCTTCCGCCGGTTCTCGCGCCGTGGAGCCTCATCCCGGCGGCGCTCGCGGCTTCGCTCAGACGGAGCTGGGCGTGGCGTGGATCTCCAGGTCGACATCCCGTGACTCTCCCTCCAGGTCCGTGACGATTCGCCGGACGACCTGCTCGGCCTCCGACTGGACGAGGGGTTTCACCTTCTCGACGACCCAGTCGAGCGAGACGAACCGCGGGAGGTCGACGGCGTCCTCGTCGGCCGAGTCCGGGAAGAACTGGATCTGCAGCCGGACGCGGCTGGCGTGGTCCCGTTCGGGCGGCGCCTCGCTCTCGGTCACGTCCTCGACCAGCCAGCGGCCCCGCGCGTCGAGGTCCTTGATCACCGTCCAGTCGAGCCGGGTCGGTGGCTCGACGTCGACCACCCGTGACCGGGCCGTGTAGGTCAGCTTCCACCAGGAGAAGTGGAGGTCGTACTCGGTGTCGGGACCGCCGTCGCCGTGCTGGTCCACCCGGTCCAGGTACTCCGAGTAGCGGGCATACCCCGGGAAGTCAACCAGGAAGTCGTGCGCCTCCGCGGGCGGGATGTAGACGACGGTGCTGACCTCGACGGTGTCCACGTGCCCGGATCGGCCCGCGCGGCCGTAAGGGTTCCGCGCCCGACCCGGTGCGGTCGGTCGGAACCGGCAGGTTCCTGTCACCCCGTAGCCGAGGGTCGAGCATGGACGATGCTGACGATGCGGCCGGGACGGGCGCCGATTCGACCCTCGCACCCGACGTGCTGATCGCGGGCGGCGGCGTCGCGGGGCTGACGGCGGCCACGTTCACCGCACGCGCCGGGCTGGAGACGCTTGTCGTTGACGACGGCGAGTCCATCCTCCGACGGAACGCGCACTTAGAGAACGTCCCCGGCTTCCCGGCGGGCGTGAACGCACAGCGCTTTCTCGACCTGCTGGCCGAACAGGCCGGGGAGAGCGGCGCCGCGTTCCTCAGCGGGCGCGTGACGGACCTCGACGCCGGCGGGGATGACGAGGCACACGCGGTCCGCGTCGAGGGTGCGGACGGGGAGACGGTGCTGACGGCCCCATTCGTCGTGGCCGCCTCCTGGAGCGACGCCTCGTATCTCGAGGGGAGCGGGGCCGCGCTGCTCGAGCGGGGCTCGAAGACCTACGTCGATACGGACGACTGCGGCCGGACGGCCGTCGACGGGCTCTACGCGGCCGGCCGGCTGGCGGCGAAGTCCCACCAGGCCGCGGTCTGTGCGGGCCACGGGGCCGAGGCCGGGCTCGCCATCATCGAGGACAGCGACCGTCCGTTCTACCAGGACTGGGTCGCCCCCGAGGGGTACTTCACGGAGCGTGGCCGCGAGGTGCCGCCGGGCTGCGAGGAGATCCCCGCGTCGGAGTGGGAGCGCCGCGAGCAGGTCGCCATCGACCGGATGCGCGAGGCGTTCGCCGAGCCGCACCCGGACGGACCGACGATGCACCCGAGCGTGGTGGCGAAGCGCGCACGAGAGGGGAACGAGGCCGACGAGTCGGCGACGGACGCCGGGGAGTAGCGGGGAGCGGGCGGGGGACTCAATACCCCGAGGGGCGAACGCCGGGCCATGCTGGAGGGCGTGAACGTCGCGCTGGGGGTGTCGGGCTCCATCGCGGCGGTGAAGACGGTCGAGCTGGCACACGAGTTGCGACGCCACGGCGCGCAGGTGCGGGCGGTCACCACCGACGCCGCGACGGGCATCATCCACCCGTGGGCGCTGGAGTTCGCCACCGGGAACGACGCCGTCACGGAGATCACGGGCGCCGTCGAGCACGTCGAGCTGTGCGGCCGCGACGGCTGGGCGGACGTGCTGCTGGTGGCACCCGCGACGGCGAACACGGTCGGGAAGATCGCCGCCGCCGTCGACGACACGCCCGTCACGACCTGCGCGACGGTCGCGCTGGGCGCGGACGTGCCCGTGGTCGTCGCGCCGGCGATGCACGAGCCGATGTACGACCACCCCGGGGTCCTCGCGTCGCTCGACCGGCTAGAGGGGTGGGGCATCGAATTCGTCGACCCGCGGGTCGAGGAGGGGAAGGCGAAGATCGCCGCCGAGGCGGATATCGTGACCGAGACCGCCCGCGCGGTCGGTCCGGACCCGCTCGGCGGCCGGCACGTCGTCATCACGAGCGGTGCGACCAGCGAGCGCATCGACCCCGTGCGCACGATCACGAACCGCGCCTCCGGGCGGACGGGCCGGGCGGTCGCGCGAGCGTGCTACGCGCGCGGCGCGGACGTGACGCTCGTCCACGACGGCGCGGACGTCTCGTACGCGACCGTCGAGCAGGTCGAGAGCGCCGCCGAGATGCTCGACGCCGTCCGTGCTCACGCGGACGACGCCGACGCGCTGGTGAGTGCGGCCGCCGTCTCCGACTACACCGTCGCGGCCAGCGACGAGAAGATCCGCTCGGGGCAGGAGCTGACGCTGGAGCTGGAGCCGACGCCGAAGCTCATCGACACGGTCCGCGAGGAGCACCCCGACCTCGCCGTCGTCGGGTTCAAGCTGGAGACGAGCGGCGACGACGACGCGCTGGTGGAGAAGGCCCGCGAGACGCTGGAGCGGGCGGGACTGTCATTCGTCGTCGGGAACGACGCGTCCGTCCTCGGCGAGGCGGAGACCCGCACGCTGTTCGTCCGCGGGGAGCGCGTCGAGGAGTTCGTCGGCCCGAAGGACGAACTCGGGCTCCGTATCGCGGTGGAGCTGGCGGACGAGCTGGACGGGGAGTGAAGCAGCCATGGGAGGTGATATATTCGTTGCTGAATCTTCGTACGAATTAATGATGGTACAACCCAAATATCTCACTTCTTTAGTAAATATAGCCGGCACGTGGCGGTTACGTGAGGGGACCTCCGGAGGGCGGGACGGCCCGCAGGGCTCAGGAGGTCAACCCGGTCACGTCGGACCCGTCGATCTTTGACCCGGTGTCGTCGGTGAGGAACTCGACGGTGATGTCGTCGGTGCCGCCGCTGTCGAAGTGCTCGTCGACCCCGTCGAGGTACTTCACCTTCCCGTTGTCGTCGCCGAGGTAGACGATCTCGTTCCCGCCGTCGCCATCGATGTCGGCGACGGTGAGCGGCGACTTCCTGGCCTGCGGGGCGTTCACGCCGGCCACCCGCGTGTCGTCGATGAGGACGTCGCTCTCGCCGCCCGGGGAGCCGACGAGTTTGATGTTGTTCCCGCCGTCGACGATGGCCACGCGCTGGACGCCGTCGCCGTCGTAGTCGACCAGCGACCCGGCGCCGATACCGTTGTTCGAGCCGGCCGTCACGCCCGTGGTGCTCCCGTCGTTGTCGAGGTAGCGGATCTCCTGGCTCCCGTCGGCGAAGACGAGTTCGGTATCGCCATCACCGTCCATATCGCCGGCGTCGACGACCGCGTTGACCCCGTTGTCGGGGGTGGCGACTTCGGTCGGTGACCCGCCCGGACTCACCCGGTAAATGGTGTCCGTGTCGCCGGTGAACAGGACGTCCGGACCCGTCCCGTTCCAGGTCGCCACGGCTAGCCGGGTCTTCTGGGTGCGTATCTGACCCCCGTTCAGGTCGGCGTCGGTGGCGAGCGTCGAGCGCTCGCCCTCGCCGTCGATGAGCTTCAGCACGCCGTTGGCGTCGAGATACGGCGCCTCGACGAGCCCGTCCCCGTCGAGGTCCGTCGTCGCCGGGCCGAGGGCCTTGATCTGCCCCGTGTTCGAGAACGGCTCCAGCGTCCCGCCGTCGCCGTTGATGACCTGAAGCTGGCCGTCGACCCGGGCGTTGATGCTCCCGCCGATGAGCGAGTCGCTCGTCGAGAGAACCGAGTCGAACTCGGCGAGAACGTACGAGGAGTCCTCGCCGCTGTCCCAGACGAGGGCGACCTCCGAATCGGTCGGAAGGACCCGGACGCTGTCGCCCGCGGTCAGCGTCCGGCCATCCAGCGCGTCCGGGTCGCTGACCCCCTGGATGGTGACCTCGTCGCCGTCGATGGGGTTGCCCGACTGGTGGCGGATGTCGTACTGGTTGCTGCCGTCGACCGGCACCATCTCCAGCGAGGCCGACGGCGGGGAGGGCTCCTCCTCGGCGAGCCCGAATATCAGGCCGCTGCTGACGACCCCGAGGAGGACGAGAACCACGACCATCAGCGCCGCGCCGGTCACCGGCGACAGCCCACGCTCGTTCCACCCACCCCGTAACATGCCTCGATAGAACATGGGTCCGGAGACTGAAAATCGTTCGTGCTACCGGACCGGGTCGGCACGTGAACCGGGGTCGTAGCCGGGATGAACGCTTAACAGCCGAGCGAGCGACGGGGTGGGCGTGCTGGGAGACACCACCGCGCTCGTGACGGGCGCTTCGCAGGGTATCGGCCGGGGGATTGCCAGGACGTTCGGCGGCTACGGCGCGAGCGTCGTCTGTGCGGCCCGGAGCAGAGACGCGATCGAGGAGACCGCCGACATGGTCGCCGAGGCGGGCGGCGAGGCGGTCGCGGTCGAGACGGACGTGACCGACGAGGACGACGTGGCGGCAGTCGTCGAGGCGACGGTCGACGAGTTCGGGGGGCTGGACTGCCTGGTCAACAACGCCGGCATCGGGGGTCCGGTCGACCCGGTCCACCGCGTCGACGCCGACGAGTTCCGCTACACGCAGGAGGTCAACGTCGTCGGCCCGTTCCTCTGTGCGAAGCACGCCGAGCGACACCTCCGCGAGTCCGACCGGGGGAGCGTCGTCAACATCGGCTCGATCGGCGGGAAGCGCCCCTACCCGAACCGCCTGGCGTACGCGGCCTCGAAGATGGCGCTGATCGGGATGACGCGGACGCTGGCCTACGAACTGGGTCGTGACGGCGTCACGGTGAACACGGTCCTGCCCGGTCCCATCCAGGGGCCACGCCTCGAGGAGGTGGCGGCGAAGCAGGCGGAGATCGCGGACGTGGAACGTGCCGAACCGGTCGACCTCGGCACCGACGACTTCGCACTCCCGGATTTCCTGATGGACGCTGCGGAGGTGGCCGAGCAGGTGGCGTACCTGGCCAGCGAACGAGGACGGCACGTCACGGCCCAGGAGATCGGCGTCGACGCGGGCGGGACCTGGTACTGAGCCGGCAGGGGGAGGTGACCGGCGTCAGTCCGCGTCAGCGTCAGCGTCCTCGCCCGCCGTCGGGTCGTCGACGCCCTCGCCGCCGGGCCAGGTGACCCCGGGCTCGAAGTCGACGCCCATACGCTGTGCGGCCCGGCTGATCATGTGCGCGCCGGTCGGCGCGGTGACGAACAGGAAGACGATGCCCACCAGCGAGACGAGGCCGGCGCCCCGGGGGCCGAAGTAGGCCGTGGCCGCGAGGAGGATGGAGGAGGCGCCGAGCGTCGTCGCCTTGCTGGTGGCGTGCATCCGGTTGTAGACGGTGGGCAGGCGGACGAGGCCGACGGTCCCCACGACGAGGAAGAAGGCACCGACCACGACGAGCAGAGCCACGACGGCGCCTCTGAGGGGGCCGACGGTGGGGGCGCCGCCACCCTCGGAAACGAGGACGACGGGGTCAAGCGTGCGGACGAGCGCGGTGGTGAGTACAGCCATGGTCGGGATCACTCGATGATGTCCCCCTCCGTGACGTAGCGAGCAACGGTGATAGTGCTGATGAAGCCGATAATGGCGAGGACGAGTGCCACGTCCGCGAACAGGCCGTGCGCGGCCCGCATCGAGTAGAGCGCGGCGATGGCGACCACGTTCGTCCCGATGACGTCCAGCCCGACCACGCGGTCCGGGGTGGTCGGGCCGACGATGACCCGGTAGGCCGCGACCAGTGTGATACCCGCCGAGAGGACGAGCGCCCCCAGCAACACCGGGTCCAGGAACGACGGACTACTCGCCATCCGTCTCACCTCCGACCGCCGCGACGCCGTCGGGCTGCCCGCCGTCCGCCGAGGGCTCCGGGGGGCGCTCGGGGACCGGGGTCGAGGGGTCGCGGTCCTCGAAGATGACGAGCGCGTAGTCCTCCCAGGTCCGGATGGGGGCGACGACGGACTCGTGGTCCCGGCAGTTGATCGCGTGGACGTACAGCGTGTTGGTGGTGGCGTCGTGGTCCATGGTGAGCGTCCCGGGGGTGAGCGTGATGGAGTTCGCGATGGTGGTGATGGCGGCGTCGGACTCGACCCGGAGCGGTACCGCGACTACGTCCGGGTCGATCGGCATCGACGGCGCGAGGACGCGGTAGGCCACGTCGACGTTGGCGGTGACGAGTTCCCGGAGGAACACCGCGACGTAGAGGACGGCGTACGGGACGGCCCGGACGGAGGGGCGGACGGCGATGTCGTCCCGGTAGAAGTTCCGGAGGGCGAAGGCCGTCGGGAACCCGACGAGCAGGCCGACGAGGAACTCCTCGGCGAGCACCGCCAGCCCGCCGGGCAGCGGCGTCGGGTCCACACCGCGGACGAACAGCCAGAGCACGGCCAGCGAGACGCCGATGAACGGCCAGCGACGGCTCATCGGCCATCACCCCGGAGCGACCGCAGCGTCTCGATGTCGTGCGCGCCGCCACTGCCGCCACCGCCGCCATCGGCCAGCGCCTCGCCGGCGGTGGTCGGGTCGACGGCGTCGACGTAGGCCCCGGTGTCGAGGGCAGCGGACGCGGCATCGGTCGCGGCGGTGTACAGCGGGTCGAAGCCGACCCCGAGCGCGACCAGCAGGACCGCCAGTGCCAGCGTGCAGCCGACCAGGAGCGGGTCGGCGATGCTCGCGGCGGCCGAGAGGTCGCCGTGGTGCTGGTCGTGTGCGTCCCCGTGGCCGGCCGATGCGTCCTCCGGCGCCGCGCCGGGGTCGGCACCGCCGTCCGTGACGGCGTCCCCGGCCTCCTCCATGGTGGAGCCGGCCCTCGTGAGCGCGGCCGCAGCCGCCGCCTGGACGCGCGGGCCCGGGTCGCCCCAGAAGGCGCGGTTCCAGACCCGGGTGGCGTAGGCGATGGTGAGGACGGCGCCCGCGAGCGCGACGCCCAGCGCGAGCGGGGCGCCGGCCCGGACGGCCGTGTCGAAGACGAGCAGCTTCGCGAAAAAGCCCGTCAGCGGCGGGATGCCGACCAGCGAGAGCGCGCCGACGAGGACCACGCCCGAGAGGACCGGCGTCGTCTCGGTCAGGCCGCCCAGGTCCGAGAGGCGGGTGGAGCCGACGGCGTCCTCCACGGCACCGCCGGCCATGTAGAGCAGCGACTTCGCGAGACCGTGGTTGACGCTGTAGACCAGTGCGGCCGCGACCCCGACCGTCCGGACGGCGGGGTCGGTGGCCGTCGCGGCGACGGCGACCGGGAGCAGGATGAAGCCGATCTGGGCGATGGAGGAGTAGGCCAGCAGCCCCTCCAGGTCGGGCTGGTCGATGGCCCCGAGGCCGCCGAGGAGGGTGCTGGCGGTGGCCAGCAGGAAGAGAACGGGGCCGAAGAAGGCGAGGACGCCCAGCTCCGGGCCGCCCTCGATGCCGGGCAGGGAGACGGCGACCGGGGCCGCGGCGAAGACGGTGAAGTAGAGCCGGAGTACGGCGTAGACGCCGACCTTCTTCACCACGCCAGCGAGCATGGCCGTCACGGGCGCGGGCGCGGCCCGGTAGGCGTCGGGGACCCAGAACTGGAACGGGACGACGCCCGCCTTCAACAGGAAGACGACGAGGAGGACCGCGGAGATGCCCAGCACCGGCGCCGGGTCGATACCGTAGGCCGCCGGCTCCGCGAGGCGACGGGCCATGTCGGCCATGTTGAGCGTCCCCGTCGTGGCGTAGAGGCCGCCGATGGCGAGCAGCATCACCGCGCTTCCGAGCAGGTTGAGGACGGCGTACTGCAGTGCCGCCCGGGTGCTGGCCGGGCCGCTGTCGAACGCGACCAGCACGTACGAGGACATCAGCATCACCTCGAACCAGACGAAGAGGTTGAACACGTCGCCCGTGAGGAGCGCTCCGGTGACGCCGACGACCATCAGGTGGTAGAGGGCGTGGTAGGAGAGCCGCTGGCCCTCGAGGTCGACGGCGCGGGTGCTGTAGACGGCGGCGACGAGCGAGACGACCGCCGCGAGCGCGAGCAGCAGCGTCGACAGCGGGTCCGCGACCAGTGTGATGCCGAAGGGAGCGTCCCAGCCGGAGACCTGGTAGACGAGCCGGTTGTCCGGGTCCAGCCGGACCGCGCGGAACAGCGCCGCCACGCCGCCCAGATACGCCACCGCGCCCAGGATGGAGGTCGCGCGCTGGACGCGTGTGTCCCACCGGGTCAGCAGCGCGAGCACGGCCGTCCCGAGCGCGACCAGCAGCGGCGCGATGACCACCTGTGGCGTCGCCATCACTGCTCACCTCCGGTCTCGTCGGACGTCGGGGGGACCGTCGATTCGGTCCCGTCCGTGTCGC
Source organism: Halobacteriales archaeon QS_4_70_19 (assembly GCA_003020985.1). Classification (GTDB taxonomy): domain Archaea; phylum Halobacteriota; class Halobacteria; order Halobacteriales; family Haloarculaceae; genus Haloglomus. The sequence goes on along the minus strand of PXRM01000027.1, from coordinate 24,783 downwards.
CCGCGCGGACCTCCGCGGCCGCCGCCTCGGGCCCCTCGAAGGGGTTCGAGGCGAGGTCCGAGAGGTCGATGGTGCCGTTCTCCTCGTAGACGCGGTAGGTCAGGACCAGCGCGAAGGCGGTCGTCCCGAAGCCGATGACGATGGCGGTCAGGACCAGCGCCTGCACCAGCGGGTCGGCGTACGGCGCCTCCGTGCCGCCGGTCAGGAAGGGCACGTCCGTCCCCGGGGCGCCCGTCAGGCCGAACCCCATCGTCACGAGGTAGAGGTTGGCCGCCTGCGAGATGATGGCCACACCCCAGACGACGCGGACGACGTCGCGCCGCAGTACGAGGAACGTCCCGAGCGCGAACAGGAGACCTAGCGCCAGCGCGAGCGTGACCTCCGCCATCAGGCGAGCACCTCCACGACCGGGCCGAAGGGGTCCGGCGTCCGACGCATGTCTTCCCCGTTCGTCTGATATCCGGCGAGTACGGTGGAAATCCGGGCCGTTTCCGTCATATCGGAGCGTGTCGTCGTCATTCCTTGCCCACCACCGCGATGATCGTCAGGAGCGAGCCGACCACGACGAAGTAGACACCGAGGTCGAACGCGAGCGCGGAGGCGTACTCCAGCTCGCCGTACAGGGGGATGTCCTCGACGAAGACGACGCCCTGGGTGAGGAAGGGGACGCCGAAGGCCACCGCAGCGATGCCCGCGGTGACCGCGATGGCGAGGCCGCCCGCGAACGCCCGGGCGTACGACTCGGTCGGACCCGACAGGAACCCGTACCCCTCGCTGCGGAGCACGAGCGTCCGACGGACCGTGTCCAGCCCGTAGATGACGTACAGCAGGACGAACGCGGTCGCGGTGAGGACGCCCGCGATGAAGCCGCCGCCCGGGAGGTTGTGCCCCTGGACGAGCAGCGCGACCGCCGTCACCGCGATGATGGGGACGACCATGCGGGTGACCGTCTTCGCGATAACGGTCGGCTCCCGGTCGCTCATCGCGCGTCACCTCCTTCGGCGTCCGTGGCGTCGTGGTCCGCGCCGGCGTCCGAGGCACCGGACGCGTCGGCAGCCTCGACGACCGCGTCCGGACGCCCGCCGTCCGGGGCCGGGGCCCTCTCGGCGGCCTCGTTCGCGCCCGCCTCCGTCCGCGCGCGCATCCCGACGAGCGTGAGCACGGCGAGGGCGGCCATCGCGACGACGGTGATCTCGCCGAGCGTGTCGAACGCCCGGAAGTCGACGAGGATGACGTTGACCACGTTGCTCCCGCCGCCATGATCGGCGAAGAAGGGCCCGTGCTCGGCCGGGACCCCCGCGCGGGCGAGGAGGAACTCGTAGATGGGGTCGTCGGGGCTGGCGCTCGTGGCGACCAGCACCGTCGTGAAGACGGTGAAGCCGACGAGCGAGGCGAGCGCGGCGTCCGCGACCGCACGGGAGCGGGTTCTGATCTCGCCGTAGTACGCCGGGAGCTTGTCCAGAACGAGCAGGAAGAGAACGAGCACCAGCGTCTCGATGAGGAGCTGTGTGAGCGCCAGGTCGGGCGCGTTCGCGAGGATGTAGACGATGGCCACCATGAACCCGAGGATGGAGAGCATGAGCACGCCCGCGATGTGCGAGGGGGCCCGCGCGACGGCCAGCGCCCCCACGACGGCGACGCCCAGCACGAACACGAGGGGGGCGGACGGGACGGCACCGATGCCGTCGACCGGGACCGCGTCGGTGGCGGCGTACCCGGCGAGGGCGAGGACGGACGTGCCCAGCAGGAAGGGGGCGGCGTAGGTGCGGAAGGCGCCGCCGTGGACCGCGATGGCGAGCCGGCGCGACACCGGGTTGGCCCCGGCGGTCAGGGTGTCGTAGTACCAGTTCGGGCTCGTGACCGGGACCTCGCGAGCGCGGCGCACGCCCGCGTGCAACTGATCGTAGAACGGGTACGTCACCGCGCCGAGCGCGACCGTGAGGAGGCTCATCCCCAGGTACGGCGTGAACGAGAACAGCTTCGGGATGGAGAGCTTCAGCGCGTGGGGCTCGAGACCGACGGGGAGGCTGGCCTCGGTCGCCGACTGGACGATGATGTCGATGGCCACCTGCGGCACCAGGCTCGTGACGATGGCGATACCGGCGAGGAGCGCGGGCGGCGCCAGCATCGACAGCGGCGGCCGGTGGATGTCGGTGTCGCCGAGCGCGGCCGGCCTGTCGCCGAAGAACAGCATCAGGAAACGAACGGAGTAGAGGAACGTGAACACGCTCCCGAAGACGGCGACCGCGGGGTAAAGCCAGAACAGGCCGCCGTTGGCCTTCGCGACGACGTAGGTCGTCTCGAAGAGGAGTTCCTTCGACCAGAAGCCGTTGAACGGCGGGACGCCGGCCATCCCGAGCGCGGCGATGGCCGTGATACCGGCGACGACGGGGAGGTCACGGCGGAGCCCGCCGAGCTCGGAGAGCTTCCGCGTGTGGGCCTCGTGGGCCACGATGCCGGCGACCAGGAACAGGGTCGCCTTGAAGACGGCGTGGTTGAGGATGTGGAAGGCGCCCGTCTCGGCCCCGAGTTCGAGGGCTTCCGCGCCCGCGAGCCCGTAGCCCGCGATGATGAGCCCGAGGTGCGAGGCGGTGGAGTAGGCGAGCAGCTCCTTGATGTCCGTCGCGCCGACGGCGAGGATGGCGGTGATGGTCATCGAGACGAGCCCGACGGTCGCGAGGAGGAACGTCCACTCCGGGACCGCGGGCAGGTCGGGGACGAATAACGGGCGGAACCGGCCGACGAGGTAGACGCCGGCCTTGACCATCGTCGCGCTGTGGAGGAACGCCGAGACGGGGGTGGGTGCCTCCATCGCGTTCGGGAGCCAGACGTGGAAGGGGGCCTGTGCGGATTTGGTGACCGCGCCGGCGGCCACGAGCGCGAGCGCGGGGACGAACAGGCCACTCGCCCGGAGGGCTTCCCGGACCGCGTCGCCGTTGGCGATGAGCGACTCCCCGGTGCCGACGAGGACGAACGTCCGGCCGGCGGCGGTGTCGCCCGCGGCGAACGCGAGGACGAGAAAGCCCGCGAGCATGAACAGCCCGCCCGCCACCGTGATGAGCATGGACTTGCGGGCGGCGTACTGCGAGGCGGCCTCGCGCTGGTGGTGGCCGATGAGCAGGAACGAGGTGACGGAGGTGAGCTCCCAGAAGACGAACAGCGCGAGGAGGTCGGCGGCGAAGGCCACGCCGAGCATCGACCCCATGAACGCCAGCAGCGTGGCGTAGTACTTGACGTGACCGTGCTCGTGGGCCATGTAGCCGTACGAGTAGGTGAACACGAGGACGCCGACGCCGCTGGCGAGGAAGCCGATCAGCAGCGCGAGGCCGTCGACGTACAGCGTGAGGGTGACGCCGAGCGAGGGGACCCACGGCAGTTGGACCGCGCCCTGGGCGCCGTACTGGGTGGCCAGCAGGCCGAAACTGCCGGCCGCGACGAGCGCCGCGAAGAAGGCGACCTTCTGCCCGAGGACGCGGAACAGCGCCGGGACCAGGAGCGCCGCGACGAAGGGGAGGGCGAGCGCCGCCACCAGCACGCCGGCGTCCGGTTGCACGGTCGTGACTCGCGCGGGGGCGAGGCATAAGGGTTGTCAGATTGGACGAGACGGCCAGGCATCCGGTCGTCGGACTGCCTGCACGACCCGTCGTACCGGCGGATGGGACCTCCATCGTCGGGAGGGGGGAGCTGGCGAAGCCGAAACCCCAGTCGTGCCGGGAGTGTGCTGGCCGACGGTCGTGCGGCCCGGTTGCCGGAGCGTCCGCCCCGGCGGACCGGCATCTCCGTCCTCCAGCTCTCTCAGCCCGTGTGAATCGTATCGACCTTTTATACCCCGACCGGCGGTATCACCGGGTGCCCCGGCGCGTATCGAGTCCGATACGCGGGTGGGGTGTTCGAGGCCGGCGGCGGGGACGTCCTTGCCCGGGTCCCCCCGTCGCCAGTCTGCCACGGCGGGCTCAGCGCGAAACCGAACATACCCGGCCTGCGCGCGAGACCCGCCGGTGGCGGATACGTTTATCAGTCGCGTTCGGAATGGCCAGAATCTTCATAGGGCCGTCCTTCCGGTTCGCGCGCTCGATCACTCGAAAAACCCGTTAACGCCTCGTTACGCGGGCGGAAGACCGAGCCCGGCCGAACGTGTCCGACGAGACCGACCGTGAGGAGCCACCAGACGGCCGTCTGAGCCACGCGGTATTTAAACAGCCGAAACGAGCCGCCAGTCCCAGATCGGCAACAGAAGGCCTATGAAGCCCGATAATGCCAGGTTAAGCGGGTCTCTACGCCCGCAAGCGGCACGTGTCTTTATATGCAAAGACATAATCCAATCGGGCACGCGATCCGGGCATCACGGCACGGTGTGCCGGTGGGTCGGGCTCGACTGCCCCACTGGTCGCAGCGACGTGCCGACGTACGCACCCGGGCGCGCTGACAGCCAACAATGAAATTCACAAACCTCATCGCTGACGACGATGCGGTGTCGCCGGTCATCGGCGTCATCCTCATGGTCGCGATCACGGTCATCCTCGCCGCAGTCATCGGGACGTTCGTCCTGGGACTGGGCGACCAGGTATCGAATACAAGTCCGCAGGCGAGCTTCACCTTCGATTACGATTCATCTGCTTCGAATACGGGAACACTCCAGCAGAATTCTAATGCAGACAATTATGGCGATCTGACAACCACACATGATGGTGGAGATGGTATTGAGGTGGAGAGGCTGACTCTGTCAGATGGATCTAATACGATAGAGGGCTCCACCATTTCAGGCTGGTCGAACACAGTCTCCGCCGGTTCAACCACTACTGAGGCCGTTGATAACGACGATACGATTCGCGTCGTCTGGAAGTCCTCGAATGGCGGCGACACGGCCACGCTCGGCAAGTGGAACGGACCGGAGGCCTAAGATAGCATGATGAACTTCAAACAACTCCTCACAGACGACGATGCGGTGTCGCCGGTCATCGGCGTCATCCTCATGGTCGCCATCACGGTCATCCTCGCGGCCGTAATCGGGACGTTCGTCCTGGGGCTGGGCGATCAGGTATCGAACACCAGCCCGCAGGCGAGCTTCACATTCGATTATACGGAAGACACAAGTGGTACTGCCTCAGACGACGGCAGTTCAGACGCGCTTGAGATTACGCATGATGGCGGTGACTCGATTCCACCCGCAGGATTGTCCGTGAAAACAAGTACGAATATCGAGCCTAACCCAGACCAGTCGTCCAATGCAGATGGAACTCTCACTTTCGATGAGGCTAATCCTAATGGATTCGGCCTCAGTGACGACGTTTCTGCCGGTACCACGGTAACGGTTTACGAAGAGGAAGGTACTCAGGACACAACGTCGGATCTTGCTGATGAGACGGTTCGTGTCGTCTGGAAGTCCTCAAACGGCGGCGACACGGCCACGCTCGGCAAGTGGAGCGGCCCGAACGCCTAAAGTAAACTCATGAATTTCAAACAACTCTTTATGGATGATGACGCGGTATCGCCGGTCATCGGCGTCATCCTCATGGTCGCCATTACGGTGATTCTGGCAGCCGTGATCGGCACGTTCGTGCTGGGACTCGGCGACCAGGTTTCGGATACAGCACCGCAAGCAAGCTTCACGTTCGACCTGACCGATAATCCTGTAGACAACACGGGGGGTAATCCAGATACCCTAACTATCACCCACGATGGTGGAGACAGTATTACAGCCTCCCAACTATCCATCGTCGCTTCTGGCGCTACAGCGGAGGACAGTGACACAAGCAGTACAGCCTCGGTGAGTTCACCAAATGATTGGGAAACGCTTTCTGCTAGCAGTCCCGCCGAGGTTAGCGCTGGTACAACTCTAGAATTAAGTAATGGTGATTTCGTAGGCCCGAGTGGCAGTACGCTTCCGCTAGATTCTGAGGCTACTTCCGACGGTAACCCCGAAGATCTGAATCTGAACGGCGCCACAATCCGCGTAACGTGGGAATCCTCGAACGGCGGCGACACGGCCACGCTCGGCAAGTGGACCGGTCCGGACGCATAACCTGACGACCACCCTTCCTGTTTTTTTCTGCCCGGCCAGCGACAGCTTTGTCTCCCCGACCCAACCGCAGTCAATGCCACGACGCCGCTGGGCCTTGCAGGCTGGGTGCCGACGCCGTGCCGCGTGCGACGCGGCCATCGCCGCCGCCGAGGCCGTACCACGTCGGCCATACGATGTAGTTATGAGCAAGCCGGCAGTATTATTTCTTTATCCGGAGTACTACTCGAAAATGAATTATTTATCGTGAATACGCGCGTATGTGGTCTACCAACTCGCTGTCGTCTCCGTCGAGGTCGTCGAGTAGCTTCCCGTCGGCAGTGTATGCGTTCGTATCGCGCGTCCGGGCGAGTGCGACGTATGCTGCATCATAGACGGTAATGTCGAGTTCGGTCGCGACCGCTGCAACGGGGCCGGTTTCGGTGAAGGGGACGAGTTCGATTCCGTATTCGGGAACTGATTTCGCGGCTGCTTCGAGACGCGCTCCGTCGTAGTGACCACTGTACTTGAGCGCGTTGATGGCCTCGAACGGCATCAGTGCCGGAGCGACCAGGTCACACGTCCCATCGAGATACGCATCACGTAGCGCACGAGCCTGTTCGTGATGTCGTTCGGGGATGTACCATTTGACGACGACGCTCGTGTCGACGACGAACTCGGACATCAGTCGGAATCGGCGCCGTATCGCCGCTCTCGCCACTCGCGGATGGTCTCCGCCGTGTTCTCCTCCGCTACCTCCGCTTCGTCTACTCCGTTGCTCAATCGCTCGCTCGTCGCGACCGCGTGCCCGATGCTGCGTGATTCTAACCGCTCGAGCTCCTCCTCGATATTGGCTCTGAGTACGGCACTCCAGTTGATTTCGCCGTGTGCGTCCATCCGTTCTTTCAGTTCGTCCGGAACCCGGAGACTGACGGTCGCCATGGTGTATTACATGTAGTACTGAAGTAAAAACGATGCGGCGGTCCGTCAGGTGGTGTTCGGATACGCCCCCGCGCGCTCGCCCGCCCGGGCCTCGCTGCGCGCTTCGCGGGGCGTGGGGCGCCCTCCGGGCGCCGTTCCGGGCGTGTCGCTCCAGTGCTTGCGTCGTCCGGGACGGGGCGAGCGCACGGCCCCCTTCAGTCCCACCCTGTGACTCGTTCGCCCGGCCATCGCGGGGGCTTATTTGAGCACTACCGTCCGTCACGGTCGTCTCCGACGACTGAGCGGATGTTGCAGGCCGGGTGCCGACGCCGTGCCGCGTGCGACGCGGCCATCGCCGCCGACGAGACCGTACCACGTCGGCCATACGATATAGTTACGATCAAGCCGGTAGTATTATTTCTTTATTCGAAGGATTGAGCGAAAGTGAATCATGTATCACGAATACGTGCTGATTCGCTACCGGGCGATACGTACTCCGTCGAGGCCGAAACAGCCGACAGCGAGGGCTCCCAGTGTATTTATGCTCTATGAGGTCATAGGTTATACCAGGTAGGGATGGCTGGAAGGGTGGTTCTACCGGTTCCAGTTCTACCACCCCGAAGCGAGCGAGATACTGCGCTACGACAACGCACACGACGACGACGACCTCGGCTGGCATCACCGGCACGTCAGTTTCGGCGAGGACTCGGAAATCGAGTTTCAGAACGTCACCGCGCACGCCGCCCGCTTCCTTCAGGAAGTCGCCCACATCACCAACACACGTCATGACTGACCCCACCGACGACGGCTGGCCCGAGAAGTACCGTGACCCCCGTGACCGCCCCCACCCCGACGTCCTCCGCGTCACCGTGGAGGCGTTCGATGAGATGCAAGAGCGCACTCTCGAGGCGACCGAGGCCGTCCGCGACGGCGAGGCTCAGCCCGCGGTCGTCTCGTTCCGCACGGTGGGCGAGCTGCGGAAGATCCTCACCGATCGTCGGGTCGAACTCCTGCGGGCGCTGCTGGCGACCGACGGTGCGGCCGAGAGTGTCTCGGCGCTCGCCGCCGCTCTCGACCGCGACTACCGGCCGGTCCACGACGACGTCTCGCTGCTCGCCGACCACGGCCTGTTGTTCGTCGTCGACGAGGGGCGGTCGAAGCGCCCCTACATCCCCTACGAGCGAATCCACCTGGACGTAGAGCTCGTCGGTGGCGACCCTGGCGAAGCGGCCACGCCGGCGACGTGACCGCCCCGCGACGCCGGGGGTGAGCGACTCGGGGGCGGAAATGCCGCCCCCTACTGTTTGTTGACTTAACAATGCTGCGACGGTCCGTCACGGTCGTCTCCGAACGACGGAGCGGATGGTGCAGGCCGGGTGCCGACGCCGTGCCGCGTGCGACGCGACCATCGCCGCCGACGAGATCGTGTCAAGTAGGTAATACGATTTATTTATGAGTAATATGAGTTACTGTTTCTTTATTCTGGGCTCCTAGCGGGAATAAACCACATATCACGAATGCGTTCTGATTGTTCCACCAACTCGCTGTCGTCTCCGTCGCGCTCGTCGAGTAGAGTGACGCCGTTCTTCTCGGAACTTGTCGGTCGGGTGGTGGCTCGGGTGGACGTGTCAGCAGATGGGCCCGAAGACCTCGATGACGGGCCAAATCCTTAGGTACTACGGGGCGTAGTACCGAACATGAGTACCGAAAACGAGGTCGAAACCACCCGCATCACGCGCAAGGGCCAGGTGACGATTCCCAAAGAGATTCGCGACGAGTTCGCCCTCGAGGAGGGCGACGAAGTCCGGTGGGAGAAGACCGAGGACGGCATCGTGGTCAAGAAGGCCACTCGGTCGGCTGGGCGCGGGATGCTCGTCGACGACGATGTCCCGGCGGAGAAGCGCGAGGAGATGGCCGAGGAGATGGAGGCCGACATCCGCGAGAAGCGCCGGACGGAGTGGCAGCCGTGACCCGCTACACCACCGACGGAGTGGCGATGGCGCGGTACCTCGTCGACCAGCTCCCACCAGCCGCTGACGAGGTCTTCGAGCGAGGCGAGGACGGCGTCGATGTGCTGGAAGCGCCCTCGGTGGCGGTGAGTGAGGCCATCTGGACGGCCGTGAACAAGGGGAAGATAGCCGGGGTAGAGGTCGACACGACGCCGAACGCGGTGCTGCGCGGGCTGGTGAACGACGGCCCCGTGCAGGTGGCGCCCGCAGACGAGCAAGACCTCGCCGTCTACGGGAGTCTCATCGACCACCACACGATGCACGACGCCCTCCTTATCGCGAACCACCGCGTCCGCGGCACCGAGGCCATCGTCACGAAAGACGGGGAGTTCGTGGGCGAGACGACGGTCTGGGGATGAACGCGACGGGCGCTGAGCCCAACGACTAAGCCGCGTCAACGTCAACACGAGATGGCGACTGCCGACGAACAGATTCGTGTCAGCGACACGGTGAAACGAGAACTCGACCGCCGTCGCCGGGACGGTGAGAGCTACAACGATGTTCTGCAGCGGATGCTCGAGGACGACCGCGACCTCCTCGCCGGCTTCGGCCGATGGTCGGACGAACAGGCCGACCGCGTCCGTGAGGCCCGCTACGCCGGCGAGCTGGCGCTCGTCGTCAGAAGCGACCGCGGGACGCGCTGCATCCACGAGGCGACGGTGACCGTCGAGGTCACCGAGTGAGGGCGCAGGCCCGCCGAAAGCTGTCATTAACCCACCGAAACTCCCAATTAGTTATGTAAGTAGAGCGCACAAACGCCGTATGGGGGGAACGGACGGGCTCGCTCGCGGGGACCGCGGACGGAGCGAGACCACGGGGGTCATCCTGATCGTCCTCGTCGCGTTCGTTCTGGGAACGGCGGTCGCGGCGTTCGCGTTCGCCACCTTCGACCGGGAATCCGGCGTCGCGCCGGGCGTCGCGTTCGAGTACGACTACGAGGAAGACCGGGACGGCGACGGCGCCAGGGACCTGTTGATCACCGTCGCGTCCGAGAGCGGCAGCGCCGACGAGGGCAACGGCTTCGAGGGCGGGAACGTCTACTTCGTCTGTCGGGACGGGAGCTGTGGCGACATCGACGAGCAGTCGTTCGACGACCACGTGGGCGGTGGGAGTGGGCCGGACGGGCGGTTCGTCGCCGGTGACGGGCTCGCGTTGCGGACCGCGACCTCCCCGCCGGAGGTCGGCAGGGACGCGGACCTCTACATCCGGTGGGAGGAACCCGCGGAGAACGGCAAGACGACCGTCGTCGGCGTCTGGCGCGGTCCGGACGCCTGAGCAGGTGCCCGGCGACCCGGCGTGACCGGGGGCTGTGTCGCACGCGACCTCGCGGAGGCCTCCGGCCCGACGCCGCCGGTTCGTCAGGTTTTCGGCGGGTCCCGCGGAACCTGCGGCATGGACGGGCTTCGTCAGTCCCTGCTGGACGCGCCGATCATCGAGAAGGACGGCTACCACTACTTCGTCCACCCCATCAGCGACGGGGTGCCGATGCTGCGCCCCGAGCTGCTGCGCGAGATCGTCATCAGCATCATCCGGAAGGCCGACCTCGACGTGGACAAGATCGTCACGCCCGCGGCGATGGGCATCCACATCTCCACGGCCGTCTCGCTGATGACCGACATCCCCCTCGTCGTGGTGCGCAAGCGCCAGTACGGCCTGGAGGGTGAGGTGGCGCTCTCGCAGGTCACCGGCTACTCCGCGTCCGAGATGTACATCAACGACGTCGAGCCCGGCGACCGCGTGCTCGTCCTCGACGACGTGCTCTCCACCGGCGGCACCCTGACGGCCATCACCGGCGCGCTCGACGAGATCGGTGCCGAGATCTCCGACGTGCTCGCCGTCATCAAGAAGGAGGGTGGCGAGAACAGGCTCGAGGAGACCGACTACGACGCCAAGACGCTCATCAACGTCGACGTCGTCGACGGCGAGGTCGTCGTCGTCGACGAGGACGGCGACGGCTGAACGGGATCAAAAGAGTCGCAAGGCAACTCACGGGACAGAGATACCCCGAGCCGATTCGGCGGATACATCGTTTCTGCAACGTGAGAATCGACCGTACAGGGGGCTCGAGAGCACCCGCCTCTCCAGCCGACACTGCGCCTCAGGCGACGGATTCCCCGTTTCAGAGGCTCTCGGACTCATTCTCCAGATTCGGCGATGGATTCCGTGACCTCCTGTTTTCACACTCGCGGTAGCGCGCTTCTGAATGGACAAAATCGGACAGAGAGCCGAATCCGGATGATCTCCCGCCGATACCGGTGGCATGCACAGTCCCCGGAAAAATCCGCAACAAGTAGCCGTGGTTCCGTGTGTGAACCATATCGGGAGGGAAATTAGGACCCCCGCGAAGACACTGAACAGAGTTTGGCCAGTAGAGACGCTTTTTGAGAGTTTCTGAGTGCCCGGAATCGTCTATTTCGACTGTGAGGCCCACCCGGGAAACGATATTTCACCTCGTAGAGCCAGTGTATCCTCGGTCTTCCGCTGATTCCCACTTCTCGACTCGGGAGCACGGACGGAGACCAAATCGGCCAAGACGTTCGTTTTTCTCCCAATAAAGGCCTGTTAGCAACGTTTTCAGGCAATCTCCGTATCTGATTCGATGCTTCGTTGAAAAAAGTGTCCGATACGATTTCGCCATCGAGAACTCCGTGTACGTAGATTCTCGGCTCGAAGTGGGCTAATCGGATTCAGCATCCGTAGCGGTTCACATCGATACATCGCTTTCCCCTGGCCGTATACGGTTTGCAACGTAATTCTGCAGTGCTCACCAGTAGCGTTCTGCTGCCGAGAAACGCGTGGCTCCTCGTTCGCTGAGTCTCCAGAATTCACAGGCGATTCTCACGCTCGTTATTGCGGACAGATATGCGAGTGTGCAATCGAAGCCGAGGTTCAGTCGGTTCGAATAGCGGGTGGTAGATACCAGTTGCTCGCTGCTTGTCCGTGGGCGTCACATAGGGACGAACGTCCCGTTCGCGGTGATCGTCCCGGACTTCAGGGCACACTGGCGGGTGCCCGTCCGCCGTGACGACTGAGGGCCACGACGGACGTGTTTGAGTGCGATGTTCTTCGCCGCGTTGTAGTCAGCGTTCGCTTCCGAACCACAGGCATCGCAGTGAAATCGCCCCCGGGATGATCGGTTGCCTCCAGCGACGTGCCCACACTCTGAACACCGCTTCGACGTGTCTCTCGGGTCCACGCTCTCAACGGCGATGCCCTCCGCCGTGGCCTTGTACTCAATGTAGGCACGGAGTCGTCGGAAGGCCCACAGATCGAACCAGTTTGCGTCTGGAATCTCATCATGGAGGCCTGTCAGCTCCTCCAGCGCGATGACCGAGCAGTCGTGGTCAAGGGCTTCCTGCAGGACCCCGTTCGCGATTTCGTGGAGGCGTTGTCGGTGCTGACGTTCCTCTCGGTGTGAGAGTCGCTGGAGCGTCCGGTGTGCGCTCCGAGTCCCAGTCTGCTGGAGCGAGGCTCGCCGCTTCTTGAACTGGTCTCGCTCGTGGTTCGCTTCCCGACCGCTGAAGAACCGTGCCGTGCTCGTCACCGCGATGTTCTCGATGCCGAAGTCAACCCCAAGGACCGTTCCGTCCTCGGCGGTCGGTTCCGTCTTCGGACGTCGGAACCCGAGGTGTAAGTAGAACTCCCCGTCACGAGCGGTCAGCGAACTCTCCGTGACCGACCACCGCTCGTCGTCAAGGTACTCATACTGGTATCCGTCCTCGTCATCCGGGAGGATCAGGTCCGGACGGACACGGCCCTCGACGGTCGTGAGCGAGACGGAGCCATCGTCGAACAGTGTCATCGTGCGGCCGTCGTAAGGAACCGTAGGACTGGTGAACTCGGGCTTCGATGCCTTCTCTCCCTCCGACCAGCGGTCCCGAACCCCTGCGATGGCCTCCGCAGCGCGGTGGGTGGCCAAAATTGCGTGCTGACTCTTCAGCGCCGTCTCGTCTCGCACGGTGTCGTACGCTATCGACTGCAGAGTCCGCTTCTCGGTAACCCTCGGGAACCCTTCTTCGACTGCGAGCTGGCATCCGTCCCGGAACTGGTCGATAGTTCGCTTGAGGAGGCGGCGGTCAGATTCCTCTACACGGAGTCGTGTAATCGCCGTCCGGTAGAGGTACTCCTCGGCCACGCCGCTGGGTGGCGCGTAATGATATTTGAATGTTGGACCGGAAACTATAATCTAGATATAGGTTGAACAAGCCCTAAAATGATGAGTTTGGTTGCAAAATCTCATATAAGTCGCGAGTAGCGGGAAGTGGATTTGAACCACCGATCTCCGGGTTATGAGCCCGGCGGAATCTCCTGGCTATCCCATCCCGCTACCCTGTCGTAGTCCACAACCCCGGTTAAGGGTTGTGCTATGCGCGTCGGGGTAGAAGGACTCACACAGGGCGGACGGCGGCGGGTGGCAGCTCGCGCCGCTACTCGTGGACGCGCCACGTGACGAGGCTCTCGGCGACGTAGTTGATGATGAGGCCGACGCCGATGCCGATGGCGTTGGCGACCGTCGGCCAGACGTCGCCGCCGGCGACGACCAGCCGGACGTTCGTCCAGGAGGTGAGGATGAACAGCGTGACGAACGCGACCGAGAGACCGACCGACCGGACGAGGTGTGACTTCACCCAGCGCCGGGCGAGCGCGACGGGGCCGGCGTCGCCGTGGTCGGCGAAGGTCCAGTTGTCGTTCAGGAGGAACATTAGCGTGATCGAGGCCTCGGCGCCGACCGCCTTGGCGACGAGCGGGCGGCCGGCGAGCGGCGGAGCGAAGACGAAGCCGGCGGTGAGGAGGGCGACGAGGACGGTCTCCAGTGAGGCACCGGCGACGCCGACGGAGACGAACTGGCCGATGCGACCGGCCGAGGCCAGCGCCCGGAGCCGTGCACGCAGGCGGTCGGCGACGCTCATGTGTTGCGCTCGCGGTCCCGGTGGCGGTCGACGAGGGCGGTCTCGTCCGGCCGGCGGCGGGCGATGGCGTCGTGGAGGCGACTGTCCTGCAGTCGCCGGGCGCGGTGGCGGGCGACGAACAGGGCGGTGCCCAGCGAGAGCGCGGTCCCGAGGGGGTCGACGGTGGAGCCGGGCTGGTCCTCCCACTCGATGGGAATCTCCTCGACCTGGAGGTCGAGCGCACCCGCCATGGCGACGAGCTCGACGTCCCAGGCGAACCCCGCCTCGTAGAGGTGGGGGCGGACCGCCTCCCAGGCCTCGGCGGAGACCGCCTTCGCGCCGCACTGGTAGTCGTAGCAGCGGGCGTCGAGCAGGCGGCGGGCGAGCCAGGCGAAGGCGTCGCCCAGGCGGCGGCGGGCGAGCGTCTGGTGGCCGATGACGGTGGCGTGCGGGTGGCGCCGAGAGCCGATGGCGAGGTCCGCCCGCTGCTCCAGCACGGGCGCGACCACCGCGGCGAGGCTCCCGGGCGGCGTGGAGCCGTCGGCGTCCGCGAACGCCAGCACGTCGACGGCGTCGACGAGGGCCTCGAACCCGGCCGTGATGGCGGCGCCCTTCCCCCGGCGCTCGCTGGCCACGGCGACCGTCACCCCGGGGAGCGCCTCGCGGAGGGCATCGGCGGTACTCGCGTCGGGGGCGTCGAGTTCGATCCGGACGGCAGCCGGCGAGAGCCGCTCGCGACACGCCCGCACGTACGCGGTGAGACGGTCCACGTCGGGCTGGTAGGCCGGCACGACGAGCCCCAGGGACCGTTCAGGCATCGGCAACGGGTGGGATGTCGGGAGGCAAAAGCGGTTCGACTGCGGTCAGGCGTCCGGGAGCGGCTCGACGACGCCCGCGAGCCCACAGAACGCGAGCGCGGTCGCCTCCTCGGGGGCGTCGTCGAGCAGGCGCCTCGTGGCGTCGTCGACGGCATCACGGCGCGCGGCCAGCTCCGCCGCGGACGGCGAGAGGCTCGCGTGCTCGGCAGCCGGCGCTTCCTCGGTCTCCGGCGCCGGGAGGCCGAACGAGTCGGTCGGCTCCGTCGGGGTCTCACCCTCCTCCGTGGGCGACACGTCCTCGTTCGCGACGGCGACGGCGCTGGCAACGCTGTAGTGGCTGGCCGTGGTGGCGTCCAGTTCGACCGCCTGCCGTATCAGCTCGACTGCCGGGTCCGACCCGGGCGCGGCCCGGCTGTAGCAGGTCACGCTGGGTCGGGCCCCGGGGCGCTCTGGCACCACCAGCACCGTCCGCCCCGCGATCTCGGCCTCGCCGGGACGGTCGGTCCGCAGCTCCCCCGTCCGCCGGTCGACGACGAGCACGTCCGCCCGCCGGGTCGCCTCGACGGTCGCGGCGGCGACGCCGCCGGGGAGGCGATCGACCAGCCGCTCCGGGCCGCAGGTCGTGACGGCGAGGCCCGAGGGCGCGCCGGTCGTGGGGGTTCCACCGGTCGACATACCCCGTTCTACGTGACACGTACGTATAACCTGCACCACTAGTTCGGGCGATTCGAACCGTTCGCCCGGGAGTATGGGGCCGTTAAAGCGGCAAGAGAGGTGGGAAAGACGTATGGGCGACGGCGACTGTCCCACGGTCGAATGGAGTACCTGCTGGTCGCCGTCTGGCTGATCACGTATCTCGCGCTGGGGCTGGCGGCGCTGCCGGCGGCCGCACGGCTGTTCCCGTCGTTCGCCGACCGCGGGGCCGCGTTCGCCCTGCCGCTCGCGCTCGCGGTGCTGGGTATCGTGGGCTACCTGGTCGGGCAGGTCGCCTTCGGCTGGCCGGCGCTGGTCGCCGGGCTCGTGGTCCTCGTCGTCGCCTCCTACCTCGCCGGCGACGTGGAGATCGACCGCGAGGCGGCCGGCGAGGCCGCCGCCGTCTTCACCGTCGGCTTCCTGTTCGTCGTCGCCATCCGGGCGTTCGACCCCGCCGTCAACCCCATCGGCGGCGAGAAGTTCCTCGATTTCGGCCTGCTCAAGTCGCTCGTGCGGACGGCCGACGGCTTCGGCGCGCTCGCCCCCGAGGACATGTGGTTCGCCGGGGAGCCGGTCCAGTACTACTACGGCGGGCACATGCTCGCGGCCCTGCTGACGACGCTCACGAGCACGGCCGCGCGGTTCGCCTACAACCTCGCGCTGGCGGGCTTCTTCGGCGCGCTCGTCGTTGCCGCGTACGGACTGGCGGGCAACGTCGCCGCCGCCTACGGCGCCCCGCGCCGGTTCGCCGGGGCGCTGGGCGCGTTCTTCGCCGGCATCGCCGCCAACCTCCAGACCGCCGGGCTGGTCGTCCTCTGGCTGCTCCCGGACGGCCTGGCCTCGGCGGTGGTCGGGGCGGCCGGCCTCGACCCCGAGATCGCGTCCTGGTCACCCGCGGAGTTCTCCTACTGGTCGGCCTCGCGGGTCATCCCCGGCACCATCAACGAGTTCCCCCTGTTCGCCTGGCTGAACGGTGATCTCCACGCGCACATGATGAGCACGCCGTTCACCCTGCTGCTCGCGGCGCTGCTGCTGGCCTACTGGCGAACGCCGGAGGCGGACCTGACCCGACGGCGCCTGCTTGTCTTCGGTGCCGTGCCGCCGCTGACCGGCTTCATCGCCGTCGTCAACACGTGGTCGTTCCCGACCGCCGCCGGGCTGACCTTCCTCGCGCTCACCTTCGCGCCGACCCGGCCCGCGACGCTCCTCCCCGACGGCCTGCGGGACCGGCTCGGCGGCGCCCCCTCCGCACGGGCCGACGGGGGTGAACCCGCGGGGCGTCCGTCGGACCAGCGGTCGGACGGCGGCGTCGCGACCGGCACGGACGCCGAGAGCGACGAGCCGGCCCCCGGGGGCGACCTCGGCGAGCGGCTCCGCGAGGAGGTGCTGCGCTCCGGGGTCGCGCTCGGCCTCGCGGCCGCGATGCTCGTCGTCGGCGTGCTCTGGGCGTTCCCCTTCTGGCTGGGCACCGCCAGCGGCCGTGCGCTCGGGATGTTCCCCGAGCGGAGTTCGCTGGGCGGCCTCCTGCTGGTCCACGGCGCCTTCCTCCTTGCCTTCGGGGCCTACCTCGGGCGCCGGGTCGGGCGCGACCTCCGCGACGTCGAGCAGCCGCTCCTGACGGCGCTCGTCTCGACGCTGTTCTCGGTCGCCGCCATCTCCGTCCCGCTGGCCGTGATTCCGCTCCCGGCCGGGGCCGGCCTGCCGCTCTCGCTGGTGCTGCTCGGCGTCGTCCTCGCCGCCGGGAGCCAGGTCGGTCCGTTCGCGGACCTGTCGACGGCGGTCCTGCTGGCGCCGTACGTCGTGCTGACGACCTACGCGATGGGGTTCGCCGCGCTCGCGCTGTTCGGCCCGCTGCTCGTCGCCGGCTGGATACTGCTCCGCCTGGACCGGGACGTCGGTTTCGAGACGCTGCTCGTCCTCGCCGGCATCGGACTGGTGCTGGTCGTCGAGTTCCTCTACGTCGTCGAGCGCGCCGGTCCCGGCCGGTTCAACACCGTGTTTAAGACGTACGCGCAGGTGTGGACTCTCTGGGCGCCGGCGATGGGGGTCGTCCTCACCCGGCTGGTCTTCGCCGGACGGGCGTCGTTCGACGCGCCCAACGCCGACACCTGGCGCACGGTCGGCCGCGGCCTCGCCGCCAGCCTGGTGTTCCTCTCCGCGCTGTACGCCGGCTTCGCCGTCCCCACCCACTTCGCGGCCGGCGGCCCGTCGTCGCTCGACAGCACGGCCTTCGTCGCCGACTCGCATCCCCGCGAGGCCGGCGCCATCGCCTACGTCGACGGACTGGAGGGCCAGCCCAACATCGTCACCGCGGCGCCCGCGGGCTACCGCTGGAACCCTAACGGCGAGGAGAGGGGGGCCTCCGCGGCCGCCTCGCTGACCGGCGTGCCGACGGTCGCGGGCTGGTCCCACGAGATCGGCTATCGCGGCCGCGAGGCGTACCGGGGCCGGGTGAACGACGTCGAGACCATCTACACCGGGAGCACGGAGCAGCAGGTGGCGCTCCTGCAACAGTACGACGTCGAGTACATCTACTACGGCCCCGCCGAGCGCAACAGCTACGACCGCCCCACCATCGGCAACCTCGTGCAGGACCACGAGGCCGTCACCGTCGTCCACCAGTCCGGCGGGAACGACGGCACCTTCGTCATCCGGGTGGACCAGTCGAGGCTATAGGCTCCGGGCGGTCGGTACTCTGGGCGGATAAGGGAATCGAGGACCCCGCTCTATGACAGCCCGGATTCGGCAGCTATCAGCCGTCGCCGTCGACGGTATCGAACGTTTCGTGACGGTCGAGTGAGAAGCAGGAGCCGCCGGGAGTCCGGGCCGTCAGGAGATGAGCGCCTCCTCGCCGCGCTCGACGACGACGCGGCACGGCGGGGAGATCTTGTTGTAGGCACGGCGGAAGGCGTCTTTGACGGTGTCGGCGTCCTCGGGGTGGCACCACGCGGTGAACAGCTGGTCGCCGGCCTGGACGCGGGCCGCGGTGCCGACGATCTTGCCGAACGACTGCCGCATGCCGTCGGAGACACGGTCGGCGCCGGCGCCGGTCGCCTGCTTGTTCTCCCGGATGACCTGGTGGGGGAACTTCCGGAGGATCATCTTGTAGTCGCCGTCCTCGCCGAGCACCTTCAGCATCCGGCGGTTGGCCGACAGGCGCGAGGACTCGAGCGAGCCGTGCCGGAGCTGGCAGGACTCCTCGGTGACCAGCGAGATCTGGACCTCGTACTCGTCGGGGTCCTTCTTGATCTGGCCCATCTTGTGCTGTGCGATCTTCGAGCCCGGGATGCCCGTGATGTACTCCCGTCGCGTGTACGACGGTTTGTCGATGTCCCGGTACATCGAGGCCGGTTTGTCGCTCATATTACTGGAACGGATGCCCAGCACAGTTAAGAACGCTTCGAAGCCCGACTGCTCCCGCGGGCCTCGCGGCGTGCTGGCGCCGTGGTCACGAGCGGCACGGATGGCTTCTTGTACCCGGGCGGCGAGACGCCGGACATGGAGGCGGACCTGGTGCTGGCGCCGGTCGACGGGAGCGACAACGCCGCAGAGGCGTTCGAGTACGCCGTCGCGGTGGCCGAGCGCTACGACGCGGCCATCCACGTCCTGTTCGTGCTGGGCGAGGAAGTCTCGCGACGCGTGCAGGACGGAACCATCGACCGCGAGACCGTTGCGGAGACGACGGGCGCGGCCGTCGAGCCGCTGCGCTCGCGACTGGCCGAGACCGACCTCGTGTCGACCCACTCGGCCGCGTACGGCTACTCGACGGAGCGACTCACCCGGCACCCCGGCAGCGTCATCGTGGAGGTCGCCGAGCAGCTGTCGGCGGACTTCGTGGTCCTCCCCCGGGAGCCGGTCACCGGCGACCCGCAGGCCGCCATCGAGAAGGCCGCACAGCACGTCATCGCCCACGCCGACCAACCGGTCCTCTCTGTCTGAGCGCCCAGCGGCGAAATCAGGGCCCCACCGGTGCCGCCTTAATAAGTCGGCCTCTGATTGCCGGGTAAACTGGCAATTGTTGTCGCGATACACGGTAGCACATGAGTTCCGACGCCGGCCCCGGCGGCGGGCGGGGCGCTGCGGACGACCGGGAACGGAGGGCCAGGCGGCGGCCGGACCGCTCGCCGCCGCAGAGTGACGTGGCCCCGGGCCACGACCAGTCGGCCGCGGAGCGGCCACTCCCGCCGTACCCGGACAGCCTCGGTCCGCGCGTGTTCCACGCCGCACAGTGGATGCGTGACCCGGTGGACCTGCTCGACCGCGGCGGAACCGACCACGACGTGTTCCGCGCCCACCTCCTCGGCGTGGGGGACTGGTACCAGCTCTGCCACCCGGACCACTCGAAGCGGGTGCTCCTCGCCGAGCGCGAGAAGTTCCGCAAGTCCGAGGACTTCGGCATCGCGTTCGGCGACGGCCTCCTCACGGTCGAGGGAGAGACGTGGACCCGGCAGCGCCAGACCCTCCAGCCGCTGTTCGTCCGCGAGAGCGTCCGTGGCGCCGCGGGGACGATGGTCGAACAGGTCAAGCGTCGCGTCGACCGCTGGACGGACGGCCAGCGCCTCGCCCTCCAGTCGGAGCTGACCGACCTCACGCTGGACGTGCTGTTCGCAGCCATCCTCGGCCGGGAGCTCGCACTCGACGGCGACGAGAAGGTCCGCCGTGCGGCCGAGGCGCTCCACGACTGGTTCGTCCCCACCTCCTACCCGCTCCCGCAGTGGATACCGACGCCCGCGCGCCGCCGGTTCCGCGAGGGCAAACGCACCCTCCAGCAGGAGGCCGACCGCCTCCTGGAGGAGGCCGCCCGGAACCCGCCCGACGACCCCGCCGAAGCCGACGACCTGATGCGGCTGCTGGCCGCCCTGCGCGAGACCGACGCGGTCGACGCGGGGATGCCGTCCGACGAGCACCTTCGCGACCAGATGGTCACCGTCATCTTCGCCGGCCACGACACGACGACCACCTCGCTCACCTTCGCGCTCTGGGCGCTCGCCGAGCATCCCGAGGTCCGGGAGCGGTTCCACGCGGAGGTGGACGCGCTCGACGGCCCACCCACCGCCGAGGACATCGAGGCCGGCCGTCTCGAGTTCACCGACAGGGTGGTCACGGAGACGCTGCGCCTGTTCCCGCCAGTGTACGGCCTCCCGCGCGTCGCGGACCGGGACGTGACGGTCGACGGCTACCGCGTCCCCGAGGGCGAGCGCATCAACGTCGTCCTCTACCGGATCCAGCGGGACCCGCGCTTCTTCGACCGGCCGGACGAGTTCGACCCGGACCGCTGGACCGACGAGTTCCGGCAGAGCCTCCACGACTTCGCGTACGCCCCGTTCGGCGGCGGCCCCCGTATCTGCATCGGCCGGCAGTTCGCCCTGCTGGAGGCGACGCTGGCGCTCGCGACCATCGGCCGCGACTACGAGCTCTACTACCTCGGGGAGGAGGGTGACGACGGCGGGCCGCCGCTCTCCCCGCAGATGACCCTCCGCATGGAAGCGGGCCAGGAGTTCCTCGTCACCGAACGCTGACCGGGCCGGGTGAGACGGGACCGGCGCGTCCCGACTCCGGACGTTTTTGTCGGATAGCGCCGAACCCCCGGTGTGAGCGAGTCCATCCCGACGGGGTGTTCGACGGTCGACGAGCTGCTGGACGGCGGACTGGAACGCGGCGCCGTGACGCAGGTCTACGGCCCGCCCGCGGCCGGCAAGACGAACCTCGCGCTGTCGGCCGCCGTCGGCGTCGCCGCCCGCGGCGGGAGCGTCCTCTACATCGACACGGAGGGGCTCTCCGTCGACCGGCTGGAGCAGCTCGCACGCGCACGGGCGGAGGACCTCCCGGACACGACGGTCGAGGACCTCGCCTCGCGCATCATCATCACGGAGGTGTACGACTTCGACGAGCAGGCCGAGGCGGTCCGGGACGCCGAGGAGTTCGCCGAGCGCGTCGACCTGGTCGTCCTCGACTCGGCGACCGGCTTCTACCGGCTCGCCCGGGACGACGACGACGGCGGCGCTGCCCTCCGGGACGTGGCCCGGCAGGTCACCCACCTGCTGTCGCTCGCGCGCAAGCACGACCTCGCGGTGGTCATCACGAACCAGGTGTACGCGGACCCGGAGAGCGAGTCCGAGCGCCCGCGCCCGCTCGGCGGACACACCCTCACCCACTGGTCGGGCGCCGTCCTCCGGGTCGAGCGGTTCCGCGCCGGCAACCGGCGGGCGACGCTGGAGAAGCACCGCTCGAAGGCCGCCGGCGACACCGCCCGCTTTCGCATCACCGAGCGCGGGCTGGAGGGTGTAGAGGAGGGGACCGCGGCCGAGTTCTGACGCGCGCTACAGCTCGCCCAGCTTCCGCAGGAGCTGGCCCTCGTACTCCTCGTCGGCCTGCATCCCCTTGCGCTCGAGGACGTTCCGTTCGAGCGTGTCCAGCGCGACGTGGAAGGCGGACTCGGCGCCGTAGCCCTCGCCGGAGCCGGCGAGCTGCCCGACGTTCGTCCGGAGGCGGATCTGGCACTGCACCAGCGGCGTGCCCCGGAGCTTCTCGTCGTGCTCGTGGAAGCGGACGTGGGCGTGCTGGACCTGCATCTTCGCGAACTTGTCCGTCGTCTCCTCGATGGACTGGACGATCTCCTCGCGCGAGATGGTCTCCAGCAGCGCGACGTTCGTGATCTGTACGTCCATGTGCTCCTCCTCCGTGTAGGTGAGCGCCCGCAGGACGTCCGTCTTCGTGATGATGCCGGCGATGAGATCGTCGTTGTCGCCCGGCGTCACGGCGAGACCTGCGTAGTCGTTCCCCAGCATCGTCTCGACGGCGTCCCGGACGGAGTCATCCTGCGTGACCGTCTCGACCGGACTGCTCATCAGGTCCGTCACCGGGAGGTCGAGCACGCGGTCGCTGTCGCCGGCGCGGTCGCCCCTGGTCGTCCGGTCCTTGCGCTGGACGACGAACTCGGCGATATCGTGGGTCGTCAGCATCCCCGTCAGGCGGCCGTTGTCGTTGACCACCGGGATGCGGGAGATGCCGTTCTCGCGGAGGCGGTTGATCGACTGCCCGACGCTGTCGTCCTCGTGGAGCGTGACGACCTCCCTCGTGGCGATCTGCTCGACCGTCAGCACGTCGAGGTTCTCCAGGACCGCCTCGAGGATGGCGTCCTCCGTGACGACACCCCAGAGTTCGTTGGCCTCGAACACCGGCGCCAGCTTCACCCCACCCTCGACGAGCACCCGCGCCACGTCACGGACGTTCTCCGTCCGGTCCACCTGGGGCGCCGTGCGCGTCATCTTCCCCGCCTTCGTGTCGTCGTCGACGTGGGACTGGAGGAGCTGCCGTTCCGTGATGATGCCCACGTACTCGTCGTCCTCCATCACGATGACGCTCTTCGGGTTCTCCCGGTCGAACAGGGACCGGACCTTGGCCAACCGCTCGTCGCTATCCACCTGCACGTACTCCCGGGTAGCGATATCAGCGATGTCCATCGTCTTCTCCCGGAACGGTTGACCGCCCGCGCTCTTAAGATTGGTTCCCGGGGACCCGTATGCTGACCGGACGGGTCACGACGGCCCGGTCGCGGCTAGTCGCGGTCCCAGAAGTAGACCGCGAGGGCGAGGAACCCGCCGAAGAACGTGAGGAACGTGAGGCCCCCGACGGCGATGGCCCAGAACGCGGCGTTGTCCTTGCCGCGCTTCTCCGCGTCGTTGTACACCCAGTACGCGAGCGCGAACGGGACGATCAGGAAGATCAACCCGATGATGACGAGTTCGGGACCGCCGGGCATACCGAACTGGAGGGGCAGCATGAGAGCGGGTTCGCCGATACGGGTGAAAAGTGGTACGGTTACCCGAACGGTGCCGACCGGCAGTAGTGGCCCACCGCGCCGGCCCGTCGACCTCCGACATCGACCGTCCGGAGAGCCGTGGCGTGATATCGTCCGGTGCATTCACCCGTCGGACCCACTGGAGACCCCTTGCCTTCGCTGTTCGATCTCGCGTTCAGCCCCTGTCGTGATTCGGAACATTCCATCAGAATCTAGAACATCGAAATAGTATTATTCTTTCACCAGAAATGAAAGACACATTCGACATAAACGATAAATATACATACTGCTGAGAGGAGGACCGAATCGGACGGAGAGGGATGCGGTCGGGTCGGCTGGACTGGAGAACCGGGACTCGCCCCTGCTCACCCGAGGGACGGACTCCGCGATCCAGATGATGACCGCCCCCGACGAATCCGGCCGGCAGCCTTCCCGCCGCGCTGTCCTCGGCAGCACGGCGGCAGCAGTGACCGGTGCCACGGGTCCCGTCGCCGCCCGTCACGCCAGCGACGGCGACACGGAACCGTCCTCACGACCCGGGCCACCCGGAGCGGGGAGTACCTGTATCTCCCCTTCGAGGTCCCCGAGGGCGTCCGCCGCGTCGACATCAACCTCTCGAAGAGCGGGGACATCTCCACGAGCGTCGGACTCGGCCTGTTCGATCACCGCGGGCCACGGTACCAGTCCGACGGCTTCCGGGGCGTCTGCGGGGCCGAACGGGACTCCTGCTACGTCACCGCGACCGACGCGACGCAGTCGTTCCTCCCGGGGCCGGTCAAGCCGGGAATCCGGACGGTGCTGGTGCCGGTGTTCGAGAGACGGACGCCGACTACCATCGCGGTGACGGTGACGCTCACGTACGGCCGGGAGCGCCGCGGCAGCCGCCCAGTCGACCGGCTCGTCCCACCCCGGTCCCCGAGGCCGGCTGGTACGCCGGCGACCTCCACTGTCACAAGCCCGCTTCCTCGGACGCGTGGGCGAGCGGGTCCGCCCTCTCGCCGTCCGGCTGGGCCGAGACGGCCGCCTCGCCGGGCCTCGACTACGTCTCGCTGACCGACCACGACGTCACCAAGCAGAACCGGAAGCGCCGGCGGGCGATGCGTAAGCAGGGTGGGGACGTCCTCCCGCTCGGCGGCGGGGAGCTGACCAACTGGTTCCACGGGCACGCGACGGTCACCGGGCTGGATGGGGGCGAGTAGGTCCACCACAATCGAGGGCGGGAGGTTTACCAGTAGTCGGTGGCGCGGTTTCTTTATTCAGTTCTGTGAGTGGGAGAAAAATGACCGTCGAGCGGCGTTTCAGAAGAGTATTACAAGGTGTTAAGTATTACTGGATGCTACCCATTACACATGAGCGACGCAGAAGACGGAACCACCGTCGCCGTTACGAGCAAGGGACAAGCAACGATTCCCAAAGAGTTCCGTGACAAGCTCCACATCGACACGCCGGGACGAGTCCGATTCATTGAGAACGAAGAGGGAGAAATCGTGATACGGCCAGTAAAACGCCCGTCTGAGATTCGGGGTGCCCTCGCCACGTCGGAGGCCGAGGGAGGGGAACAGACGGCCACTGAGATGCTCAGAGAGGAGCGGGAGCGTGATAAGACCGATCTGGACGAGAAGCACGAGCCGTCGGAAACTGACGAATGAAGGTC
>PXRM01000026.1:95171-181696 GCA_003020985.1 Halobacteriales archaeon QS_4_70_19 | reverse complement strand
GTTGACATCGTGGTTCTGGAGCGTCTGGAACACCCGCATCGAGTCGAACTCGCGGTCGCACAGCACCGTCTCGATGGGAACGTGTTCCTTAGCGCGTTCAACCAGCCGTCGAACCACGCGATGAATCTGGTTCGGCGGATTATCGTCCCAGGGTGAGCTCTCGCGGACGGGCTCGACCGCGAGGACAAGCGGGATGTTCCGACCAATGATCGACAGGGTGGCGAATTTGAACGCATGGCCGTCGCGGTCTTTCGTCCCGCTGACCATCGGCATCTCCTCGACATCCCCGTAGTAGGGGATCGTGGTGATGTCGATGGCGGCCGTCACTGGCCGACGGAACGAGGCGTCCGACCCGATGACCGAGCAGAGTCGCTCGGTCGCGTTGCCGAAGCTGTCGATGAGGTCCTCGGGTGCGAACTGTTTGACGGCCCGGAGGTGGGTATCGCCGTGTGGGCCGTAGTCCTCACCACGACGGTACTGGAACCTCGCTGCTCCCTGGGCAGTCCCACAGCCGACCATCCCCATGAACGTCTGCAACTCTAGAAACTCTGTGTCGTGGTAGGAGGCGTTCGCTGCTCGGTCCGAGTCGAACCGGCCGAACGCATGGTCGCGAGCGAGCCGCGTTGTGCGGGCGATCTCCGCTGTCGAGAACTCGCCTTCTGGCGTCTGGTTCTCCGATTCCTCAGCTTCGATGACCTCGGATTTGGGCCGGACCTCCGGGGCGTGGATATCGCCATCGTGGACTTCTTTGACGACGAAGTGGGCGGCCGTCTCGATGTACTCCTGGGCGGTGTCGTCGAAGCGGTTGCGCCACGCCCGCGAGAAGGCTGACTCGTCGGGCACTCTATCGAAGCCCAGTGCCGTGGCGAGTTCGGGCTGGCGGGTGAGGCGTCGGGAGAAGGCCGCGTACGACTCGCCCGTGATCTCCATGACTACGAACGCGAGGACCATCGCGCGGAACGAGAGCGGGGCTGGGTGCCACGCCGGATAGCCGTCGTCGATGGCCTCGATGGAGTGGTCTACCTGTTCGACAGCAGTGAGGAGGTCAGAGCGGGTGAGGTTGGATCGAATGCTGATGCCGAGTCGATACGCTTCGCAGAGCGAGCGCATTCGCGGTTCAGTACGTTGGGCGGGAGGTTGCTCGCTCACTACGGAAATCGAGTGGCTATGTCAGTAAATGAGCTGTTCTGTATACCCACAACGAGCCCCGAGATGCGAGCTACAGGGTTGGAAAATGGTTTCACACACTCGGGCAGCAGAGGGGCCGCTCTCATCACTCCTGGGTGGGCAGTCAGCGGAGCGTCCGCCGATGGATTTCTCACTTCGTGCAATACTATAACGAACAACGACCGCATCAATCGCTCAACGGACGCACGCCAGCTGAGGAAGTGCTAAACTAGACAGTACCGGAAGGTCGAAATTACAGATAAATTATTTCTGTATATATACATATATTCGCCTGGATTGGATATTTACGTGGTGATAAACAAGCCTGTTATATGCGACGGAGAACTGCAATCGCGGCGATGAGTTCAAGTTTATTATCTATATCCGGTTGCATTGGACAATTCGTAGGAGCTGAAAATTCAGAAACAGACACAGGACCAGATAACAAATCAGAGAGTACTGAAATTGAACCGGGAACAGAAAATGTGACCTCGGAGCGAAGTATGGATTCAGGTCTGGAAGTTCCCGATCTACAAGTATTTAATGAGACTGAAAACCGAGTAACTGCCCAACTCGTGGTTAGAGAAGAAGGGAAAAGACAGTTCAGCACGAAATTTTCTCTGCCAAAAGATAGTGATTCGGGATCAGTAAAGGATTATGGAGATATTGTGGAGTCAAAATCGGGTAGCATTACCATTGATGTGGAAGACGGTCCAAAACAGAAATACAATTACACCAACCAAGAAAATCAGAGTTTACGTCTCCATGCCGAAATTTATGTAGATAATATTCAGTTCTCAGAAACTGGCCCATAGCAGGTTAACGGATCGTTACCGGGAGAATTACGAACACATCATCACCAAGTAATACATACTATTATGCTGAATTAAGCTTATTTTCACCCGTCTAAAGTATAGGTCGTGGCATCCGATAACATATACCTGGTTCCGAGCGAAACCGTAGATGGATGGAGCGGAGATCAAGTTGGAAAGATGATGGACTATGTCCAACATGTTTTTGGAAGGAACTATCACTACTATGAGGGTTATGCTCATGACACGAGTCAGGCGACTGGAAATACAGTTCCTGAACTCCACGACTGGTGGGCAGACCAGTCGTTTACAGATTATGATAAGAATCTTCTAATAGCGTCGGTCACGAACTGGGAAAAGCGTGGATATGCGACCTATAATGGTAATGCGGCAGTTATCTGTGTGACCGATGATTTTCATAATTTACCAGACCCAGCCACGTACACAGATAGGATCGGAGGAGCCTCGACGGGCCTCTTTTGGGCCAGACAAACACAAGCATCGGTTGCATTACAAGAGCTAGGTCATCTGTATGATGCTCGGCATAAACAGGGGATTGGTGAAAACCATGATAATGAAAATTATATTACACCTGAACTGACGACCTATGAGGATGATAGCGATTATGATGTTAATCAATGTAATAGAATAAATGAGTATATATCAAGCGATCCGAAGTGGTATGTTGAAGGATTTTCAAAATGTTCGGTGGATAATTCCAACTTTAGCCACCAGCCTGCAAGAATTTACACAAAAAGTGAAATTGAAGGAATCTAATAATGGCTAAAAATTCATTTTCTCCCTCTCGGAGGACGGTCTTGAAGACGATCGGTGTATCGGGGCTGACAGCAACAGCTGGTCAGGTAACTGCTCAGAATTCAGAATCAGAAAGTGATGAGAATGTAAATATCCTTGAAATCGGTGTGTATCATGAAATTACCACAGATGACTCCCGAGAGCTTCTTGAGACTGCAAACGACACTTTCCTTTCTCATATGATTACTAGTAGCCAATTGCTGATTCCTGATGATTTAAAGAGCTCTCATCCAATCCACTCCGAAAACTTTGTGGCTATTTCTAGGGCTGGAGGTTCTAAGCGGTATAATCCTGTGCAGAATCCGGTTGTCCCCCACCGACCTTCGAAATTCCTTCCTGTCGAAATAGTTGATGACCTCAGGCCGATTGTCACGGTTCCAGTAAAATCCCCAGTCAATTATTCGGCAACGGAAATTCAAAAGCATTCTTCCGGTGACGTTACTCTCAGACACAACGGGGAAGAAAAAGAGGTGCCGGAGGGTGAGACTGCTGAAATGAATATTGGGACCTTTGATATTGAGGCCAGAGTGAAATCTGACACAGAACACACTACTGACTCTGATCCCGCCAAGAAATCTTCATCTGAGTCAGGAAGTTCAGACGAAAGTTATGCTTCAGCTGAAACTTCACTCTCAATTGTGGCAAATAACCGAGGAAACTTGGATATTATTGAGGTAAGTAGGAAATAGACGATCGCACCGGGCTCGGCTCCGCACTGGTCCCAGCATTGATTGCGGGCGCACCTTATCTATCAAAACTCCCATCAGGCGCCGGAATGTTCTAGTGAAATGAAGGGGTTCGCACAGTTTCGGAGGATTGGTTGTGATGCGTGGCTTGGTTTCACGATAGATGTGGCTGGATAGGCTTTCGCCTGGTGATTAGTAGCCCACTACAGCGAATGTCACCCAGAAATGTTTTCTGAAAGATAGTAATTAGGAACCGCAAGACAGCACCTCTTTCACAGCTACTTCTGGAGAATAGAAGGCACGCATCAAATCCATCCTCCGGGGTTGTGGAGTTGAGACTACAGCGGGTATAGCAGGCCTGCGATGCGTGGTTTCGGCCGAATCAATGAGGAGAAT
The DNA here is from genome assembly GCA_003020985.1 of Halobacteriales archaeon QS_4_70_19. Lineage (GTDB taxonomy): Archaea > Halobacteriota > Halobacteria > Halobacteriales > Haloarculaceae > Haloglomus. The sequence continues at coordinate 177,819 of PXRM01000026.1, read as the reverse complement.
TCTCTTCAGAACGCTTTCTGAACGGGCGTTCTTGTTTTGTCAACTATTCCAGAGGAGTTCCGAGATTCCGGATAGTGTCGCCATTCACCGCCGCGCTATCGCGGGAAGAGATCCTCGCTATCCGATTCCGGTCCTCTTTTTCGACAGCGTCAGCGAATCGTCAGCTGTTACGATCGGTGAGTGTTCGTATTCACCGGTTAACTTCACTTGCACGAGCAGATCGACCGCTCGCCAAACCGAGTACGATGGACAGGCGAACGTGAAATAAAAGAACCGAAGCCCGAAATTCTTCGAGGTCGTCGCGGCCATGAACCGTTTAATCGATTTGTAGCCGCTCTCAATCTCCCATCTGTACTCGTACTCCGTGAGAAAGCCACTTTTCCGATTCGTCATGAACACCGAGTACTGCTGATGATCGGTGTGTTCGGAGTTCTGTTTCCGCCGATAGATCAGCGTCGTCGGGTGCCACCCGTCATCGCCGAGATGCGGCTTCCGGTCGGTTTCGTATCGGTCCTTCCCTCGTTTGAGGAGTCGTTTCGCCTGCGCTTGCTCACTGGTCTGCATCCGCTTCGGAACAACGTAAGAGAGGTCGCGCTGGCTAACCATCTCAAGACGTGCTGGCTATCGAACTCCCGATCCATTAGCACATTATCGACGTGAATAGTCGCTTCAGCCGAATCCAAGAGGTCCTCGACGATTCCCCTGCGCGTATCGCCTCTGCGTATCGGTCATGAGCATCGAACTGGACGTATGCGAGCGGAACCGCGTGAACGAACTGGTCGACTGCCTCGTTTCGTCCTGATTACGCCAAGCTTCTGCGACGAGGCGAACGTCCGATTCCAGCGCTGTGAGGGATGAACGATCGAACAGCGGGCTAAGTTCGTACGTTGGCCAGTCGACGTAGAACTGCTGGGCGATTTGGCCGAAAACAGTTCTGCGTGGTCTATGATGCGAAGACATCATCTATAACTGAGCGATTAGGACGACTCAAACGATTTGAGATTTAGCAATACAAGAATGACGGTCTGACAAGTGATATAAGTTCATCAGGATATCGATATGGGACTGTACCGTGGATGGAGTGCTTCAGAAGCTAAAAAGAGAATTACAATGGATCTACCATCATCGAAAGCTATTAGTATCGTACCGAGTATTATCGATTTGTATGGCGAACTCGCTACTCGGGAAGATCACGGATACGCTGTTCGGAAGTGAGTCAGAAACTGACGGCGACGCCTGCTGTGGCGTTGAAATCGAAGAAGTCGGCGACGGAGAATAACCAGGATGGCCGACTCCGTTCCGGAATCCACACGACAGACGCTGGACCGTCTCTACGATGATCCGGACGACCGTCTCAAATCGTTGTTCGACCTGACACCCGACGACACGGACATCGAAGCAACGCAAGCGGTCTTCAAAGCGCTCTCAAATGAGCACCGGATTCGCATCCTCGAAGCGCTCAGAGACGGAGAACTGTGTGCGTGTGAGATCCAGGTCGTCCTTGATGCTCCTCAGTCAACTGTCGCAAGTCACCTCCGTGAACTCAAAGACGCTGGACTCGTCAACACACGCCGACAGGGCAAGTGGGCGTACTACCGCATCGCTGATACGGCTGTCCTCCAGTTACTCGATATCGCCAATGCACTCGCGGACGAGACAGCATGACTCCAGCCGCAATCGAGACGGCGTTGTTTGATTCCTGGGATTACTTTCTTCACTTAGTAACGATTCTCGTTCCGCTGTTCATCGGAGCCTCGTTCCTGGTCGGGTTGGTCGAAGAGTACCTGCCGCCTGAGAAGGTCGAGGCGATGCTCCAGAAGCGAAACCGCGGGAGCGGAAACGTCGCGGCGGCAGGCCTGGGTGCTGTAACACCATTTTGCTCGTGTTCGACCGTGCCGGTCCTTGCAGGGCTACTCGGTGCTGGCGCGCCGCTCGGACTGTCGTTTTCGTTTCTGCTGGCATCTCCCATCGTCAACGAAATCGCCGCGTTCCTGCTATTGGGGCTATTCGGTGTCGAGATTACGGCAATCTATCTCGTCTCTGCACTGGTGGCTGCGATCATCGGTGGAATCGTCATCGACACGTTTGATCTCGATCACCTGGTCAAGGACGTGCGAGTCACGACGAACGACCGAACGGTCGCAACTGACGGCGGCACAGCATCGTGTTCGTGCTCGACACAGAACACGCAGACGACAAAAACCCACAGAGAACGGGTTGAGACTGCGGCTGGCGGCGCGTGGTCGTTCTTCAAGGATACGTTCCCGTATCTGCTGCTCGGGATGACGCTCGGTGCGCTGATTCACGCGGCAGTTCCTGCGTCATGGCTCCAACAAGTCGCCGGGAATCCGCTCGCAGTCCCGCTGGCCGCACTCGCGGGTGCGCCGTTGTACGTTAGTATGGCGGGAATGCTCGGCATCGCTGCTCCGCTCGTCGACCAAGGCGTCCCGATTGGGACAGTCATCGCGTTCGTCGTCGGTGGTGCAGGGGTCAGTATCCCGAACCTGATTCTCCTCAACAAACTCCTCGAGCGGAAACTCCTCGTTGTCTACGCCATGATTGTCGTCGCGATCGGGACGGTCCTCGGCTACGGATTGAACTTCCTCTTTGGCTGATTGTCCTCTGTTATTAACGTAGCTTGACCATGACATCGAATTTCTTGGACACACGAAACGAGCGGGGCGGGCGCGTGTAAGCTACGAAAGGAGCGCTTCTGGCTGGAAGCAAGAACCGTATGCATCGAGACGACCGGTCTCAGCTACTGGTGCACGCGCCCGGATTGACACGCTCGACGAACAGCCGATGATCAGCGTTCTCGGGAGGTCAGCGGCCGAGGGGAGAGGAGGAGAGCGAATCAGTGGTGCCCCGATTCGATCTGCCCCGCCTCGACGACCTGCTCCGGGTCGAGCGGGTTCAGGACTCCCTCGATGCGCTCAGTCTCGTCCGGATCCTCGTCGGGACCGAATACGTTGGATATCGCCCCGTACGTCTCCAGGTCCGCCGGGTCGGTGTGCTGCGGGTCGACTGCGACGACCCGCATCACCATCCCGAACGGGAGATGCGGGGAGCAGAAGATGTCGTACACCCCGGTCTCGGTGAACCGGTAGAGCCAGGACTCGTCACCCATCAGCATGGGGGGCGCGAACCCGGGGACGCCGTCGCGAACCCGTGCGGCCGTGAGACGTTCACGAACCGGCCGGGTTCCGGTGTTGAGTTCTCACCTCCGTGGGTCGCCGAGCGCGTCGATTCACGGTCGCATAAGCACGTCCATCGTTCACGTCCCACATAGCCGTTACTCCGTTTCAACCTGCCATTGGGGGCGTGCCGTACAGTCGTGGCGCCGAGAGCCCGGCGGGGGCCCGGTTCCAGGGACGGCACTCGAGAGCGCCGAACCCCGGCCGTTAAGCCGGGGCGCCGCACAGGTCCGCCAATGTCGCTGCTCGGAACCGTGCTGGGTGCGCTGTGGGCGATGCTGCCCGCCTACGTCCCGAACAACGCGGCCGTCCTGTTCGGCGAGGGCGAGCCGATCGACGGCGGCCGGACGCTGGGCGAGCGCCGCATCCTCGGCGACGGGAAGACCTGGCGGGGGACGGTCGCCGGTATCACCGCGGGGGCACTCCTCGCGGGCATCCTGAACCTCGTCCGCGAGCGTGCGAGCGGCGTGTTCGGCGTCCCGACGGCAGCACTCCCGTCGTTCCCGGCGCCTGCGGCGCTCGCGCTGCCGGTCGGCGCGATGCTCGGGGACATGATGGCGAGCTTCCTCAAGCGTCGGACCGGCCGCGACCGCGGGGCCTCGTTCCCGGTGCTCGACCAGCTCGACTTCGTCGCCGTCGCGCTCGGCCTGACCGCGCTGGTCGTCCCCGACTGGTTCGACGAGACGTTCACCCCCGGCCGGCTGATGGTCGTCACCGTCGTCACGCCGGCGTTCCACCTGCTGACGAACGGGGTCGCCTACGCCCTCGGCCTAAAGGACGAGCCCTGGTGACGGCGGAATCGTACTTCGGCTGTTTTCCAGATACGCACACCTTCTAGTAGATATATTATTTATTTCCAATATACTCCGCCACGAGTAGTACCATCGGTCGAATTACTCCGACAGAGGGGGCACGCGATCCGAGGCCCCCGGAGGCGATTCGCTATCGTGGTATGCGGTTTATCGCCGGTTCCGGCTCGCACACCCTTCCCCAACCCGACAGCGGTTTCACGCCCGCTCGCCCAGACAGCGGTATGCGAGAGACACGAACGGTCCGGCTGACGACGCGGGGGTCGGACCTGGCGATGCGGCAGGCCGCCGCCGTCGCCGAGCACCTGGAGGACCGCCGGACGGAGGCCGAGCTCGTCGAGGTGGAGACGGAGGGCGATCGGATCCGAGACGAGCTCATCCACCGGCTCGGCAAGACCGGCGCGTTCGTCCGGGCGCTCGACGAGCGCGTGCTCGACGGGGAGGTCGACGCCGCCGTCCACTCGATGAAGGACGTTCCGACGGACTTCCCGGCGGATCTGGTGGTCGCTGGCGTTCCCGAGCGCGCGCCCGCGAACGATGTCCTGCTCACGCCCGGCGGCCGCTCGCTGGACGAACTCCCGTCGGGCGCGACCGTCGGCACCTCCAGCCTCCGCCGGCAGGCCCAGCTGCTGGAGCCACGCCCGGACCTGGACGTCCAGCCCCTCCGGGGGAACGTGGACACGCGGGTCGAGAAGTTGCTGGCGACGAGCGTCGGCCGGGAGCACGACCGCCGGGTGGCGGCCGAGGAGGACCCGGACGAGACGTTCGAGCGGTCGACGGAGGAGTGGTTCGAGTCGCTCTCGACGGTGGAGCAGGCCGCGCTGTCGCGCTACCCCGTCGACCCCGAGTACGACGCCATCGTCCTCGCGGAGGCCGGACTCCAGCGGATGGGGCTGCTCCACCACGTCCCCCACGAACGGCTTAACCCGACGAGCTTCGTCCCCGCACCCGGGCAGGGCGCCATCGCGGTGACGGCGCTCGCCGACGACGCCGAGTGGTTCCGCGAGGCGCTTGATTACCCCCGGACCCGGGTCGAGACGACCGCCGAGCGGACCGTCCTGAAAGAGCTCGGCGGGGGCTGCGTGGCGCCGCTGGGCGTCCACGCGACGCTCCGCGGCGAGTACATCCACGTGGTCGCCCGCGTGCTGGACCGCGACGGCGACGAGACCATCCGCGAGACGCGCGACCTGCCGGCTCACGACTACGCCGACGCCGCCCGCGCGTTCGCCGCCGACCTCGGGGACCGGGGCGGCGCCGAACTGGTCGCGGAGGCCCGCAGGACCGCCGAGGAACACGAGGACACGGAGGGAGCCCGATGAGCGGGGACACGGGGGGCGACGCGCCGGTCGACACGGGCACCGTCTACCTCGTCGGGAGCGGTCCCGGCGACCCGGAACTCATGACGGTGAAGGCCAGGCGGCTCCTGGACGAGACCGACGTCGTCCTGCACGACAAGCTCCCGGGCCCGGAAATCCTGAGCTCCATCCCCGAGGAGAAACGCGAGGACGTGGGCAAGCGCGCCGGCGGCGACCGAACGTCGCAGGAGTACACGAACGATCGACTCGTCGAACTCGCCCGCCAGGGGAAGACCGTCGTCCGGCTGAAGGGCGGCGACCCGTTCGTCTTCGGCCGTGGCGGCGAGGAGGCGGAACACCTCGCAGCCAACGACGTCCCGTTCGAGTACGTCCCCGGCATCACCAGCGCCATCGCCGGCGCGGGCGTCGCCGGCATCCCCGTCACGCACCGCGACCACACCTCCACGGTCTCGTTCGTCACGGGCCACGAGGACCCGACCAAGGAGGACTCGATGGTCGACTGGGAGGCGCTCGCCGCGACGAACGGCACCATCGTCGTCCTGATGGGCGTCGGGAAGCTGCCGGACTACACCGCCGCCCTCCGTGACGCGGGGCTCGCTGGCGACACGCCCGTGGCCCTCGTCGAACGGGCGACGTGGCCCGACCAGCGCGTGGCCACAGGTACCCTCGACACCATCGTCGACGTGCGCGACCGCGAGGGCATCGAGCCGCCCGCCATCACCGCCATCGGCGGCGTCGCGGGCACCCGAGAGCGCGTGAACGCCTTCCTCGCGAACGAACTCGGCGGTTTCGACGGGGAGCCCGACGACCGATGACCGGGAGCCTGTTCCCCGATAAACCACGGACCGCGATACGAAATACCCGGGGCGCGGCCACAGCCGGGCCGGAGGTGGGACGGTGAAGATCGCCGCCTTCCGCCCGGACGACGGCCGTGCGGCCGACGCGGCGGCCGTCCTGCGCGACCTGGGCGCCGAGCCGGTCCTCGACCCGATGCTCGCCGTCGAGCCGACCGGCGACACCCCCCGGACGGACGCCGACTTCGCCGTCTTCACCAGCACCTCCGGCGTCGAACTCCTGGCCGACGCGGGCTGGACCGCGGGGGAGACCACCGTCTGCGCCATCGGCTCCTCGACCGCCGGGGCGCTCCGCGAGGCCGGGTACGAGGTGGACGTGGTCCCCGGGGAGTACTCGTCGGCGGGGCTGGTCGACGCGCTCGCCGACCGCGCCGACGGCGCCCGCGTCGAGGTGGCCCGCTCGGACCACGGCAGCGACGTGCTGCTGGACGGGCTGGAGTCAGCGGGCGCGTACGTCCACGAGACGGTCCTCTACCGGCTCGTCCGACCCGAAGGCGCGGGCTCGTCGGCCGACCTCGCGGCGCGGGGGCAACTGGCGGGTGCCTGCTTCACTGCCTCCATGACCGTCGAGAACTTCCTCGCCAGCGCGGACGAACGGGGCGTCCGGGTGCCGGCCGTGGCCGGCCTGAACGGCGGCGTCGTGGGCTGTATCGGCGAGCCAACGCGCGAGCGGGCGGAACGCGCGGGCATCGAGGTCGACGTGGTCCCCGACGTGGCCGAGTTCGGGGCGCTCGCCCGGACCGTGGTCGAGCGGGTACGCGACCGCTGAGTCCAAGTGGCGGCGGAGCAGCCATCAGGCGCCGGATGTTCTGCCGAAACGCCCGTCACGAGGCGAGAGTAGCTTCTCCGTCTGGCTCGGTCAGGTCCGGTCGCGCGCCTCCCGCCGTGTTTCGTATCGTCGTGGGCGGTTTATCGGCAGAATCGGCGGGTGACGGAGAGAGGCAGACACTATTCATGATCCAGACATAAAATATATGTGATGCGAATAAGATGGGAAGAGCTGGTATTTTAGATTTTGTCCGCACTTCGTCTGGAATCTGCCAGATTGTTGTACACAGTTTCTGCACGGGCGAGCACCGGAGGAGAGGGACGGACAGCGGTTCGCGGGCAGGCTGGCCGTCGGCTCCCGACGACTCACTCCCCGTCGGACGGCCAGGCGGCCGCGAGGTCGAACCCACCGGGCGTGTGGCCGCCCCGCTCCAGCGCCCGCTCGCGGTAGTCACGCAGCCCCTGGCGGAAGTCCGGGTGGGCCACGTCCAGCATCGCCGTCAGCCGCTCGCGGGGCGACAGGCCACGCAGGTCCGCGACGCCCTGGTCGGTCACGACCACGTCCACGTCGTGCTCCGTGTGGTCGACGTGGGCGACCCGGGGGACGACCCGGGAGACGTCGCCGCCGGCGGCCGTGGAGGGGAGGGCGACGACCGACAGCAGGGCGTTCCGGAGGAAGTCGCCCGAGCCGCCGACGCCGCCGACCACGTCGGTCCCGATGTGGGTGGAGTTGACCTGCCCCGTCAGGTCGACCTCGACGGCGCCGTTGACCGCGACGACCCCGAACGAGTCGATGAGCGCGGGATCGTTCGAGACGTCGACCGGCCGGAGGACGACCTGCTCGGCGTAGCGGTCGAGGTCGGCGAACAGGCGGTCCTGTCCCTCCGCCGAGAGCGCGAGCGAGGTGGCGCTGGCCGACGTGACGGTCCCCTCGTCCAGCGCGTCGAGCAGGGCGTCCTGGAGGACCTCGCCGAAGTAGGCCACGTCGCGGTCGCCCAGGTCGACGGCGTCGAGCGCCGAGACGACGGCGTTGCCGACGCTCCCGACGCCGAACTGGAGGTTGAGTGCTTCAGCGAACGCGGGGTTGCGGTCGAGCTCCGCGTCCAGAAAGCCCGCGAGTTCGTCCGCGAGCGCGCGGTCGACCGCCGTGGGCTCGCGGAAGGTGTAGGTCGTGTCGGGGCGATCGGTCCGGACCACGCTCGCGAGCTTCCCGGGGGCGAACGAGATCCGCGACGAGCCGATGCGGTCGTCGACGGCAGCCAGCCGGAGGGGGTCGCGCCCGGGGGGTGTCTCGCGCACGAGCAGGTCGTGGAGCCCCTCCAGGCCGCGGGGCTGGGCGGCGTTCACCTCGACCACGAGGCGGTCGGCCGCGGCCACGAACGCCGGCGTCGAGCCGACGGAGGGCGACGGCACGAGCCAGTCCGCCCCGACGGCGACGGCCTCCACGACGGCCCAGTCAGGCGACGGCAGGCCGCCGAACCGGACCTCGTCGGCCACCGCCGCGACGTGCCGGTCGTGGAACGCCACCGTGCCGGCGTTGATCGCCTGCCGCAGCACCTCGTGGCCGATGAACGGGTAGCGCCGCGCCATCGCACCCGATTCGACCAGCGCCTCGTCCACCTCGGGGCCGACGCTGCCGCCGCTGATGACGGTCAGGTCGAGCGTGGCGGCGTCCTCGCGTGCGGCGAGGGCCTCCGGGACGAGTTTGGGGTAGCCGACGCTCCCGAACCCGGAGACGCCGAGCACGTCGCCGGAGTCCCCGCCGGTTCCGTCGTCTGTCATGCCCGCACCGTCGACGGGCGGGTAGTTAGCGTTGGGTGTCGACGGCCGACGCCCTATCGGTGTCGGGCACCATCTCGACTGCCGGGAGGGGACGGCCTCATCTAGTCAGCGCATAACGAAGGGGGACGAGCAATGACCGTGGGACATGGAACTTCCGGGTCGCAGGCTGCGCCAGTCGGTCGGGGAGCTGGACCCCGGGACGAAGGACAAGCTCCTGTTCTGGGGCGCGTCAGTACTGGCCGTGGTCGCGTCGACAGTCGCGTTGCTACTGGTCTGACGTCCTGGTTGCTGGCGAGGAAGTCGGGAGATTCGCGGGCAATCGGAGAGATGTCGCGGTACTCCGCAACCGTTAGAACGGTGCCTCGGGACCCTCGTCGGACTCAGACGAGGAGGACTCGCCGGGGAAGGAGGGCGACATGCCGCTGCCGCCGGCGCCGCCGGCCATGCCCTCGTTGCCGCCCATGCCGGTCTCGGCGTGGACCGTCGTGATTTCGGGAATCTCCTTCGTCATGCGGGACTTGATGGCCTGGATGGTCATCGGCGAGATGCCACAGCCGGAACAGGCGCCGCCGAGCATGATGGTGACGGAGCCCTCCTCGCGGTCGAGGTCCTGGATGGCGGCGCTACCGCCGTGCATCTGGATCTGCGGGAAGTTGCGGCGGAGGAAGTTGCTGATCCGCTCGCGCAGCTCGTCCTCGCCGTCGTCGGTCTGGGTGCTCATACTGTGGGGTTGGCGGCCACGGCGCTTAGACCTTTGGTCCGGAACCACCGCGCCGGCCGGCGGCTGGGGCGGACGAGTGCGACCGGAAGCCACCGGAGGACGACCGCCGCCGGGAACGGAACCGTCCAGAACCGCAAGCCAGCGGCGGGACGAGCCGAAGGTTTAGGCATTCGCAGCACTAGTCGAAGCCGTGGCCGACACCGATCCGCCCCGCGACGACGGGACGACCGGTGACGAGGAGACGATGTACGGCTGGCGCGTCCGGTCGGTCCGACGCGCGCTGGCTGAGCGCGATCTGTCGGAGGGGGAACTGACAGTCGAGGACCTGACCGAACTGGGACACCTCGACCAGTATCACTACTTCGGGCCGGCCGCCTGCGACGAGGCCGCCCACGTGCTCGGACTCGACGACGCCGAGACAGCCGGTGCGTCCGGCGAGGGATCATCGCGCCGCGTACTCGACGTGGGGAGCGGGGTCGGTGGGCCGGCCCGCTACCTGGCCGCCACGACCGGCTGTGCGGTCCACGGCGTGGAGTTGCGAGGGGAACTCGTCTCGCTGGCGCGCGAACTCACCGAACGCGCCGGCCTGGCCGACCGGGTCCGCTACACGGTCGGCGACGCCGCCGCCGTCGACCTGCCGACGGACGGTTACGACCACGCCGTCGCGTGGCTGGTGTTGCTCCACCTGCCCGACCGGGCATCGGCGCTCAAGCGGATGCGGCGGGCGGTCCGCCCCGGCGGGACCGTCCTCGTGGAGGACTTCACCCTCGGCGACCCGACACCGGCCCAGGAGCGCGCGCTCCAGAACGTGGTGGACGCGCCGAACGTAGTCGACCGGGCGACCTTCGCCGACGAGTTCCGTCGCGCCGGGTTCACCGGCGTGGGGACCTGCGACCTGACTGACGCCTGGACCGCGTGGACGGACGCGCGCTACGACCGCTTCCGCGAGCGCCGCGCGGAGTTCACCGCCGTCCACGGCACGGAAACCTACGAGGCGCGCGCTTCGTTCTACCGAACCGTCCGGGACCTGTTCGCCGAGGGTGCCGTCGAGGGCGGCCGCGTCACGGCGCGTGTCCCGCCGGCGGCCGGGACGGACGCCGCCACCGACTCCCTCCCGCTCCGGGACCGCTCGGACTCGCGGCTCGACGCGCGCGACCTGTCCGGCATCCTCGAGGGCGGCCGGGGCGACTGATACAGATTACGCTACGTCAGTTCCACATCGACCGTCTGCACTCGGGCGGTCGTCGTGGGGAACAGGTAACGTAATCCGTGTGAGGGGCTGCCGGCGTCCGCCGTCGGCTCACTCGGCGGCAGTCGCCGACCCCTCGTCGGGGTCGAAGCCGAACCGGCGGGCGATCTCCCGCTCGACCGTTTCGGCGTAGGCCTCGAGGACGCCGTGGAGCTTCTCGTCGCTCACCACGACGCTCGTCACGCGGTCGGCGGGGTCGTCGGGGAGTTCCAGCCGGAACCGACCGTCGCCCTCGTAGAACGGCTCGGACTCGTTGAGCACCTCCTGGTCGATGGCGTGGACCAGCTTGGAGTCGTAGCGGTCGTTCATCCGGTCGAACGCGTTCTTGTACGCCTGCTGCAGGTCGGTCAGGTAGTCGACGTACTTCGCCTCGGCGAAGCGGTCGGCGTCGAACTCGGGCATGTGCGATGCTGGGGCGGCCGGCAGGTAAAACGGACAGGGTGTCCGGTCGGCGGTCTCCAGTCGCGCTACGACGGCGCGGGGTCGCCGCCAGCACCCTGCGCGGCCGTCTCGTCGTACGGGAGTTCGAGCAGCCGCGAGCCACAGTCCTGGCAGCTGGCCGCGACGACCTCGTGGGAGCGACAGCAGGACTCGACGGTCTCGCGGCCGGCGACGACTGGACCGCCGCAGTCGGGGCACTCGTCGATGAAGATGCGGAGGCCGCCGAGCAGCTGCGAGCGGGCGCCGATGGCGAGGTCGTGCCAGGCGTCGACCCACTCCGGCAGGACGCGGGCCGCCGCGAGGTCGGCAATGAGGGCCGCCCGGGACTCCCACTGCCCGGCGCGGCGACCGTCGTAGAACGCGACGAACGCGCCGCCGTGCTCCTCGAAGCGGACCTCGTCGGGGTCGAGGTCGAGCTGGTCGGCGAGTTCGTCGCGCTCGGCGCCCTCCTCGCGGATGGCCCCCATCCGCTCGCGCCACGCGCTCCGGAAGTCGGGGGCCAGACAGAGGTCGTCCTCGTCGGCACAGGGCTCCACGACGCCCGCGTCCAGCAGCACTGCCTCCGGGTTCACCTGGCCCTGCGGCTCCGGCTCGTCGGCCCCGTCCCCCGTGGATTCGCCGGGCGCCATGCCGCCAGCGCCGGCCCCGGCGGGCCCCTTGTCGAACTTCGCGAGGAGCCAGTCCGGGAAGTAGGTCTTCGTCAGTTCCGGCGTGCCGGGGACGAGATACCCACGGAGCCAGATGCTGAACGCGCTCACCAGCAGGACGACGCCCGCGGCGACGACCGCCCCCGTGCCGGGAGCGACGAGCAGCCACCACGCCGCTCCGGCAGCCGCCGCCAGGACGACCGCGATAGCGGCGTTGGCGACGGTACAGGGGATACAGCGGTTCTCGCCGGTGTACTCCGGTTGGCGGACCCGCTCGACGATGGACATACCGGGTGGTGCGCGGCCGGCGTCATATCTCTACTGTCTCCCCGAGGGGGATCGCGGTCGGGCCGTCGCTCGGGGTCAGTCGCCGCCGTTGGCCCCGGCAGGAGCGGGGGCGGGGGCCTCGAACGGCGGGAGGGCGGCCTCGATCTCGGCGCGCTCGTCCTCCAGCCACTCGGGGAGCGTCAGGCGCTCGCCCAGCGACTCGACGGGTTCGTCGGCGTCGAAGCCCGGGCCCATCGTCGAGAACTCGAAGAGGACGCCGCCGGGTTCGCGGGCGTAGATCGCCGTGAAGTACTTCCGGTCGATGGGGTCGGTCGGGTCAAGCCCGACGTCCGCGAGCGTCTCCCGCATCGCGCGCTGCTCGGCCTCGTCCTCAACCCGAAAGGCGATGTGGTGGACCGTGCCGATCCCCATCCGTCCCCGCGGTGCGTCCGTCTCGACCAGGTCGACCCAGGTACCGACGCCGTCGGCATCGGTGTCGTAGCGGGTGACGGTCGTCCCGTCGACCTCGTCCTCGGCGACCCGCTCGTAGCCGATGGCCGCCAGCACCTCCGTGGTGGCTCCGAGGCCGTCGAGGGCCAGCGTGACGCCCGCGAACCCGAGGATCTGGTGGGCGGCGGGGACCGGCGAGTCGTCCCACGTCGTCCCCGGTCGCTCGGCGTCGGTCGGGACGAGTTCCAGGCCGATGCCGTCCGGGTCCGCGAACCGGAGGCGCTCGCTGCCGAACAGGTCGACGCGCTCGGCGTCGACGTCGTGCTCGTCGAGCCGGTCGGCCCAGTAGTCCAGCGAGCCCTCCGGCACGGCGAAGGCGGTGTGTCTGGTCTGTCCCGCGCCGAACTCCCCGGGGCGGCCGTCGTCGGTCCACGGGAAGAAGGTCATGCTGGTCCCCGGCGTCCCCGCGCCGTCGCCGAAGCAGAGGTGGAAGGTGTGGGTGTCGTCGTGGTTGACCGTCCGCTTGACCAGCCGGAGCCCGAGCGTCTCGACGTAGAACGTCGCGTTCCGCGTCGGGTCACCGCCGATGGCGGTCACGTGGTGGGTACCGGTCGTCTCGGTCATATATCGGGTAGGTCCGCGACCCGGATATACTCCCCTGGACCCCCGCGTCGGCGGGTGACACGGACGTTACCGGCGTGGCGAACGACATCCGTGGCGATGGCAGCACCCGCGGCGAGACGACAGACGGGGAATACCTATATTCACTCAAGTATCTTTACAATAATAATATTCCCAACTTTCCACGATTATATCATACATCTACCACTTACCACGCCGCCTCGAGCACGGCCTCGATGTCCGCGACGCCGGGGTCGTAGCCGGGCGGTCGGTTGGGCATGAACCCGTCCTCGACGACGGCCTCGGCGATGTCGGTGAGGTCCTCGCGCGGGATGGCGGTGTCGCGCAGGCGTCCGGGGAGGCCCAGCGCCTCGCGGATGTCGTCGATGGCCGCGACGACGGCCTCGCCGGTCGCCTCGGGATCGTCGGCCCCGTCCGCGACGCCGAGCGCCCGCGCGAGGTCGTCGCGGCGGCCGTCGACGGCCCGGAAGATGTCGCGGACGGCGTGCGGCGCGACGACGCCGTGGGCGGCGCCCTGCTGGAGGTCGTACCCCCGCGCGAGGCCGTGCCCGAACGCGTGGATGACCGACAGCGTGGTCCCCTCCGAGCGGGAGGCGCCGTGCTGGACGAGGACCGTCCCGACGACGGCGTCGTGCATGGTGTCGGCGTCGCGGTCGCCGGCTCCCAGCGCCGGGAGACCCCGCGCGAGCAGCCGCAGCCCCCGGAGCGCCGTGCTGTCGGTGACGGGCGTGCTGTTCCGGGCGTAGACGGTCTCGAGGCCCTTGTCGAAGCCGTTCATCGCCGAGGCGCAGAGCACCTCGTGGGGCGTGGTACGGAACAGGTCGGGGTCGTAGACCAGCGCCGCGGGCATGAGGCGGCCGTCGAAGACGCCGCCGCGGACGACCGGCTCCGTGTCCCGCTTGCCGGTGATGCCCGCCACGACCGAGAGATCCGCACCCGCCAGCGTCGTCGGGACGGCGACGATGGGGGGGAGGTCGCCCGCCGGAACGGGAACGGTGCCGGCCTGTTCGAGGTTGCGGAGGGCGCCCTCGTACGGCTGCCCGGAGGCGACGAGGGCGCTGGCGACCTTCGCCACGTCGAGGCTGCTCCCGCCGCCGAGGGAGACGAACGCGTCCGCGTCGTGCTCCTCGAACGCCGCAGCGGCGTCGGCGGCCTCCCGGAGACGCTTCGACGGTGTCGTGCCGGCGAAGACGGCCGCCAGCCGGTCGCCGAGCCCCTCGCGGACGGGCTCGATGACCGCGTCGGTCGTCCCGACGGTCTCGCCTGCCACGACGAGGCCGCGCTCGGCGCCGATGGCGGCCAGTTCGCGCTCCAGGTCGGCGACCCGCCCCTCGCCGTAGACGACCGTCCCCGGCTCGTACGCGAAGCGGAACCCGTCGGCGTCGTCCGTCATCGCGACACCCCCGGCGCCGCCGTCTCGGTGGCCGCGGAGTCAACTCCGTGCATGTGGCGGGCCACTCGCGGCGGCGGCTTGAAACCCCGCCGCGTGGGTCGCCGGTCCGTCGGCGCGGGTGGTCCGGCACGGGGGACCACGTACGGAACGGCCGCCAGGGGAACCGGGCGACCCCCCACCACGCTTGTGTATCCCCGGGAACCGACGGGCCCAAGGTTATGCCCCCTGCGGCCGCCGGACTGCCCGATGGCGACGGTCCACGTCCTGCTGACGCTGCTCGGCGTCGGCGTGATGGGGGTCGGGTTCATGCTGGGGCGCGCCGGCGACCGCCACCGCAGGCGCTACGCGCGGCTGGCGACGACGATCCCCGCCGGGACGGGACGCACGACCGAGCGGGGGCTCGTCCAGCTCTCCGGGACCGTCGTCGCCGCGCCGGACGCACCCGTCCGGACCGTCGAGCCCGGGGCGGACGGGACGGTCACGGCGCCGGTCTCCGGCCGGGAGAACGTGGTCCTGACGGCGTGGCGCGCGAGCCGCGGCCCGGGCGGTGCGGGCCTCGGGGGAGCGCGGCGGGTCGCGACGGGGATCCGGTCGGTGCCGTTCTACGTCGACGACGGGCGCAACCGCGTGCTGGTCGACCCGGGGACGCTCTCGACCCGCGACTTCGAGTTCGACAGCGAACTGGGGAGGCCCGCGGCGACCGTCCGGACGAAGCGGGCGACGGTCGACCTCGGCCGGTTCGACGCCGAGGTGTACGTCCCCTCGCGGACGGCGGCGCCGCCGGCGCTGACCGAGTGGGTGCAGGACTCGCCCCACCTCCGCGCCGCCGCCGGACTGGAGAACCGGACCTACGAGGAGACCAGTCTCCGGGTCGGCGACGAGGTGTACGTCCTCGGGGACGCCCGCCGGGACACGGGCCGGGCGGGCGGCTCCTCGGAGCTGCTGGCCGGCGGCGACGACGAGCGGTTCCCCACCGACGAGGCCGTCGTCACGCACCCTGTCGATAGGACGCGGATGCTGGTGTCGACGCGGGACAGGCGACGGCTGCTCGACGAGAGCGAGGGCGGCACCCGCATGTACATCGGTGGGAGCATCGTGCTCCTGCTGGGGTTCGCGCTCGCGCTCGCGGCGACGATGCAACTGGTCCCGTGACGCGACTGGTCCCGTGCCGCGGCACCTTATCACGTGCTGTCCCCCGGGACCGTCTCGGGTGGAACGGGGAGACTGCCCGGCGAACCGGTCAGGCCCCGGCTCAGTCGTCCGCGTCGGGGTCGGCGTCCGTGTCAGCGCGGTCGACCAGCGCCGCGCCGTCGCCGTCTCCGGCCTGTGCGGTCCAGAGCGCCGCGTAGAGGCCGTCGTCCTCGACCAGCTCCTCGTGGGTGCCGCGCTCGGCGATGCGGCCGTCCTCGAGGACGAGGATGCGGTCGGCGTCGGTCACGGTCGAGAGACGGTGGGCGATGGCGAGCGTCGTGCGATCGGCGCTGAGCCGGTCGAGCGAGCGCTGGATGCGGGCCTCCGTCGCCGTGTCGACGGCGGAGGTCGCCTCGTCGAGGATCAGAATCTCGGGGTCGCGCAGCATCGCCCGCGCGACGGCGAGGCGCTGGCGCTGGCCGCCCGAGAGCTTCACCCCGCGCTCCCCGACGCGGGTGTCGTAGCCGGCCGGGAGGTCCGTGATGAACCCGTGGGCCTCCGCGGCGCGGCAGGCCTCCCTGACGGCCTCGGCGGGGGCGTCGAACCGGCCGTACCGGACGTTCTCGGCGATGCTCCCGTCGAAAAGGACGGTGTCCTGCCCGACGTAGCCGACCGCGTCGCGGAGGCTGTCGCGGGTCACCTCGCGCACGTCGTGGTCGTCGACGCGGACGCTCCCCTCCGTGGTGTCGTACAGCCGGAGCAGGAGCTTCGCGAGCGTCGACTTCCCGGCGCCCGTCGGCCCCACGAGCGCGACCGTCTCGCCCGGGTCCGCGGTGAACGAGACGTCCTCGACGACGGGCCCCTCCCCGTCCGCGGTTCCGTCGCTCGCGCCCGCGAGCCGTCCCCCGTCGGTGCTGCCCGGCCCGTCCGGGTAGGCGAACGTCACGTCCTCGTACGCGACGTGTCCCTCGACATCGGTCAGGGCGACCGCGTCCGGGGCGTCCGTGACGGCGGGCGGGATGTCCATGAGTCCGAAGACGCGCTCGCTGGACGCCCTGGCGTTCTCGTAGCGGTCGATGATCTCGGAGACCTCGGCGAGCGGGGAGACGAACCGCTGGGTCAGCAGGAGGAACGTGACGAACGTGCCGACCTCCAGCGTGCCGGTACCGGCGACCGGCGGCCCGACGAGCAGCCAGTAGCCGCCGACGCCGAAGGTGAGCGCGAACGCCAGGCCCGCCAGTAGCTCCATCCCCGGCCGGTAGAAGTACGACAGCCGGAGCATGTGCATCGTGTCGTCGAACAGGCGGCGACTGGCCCCGCGCACGCGGTCGGTCTCGTACGCCTCGGAGGCGGTAGCCTTCGTCAGCTCGACGCCGGCGACGGCGTTCTCGATGCGGGTGTTGAGGTTGGCGACGCTGGAGCGCCGGGCCGCGTAGCGGGGCTCGGCAGCCCGCATGAACCAGCGCGTGAACAGGACCATCGCCGGCACGGCGACCAGCGTCACGACCGCGAGGTAGGGCTGTTCGAGAAGCAGGACCACCGCGATGCCCAGCAGCATCGCCCCCAGCCGGATGCTGCTGACCAGCGCGTCGTCGAGGAACAGCTCCAAGTTCTCCGTGTCGGAGGAGAGGATGGAGAGCACCTCGCCGGTCTGCTTGTCGTCGAAGAAGCTCATGTCCAGCCCGGAGAGCTTCTCGAAACAGTCCACCCGGACCTCGTGCATCACGCCGTGGGCGAACTCGTTGGCCGCGACACCGTACACCCAGGTCGCCACCGCCGTCACGAGGAAGGCGCTGCCGACGGCGACCAGCGAGAACTCGAACGCGGCGGCCTGGGTCCGGGGCAGCATCCCGTCGGGCACGAGCGGCAACTGGAACCGCCCGACGCCGAACACGCCGTCGATGGCCGCGCCCAGCACCACCGGTGGGACCAGCGAAGCGAACTGTGCGACCAGGTTGGCGAGGACCCCGACGGCGAACCAGCCCCGCCGGTCATCACCGTACCTGGCGAACAGGCGGCGCATCGGTCGGTCGACGTCGGCCCGGTAGCGGTCGAAGACGCTCTCCTCGTCGGCCGTACTCATCGTTCGTGCGTCGTGGCTGCGCCGGATAGGGGTTGTTCATCGGGACAGCGGCGTCCGTAATATCCGAGATCCCCTGTTTCCCACATAATCCCGTATTCTCTACCCTTACTCGTGAAATTTCCGTACAATATCGCAGATATGTTTCCAACGCCGGCGACGAAGCCCTCACGCGCTCGAGGCGCGGCGTACCCTACAGCTCCTCAGTCCAGCGGCCGCCTGGGGACGATCTCGGGGCCGTCCAGCCCTTCGCGGACGGTCGCATCGACGCCGAACACGTCCGCGAGCAGCCCCTCGGTCACCACGTCCGCGGGCGGCCCCCAGTCGTACAGCTGGCCGTCCTTCACCGCGATGAGGTTGTCCGCGTAGCGGGCGGCCTGGGCGATGTCGTGGAGGACGATGCCGACCGTCACCCCCTCCGCGTTGCGTGCCCGGACCGTCTCCAGAACGTGGAGCTGGTGGTGGAGGTCGAGGAAGGTCGTAGGCTCGTCCAGCAGGAGGACGTCCGTCTCCTGGGCGAGCGCCATGGCGACCCAGGCGAGCTGCTTCTGCCCGCCGGAGAGGCCGTCGAGCCGCCGGTCGCGGAGGTCCTCGACGCCGGCGAGTTCGATGGCGCGGTCGACGGCCGCGCGGTCGGCGTCACTCACCGCGTCGAGGAACCCGCGGTACGGGTACCGGCCGTGCTGGACGAGGCTCTCGACGGTCAGCGAGCCGGGTTCCTCGCGCTCCTGCGAGAGCAGCCCGATCCGGCGGGCGCGCTCCTTGTCGGCCATCCCGTAGACCGACTCGCCGTCGAGGGTGACGGCGCCGTCCCACGGTTCGAGCTGTCCGGCGAGCGACTTCAGTAGCGTCGACTTCCCGCTCCCGTTCGGCCCGACCAGCGCCGTCACCTCGCCCGCCGGGATGACGACCCGCTCGCACTCCACGACGGGCTCGTCGGTGGCCGGGTAGCCGACCGCGAGCCCGTCACCGACGAGGTCGCTGGCGCCGGCGGTCCCGTCGGTCGTCGACTGCGCCATCGTCGCGTCGGGCGCCGTCCCGCGGTGGTCGTCGTCCGGTACCTCCGTCTCGGTCGCTCGTGGTCCGGTCATCAGAGATCACCCAGCTCGTTGCGCCGCCGCATCAGGTAGAGGAAGTACGGCCCGCCCACGAGGCCGGTGACGATGCCGACCGGGAGCTGCAGGGGCGCACCGGTGGCGAACTGGAACGTGAGGCGGGCACCCAGGTCCGTCGCCACCAGCAGCGCGGGGCCGACGAAGACACAGCCGACCATCAGCCGGCGGTAGTCGCTCCCCACCACGGTCCGGACCATGTGGGGGACGATGAGGCCGACGAAGCCGACGATGCCCGCGACCGCCACGGAGGCCGCCGCGGCCAGGATGGCCACCGCCGACAGCAGGAAGCGGGCCCGCTCGACGCGCATCCCCAGCGCGCTCGCGGTGGACTCGCCCAGCAGGAGGACGTTCAGGTACCGCGCGCCCAGCAGCGCGCCCGGCAGGACCAGCAGCGTCGGCGGCAGCACGGTCCGGACCTGCTCCCAGTCGACGCCCGTCAGCGAGCCCGTGGTCCAGGCGATGGCCGCCTGCACGGTCCCGAGGTCGGAGGCGAAGAAGAACAGCGCCGTCTGCATCGAGTTGAGTACCGTACCGACGATGACGCCCGCCAGCACCAGCCGGACCGGCGAGGTGCCACCCTGCCAGGCGATGGCGTAGACGACGAGGAAGGCGAGCGTTCCGCCGAGTGCCGCCGTCACGGGCAGCAGCGCGGCGAAGTTGGCGAAGACGACGAGTGTCAGGAGGACCGCCAGCCCCGCGCCGGAGGAGACGCCGAGGATGAACGGGCTGGCGAGTTCGTTGCGCGTGACCGCCTGGAACACGGCCCCGGAGAGGGCCAGGTTCAGCCCGACGAGCGCGCCCACCAGCACCCGCGGCAGGCGGACGTTCCAGACGATGAGCGTCTCCGTCGGCAGGTCGAACGCCGTGTCGATGCCCAGCGCGCTCGCCAGGCCGTCGCCGAGGACGAACGTCGCCAGCACGTTCGGCCGGAACCAGACCAGCGGGTCGAAGACGGCGCCCACGACCTGCGGGAGCGTCATCTCGTAGGTACCGAAGCGGACCTGCACCAGCCCCGCGAGGACGGTGACGGCGAGGCCCGCGACACAGGTGAGGAGGAGCGAACGGTTCAGCCAGCCGATCTCTCGACCCGACAGCTCGCGGGACTCAGTCGCCATGCGGTCCCTCCATCGTCATCTCGTTGCGGTTTAGGTTGACCTAAGTACGTATGAGGATTGTGGTCCGGAACAGTCGGCGGGTGCGTAACCACCCTACCGTCGGACCGCGACGGGGTCGTCGGCCGCGATGTACGCCTCCTCCTCGTCGAGCACGCTCAGGGCCAGCCCCCCGTTCTGCATCCGGAAGACCGCCCACTCCGGCACCGGGGGGATGCCGTAGTCCGCGGGGGCCCGGAACCGGGCGGCGATGGTCCACGTCCGGGCGCGCATCGCCCCCGTGTCGGCGGACGATTCGACCGCGGGGGCCTTCGGCTCGGCCGACGGTGTCCCGGAGCCGGGCCCGGGCTCCGGGGACTCGCTCCCGGCTCCCCCGTCGCACGACGGCCCGGGCACGCTCAGGCCTCCCCGTTGACGATGCCTGCCAGCTCGTCGCGGTCGAACAGCTCCCCGGAGTAGGTGTCCGGGAAGTACGCCGCCGCGAACCGCTCGGTGAGGAACAGGTTGTGGATGGGACCCTCGTAGATGGGGCCGCCGCGGAACACCCGCCCCTCCTGTACGGCGGTCAGCTGCGAGGCGGTGTCGTGGTCCTGCATGAACGAGAGGACCGTGTCGCGGAACTCCTGCTCGGTCTTCGTCTCGTGGCCCCGGATGAGGATGGAGTCGGGGTCCACGTTCAGCATCGTCTCGTAGTCGACCTGGCCGCGCTCGTTCGTGGAGAGCCCCTCGACGCCGCTGCCGGCGAGGGCGTCGGAGATACCCAGGTCGTGGAACTGCTTCTTGCTGGTCCCCTTGTCGCTGAGGCGGGCCGGGTAGAACAGCTCCGGCTCGTCGCCGGCGGCGAAGCAGAGCAGGCCGTTGGGGCGGTCCTTCGCGGGCGGGAGGTCGGCCTGCACCGAGGCGAGAAGGTCGTCGTGGAACGACTGGAACGCCTCGAATCGCCCGGTCTCCTGGTACACCTCGGCGACCGTCTCGAAGGCCTCGTACATGGTGTAGTAACGGTAGTCGTGCCAGGAGTCGGTCCGGCGGAAGATGGTGTTCCCGAGGAAGGGGGCGACGTTCTCCGCGAGTTCGTCGACGTCGGCCCGTTCGAGCCCGTCGAAGTTGTTCACCAGCCAGTTCGGGTCGATGAGGTGGAGATCGCCGTCCAGCGAGTAGAAGACCTCCGTGTCGAGCCCGCCCTGGTAGAGCTCCGTGAGCGACCCCTCGTCGACGCTCACGCCGTCGAGTTCGTCGTAGACGTCCGTGTGGTACCGCGACGCGATACCGACGCTGGTGATGGAGTCGCCGTGCCCCAGCGCGACCGCCATGTCGGCGTAGCCGGGGAAGTAGTTCGTGACGGACTCCGGGACCGAATCGAACGAGACCTCGCCCGTGGGCACCATCGAGACGGTGTAGGAGTTCGAGCCGCTCCCGCCGCCGCCGCCGTCTCCGCTCCCGCCGTCGCCACCGTCGCCGGCGGAACCGAGGGCGTCGGTACAGCCCGCGAGCAGTGCCGCGCCGCCGACGGCGGCACCTGTACTGAGTACGTCCCTGCGCATCACGCCGCGACCGGTGTCGTCTGCCATACGGTTTAGGCTCGCCTAAGGATTGAAAAGGGCGTCGAAGTTTAGGCGGCCCTAACTGGACCGGTGACTGCCGGGGGCCGGACGACCGCAGGTTTATCCGGGAACCCGACACAGTGCAGCACAATGGCTGCCACCGTCACCTCGCCGGACGACGGCGACCCCCCGGTTCCCGAACTCGCCGAGGACGCCGCCCGCTGTGCTCGGCGACTGGCCGAGGCCGACCGGGTCCTGCTGGCCTCCCACATCGACGCCGACGGGCTGACCAGCGCCGCCATCGCCTCAACGGCGCTGGAACGCGCGGGCATCCCCCACGAGGTCGTCTTCGAGAAGCAGTTGGATACCGCGTCCATCGCGGGCATCGCCGACCGCGAGTACGGGACGGTGCTGTTCACGGACTTCGGGAGCGGGCAGCTCGACGTCATCGCGGCCCACGAGCGGGCCGGCCACTTCGACCCCATCGTCGTCGACCACCACCAGCCCGCGACGGGCGACGCGACCGACGGCGGCGACTGCGAGACGGAGTTCCACCTCAACCCCCTGCTCCGCGGGCTGAACGGCGCCGCGGAGCTGTCGGGCGCGGGCACTGCGTACGTACTGGCCCGGGCGCTCGAACCCGTCGGCGGCGACCGCGAGCACGGGACGGCGGCGGACAACCGCGACCTCGCGGCGCTCGCCGTCGTCGGCGCCGTCGGGGACATGCAGGCCTCCGGCGGCGAACTGCACGGTGCCAACGCCGCCATCGTCACGGAGGGGGTCGCAGTGGGCGTCCTGGAGGAGGGGCAGGACCTCGCGGTGTACGGCAAGCAGACCCGGCCGCTCCCGAAACTGCTGGAGTACGCCACGGACACCTTCGTCCCCGGCATCTCCAACGACGAGACCGGCGCCATCGAGTTCCTGCAGTCCCTGGATCTGGACCTGCGGGACGAGTCGGGGACCTGGCGGACCTGGGTCGATCTCGAACGGGCGGAACAGAAGACCATCACCTCCGGGCTCGTCGGACGCGCCGTCCGGTCGGGCGTCCCCGCGCGGAAGGCCGAGAACCTCGTCGGGACGACCTACACCCTCCTCGACGAGCCGGTCGGGACCGAACTCCGGGACGCCAGCGAGTTCTCCACGCTACTGAACGCGACGGCACGCTACGAGCGCGCGGACGTGGGGCTGGCGGTCTGCCGGGGGGACCGCGACGCGGCGCTGGCACGGGCCCGTCGCCTGCTACGCGACCACCGGCGCAACCTCTCGGAGGGGCTGGAGTGGGTCGAGCGGACCGGCGTCACCCGGGAGGACAACCTCCAGTGGTTCGACGCCGGGGAGGAGATCCGCGAGACCATCGTCGGCATCATCGCGGGGATGGCCGTCGGCACGAGCGGCGTCGACCGGAACACGCCCATCGTCGCGTTCGCCCGGAAGAGCGACGAGGAGACGAAGGTGTCCTCGCGCGGGACGCCCGCGCTGGTCGGGCGGGGGCTGGACCTCTCCGCCGTGATGGGGGAGGCCGCGGCGACGGTCGGCGGCGGTGGCGGCGGCCACGACGTGGCCGCGGGCGCCACCATCCCGGCCGGCGAGGAGCGGGCGTTCATCGACGAGGCGGACCGCATCGTGGGCGAGCAGCTGGGTTGACCGGACGGTCAGGCGGACCCGCAGACCCATGTAGCCAGCGCCCGAACGGCGACCATGCAACAGTCCGACGGCGACGACGGGGAGGCGACCGCCGCCGAGGGGACTGCCCGGGAGGTAGCGCCCGCCGATCCGGGCGGCGAACGCGCCCGGGAGCTCTACGACCTGCTCGCGGACGGCGAGGCGCTCACGGTCGTCTGTCACGACAACCCCGACCCGGACTGCCTGGCGAGCGCGCTGGCGCTGGCCGACATCGCCCGCGACGCCGGCGTCGACGACGTGGTCATCTGCTACGGGGGCGACATCTCCCACCAGCAGAACCGGGCGTTCGTCAACCTGCTCGACCTCGAACTGGACGAGTTCGCCCCGTCGCTTCTGGACGGCCGGCTGGTCGCCTTCGTCGACCACTCCACGCCGGGGCAGAACAACGCGGTCCCCTCCGACGCGACGGTCGACGTGATCATCGACCACCACCCGGTCGAGGCGGTGCAGGCGCGGTTCGTCGACCGCCGCGAGTCGGCGGGCGCGACCGCGACCGTCCTCACGGAGTACGTCCGGGCGCTGGGGCTGGACCTGGAGGGGCGACTCGCGACCGCGCTCCTGTTCGCGGTCCGGCGGGAGACGCTGGGCTTCCTCCGGGGCGTGACCCCCGCCGAACACGAGGCCGCGGCCGTCCTCCACCCGCACGCCGACGAGGCGATGCTCCGGCGACTGTCGAGCCCGCCGGTCACGGGCGCGACCGCCGACGCGCTCGGCACCGCCATCGACAACCGCGAGATCCGTGGCTCGGCATGCATCTCGCACGTCGGGCACACCGGCGAGCGCGACGCGCTCCCGCAGTCCGCGGACTACCTCGTCGAACTCGAGGGGGTCGGGACCGCCGTCGTCTTCGGCATCGTCGGCGAGACGCTCGAACTCAGCGGCCGGACCACGGACTCGCGGGTCCACATCGGGGAGGTGCTGTCCGACGCGTTCGGCGACATCGGCAGTGCCGGCGGCCACCGCGAGATGGCGGGCGGGCAGGTGCCGCTGGGCATCTTCGCCGACGTGGCGGCCGACGAGCGGCTGGTCGGGTTCGTCGAGGAGACCGTCAGCTCGCGGCTGGTCGAGACGATGAACCTCCCCACCGACGAGAGCGAGGAGGAGTAACGGGCGGCGGACGCCCTCAGAGCGCCCCGACCACGTCCTCCCAGAACGGTTCGGTGGGGTCGAACTCCAGCTGGACGCGGTCGGCGACGCCGCCGTACACGTCGCGGATTTCGTCGGCCAGTTCCTCGGGCGGCGCCTCGACGGCGAAGGCGTCGACCATCTCGTCGGTCACGAGGCCGTGCATCTCGCCCCACTTGCCCTCCTTCGAGAGCTCGTGCAGCTCCATGCCGACGTCCTCCCAGCCGTGGAGTTCGAGAACATCGTGATAGGTGCGGGTGGAGCCGTAGAAGGCGATGCGGCTCCGGACCTCCTCGCGGCGGGCCTCCCGACGGCTCTCGTCGCCAGTGATGACGAACGGACTGGCCGACAGGGTGACCTCTTCGAACGGGCGGTCCATCTGCTCGGCCCCGGCCCGGACGGTCGGCTCGATGACTTTCTCCGTGTACTCGGGGGTATTGAACACGTGCATGCAGAGGCCGTCGGCGGTACCGCCGGCCATCTTCAGGTTGTACTCGTTGACGCCGGCGACCCAGATGTCCGGCGGGCCCGCGTCGAGCGGGCCGGGGTTGAACGCCTCCGGGAGGAGCGAGAACTGGTAGAACTCCCCGTCGTAGTCGAGTTCGTCGGCCTCGCCCCGGAACACGTCCCAGATGTGCGTGATGGACTCGACGACCTCCCGCAGGCGGGGCCCCGGGCGCTCCCACTCGAAATCGACGGAGAACCGCCGCTCGTTGTGGCCCTTGACCTGCGTGCCGATGCCCAGCACGAACCGGCCGTCGGAGTAGCGCTGGAGGTCCCAGCCCTGGAGCGCCAGCACCATCGGACTCTTCGTAAACGCGGTGGCGATGCGGGTCCCCAGTTCGATGTCGGTCGTGTGCTCGGCGACGATGGGGAGCGGGAGGAACGGGTCGAAGTCGAGTTCCGGTGCCCAGATGCCGTCGAAGCCGGCCGCCTCGGCCGCCCCGGCGAGGTCGGCGGGGTCCGCGTCGAGGCCGGGGACGCTCGCGTCGATCTGCAGGTCTGCCATGACACCACGTGTCGCAGGGATGGGTGTTAGATGTTGGTGGAGTCCCGGCGCGGACGACGACATCGAGCGCGCCGTCGCCATTCAGAACGACACGGACTACGGGCTCGCCGGCGCCATGCTCTCCGAGGACTACCGCCGGAACTACTATCGCGACCGCGCCGAACTCGGGCTGGCGTACGGCAACCTCCCCTGCATCGGCGCGGAGGTCCAGCTCCCGTTCGGCGGCATCAAGAAATCCGGCAACGGCTACCCCAGCGCCCGGGAGATCATCGAGGCCGTCACCGACCGGACCGCGTGGACCCTGAACAACTCGACGGAGATCGAGATGGCACAGGGGCTCTCCGCGGACATCGTCGCGGACGACTGACCGGGGCGGCCACCCGGCACCGCCCAGCCGATTATCACCTTACTCCACATATTTCTGTCCAAGTCCGCCCACTCTCGTACAATTTCGAGATCTACGTACATTGGAACTAGTTACCCATCTTCGTGGAGTTCCCCGACGGCTCGGTGGGTCGCCTCCGAGGAGGCGGTGGGCACCGGCTTCCACGCCGGAGTTAACACCCCCGCCGGCCACGTCCGGTACGTGAGCGACCACGACCTGACGGCCGACGGCGGTTCCGTCCACTACGAGCGCGACGGTCCCGTCGCCGTCGTCACCGTCGACCGGCCGGAGCGACGCAACGCCATCGACTACGAGACCAGCCAGGCGCTGCTCGACGCGTTCACCCGCGTCGAGGAGTCCGACGCGGCGGTGGCAGTCCTGACGGGGTCGAAGGGAACCTTCTCCGCAGGCGCGGACCTGAAGGCGATGGACCTGGCGGACTCCCCGGAGGGGTGGCTCGGGTTCACCCGGACCCGCTGCGAGGTGCCCGTCATCGCGGCCGTCGAGGGCCACTGCGTCGCCGGCGGCATCGAGATGGCGCTCTGGTGCGACATCCGCGTCGCCGCCGCGGGCGCGACCTTCGGCTGCTTCGAGCGTCGCTTCGGCGTTCCGCTCGTGGACGGCGGGACCCAGCGGCTGCCCCGCGTCGTCGGGTTGGGCCGCGCGCTGGACATGATCCTGACCGGGCGCGCCGTGGACGCCGAGACGGCCGAGCGCTGGGGGCTCGCGACGCGACTCGCAGACGAGGGCGAGGCACTGGAGACGGCGGTCGCGCTGGGCAAGCAGCTCGCCGACTTCCCGCAGGACACGCTGCTCTCGGACCGCGCCGCCGTCTACGACGGACTCGGGACGCCGCTCCAGCAGGGGCTCGGGCTAGAGGGGTGGCACGGTTCGCGCGTGATGCGGACCGCCGAGGCCGGCGCCGAGCGGTTCGCGGGCGGCGAGGGACGGAGCGGTGCGGGCATCGAGGACCCGGACGAGGAGTGAGGCGACGGAAGGGCGAACAGGCGGCGCGGCCGCAGCCTCGCGAGCCGAGCGGGACGGCTCCGCTGTCCCGCTGGCCGTGCAAACGGGCGCCGAGGCGCCCGTGAGCAGGCGAAGCGAGCGAGGGCTCGTCGAGCGGGGCTCGACGGTGGACCGGACCGTGCGCCGCGCTGGTCGAACCGACCGGGCGGTGGCGTTCCACCCGGTCGGGCCGGCGGTCCGGGGCCGATTCGTCAGGGCACGTGGGGACTGGTCCCGTCCTCCGGTTTCAATCTCCGGGGAGCGGGGGGCAGGACGGCCGCTGCCACAAGCGCCAAACCACCCACCCACGTAGCGGTGGCCGATGGAGACGGGGGCCGACGCCGACTCGGACGGCGACAGCAGTGACGAAGCCACCGACACGGGGGCACTCGAATCCCATCCGGACGTGACCCCCCACGCGGACGCGGAGCGACCCGACGGCCACGCCGAACTCGCGTCATTGTTGTCGAACGAGGACCTCATCCTGAGCCAGCGGCCCCACGCGACCGACCGGGAGGCCGTCTTCGAGGTCGACGACGGCCGCGAACCCGGGGCCGTCTTCCCGCAGTCGGTCGCCTCGGGCGGACCGACGGCGGCTGGCGTCATCCTCTGGACGCGAATCGCGCCGTCGGCGTTCGCGCTCGACGAACCGCTCGGTGTCGAAGTCGCCCGCGATGCCGACTTCGCGGACCCGGCCTACCGGGGGGTCGTCGACGACACGGAGCGGATCCGGGCCCACGACCACGTCGTCAAGGTCGACGTCGACGGGGCGCTGGCACCGAGTACTGAGTACCGCTACCGCTTCGTCTACGACGGGGTCGCCTCGCGGGTCGGCACCTGCCACACCCTCCCGGAGCCGGACGCCTCGCCCGAGTCACTCCGGGTCGGCGTCCTCGCCTGCCAGAACTATCTCAACGGCTACTACCCGGCGCTGGGCTACGTCGCCGAGGAGGATTTGGACTTCCTCCTCCACGTGGGGGACTTCATCTACGAGTCCGGCGCCGGCGACTTCAAGGGACTGGACAGCCGCGACTACCGCGACCGCGACCTCGACCTCCCCAGCGGTGCGGACCGGGTGCAGGACATCGACGACTACCGCTACATCTACCGGACCTACCGCTCGGACCGGTTCCTCCAGCGGGCGCTGGAGTCGCACACCCTCATCGCCGCCTGGGACGACCACGAGATCGCCAACGACATCTGCTGGGACCCGGCGACGGACGCGCCGAAGGCCGACCACCCGCGCGGCGAGGACCCCGAGTTCATGACGCGGCTCACGGCGGATGCCATCCACGCCTGGTGGGAGTTCATGCCCGCGCGCCTGGACTACGACTCCGGCGCCGAGTCCCTACAGGACCGCTTCCAGCTCTGGCGCTCCTTCGAGTTCGGCGACCTCGTCAAACTCGTGCTGACCGACGAGCGGCTCTACCGGGACCCCCCGCGCGAGACGTTCCCGACGGCGGAGAACTGCCGCCCGGAGAACGAACCGCCCGGCCGGACGATGCTCGGCGAGGACCAGCTGGCGTGGTTCACCGCCCAGATCCGTGATTCGGACGCCCGGTGGACCGTCTGGTCCGACGAGGTGCTCACCATCCCCTTTCGGCTCGGACTCGGGCGCGCCGCCGTCTACCCCGTCCAGGGCGGCTGGGACGGCTACACCCGCGAGCGCCGGTACATCAAGGAGAAGCTCCGCGAGTTCTCCCCCCGCAACTTCGTCACGCTCACCGGCGACATGCACTGCTACATCGCGGGCTACAAGAGAACCGACTACGGCGGCGCCATCACGGAACGGTTGTTCTCGCCGGGCGAGCGCGTCGGCGTCGAGTTCATGACGCCCGCGGTGACGAGCCTCAACGTCGCGGAGGCGCTCGGCCTCACCGACGGCCTCGTCGGGCGGCTGACGGAGCCGCTCCTCCGGCGGTTCGTCACCGCGCAGAACCCCCATCTGGAGTTCTTTGACTCGCACCACTGGGGCTACTCCGTCGTCGAGTTCACCCGCGAGGACTGCACCTACGTCGGCTACAGCGTCGACAAGCACGAGGACTCGATGGACGCCGACCGCGAGGTCGTCGCCGCCTACCGCGTCCCCGACGAGGAGATCGAACTGATCGACGTGACCGACGAGTACGCGGAATAGGGGTCGTGTTCGGGGACTATCTCAACTATTCCGGACAAACATATCGGATAAAGAATGTAAGTCGGCTATTCCTCGGCTGCCGACTCGTCCCGCCCGGCTCCGTCCTCACCCGCCGTCTCGCGCTGTGCGTACAGTGCCAGGTAGGTGGCCGCGAGCGCGGCCCCCAGAACGGCGGTCACGCCGGCCCCGAACAGGAGGAGCCCGATGTTCGGGACCCCCATCAGCACGGCCCCGATGGCGACGAACTCGATGCCGACGAGGAAGGTGACGCCGACGACGATCCAGACGGCGATGGGCCCCAGGAGTTCGCCGAGGCCGTCCTCCACGGCGAGTCGGGTGGTGGTATAGAGCCCGCGGTCCATGTTACCCGGGAGGTCACCGCCGAAGATGCCCCCGGTCAGCAGTCGGCCGACGCTCTCACCGAGCGAGGGGCCGGAGTCGTCGTTGCTCATGCCGGCGGCTCTCGGGGTCGGGGTATCAAGGTGGCGTGTCCGGCGACCGGCGGGCGATGGGTGGACGGTGGCTCAGTGTGAGGTCCTCGTCAGAAGGGGCTCGGTGGGGGTAACCCTCATCATCGCCACCACGCGGGGGTTCGAAGCCCGACGGGAAAAGCCGTCGCCTCTCGACGGGCCGCCGACGGTCACGCCGGCCGCGACCGGCGGAGCGTCAGAATAGGGAGCCGTCCGGACGACGCGCTCGGCGGTGTTCGCCGTGAGGAAACGGTCCAGTCCCCGGTTCCCGTGAGCGCCCATCGCCACGAGGCCGACGCCCCGGTCGGTCGCGCAGGTGGTGATGCAGTCGTGGGGCGTGCCGCGCCGGATGCTGGTGACGACGTCAACGTCCGCCTCCCGGCCGCGCTTCCGGACGGCCGCGAGCGCCTCGTCCGACTCCTCCTCGAGGGCCGCGAGGAGGATGCGGTCGTACGTCTCTGCACAGGTTCTCGGCCGCGATACTTGGTCGCTCTCCGGGGTGGGCTCCCGTCGTGCCGGCGGGCTCCCGGGAGCACCGGCCACCGCGGGGACCGCGACATCACGGGCGCTGTCGCTGTACCGTCAGTCGTCGTATCGGCGGGTGTCTCGGCAGGACGCCACTCTTCGACCTACATCCGGGTCGCTTCCTTCGCCTCCTCGGCGTGTTCCAGCGCCAGCTCCAGCTGTCGTCGGTGGAGCGCCTCCAGCTCCTCGGCGTCCGCGTCGCTCAGCTGTGTCGTGACCTCCACGCCGGGGAGACTGGTCTCGAGCTTGTTCCCGCCCTCGCCGGCGATGTCGTCCAGGTCGACATCCATACACCGGGTCCGGTCGGCGGTAACTTAGGGATTGACCCCGTCGCCGGGCGGTTCTCGTGCCGGGCGTCCGAGCAGCGGGGACGGCAGACCCGGTCGTCACCGTCGGCGTCGCGAGCATCGTCGTCCTCCTCGTGCTGAGTGCCTTCTTCTCCAGCAGCGAGATCGCCGTCTTCTCGCTGTCGCCGGAGTGGCTCGCTGACGCTCTCGAAGCAGAGCGACGCGGGCCACGACATCCAGGGCATCGGCCCCGGATTCGTCCCGGACGTACTCAACCCGGCCCTCGTCGACGAGGTCCGGGGCGTGACCGACGAACGGGCGAAGGCGACGGTCCGCCGTGTCGGTGGGGCTGTGGGCCTGGTCGCCCCCGTCCGGGAGGACGGTGGCGAGCGCTACCTCTCGACGGACCTGTTCGAGGGCGACGCCTCCGAACCGTGAGGCGCGTGTGTCGCCAGGTATGTCGGGGTGGGCGAGGCGGCCGCGGGAGGCGCCCGGTCAGTGTCGTGCCCAGTCCGTCCGGGCGGCCGCACGCGCGGCCGCCTCGCGCACGTCGTCGGGTGTGAGCGACCCGCCCTCGGTGAGGTAGCGCTCGACCAGCGAGGGCGGCGTCACGTCGAACGTCGGGTGCTCGACGCGGAGCGCGGCCGGCGGATCGCCGTCCTCGACCGGGAGCAGCTCGTCCGAATCGCGGGGTTCGAGGTCGGGGTCGCGGCCCGGCGGCGCCACCTTGTCGGTGTGGGCCACGACGAGGACGGGCACGTCCTGCACGGCGGCGGCGCTCGCCAGCGTCCGCGTCCCGACCTTGTTGACCACGCTCCCGTCCGCGAGCACGGTGTCCGCGCCGACCAGCACCGCGTCGGCGTCGCGGGCGTCGAGCGCGTGGGCGACGCCGGCGTCCCCACACAGCGTCACGTCGGCGGCGAGCGTCTCGGCGAGCGCCGTCGCGACCGCTCGACCCTCACCGCCGGGCCGCGACTCGGCGACGACGACCTCGGTGGGGTCACATTGCGACAGCAGGTCCCGGACCGTCCCCGAGCGCGATAGCGTGGCGACGGTCGCCCCCCGGAGCGCGTCCGGGGGCTCGATCCGCGCGTCGTCCAGCCCGGCGAGCAGTCGCTCGGCGGCGCGCCGGACGGCTCCCGCGTCGCGGTCGGTGGCCGCGTTCCGGTCGGCCCCTCCGGCGGCGGTCGCGTCCCGGTCCGTCGCGCCGCCGGTCGCCTCGGCCATCACCTGGTTCACGCGGTTGGCGACGACGGCCATGCTCTCGCGGGCCGCCAGCAGCTCCTCGGCCAGCGCCGCCAGCCGCGACCAGTCGTCGGCCGCGTCCACGGTGTCCGGGTCGTCACCGGTGTCGCCAGCGTCGTCGCCGGTGCCGCCGGGGAGAGCTGCGGACGCGTCGAGCGACGCCGCGGCGTCCCGCAGCACCTCCACGGCCCGCCGGGAGACGTACTCCGAGCCGTGGTCGCGGTCCTCGCGGACGCCGGCGACCGTCGGGGCGACCCGCCGGTAGGACTCCCACAGCCGGGGGACCGTCTCGCGGTCGAGGATGGCGGGCGGCTGGACCCACTCGTACTCCGTCGTCTCGCGGTCGGTCGTCACCTCGCGGGTCGGGCAGTCGAACAGGAACGGATGCACGCGCCGGACGCCGTGCTCGGGGTCCTCGACCGGAAAGGGGTCGCCACGCCGGACGAGCGACAGCGTGTCGGGGTCGATGCCCGTCTCCTCGCGGACCTCCTGCCTGGCCATCCCCCCGGGGTCGTCCTCGGCGTGGCCCGCGACGCCACCCCACTGGCCCGTGTAGGAGCCGACCGCGTCGCTCCGGCGGAGGAGGAGCACGTCCGAACCGTGCCGCACGAAGACGGTGACGACGCCCGTCTCGCCCGCGGCGGCCTCGGCCTCGTCGCTCATGGCCGGCGTGTCGGCCGGCGGACGGTTAACGGTTCGACCGGAAATAGGGGTGTCGGCGGGGAGGCCGACGGGGAGTCGACGGGAGGCTGGCGGGTCGCCCGCTCCCGCCGGATACACACTTTTGACGAACCCCCGCGACAGCCCCATCTGACCATGACGACCCGCGTCGCCATCATCAGCGACACCCACATCCCGTCACGGGCGAGCGAGATTCCCGACTGGGTCCGCGACGAGCTGGACGCCGCCGACCTGGCCATCCACGCCGGTGACTTCGACACGTACGACTCCTACGAGCACGTCGAGGAGGTGACGCCGGACCTCACGGCGGTACTGGGCAACATCGACCCGCCGGACCTCGACGTGCCGGAGGTGGCGACCCTGGACGTGGAGGGCGTCCGGTTCGTCGTCACCCACGGGACGGGCGACATCGCGGGCTACGAGGAGCGCGTCGGCGGCATCGTCGCCGAGCACGCCGACCCGGACCGCCACACGGTCGGCGTCTCCGGCCACACCCACCAGCAGGCCGAGTGGGAGCACGAGGGGTACACCTGCTACAACCCCGGGACCTGCACCGCGGCGGACCCGGCGACCGTCGCCGCAATGATGGTGGCGACCGTCGACGGGGAGACGCTCGACATCGAGAAGGTGAAAAAGTCGGCCTGAACTGAACGGAGTCGGGTACAGTGGAGATAGCATTCCCCTATATGTATTCTAAACATGGTTTATGAGAAATTAGATAACCACCTATTGTACCTTCTGAATATCTATTTCTCTCGGGTATATATCTATGATTAACCTTTCGATGTTGTAGATTTCACCACCCCACTGGTACTCATGAACCAGGCTGTCTTCTTCCTCGTGAGTCCTCACCGTCAACGAGTATTCAACTCTATTCAGGAATGGGTTTCTGAAGCTTTCATCTCCTCCCGGCTGTAACGTGAATCGTTCCGAAAGCACGGTTTCCCCGTCACAATCACGTCTCACCTCGATCGAGACCTCGACCGGGGTTTTTCGACTGTCCGGGTACAATTTGATATCCGGCGCAGCGGGGGCCGTCGGTGTCACACTGGACCGATCCTCGGGAACGTGGTCCGGACAGTCGTTCGACTGTCCAATCTCGCCCATAGCGGAGATACACCCTGCCGACAGTCCGCCGAGTGGAACACTTGCGAGAATCGTTCGGCGGCGCATAGTGACTTCCGAATCCAGAGGCGATTAACGATTTGGATTCCTCAAGTAATCATCCAGTTTCAGACAGAGTTTTCAACGAACTGTTCAATCAGATAACGGCTACTCGTCCTCGCCCGGGTCGAACAGCCCGGCGACATCCGCATCGCGCTGTTCGCGGCGCTGTACGAAGTCACGCAACCGGGCCAGCGGAAGCCCGTCGGACTGGTCGGGGTCGAGGTGCTCCAGTGTGAGCATCACGAAGGGACTCTCGGTCTTCCCGCCGGCGAGGTCCGCGCGACCGTAGTCGGCCGCTCTCCGGAGGAGATCGGCCGTCTCCTCGTCGCCACGGGCCGCGGCGAGATGGGGTGCCGCGACACTCGCCGCGGGGAACTCCAGGTCGCCCGGGCCGAGCACGACGTCGTCGACGCGAATCAGTGGCGGGTCGCGCTCCCCCGCGGCCGCCGGGTCCGTCGCCACCGCGTCCAGCCAGTCGCGGACCGGCCCGAGGTCGACGCCACGGTGCCCGTCGAGGCCCGAGAGGTAGTCGCGGGCGCTCGCCGCAAGCGTCGTCGCGCCCTCGGCGTTGCCCGTGCGGGCGTGGTGGGTCCCGGCGGCGACCTGGATGAGCCCGTGGAGCAGGCGCTCGTCCGGGCCCTCGTCGAGCGGGAGCCACGCCGCCTCCCACGGGTCGTGGGCGGCGAGGTACGCGCCGGCGTTGAACACCGCGACGCCGGCCCGGAGGTGGGCCGCCAGGTCCGGGGACCGGTCCGCGTCCACCGCTGCGCTCCGCCCGGGGCGCTCGTCGTCCGTCACGGCTGCCGGTTCGACGCGGACGGTCAAAAGGTCGCGGCCGTCAACGGGAGCGCGGCGGTGGCGAGCACGGTACCAGCACCCCCCGCATTCGAAGGCCCGCTCTCGTGCTCCCCGGAGATGCTGGCCGTGAGATAATCCGGAGACAGGGGTCGCCACGGTCCAGGGACAGCAGCCCCACTCGTGCTCCCCGTCGTGGGGGCGCGGCGCTTCAGGATCGCCGCCGCGACCCGGGCCGCAGACCGGGCCGGAGAGTGGGACGGGTAGGCCGACGGCGGGACCGGGCGGAGCGACCGGGAGTCCTGATCGGCTCCGGGAGCGACGCCGGACTCACCTGTCGCTCGGGGGTGTGGGTCGGGACGAGAGACGTCCGGTCAGCGATTTGAACGCTGGTCCCTGGCTCCGCAAGCCAAGAGGATAGTCCACTACCCTAACCGGACTCACTCTCGGGTAGCCGGGACGTTCGTATAGGGGTTTCGGAACCGGGATTCCGGGGGCGGCGCGGCCCCGGCAACGGGGGGTACATCACCGTCAGAACAACGGGACCCCCTCCGGCCCGTGGTTCGGGACGCCTCCGCCCCGTTTCGCCCGTCACAGCGGTCGACGCTCAGTGACCGGCGGACTCCGGGCCCTTATGTTGCTCCGATAAGCACCGTCTTTATACCGGCGGCCGCGGTACCGGGCACGTGATGTCGGCGGGGGAATCGGCCGAGGTGGGAGACTCCGAAGGGGGGGACGGCTCCGACCTCGCCGGCGCTGCGAACGTGCTGGTCCTCTCCGAGCGGCTCGATAGCGACGCCCGTGGCTCGTATCTGGAGGAGCTGGTCGCTCCCGACCTGGCCAACCTCCTCGTCGTCTCGTTCATCGACGACCCGGCCCGGTGGCTGGACGACTGGAACCGGTTCGGGGAGCCGCTCGAGCGGGCGGTGCTGGTCGAGGAGGTCCAGCGCGACGGTACGGGGGCGGACGTCGAGCGCATCGTCGAGGAGCCGGCGGACCTGACCGGCCTGGGGATCACCATCAGCGAGCGGCTCACCGACTGGAGTCCCGACTCGCTGCTCATCTTCGAGTCGCTCACCGTCCTGCTGGAGTACGTCGACCTGAAGCGCGTGTTCCGCTTCCTCCACGTCCTCGTCAACCGGGTGAAGGCGACCGGCGCGGTCGCCCACTACCACCTCGACCCCGGCGAGCACGACGGCCGCACCGTCGCCACCCTCACCTCCCTGTTCGACACGGTCGTCACCTACGAGAACGGCCGCTGGCAGGCGTCCTCGTACCCCTGAACGTTTCTCCGCCTCGGGCTTCCTCGCGGCGCGCTCCGCGCGCCGCTGCGGAGAGCCGGCCAGCTATTCGTTCGTCGGCTCCGCCGACGAACCACTCGGCGTCGTGGACTTGCTCCGCGATTCCACGGGCAATCAGAACGCAGAGCGTTCTGATGTCCAAGAGACGTTCAGAAAGAGGGCCGCTCCTCGCTTCGCCCGGAGCGGTGAAACCGCGCCGCAGGCGCGGTATGCATCACGATGGCTGCCCGACCGGAGCGAGTGTAGACGTGACAGCAGAGGCGCTCTCTCGACCGTTCCGGAGCTTCAAGTCGGAAGCCGCAGGACACGCGGTATGGAGCCGAACGCGGCCGAGGAGTCGATCGGCGAGGAGGAGTCGCCGCCCACCAGCGACGGCGCGACGACAACGCTTAACGGAACCGCCACCCCCAATCAACCAACAGCAATGAGCGCCATCGAGGACATCTACGCGGAGGTCGATGCCGACATCGAGGAAGAAGAGTTCCGCGAGGCCGTCGAGGCGAAGGTCGAGGAGATGGGCGGACTGGTCGACGAGGAGGTCGCGGCCATGCTCATCGCCGAGGACCTCGGCGAGAGCGAGGTAGAGGGTATCGCGGACATCGAATCCGGGATGGAGGAGGTACAGTTCCTCGGCAAGGTCGTCTCCGTCGGCGAGATGCGGACGTTCGAACGGGACGACGAAGAGGCCGAGGAGGGCCGCGTCGTGAACGTGGAGGTGGCCGACGAGACCGGGCACGTGCGGCTGGCGATGTGGGACCAGGACGCCGCGGCCGCGGTCGAGGAGCTCGAACCGGGCCAGGTGCTCCGCATCCAGGGCCGCCCGAAGGACGGCTACAGTGGGCTCGAGGTGAGCGCCGACCGCGTCGAGGTCGACGAGGAGGCCGAACTCGACGTGGATCTGGAGGGCAGCGTCACCATCGACTCGCTGGCGATGGGGCAGTCGGACGTGACCGTCGACGGCGTGGTGCTGGACACCGAGCCCGTGCGGACGTTCGACCGCGACGACGGCAGCGAGGGCCGGGTCGGCAACCTCGTCATCGGGGACGAGACGGGCCGGCTGCGCGTCACGCTGTGGGACGAGCAGACGGAGGCGGTCGAGCAGTTCGGGCCGGGCGACACCGTCGAGATCGTCGACGGCTACGTCCGCGAGCGCGACGGCGACCTCGAACTCCACGTCAACGACCGCTGTGCCGTCGAGGCCATCGACGCCGAGGTGGAGTTCGTCCCCGAGACGACCGACATCGGGAGCGTGGAGATCGGCCAGACGGTCGACATCGGGGGCGTCGTTCGCTCGGCAGACCCGAAGCGGACGTTCGACCGCGACGACGGCAGCGAGGGCCAGGTGCGGAACGTCCGCCTGCAGGACGATACCGGCGACATCCGCGTCGCGCTGTGGGGCGACAAGGCGGATCTCGACATCGGCCCCGGCGACGAGGTGCTCGCCGCCGACGTGGAGATCCAGGACGGCTGGCAGGACGACCTCGAGGCCTCCGCGGGCTGGCAGTCCACCGTCACGCAGTTCGAGAGCGGCCTGGCCACGGCGGCGGGTGACGTGGCGACCGACCGGACGGGCACGGGGGAGTCGGGCAGCGACGACGCGGAGACCGGACTGGACGCCTTCGCGGACGACGGCGGCGACGGGACGGCCGCGACGGGGGACACGGACGACATCGGCGACGCGGCGGCGTCGGGTCCGGTCGAGTTCACGGGCACGGTCGTCCAGACGGGCGACCCCGTCAAACTCGACGACGGCGAGGAGACGGTGAAGCTCCGGGGGGACGCGGACGTGACGCTGGGGGAGAACGTCACCGTCCGCGGGACCCGCGATGGGGAGTTCATCGACGTCGAGGAGGTCTTCTGAGCGGGGGCGGCGTCACTCCGCCGAGAGCGTCGAGACCGACCCCACTCGCGGGAGCCGCCGGAGGCTCGGCACGGCGAAGACGTAGGCGGCGAACAGCGCCGTGGCGACCGCGTTCCCGTACAGCACCAGCCCCGGCGAGGTAGCGTCGGCGACCGCCCCGCCGACGAGGGCACCGATGGGCGTCATGGCGGTCGCGCCACTCATGATGACCGACATCGCGCGCCCGAGCAGCCGGTCCGGGACGACCGCCTGGACGAGCGAGAAGACGAGGACATTCATCGTGCCCGCCGGGACGAGCGCCAGCGCGAGCAGCACGGGGGTCGCGGGCATCGTGTTCACCGCGATGGCGATGGCCCACAGCCCGGCGCTCAGTGCCATCCCGCCGCTGACGACGTAGCCGAACGGCCACCCCTCGACGAGGTTGCCGACGAGTGACCCGGTCAGCATCCCGACGCCGACGGCGGCCGCCAGCAGCCCGTACGCCCCGGCGCCGCCGAAGCTGTCGCCGTACGCCGGGAGGACGGCCATCACCCCACCGAAGGCGAAGTTGACGACGACGACGCCGAGCGTGAGTCTGGCGACGACGGTCCCGCGGAGGAAGCCGATACCCTCGCGCAGGTCCGCGAGGTAGCCGGCCCAGCCGTCCTGCTCGTCGTCGGTGGGTTGGGCGTCGAACGAGTCGGGAGCGTCCGTGTCCGGCGCAGCGGCCGCCCCCTCGCTCGACTCGCCGCCGTCCGGGACGGCCGCGGGGTCGTCGGCGTCGGTGCCGCCAGCGTCAGTAACGGTGTCGATGTCGCCGGCGCCGGCCTCGGGGATCTCCAGCCCGAGGAAGAGGAGCGTCGCGACGGCGAACGTGACCGAGTCCACGAGGAACAGCGTGACGGCGCCGAACGCGGCCACGACGACGCCACCGAGGGCGTTGAAGCCGGCGTCGACGCCCTGGTAGGCGATGGTCAGGACGGAGTTGGCGCCGACGAGTTCCTCGCGGTCGACGATGCGGGGTAGTGCGGCCGACTGCGCCGGGTAGACCGGCTGGTTCAGCAGCGCCAGCAGCGGCATCACCGTCAGGACGACCCAGACCGAGAGCACATCGAGGAAGTGCGCCACCGGGACGACCAGCACGAGCAGCCCCTGGACGACCTGCGTGCCGACCAGCAGCGGCCCCAGGGGCGACCGGTCGACGAGCGGCCCGAACAGGAACTGCAGCGCCGCGGGCGCCATCGTCAGGAAGCCCGCGACCCCCGTGAACAGCTCCGACCCCGTCAGGTCGTAGACGAGCCACATCGCCGCGATGTAGTAGAGGCTGTCGCCGGCGTTCGTGACGAGCCGGCCGCCGACGAGGAGAGCGAAGTCCCGGTTGCGGAGGAGGCCGAGGAGTTCGCGGGGACCCATCGCCCGTTCGGTGGACAGCCGCCCCCATAAGCGACCGCGGTAACGAGTTTCTGTAGCGAAGCCGAGAGGTTCCGCCGGGGAACCAGGTGGTCGGCGGCGGACCGCAGGCCGTTCAACGGTGGCCGACAGCGGACCACAGGTCGCTCAGCGGCGGTCGACGAGGAACTGGCGGAGCACGCGGGCCGTTCCACGCCGGACGGTCTCGCTGGCGGTCGACGTGTCGACGTCGAGCGCGTCGGCCACCTCCGCCAGGGTACACTGCCGGGGCACCTCGAAGTACCCCCGGCGCTGGGCGACCGCCAGGCACTCGCGCTGGCGCTCCGTGAGGACGGCATCCTCCTCGTCCGTGTGGACGGCCAGCAGGAGGTCGTACTGCAGGCCGCTCGCGTCGAGCGCGTCCCCGAAGGTCTCGAACCCGGACCGGGTCGCCGTCAGGTCGAACTCCATCCGGCCGTCCTCGACGGCCAGCGGGAACTCCGGCGGAATCGCCGAGTCGAGAAGGAACTCGTAGAGCCGCTGGTCGACGGTCTCGTACCGGGTGAGTGCCCGCCGGTCGTCGAGGTGGAGACGCTCGTAGGCACGGATATCGTCGTGGGCCCGGACGGCGGCGGCCGCGTCCTCAGGTGTCCCGGCCAGCACCTCGCCCAATTCGAGCGCCCGGTCGTCCTTCGGCACGCCCGCGAGCAGGCGGAACGTCGCGTCCGGGAACGCCCGTGACACCTCGGCGACCCAGAGATTCGGCGGTAGGGTCAACCGGAACCGGGCCCGGATCACGAGCCTGCACCCCGTACTGGCTGTCGGGTGAGCAACGCGTGTCGCGATGTCCACCCCGGAGCTCATAAAAGGTTGGTCGGGCCCTCCGGCAGCCCGGTCAACTCTCCGAGTAGACGGGGAGTCATCCGCTGCCCGCGACCCAGGTCGACACTCAGCCCACCCGTTCGGTGATGACGGTCCGGACCAGCCAGTACCCCACGACCCCTGCCGGGCCGAACAGGAGCGTCGCGAGGAGCACCGGCGAGAGGACGAGCGGAGACAGGTCACGGCGGCGGCCGTCGAGGAGGATCCAGCGACCGACGAGGAGGTCGAACGCGAGGAAGTGGACCCAGGCGAGCGTCGCGCCGGCGTCGGTGGCGAGGAGCGTCGTCATCCCGGAGAGCGATGGGGAGAGCACCCCGCCCGCGACGGTCGCGACCTGCGGGAGCAGGAGCAGCACGTAGAGCGCAGCCGCGGGGGCGGCGACGAGTCGGGAGTCGAGAACGCGGCCGGTCAGGTCCCGCCGCGGAGCGAGGATCATCAGCGCCCAGAACGGCGCGACGAGGAGGAAACTCGCCCCGAAGACCGTCGAGAGCGACGGGAGGAACGACGAGCGGAGGACCGACGCGGGGAGTGATTGGACGGCGGAGAGGGCCGAGAGCAGCGGGATACCACGCATCGCCAGGACGAACGCCGCGGTCACGAGCGCACTGTACAGTACCCCGACGGCGCCCACGACGGACAGCGCCCCGCGGGATGACAGCCGGCGAGTGCGGGCCGCGAGATAGCCCGTCAGTGGGAGTACCTGCAGGGCGTGCAGGCCGAGGAAGTGAGCGATGCGGAGGTCACCGCCGGTCAGGCTCCAGTTCAGCAGCGGCAGTCCCGGAGCGTCGGCGGGAACGTCGACGGCGTGAGAGCCGCGTGCCGCCATGAGCCCGCCCTCGAAGCTCGCCGCGACGAACACGAGCAGGCCGAGCCAGAGCCCCCAGCGGTACGCCAGCGCGACCGGCGGCGGGTCCAGGACCGTCCGCCAGAGGGCGTACGCGACGGCGAGCGTACTCAACGTGATGGTCGCGCCCATGACGGCGAAGACGGCGGTATCGAGCGTCGTCGCGGCGTTGAAGTGTGACGGGACGCCGCGCGCCGCCTGCGCCGAAATGAGGGTGATCTCGACCAGCATCGCCCCCGCGACCACACGAGTCACTGCGCGCTCGGTCCGGGTCCGAAGCGAGAGCGACGGGAGGAGCCACGCCAGCGTCGCGGTGAAGACGGCGATGGAGACAGCGAACTTCCAGGGCTTGGTCCAGACGTTACGTCCGAGGAGCGTCCGCCCGTCGACCGCCAGCAGCGCGGTGAACAGGACCGCCAGGGCGAGGTCGAGGAGCGCCACGGCGAACAGGACCCGGCTCCGGTCGCGCAACTCCGCCACGAGGGACGCCGCGGTCCGATAGATGCGCCGGGGAGTCAGCCCCCCGCCACGCCCGTCGACTGTGCGTCCGTGCGTCCGCTCGGTGCTCGGTCGTTCGGACATCCCGAGCGGGAGTGGCCGGGGTGGAGAGTTGGGTGTTTCACCAACGTGTTGGGCCGGTGGCTGCGCCGGCACGTGGACGAGGAGAGGCGACTGTCGACGGGCGGGCCGGGAATCTCGGGGGCCGCCCGAACACGGTTCGGGGTGAGCGGTCGCGTCCGCGCGCCGCGCTGACGAGGATTTAAACAGGGTGACGGCCCACCTCCCTCCAATGAACGTCTCCGAGGTCGCGGGCGTGCCCGAGTGGCTCCCGGAGCACCTCCGCGCGGACGGGATCGAAGAGCTGTATCCACCCCAGGCCGAGGCCGTCGAGACAGGCGTCACGCAGGGGGACTCGCTGGTGGCGTCCGTGCCGACGGCGTCGGGCAAGACGCTGGTGGCGGAGCTGGCGATGCTGTCGGCGGTCCAGCGCGGCGGGACGGCCCTCTACATCGTCCCGCTGCGGGCGCTGGCCTCCGAGAAGCGCGACGAGTTCGAGGAGTTCTCGCGCTACGGCGTCGAGATCGGCGTCTCCACGGGCAACTACGAGTCAGAGGAGCGCTGGCTCGGCGAGAAGGACATCATCGTTGCCACCTCCGAGAAGGTGGACTCGCTCGTGCGCAACGACGCCCCCTGGCTGCGCCGGCTGGACTGCGTGGTCGCCGACGAGGTCCACCTGGTCGACGACGACCAGCGCGGGCCCACGCTGGAGGTCACGCTCGCGAAGCTCCGGCGCATCAACCCCGGGCTACAGGTGGTGGCGCTGTCGGCGACCATCGGCAACGCCGACGCGCTGGCCGAGTGGCTGGACGCCGCCCTCGTGGACTCGGAGTGGCGGCCCATCGAACTCCGGAAGGGCGTCCACTTCGGCGAGGCGCTTCACTTCGACGACGGCAGCCAGGAGCACCTCCCCGGCCGGGGCTCCGAGAAGGCGACCGAGACCATCGTCCGGGACACGCTCACGCCCGACGACGACGTTGACGATGGGGACGGCAGGGCTGCAGAGGACGACGGCGCGGACGACGGCCGCGGCTCCTCGCTCGTGTTCGTCAACAGCCGGCGGAACGCCGAGGGAGCGGCCAAGCGCCTGGCGAACGTCACGAACGACCACCTCGGCGGTGACGAACTCGCCCGTCTGCGCGAGGTCGCCGCCGAGATCCGGGACGCGAGCGACACCGAGACGAGCGACGACCTCGCCGCCGCCGTCGAGAAGGGCGCCGCCTTCCACCACGCGGGCCTCTCCAGCGACCAGCGCTCGCTCGTCGAGGACGCCTTTCGGGACCGTCTCGTCAAATGCATCGCCGCGACGCCGACTCTCGCCGCGGGCGTCAACACCCCCTCCCGGCGCGTCATCGTCCGGGACTGGCGGCGCTACTCCGGCGAGGCCGGCGGGATGCAGCCGCTCTCCGTGCTGGAGGTGCACCAGATGATGGGCCGTGCGGGCCGGCCGGGGATGGACCCGTACGGGGAGGCGCTGCTGCTGGCGAAGAGCCACGACGAGCTGGACGAGCTGTTCGAGCGGTACGTCTGGGCCGAGCCCGAGCCCGTGCAGTCGAAGCTGGCGGCGGAGCCGGCGATGCGGACCCATCTGCTCGCGACCGTCGCCTCCGGGTTCGCCGACTCGCGCGAGGGACTGCTGGAGTTCCTCCAGGAGACCCTCTACGCCAGCCAGACCGACGAGGACGCGTTCCTCGAACAGGTCATGGACGACATGCTGGCGTATCTGGAGGCGAACGGTTTCGTGGAGCAGACTGCCCCACAGGGGCAGTCGGACGGGCGAGCGGCGGAGCCGCGAGCCGAAGAGGGTGACCAGCTGGAGGCGACGGGGATGGGCCACACCGTCTCCCGGCTGTACCTGGACCCGATGAGCGCCGCCGAGATCATCGACGGCCTCCGGGCGGCCGAGGACCGCCCGACCGCGCTGGGCCTGTACCACCTCGTCTCGCGGACGCCGGACATGTACCAGCTCTACCTCCGCTCGGGCGAGCAGGAGGAGTACACGGAACTCGCCTACGAGCGCGAGTCGGCGTTCCTGGGGCGGCTGCCCAGCGAGTTCGACGACGCGTTCGACGACTGGCTCTCGGCGCTCAAGACCGCCAAGCTGCTCGAGGACTGGGCCGACGAGGTCGAAGAGGACCGCATCACCGAGCGCTACGGCGTCGGGCCGGGCGACATCCGCGGGAAGGTCGACACGGCGGAGTGGTTGCTGGGCGCGGCCGAGCAGCTCGCCGCCGAACTCGACCTGGGCATCGCGCCCGCCGTCCGGGAGGCCCGGGTCCGGGTCCAGCACGGCGTCCGCGAGGAGCTGGTCGACCTCGCCGGCGTCCGGGGGGTCGGGCGCAAGCGCGCCCGGCGACTGTACGAGGCCGGTATCGAGACCCGCGAGGACCTCCGGAACGCCAACAAGGCAGTCG
This sequence comes from Halobacteriales archaeon QS_4_70_19, assembly GCA_003020985.1. Taxonomy (GTDB): domain Archaea; phylum Halobacteriota; class Halobacteria; order Halobacteriales; family Haloarculaceae; genus Haloglomus. Next base: position 134,565 of record PXRM01000026.1, on the reverse strand, counting down.
TCCTCGGCGCGCTCCGGGGCCGGGAGAAGACCGCCGAGAACGTCCTGGAGGCGGCCGGCCACACCGACCCGGGCGTGACCGACATCGAACCCGACCCGGACGCCGTCCCCGTCCCGGACGACGACGAGGACCAGACCAGCCTGGGTGAGTTCTGATGCGGCTCGTGGAGGGGGTCGTCCACGTCGCGGACGGGGCGGCAGACGCTGACGCGCCGGCCGCACCCGACGGCGTCCCCGCCTTCGACGGCGTGGACGCGCTGGTCACCCGGCTGGGCGAGGTGGGGGAGGCACACGGCGTGACCGTGCAGGCGTTCGATGCCGGGCTCGTCGTCGACCGCCAGCACCTCGAGCGGGCGGTCGAACTGGCCGACCGCGAGCGCGCCCGCGGCGAGGGCATCGCCCGGAACCGCGCCGTCGAGATCCTGCTGTACGCGGCCGGGCGACGGCAGATCGACCGGGCGCTCGGCCTCGGTGTCGGACCGGACGCGACGCCGGCGGTCGTGCTGGTGGACGCGCCCCCCGAGGCGGCGTCGAGGGGGGATGACGACCGTGGGAACGAGCAGACCGACGGGGCGGCAGCCGCCACCGACGCCGGCGAGACGGCCGCCGCCGACGCCGTTCGTGACCTGCTCGAACCGGCGGAGACGCTCGGGGACTACGACGACGGGCGCGTCCGCGAGTTCTTCGACGTAGACGAGGCCGAACTCGCCGCCACGACCGCCGACCTCCCCGCCCTGGTCCGCGAGCGGGTGGCGCTGCTCGTCGTGAACCGATGAGCGGGCAACGATTGCCTCCATCTGTGTCGTGCTAACGGGCGGTATAGCACGCTCATCGGTTCTCCCTCGGCCAGTTCTGCGCCACGACATCTCGTCACATACACCGGCAGTCGGGGCCGGTACCCTCGCGCTGAGGCGGGGAGTCTACGAACGGCGTGCGCATGAGCGACACGGAACACGGGTCGGACCCGGCACACGGCCACGACCACGAGCACGACCACGAGGGGCCCGGCTACGCGACGCCGCAGGCGGCCATCGAGGAATCGGACCCCGAGGGGCTGGCGTACGTGATGGGGCTGTACGTCGGGACGGACGTCGACGCGCCGGACTTCCTCGCGGTGGTCGACCTCGACCCCGACTCGGCGACGTACGCCGAGGTGGTCGACCGGGTCGAGATGCCGAACCGTGGCGACGAACTCCACCACTTCGGGTGGAACGCCTGCTCGTCCTCCTGCCACGTCGGGGGGCTGGAGCGGCGCCACCTCGTGGTACCGGGCCAGCGCTCCTCGCGCCTCCACGTCATCGACGCGGCGGACCGGCGCGAGCCGGAGCTGGAGACCGTCATCGAGCCAGAGGAGGTGTTCGACGAGGACCTGAGCGCCCCGCACACCGTCCACTGCATCCCGGACGGGCAGATCCTCGTCTCGATGCTCGGCGACGCCGACGGGTCGCTCCCCGGCGGCTTCCTCGAACTCGACGAGACCGACTTCTCCGTGGACGGCCGCTGGGAGGCGCCCGGCGAGATCGAGATGAACTACGACTTCTGGTACCAGCCACGGCAGAACGTGATGGTGTCCACGGAGTGGGCCGCCCCGGAGACCTACTACCCGGGTTTCGACCTGGACGACGTGGAGGCCGGGAGGTACGGCCGCCAGCTCCACGTCTGGAACTGGGAGGAGAAGACGGTCGAGCAGACCATCGACCTCGGCGAGGAGGGGATGATCCCGCTGGAGGTCCGGTTCCTCCACTCCCCCGTGTCGACCCACGGGTTCGTCGGGGCGGCGCTCTCCTCGAACGTGTTCCACTTCCACGAGGCCGAGTCCACGCCCGGCGACGGCCCCGGCCGCTACGAGGCGGAGAAGGTCATCGACATCGAGGCCCGCGAGCACGAGGACTGGGACATGCCCGTCCCGGGGCTGGTGACGGACCTGCTGGTGTCGATGGACGACCGGTACCTGTTCTTCTCGAACTGGCTCCACGGCGACGTGCGGATGTACGACATCAGCGACCCCGCGAACCCGCGGCTCGCGGACCGCATCTGGGCCGGCGGCATCTACGGCCCCGACCACCCCATCGACGGGGAGCGGGAGGTGGTCGCCGGGCCGCAGATGCTCCAGCTGAGTCTCGACGGCGAGCGGCTCTACTGGACCACGTCGCTGTTCTCCTCCTGGGACGAGCAGTTCTACCCCGAGGAGGGGGAGCAGGGCTCGGTGATGCTGAAGGCCGACGTGGACCCCCGCCGCGGCTCGATGACGCTCGACCAGGACTTCCTCGTCGACTTCGGCGAGATGCCGGCGGGGCCGGCGCGGGCCCACGAGATCCGCTGGCCGGACGGCGACTGCACCAGCGACGTCTGGCAGTGAGGTGGCCGGCGACCCGACCGCCACGGACGCCCCCTATCGCGTGACGCTGGAGCACGCGGACGGCGGTGGGACCGCCGTCGTCCGGGCCCGCGCCGACGAGTCCGTCCTGGAGGCCGCGGAGCGGGCCGACGTGGCGCTCCCCTTCGGTTGCCTGACCGGCGCCTGCGCGACCTGTACCGCCGAACTGCTGGCGGGCAGCGTCGAGCACCGGCGCGAGCCGCGGGGCCTGAAGCCGCGCCACCGCGACGCGGGCTACGTCCTGACCTGCATCGCGGTGCCGACCAGCGACTGCCGGCTCCGGGTCGGGAGCGACGTGGCGGGAGAGCTGACGACTAACCCGTGGAGATGACGCTACATCCTCGTCTCCCGGGTAAAATCCCCGAGGTTTTCGGTATAGTTCGGAGATATATCAGAAATCCGGGGGCCGTCGGACCGCCGCCACGGTCGACGACCGGGCGAAACGCCGTTACAGCGTTGTGAGGCGAAAGACCGCGACTAACGTCGTGGGATGAAGCCGACAGCCGGCGAAACGTTGAATATCGAGGCGCACGTCGGTCGTGATGCCGAGTCCGGGGTACGGATATGCACCCTTTGCGGGGGTAGCTGAAGCCCGCTATCTCGGTCGGGGGCCGCACTGGCACGGCCCACAACCCCATCGCGGACAAGTGGGGAACCTCCCGAAGTCGGGGCACGGTCTGTGACCGTGGAACCCCACGACTGAAGTCGTGGGAGGATGTCAGGACTCGCGCCCTTCGATGGACGTAGTGACCGATAGGGAATCCCGGGGTACCGTCCGGGAGACGACGGTGGAGACGGGCGACGGTCGGGGGAACCCCCGCGAGACGGACATCCGCTACCGGGTCGCCGGCCCGGCGGACGCCCCGCCCGTGGTCCTGCTGCACGGGATCGGCCTGGACGCAGCCGACGTCTCGTTCCGGTACCTCCTTTCCGACCTCGCCGCGGACCGCCGGGTCTACGCGCCGGACCTCCCCGGCCACGGGGGGAGCGAGAAGCCCCGGCTCTCATACACGACGGCGTTCTTCCGGCGTGCGCTGGCGGCGTTCCTCGACGACCGGGGCCTCGACGGGCCGTCGCTGGTGGGTGTCTCGATGGGCGGCGCCGTCGCCCTGGGATACGCCCTCGACCACCCGGTCGAGCGGCTCGTCCTCGCCAACAGCTACGGGCTGGGCGCCGACGCCCCGTGGCGACCGGCCGCGGCGACGATGCTCCGGACGCCGTTCGCCCACCGGGCCTGGTGGGCGGGCGTGAGCAGCAGCCGGACGGCCGTGCGCGAGCACCTGCGGACGATGACCAGCGGGACCCCGCCCGACGACCTCGTGCGGGACGTCTACCGGGCGATCGGGCCGGCGGCGGTCGGGCGGACGGTGGCGTCGTGGCAGCGCGACGAGTTCCGGGCCGACGGACTGCGGACCGACTATAGCGCCCGACTCGACGCGCTGGAGCCGGAGGCGCTGTTCGTCCACGGGGAGCAGGACCCGCTGCTGCCGGCGTCGTGGTCCGTCGAGGCCGCCGAGCGGACGGACTCGGCGCTGGCGGTGTTCGGGGACTGTGGACACTGGACGCCGCGGGAGGCGCCGGAACGGTTCAGCGAGTGCGTCCGGTCGTTCCTGGCAGACGCGTAGAACGGGGCTGAGTCGGCGACCGCGTCACTCGTGCTCCGGGACATCCTCGATGAGGACGACGGCCTCGCCGTCGATGACGGTGACCTCCTCGGACCCGACAGTGGTCCGCAGGCGGAAGCGGCCCTCGCCGAGGTCCTCGACGACCTCGACGTCGGCCGTGACGCGGTCGCCCGTACGGACGGGCGCGCGGAACTCCAGGTCCTGAGAGAGGTAGACGACGCCGCCGGGCAGCCGTGCGAGCGCGGCGCTGATGGTGCCGGCGACGAGCGTGCCGTGGGCGATGGGCCCCTCGAAACGGGTCTCCTCGGCCCACTCCCCGTCGAGGTGGAGGGGATTGGTGTCGCCGGAGGCGGCGGCGAACCGCTCGACGTCCGCCTCGGTGAGCCGCCGGGTGAACCGGACGCGGTCGCCGACCGCCAGCGTCCCGCCGCTGCCCTGGCGGTCGGTCTCCCACTCGGGGAGGTCCTCGCCGGCGGTGATGCGCTCCTCGGCGCGACGGCCGCGCCCGGGGTCGTCCTCGTCGCTGGCGGAGCCAGTTCCGTTCGTCGCACCGAACGCACTCACTGCTGCGCGGTTCGCTTCGATCATCCCCTCGACCATCGCCGCGGACGTCCGCGACCAGTAATCGAAGAGGGACGGATACTGGGGGCCAGAACTCATTCGCTCGCTAGTAAGGTCCGGGAACTGATAAAAGATTGCCGCTTTCGGTTCGGAATCCGGTATCCTACGGTATCAGGCACCATTGAATGGAAAATCTCGCAACGTTTAACTGCCTACCGTGGTTAGCGGGGACAATAATGGCAGACGACGAGAACGACGGGCTGTTCACCCCGACCGTACTGAAGAACCTGCAGGAGGCCGCCGAGGGCGCCACGCGCCAGCAGCAGCGCATGCTCCAGCAGGTACTGACCGGCGGCGGGATGGCCGGCGCCGGTGCCGGCGCCGAGGGCGGCACCGGGGGGCTCGCCCCGCAGCTGAGCGCGATGAGCCAGATGGCGACGTTCAAGACGCGGGTGCAGTCCGGCGGCCGCATCTCCATCCCCGATGCCGAGCGCGAGGCCCTCGACATTGAGGAGGGCGACATCGTCCAGACGGTCGTCATCCCGGTCAAGCGCAAGCGCGACGAGGACGACTGACCGCTCACCCTGTAGCGAACTTCTCCGGAGCGTCGCCGAGCAGCCACGTCCGTCCCGGGCGTACACGACCCACACCCACACTTATTCCCGCAGCGCCTCAATAAACCGGTAACCATACCATGAGCGATTCGTACGACTTCGGACAGCAGTGGGCGGAGGCGGCAGAGCAGATGAACGAGGCGATGACGGAGTCGATGGAGCAGAACCTCGAGGCCCAGTCGGCCTTCGCCGAATCGTGGGCCGAGGCGATGGAGGGGTCCGTCCCGGACCAGGACGAGATGACCGAGGGGTTCGAGGGGTACGCCCGGGCGTACGAGGTCTGGATGGACGCCGCCGAGCAGCTCATGGAGCGGACGGAGGACGCGGCCGCGGGCGAGGACGTCTCCTTCGCCGAGCTCCGTGACATCTGGCTCCAGAGCGCCAACGAGGCGTTCAAGGAGGTGATGGGGACGAGCGCGTTCGCGGCGGCCAACGGCCAGCTCGTCGAGTCGATGATGGAGTCCCAACAGGAGCTCAACGAGTTCAGCGAGGAGACCCTCGAACAGCTGGGGATGCCGACGGGCTCCCAGATGGACGAGGTGGGCAAGCGACTCGTCGAGATGGAGCGACGCCAGCACGCCGTCGAGGAGAAGCTCGGCCGCGTGCTGGATCACCTCGAGGACGGGGGGGAGTGAGATGGCCAGCGAGGACGCGAGCGGCCAGCCGTTCGACCCGTTCCGGCTGGCGCTGAACACGCAGCGCGAGGCCATGGAGACGGTCCAGGACGCCTTCGAGTCGACCCAGGCGCTCCCCGACCAGCTCGAGCGCGTCGCTGACGTGGACGTCGGTACCACGCCCAGCGAGGTCGTCTACACGGAGAACAAGCTCGAGCTGCTCCACTACGAGTCCCGGACGGAGGAGCAGCACGACGTCCCCATCCTCATCGTCTACGCGCTCATCAACAGGCCGTTCATCCTCGACCTGCAGCCCGACCGGAGCGTCGTCCGGCGGCTGCTGGAGGCGGGGCACGACGTCTACCTCGTCGACTGGAACGAGCCCTCGCGGCTCGACCAGCACCTCACCATCCACGACTACGTGGAGCGCTACATCGACAACTGCGTCGACGTGGTGCGCGAGCGCTCCGGCCGGGACAGCATCAACGTCCTGGGCTACTGCATGGGCGGCACGTTCACCGCAGCGTACGCCGCACTCAACCCGGAGAAGGTCCGCACGCTCGGGCTGATGGCCGCGGGACTGTGCTTCGACGACACCGGCGGCGTCCTCGAACTGTGGGGTGACGACGAGTACTACGACCCCCGGGACGTGCCCGAGGCGTTCGGCAACATGCCCGCGGAGATGCTGGACATCGGCTTCGCGCTGATGGACCCCGTCGCGAACTACGTCTCGAAGTACATCCGCTTTTTCGACAACGTGGAGAACGACGACTTCGTGGAGAACTTCGCGCGGATGGAGCGCTGGCTCGACGAGGGCATCGACGTCGCGGGCGAGACGTACGTCCAGTTCCTGGAGGACATCTACCAGGGCAACAGGCTGTACCACAACGAGCTGTACCTCGACGGGAAGCACGTCGACCTCGCGGAGGTCGACATGCCCGTCCTCCAGATCATGGGAGAGTACGACCACCTCATCCCGGCCGAGGCGTCGAAACCGTTCAACGAGGTCATCGGCAGCGACGACACGGAGATCATCGAGTACCCGACCGGCCACATCGGCCTGGCGGTGTCGGGCTCCTCGCACCGCGAGGTCTGGCCCCGGGTCGCGGAGTGGTACCTCGAGAAGTCCGCCACCGACCCCGAACACGTCGCGGAGGTCGCCGAGGCCGTCGAGGCGGCCTCCTCGGAGGTCGACCTCGAGATCGACGTCGACCCGGAGGCCGCACTGGAGGAGGGCGTCACACCCGACGGCGCGGTGGCCGCCGAGACCGAGGCCATCGAGGAGAGGATCGCGACCGAGGCGGCCGAGGGGGACACCGATGTCGACCCGGCGAGTGCCGAGGAGAGCGACCTGGAGGAGGTCGACGGCATCGGGCCGACGTACGCGGAGCGGCTCCGCGAGGGGGGTATCGCCACCGTCGCGGACCTCGCCGACGCCGACGCCGAGTCCGTCGCCGAGCTGACGGGCGTCGGCGTCGCACGCGCGCAGGACTGGCTCGACCAGGCCGGCGGCTGAGCGACGCCGACGGGACGCGCCGGTGGTTCCTCGCCGACGACTCGTCGCCGGGGGTCCCCCGGCGTCGCGGGGGGGGGGCACCGACGACACGTATTTGTCATCCGCCGTGCACCTTCCGAGTATGCTAGAAGGGCAGACCTGTCTGGTGACCGGCGCGTCGCGGGGCATCGGTCGCGGGGTCGCGAAGGAACTCGGCGACCACGGCGCCGACGTCGTGGTCAACTACCGCTCCTCCGAGGGCGAGGCCCACGAGGTGTGCGATCACATCGAGGACGAGTGCGACGGGCGGGCGCTGCCGGCTCAGGCCGACGTGGCCGAGCTCAACGAGGTGGAGGCGATGGTCGAGGCCGTCCGCGACGGGTGGGGCTCCATCGACGTGCTGGTCAACAATGCCGGCATCACCGTCGACAAGAAGTTCGAGAACATGACCCGCGAGGACTGGGAGCGGGTCATCGACGTGAACCTGGGGGGCGTGTTCAACTGCACGAAGACCTGCTTCCAGGACCTCTGCGAGGCCGAGAACGGCCGGCTCATCAACGTCTCCAGCGTCGTCGGCCAGCAGGGCAACTACGGGCAGGCCAACTACGCGACCACGAAGTCGGGCCTGTTCGGCTTCACCCGCACCATCGCCCTGGAGATGGCCTCGTCGGGCTCGACCGCCAACTGCGTCGCGCCCGGCTTCGTCGCCACGGACATGTTGGAGACGGTACCCGACCGTGTCCAGGAGAAGATCCTCGACCGCATCCCCCTGAACCGGTTCGCGACCGTCGACGACGTGGCCGGCATCGTCCGCTTCGTCGCCAGCGAGGACGCCGGCTACATGACCGGACAGATCCTCGCGGTCAACGGCGGGATGGAGTGGTAAAGGAGACGTACCCTCTATAAGTCTCCCGTATCTCCATTTCACACCCAAATCTCGCGCCTTTTTCCAGAATTCCGCCAATGTTCCAGTTATATCGAACTACTGGTGACGTGTCCCGGGCGCGCAGTCGGTGACGATCCGGAGGCTCACCGCGGATGAGCGTCGTAGACGGCGTCCGCCAGCGTGTCGCGGTGGCCCTCGTTGGGGCCGCCGGCGATGGTCAGCAGCCGGGCGTCCCGGAGGTGGCGCTCGACATCGCGTGCGGTGGTGTAGCCGATGCCGCCGTGGAGCTGGAGTGCGTCGTTGGCGTTCTCGACCGCCGCCTCCGTGGCGTAGGTCTTCGCCATCGCGAACTCGCGGGTCGTGTCGGCACCGCGGTCGCCTTGCGCGGCGGCCCGGAGCACGAGCAGCCGCGCGACGTCCACCCGTTCGGCCATCTCCGCGACCTGCCAGCGGACGCCCTGGTAGTCGGCGATGCGCCGGCCGCTCCCCCGCTGCTCGCGGTCGCTGGTCTGTCGGACGGTGGCGTCGAGCGTCGCGCGGGCGATGCCGACGCCGCGGGCGGGGACGTTGACGCCCGTCCGGAGTCGGCCGCGCTCGGCGAGTCCCGCGCCGACGGTCCCGACCTGTCGGTCGTCGGCCACCCGGACGCCCGAGAGGGTGGCCCGCGGTGACTTCACCGTCCGGGCGCCGAGCGTCTCCCAGACGGTGTCGACCTCGTACTCGTCGGCAGGGACGAGGAAGGCGGTGATGCCCGCCCCGTCGCCCTTTGCGTCCCCCGTCCGCGCGTAGGTGAGCACCTCGTCGGCGTGCCGGAGGTTGGTGACCCAGCGCTTGTGGCCGTCGAGGACCCACTCGTCGCCCTCCCGCCGGGCGGTCGTCTCGATGCCGGTCTTGTCGCTGCCGGCGTGGTCCTCGCTCAGGCCGAGCGCGCCGACCGTGTCGAAGGCGGCCATCCCGGGCAGGAACCGCTCGCGCTGGGCCTCCGTGCCCAGCCGTTCGACGGCCTCGGCGACGCCGAGATGGAGCGCCAGCGCGCCGGCGACCGGCATCAGGGCCGCCGACAGCTCCTCGGTCACGAGCGCCAGTTCGACGAGCCCCTCCCCCTGCCCGCCGTACGCCTCGTCGACCATGAGCCCGGCGTACCCGCGGTCGCCGGCGGCGGCGAGAATGTCGGTCGGGTGCTCGCCCGCCCGGTCCAGCTCGTGGGCCCGTGGGGCGACCCGCTCGCGTGCGAACTCGCGGGCGTCCGCGCGGACGGCCCGCTGGTGCTCGGTGAGTTCGAACTCCATGCGGGGACGGCGCCCGGCGGCGTATTCAACGTTGCCGCGACCCCGACTGGTCGGCGGCGCGCTCGGCGCCGGGGCGGGCGACCCCGGTGTCCGGGTCCGCGGACTCGATGCCGACGAACTCGAAGCGGGCGCCGCCCCCGTCGGCGTCGGTGAGGGTGAGCGTCCAGCCGTGGGCCTCCGCGATGGTGTCGATGATCGCGAGGCCGAGGCCGCTGCCGTCGCCGCCGCTCTCGCCGAACGCCAGCACCTCCTCGCGCCGTCCGGGTGGGACACCGGGGCCGTCGTCCGCGACGAAGAACCCCCCGGCGTCGCCGGCCAGCGGCCCGACGGTCACGACCGCATCCCCGCCGGCGTGCTCGGCGCTGTTCCGGAACAGGTTCTCGAGGGCCTGGCGGAGCCGGTCGGGGTCGGCCTCGAACCGCAGGTCGCCCGCGACGACCAGTTCGGCGTCGCCGGTGTCGACCGTGCTCCAGGACGCCTCGGCCAGCGCGGCGAGTGAGACGGGCCGGCGCTCGCCGATGTCGAGCCCCTTCTGGGCGAGCGCGAGCAGGCTCTCGATCAGCCCCTGTATTCGGTCGAGCGAGTCGGCGACGGCCTGGAGGTTCTCGTCGTCGCGCTGGCTCCGGGCGAGTTCCAGGTGCCCGGTCGCCACGTTCAGCGGGTTCCGCAGGTCGTGGGAGATGACGCCCGCCAGTCGGCCCAGCCGCTCGTTCTGTCGCTCGATCTTCTGGCGGTAGCGCTCCTCGCGGGTGATGTTGCTGACGACCACCACCCGGCCGTGGCGCGCGCCGCCGACGACGAACGGGTTGGTCGAGAGCAGGTAGTAGCGCGTCTCGCCGTCACGCTCCAGTTCGAGGACGCGCTCGTCGTCCGCCAGTCGGTCGGCGAGCACGGGGAGTCGGTCGCCGAGCGGGTCGCCGACGGCGTCCGCGAGCGTCGGGAACAGCTCGATGGCCGCCTCGTTCACGTCGCGGACGGTCCCGCCCTCCCCGATGACGACGACGGGGTCGTCGCCGTCGTCGGCCAGCCGGACCACCTGGAAGCGCGTTGAGGCGACGAACAACACGCCGACGGCGAACACCGCCACCCCGAGCGGCTCGTAGGTCATGTCCACCAGCGCCGGACTGGTCCGGCCCAGGAAGTCGAACCCCAGGGGGAGCGCCATCAAGCCCAGCAGCGCCACCAGCGGCCGCGTGTCGGCCTCCGTCAGCGTGAACAGCTCCAGCAGCATGAACCCGCCCACGGCCGCCAGTGCGTACGACAGCCCCATCGCCAGCCAGTGGAGGAGGCCGTGCTGGATGGCGAGATGCGGGAACGGGGTCGCCCGGAACGTCGCCGTGAGATAGCGGCCGTGAAGGGGGTTGGTGAGCTTCACCGCGATGACGGCGACGAACACACCGACGGCGACGCGCCGGTAGGTCCGGTTCCGGTGGAGGGCGCGCCCGGTGTAGGCCGAACAGAAGTAGAGCCACGCGCCGACCGCGGCGAAGCCGACGACGAGGCCGCCGTAGTACGCGGCGAGGCGAACCCCGCGGACGGGTGCGAGGAGGAAGACGACGTGGGACGCCGCCCACAGGGTGCTGGTGACCAGCAGGCCCGCCATCCCCCGTCGGGTGGCGTCGTCGTCGATGACGGACAGGCGCCCCAGTCCCGCGAGGCAGGCCAGCGCGGCCGCTGTGAAGGTGGCCGCGTACGCGAGCAGCGACATCGGCGGAGCATCCACCATCTGCCGGTACCCTTCGGTGAGGGTCAAGTGTCGGCGACACAAACACGTTCCGGCTGCGGTGCCCAATCGGGCAGCTTCAGAGTGCGTACCGACCGGTCAGGCCGCAGGCCTCGCAGCTGATCTCGACCGTACCGTCCGCGTTTCGGGGTCCCCGGACGACCTCGCGGGAGCCACACGACGGGCAGGCCAGCCACGCGTAGATGGACTGTGGGGCGGGGGCCGTGTCGCGGGGCGGCGAGAGAGTGCTTTCGGACATTCGATATCCGTGTGTACGTTCTGCGAGGATGAAGGCCTTCCGGCAGCAGTCGCCGGTCCCCTTGTCCACGGCGCCGGTCGGGGGGCGCCGCTCCGGAACGGCGTGACATCACCCCCCGACCGAGCCGCTCCGTCGATGGTACCGAGCTATCCCTGTACGGGCATCGCCATAGCCTGGATATGCTCGAACGGGACACGAGATGCCGGATTTCGGACAACATTCCTCGGACGTTTCTGTTATATGCGCGACGAGACGAACGACCGCTCTCCCGTGTCCCGTCGGTCGGCCGCGCCCGGGGGAAGACGGCGTTCGAACCGTTCAGGCGGCCTCGAAACGCCCTGAATCGTCCGAACGGCGCTCCCCGTTGATATGGGTGTGACCGGTAGGAGTGATCGCGATGAACATGAAACCGACCGCGGTAGCGGTGGCCGTGATGCTGACGGTGGTGGGCGCGGCGCGGCGGTCGGCGGCGGTGCCCCGGCGTGGGCGGTGGCAGTGGCCGTAATGCTGACCGTGGTGGGCGGTGCAGCCGCCGTCTCCAGCACGGCGACGACCGGCGCGACGACCGCTGCGGACACATCCCGCGACGCGGACGTGACCGCGACGTACGACAGCGGGACCGTCACGGTCGCCGTCACGAACGGCGGCGAGCCGGTCGAGAACGCCTCCGTCGAGGTCGGCGACGGCGAGTACACGACAGACGCGAACGGCGCCGTCGTCGCGGAGTCCGTCGACGCCGAGGACGACGTGACCGTCGAGGGCGAGGGCGACGCCTTCGAGGCCGAACAGGAGCACGCCCTCGGGAACGGGACGCTGACGCTCGTCTCCGAGGAGTACGAGTACGAAGATGTAAACGAGGACGCCGAGGAGGACGCAGATGGGGACACCGAGGAGGAAGAGGACGCCAACGAGGACGAGGACGCCGACCCCGACGTGGAGGCGTAGGCCCCTCTCGGGTCGGGTATCGCTCCGGCACGTTCAAGACGCTCGGTTCGTCAGGGTACGGTAGGGCCCTTAGCTTAGTCTGGTTAGAGCCCCCGGCTCATATCAGTGGCCTGCGGCACCGGGCGCGCCCGGGACGCGGGTGCTGTGGGACACCGGGTGGTCGCTGGTTCAAATCCGGCAGGGCCCATGGCGAAATAAAGTGGCTTTCGGCCCACAGTGGGTCGCTCGTTGCCCTACCGAGCGCGCCGAAATCCGGCGTTTCGGTCGCAACGCTTTCGGCTATTGACATGGGGCCCATGTGTCGACCACATACGGGTCGACGCCGTCAGGCAGATTCCGTTCCCGAACGCGAGGTGGTCTGCTGATGCGGTTCTGCCCCGATTGCGGGTCCAAACCCCGGCGCGTCGCCAGTCGCGCGGGCACCGTTCCGCGCGACGTGTGTCCTGACTGTCATCCCGAGGAGGTGCCCGGCCGTGCCTGACGTGCTCGACTTCCGCGCCGAGGCCGAGGCATCCTCGACGAGCTGGGAGCGCGCCGACCCTGACCGTGCGCTCATCGAGCGACGCGCCTGGAACGAGTGGGCCGTGCTGCTCCCGGACGGCGAGGGAGCGCACGTCTGTCGGCTCGAACGCGACCACAGGGCGTACGTCGGCGAGTGCGACTGCTGGGGCTTCCGCGACCGGGATGATCCAGAGAGTCCCTGCGCCCACCTCTGCGCACTCAGACGAGCCGAGTTCGGCGACCATAAGGACGTGTACGGCAACCGTGTGCGAGTCCTCGATGCCGACGAGGAGCGCGCACAGACCAGCGTCGAGCGGGTCCGTGCCGACGGCGGTCGGCGGAGGTGGTCCCGGTGACGGGCAGCGCGCGCACTCGGGGGCGCACGCGACCCCGCTCTACGCGAGACACACCCCCCGTGTAGCGGAGGCCCGGTTCCCGGCGCCGTCTGCGTATTACTGGGGGGCGAGCTGTCCAGACAACGGAGGGGCCCATGCCGCGTAACCAGCCCTCCGCCTCGAACACCTCGGCCCGACTCTCGGTTCGCTGTGACGCCGAACTCAAAGAACGCTACAAGGACGCGCTCGACGCCGGGGGCCGGACGATGAGCGAGGACCTCTGCCGACGCATGGAACAGGTCGTCGCCGAGCACGGTGGCGCTGTGAGCAATGCAGGCCATCTGCCGGATGACGACGAACTCGCGACTGCCTACACTCGGCTGGATGATCTCGCAGACCCCGACACTCGGACCATCTCGGCCGAGGCAGCCGAGTCCGCGCTGGCCGACGCCCTCGACCGGCCGAAGTCGACGGTACGGCGAGCGGTGCTCGTGCCGCTCGAACGGCGTGGCTACATCACGCCGCGATGGGGGGACCTCCGTGTCACCCGGCCGACGGATCTCGTCGATTTCGGTAGCGGAGGTGCGACCCATGCCGACTGAACACCGCGTCGGACTGCCATGTCCGGTCGGGGACTGCCGTGCGAACCACCTCACCGAGCACGGCGCCGCTCAGCACCTCCGGCGCGCCCACGGCGATGTCGGACGGTGGGGACCGGAGCCAGCCGCCGACGGCGGCGTCACCGTCTCGGCGCACGCACGTAAGCGCTGGCGGTCACGCTCGAAGCAGACGAAGTATGGTCCTCGCGGCGCGTGGGAGTCCGGCGTCTCGGTATGGCAGTTCCCGGCCGACGCCCACCGCGTGCGCTACCACGCGCCGACCCGGACGGTACTACTCGCGAAGAACGACATCATCGTGACGGTGCTCGCGTTCGATGAGATGAGCGAACGGCGGCAGGGCGCCGTCCGTCGTGTCGAGGGCAACCCGGAGAGTTGCGGGAAGGTGTAGTACCGGGGGCGGATTCCCCCGTTCAGGCGAACGGGTTCTCGTCGGAGTTCAGGCGGGTGATGTCGTCGAACTCGTCGAAGTCGTCGTCGAAGCTGTAGATGTACTCGAGTCCCTGCCGTTGCATGTACGCGACCGCGATGGTGTCAGTGATTTCCACCTCCTCGGTCCGTCTGTAGAGCACTCGCCCGCGGGTGAAATCCTCCTGTGCCAGGTGCCGTATCCGGAAGCCACCGCTCTCGGTAAGGAATTGGAGTGTCGCCTTTGCGGGGGCATCGCCCGCTTTCTTCTGAATCGGGTTCAGAATCTCAGGCAACCCGTAGTTGGTCAGAACGCCCCGCGGGAGGTCGCCCCCGTCCACCGCTTTCACGATCGGCTTGGCCTGCTCGTGGTACTGGTCGCGCTTCATCCGAGCCCCGAAGACAACGTTCGAATCGACGAGGGCCTCCTGCATCAGGACCACTCGTAGCTCTCGGTCGCCTCGACGGCGTCCGTTTCCTCACCGATGTCTATCGGTTCGAGGTCGCTGAACGCACCGTGGCGCTCGCGGACGATCTCCGCGACTAGTCGCCCATCCTCGTCGACATCCCAGCGAAGCCGGTCACCGGGCTCGAGATCGAGGTCCTCCCGGACCGTCGCGGGGATAGTGACGGCGTAGCTCTCGTTGACCGTCGTCTCGTCTTCCTCGGTCGCCATACCGAACCGTTCCCGCCGAGGACGGAAACAATTTCCGGGCTAATTGGCGTGATGGTAGGATTGCGTTCTCGCAGAGTTTGAATAGCCAAATTTGCAATAACTGACTTATTAATTAGGTAAATTCACTTTTGGATACTGAAACCATATCAACAGGAGGATTATGTGCCTAGTAGAGTGGCTGATTATTCTTCTCATGTTGTCGGATATTTTCATATTGGCGAATATCTCCCCGGCTCTGACTCTGTCACGGATTTTCTCTGGTGGAATCTTTTCAACCTGCCAATCAGCGAGTCGGAGTCGTTCAACACCCTTCGGAACGCGGTGGTGCGACTGGGCCCTGAGCCGCCCACCGCGGAGGAGGACTTCCCGGCTCCCGGGATGAACACGGCCGAACTCGGGCAGACACCCTGCGGCGGGCTCCGGGAGCCGCTCCACCACCGCGGAGGCTGGGACGAGGACGGTTTCGAGTGGACCACGCCACCGCTCCAGACGGACACCCTCCACGTCGCCGTCGGGACGACCGTCGTCTGGGAGACGACGATGACACGCTTCGTCGACGACGTCTCGGTGACGCTGCCACCGCGGTAGCCACCCGGGGCAGCCCGTCACCGCACGCTTTCGGTCATCTCCCCGTCCGCGTCGACCTCCAACCGGAGTTCCTCCCCGTCGGCGGCCATCGTCACGACCGCGGCCGGCGGGTCCTCCGCGGCGACCGTCACGTCCAGCCGCTCGACGAGGTGCCAGACGGGCGCGTCGTGGTCGATCCCGTGGTCGTGGCAGAAGGCGACCAGCGCCGGGTGGCGGACGACGGTGTAGTCGACCTCGACGGAGGGACCGCCGCCGCAGCCCCGGCAGACGTACCGGACGAACGCGGGCGCGTCCTCGTCGACGTCGTGCGGGAGCGTGTCCGGGTCGGTCGTGAGTCGCGTGTCGATCCGGGCCCCACACCACGGGCAGACGCCGCGGGCGAAGAGGAGGAGCTGGCTGCGCGCCCACGCGTCGACGGCTCGCAGCAGGTCGTCGGCGTCGTCGGCCCGCTCGGCGGCGCCGTGGGGCGGGAACTCGTAGTGGAGGTACTCCGCGCCACACGCCGGGCAGTCGACGTCGGTCACGCCGTCGCCGCGGCTGGAGACCGAGAGCGACGACCCACAGTCGGGACAGGACCACGTCTCCGTGCGGGCGTCGACGGCCGGACTCCCCGTGAAGACGCCCCTGACGAGCAGCCGATAGATGGTGTAGCCCGCGTAGGTCAGGTGGTACCCCTCCCGCTCCTCGTCGTCGTCGAACTGGACGACGAAGGTGTCGCCGAGCTTCTGGAGGTGGTAGTTGAACCGGCTGCTGTCGCGGACGCCGACCCGCGCCCGGAGTTCGGAGAACGACAGCGACGCCGGCGCGCCGTGGGGCTCGGCCCGCCCCAGCTCGCGGAGGATGTCGAGCCGTGTCGGGTCCGCCAGCGTCTCGAACGCCTCCGTCGCCGTGCGTTCGTCGGAGTGGCTCATGCGAAGGGGGTGCGACCAGTCCGGTATAGGTCTAGTGGGGACGCGAGGGGCGTGGGCAGCGTTCAAGGACGGTCGTGGAGAGTATTTCAGAGCCAGCCGCCCCTATCTCTGGAACCCGATATTTATTGTGAAATTTCCGAAATAATATAGAAATGCGTTACTCGAAGGAGTTATCGGGCCAGTTACCGTGTTTTCTCGACAGTCTTGCAGCGCGTCGCGGGGGAGCTCGCGGACGCGACGAGGTGGTTCGACCCGGGGACCATCGACGTGCCCGTCCGGCTGTGGTACGGCCGCCAGGACCGGCTCGTCCCGGTATCCGCGGGGCGCCACCTCGAACGCGCCATCCCGACCGCCGCGGCGCACTTCTACCCGGACTACGGCCACATCTCCGTCGTCGAGGAGAACGAGGCCGACGCCGTCTACTGGCTTCGGCGGTAGCCGGGTGCTGGCCGCGTCGCGACGGCCACCGCGTGACGGCCGCTACGCCTCCGCGATCCGCCAGGTCGTCGCGTTGGTGTACGCCCAGCGCTCAACCACGAGGCCCTCGGTCTCGGCCATGTCGGGCATCAGGTTCCCGATCTGGGAGGCCGACATGCCGACGTCGTCGGCGATGAACTTGCTCTTGCAGTAGAACTCGCCGTCCGCGGCCCGCTCGCGGAGATACCGCTCCAGCCGCTCGGCGTCCGATACCGCTTCGGTCTCGCTCTCTATGTCGGCGCTCGCGTGCGCACTCATCGTGGCCGGTACATGGAACGCCTCTTTGAACGACCTATCGTAAACTCAAAGAGCCGTTTGAGTCCACGCGGACTCCGGGAGCAGGGGGCCGGCTGCGGACGTGGAGCTACTCGCCCTCGCTCCACTCGGCGTCCGCGAGCGTCCGCTGGACGGCCTGCTGGCCCACGGCCGCGGCGAGCGTCTCGAACCCCTGGCGCTCGACGGGGTCGCCGGCCTCCGCGACCAGCCGCGAGACGATGAACTCCGGGGTGGAGCGCCCGAGCGTGCCGAAGCGCGGCTGGTAGTCCACCTCCAGTTCGAGGTCCGTCGTCAGCCCCTCCGCGAAGATGCCGTCCGTCCGTGCGGGGGTGGGGAGCGGTTCGAGGTCCTCCGCGAGGTGGGTGACGAACACGCCCAGCGCCTCGCGCTCGACGGCCAGGGTGAGCAGCCCGTGCAGCAGGTCCGCGGCACTCCCCGGCTCCGTGATGGCCTCGAACTCGTCGACGAGCAGCAGCGTGCGGCCCTCCTCCGTGACCGGGGGAACGACCGAGCGGAGCGTCGACTCCAGGACGCCCGCGTTGAACGAGGCGTGCCGGCGGTGGAAGACGAGCCGGTCGACGAC
Source organism: Halobacteriales archaeon QS_4_70_19 (assembly GCA_003020985.1). GTDB lineage: Archaea > Halobacteriota > Halobacteria > Halobacteriales > Haloarculaceae > Haloglomus. The sequence goes on along the minus strand of PXRM01000026.1, from coordinate 116,806 downwards.
CGACACCTGCGCGCGCTCGGCGGGGACGGGCAGCCCCATGTGGGCCAGCAGCGCGACGCCCGCGAGCGTCTCCAGCAGCGTCGTCTTCCCGCCGGAGTTCGCGCCCGTCAGAACGGCCACGCGGTCGTCCGTCGGTGCGTCGGTGTCGAGCGCGTGCGGGCCGAGCCCGTAGTCGACGGGCTGGACGTCGACGTCGGCCGCGAGGAGGTCGAGGTTGTGCGCGCCCTCGACGGCCAGGACGGCGTCGCCCTCGACCAGTTCGGGTTCGGTGAGGTCGAACGCGACGGCGAACCGGGCGAGCGAGACGTCCAGCGCCACGTCGTCGACGGTCGCCACGGCACGGTCGACGGCCTCGCGGCCGGCGTCCAGGTCCGCCTCCAGCTCCCCGCGAACCGCCCGTTCGCGCTCGTCGACGCGCTCGCGGAGCGTCGCGACGATGGCCCGGAGCGCCTCCGTGACGAACGTGTCCGCGGCGGTCGCGTCGTCGGGCAGCGCCGCCTGGACGACGGCATCGTCGACGTCGGCCTCGCGGACCACGTACCGGCGGAGCGCGCCGCGGAACTCGCTGGCGTCGCGGGCCTCCTCGTGGACCGCGGAGAGGACGGCGTCGGCGTCCGCGCGCATGTCCTCCGCGCGGCCGAGCGCCTCGCGGAGCGAGTCGAGTTCGTCGTCAGCGCCGCGGGCGACCCGCCCGCCGGCGTCGTCCGCTGGTCCCTCGGCCGCACCGAGCGCCCGGAGCGCGGCGGTTGCGTCGGTCAATTCCTCCCGGTCCAGCTCCGCGAGTGGTGCGAAGACGCCCTCCGAGACGCCCGCGTCGAGCAGCGCGAGCGCGGTCTCGGCGGCGTCGACCTCGCCGGCGCCGTCGTGGTCGTCGAACGCCGCGAGCACCGCCTCGCGGGTGGCCTCGTCGAGCGCACGCCAGGACTCGACGGCGGCCATCGTCTCCGCGAGCCGGTCGGCGATGGCCGCCCGTCCGGCCAGCGGCGTCAGCACGCGCACCCGGTCCGCGGCGCTCTCGGTGACGGCGTACTGCTCCATCAGCGCCACGAGATCGCGGTAGACCGCCCGCGAGTCGCGGGTCGCGAGCAGGGCCAGTCCCTCGCCGCCCGCGGCCCGCCGGAGGATGCGGGTCGCGCGGCCCTGCGAGAGCCCCGCCTCCGTCAGCGTCCGCGAGTCGACCGACTCGATCGCCTCGATGGCGCGTGCCTCCCCGAGCTCCTCGCGCAGCAGGGCGGCCGTCTTCGGCCCGACGCCCCAGTAGTCCTCCAGTCGCATCGGTGGAGGGGAGTCGCGGGGGGCTGTTATGGCTGCCGGCCTGCCGCCCGCCCCGACCGAGGTATTAAACGTGTAGAACCGTTACATACGCTTGCTATGTGCCACGGGTACACACCGCGTGACTGGTCCAGCGAGGTCGCCGAGGAGGTCGAGGAGGACAGCGAGACGGACGACCCATCGTTCCTCGAGGACGAACCCGCCGAGGACGCGGAACTCCTCACGGACGGCGGGGACGACGACGAGGAGTGACGGCGGCCGGACGCTGGTTCTTTCGACGCCACCCGGTGAGCGGCGGGGCGGTTCAGACGCATCGTTCGATTAGTTCCGCGGTCATCCCCTAACTTCCGTTATTGGCACTCAATCCGCCAGCTATCGACTGTATCCGCCCGGCAATCGTCCGCGCCACGACCGCGACCGGAACCCTAAGGCCCGTTCCGCACCAGGGGACCACGTGACCGAACTGCCGGAACTGGAGACGGACCCCGACGCCGTGGCCGACCAGCGGGACGAGGTGGCCGCGGCCGTCCGGGAGCACGCGAGCGGGCTGGCGCGGGCGCTCGCCCGGGTGCAGGGTGGCGACTACGGGCGGCGGAACTTCCGGACCGACGCCGGGGAGTGGACGCTGAAGTACGAGGCCGGCGACGTGGAGTTCCTCCTGTTCGAGCCCCGGTCGGGCGAGCCCGTCTACGTGGTCTCCACGAAACAGCCGCCCGAGCCCGACGCGCTGGCGCTGGCGGCACGCGACTACGCCGCCTTCGTCCGCGCGTTCGACGCGTGGCTCGGCTCGCTGGCCGGCGCGCTCGACGACGCCCCGACGGACTACCCCGACCCGACCTCGACGACCGACATCGTCGCCGAGCGCGAGCGCGTCCTCTCGCGCATCCGCGAGGTCTGCACGACGATGGTCGGCGAGCTGGATCGCTACGAGGGCGGCGACTACGGCACCTTCACCGCACGCGTGAACGGGTCGCGCTGGGAGCTGAAGCGCGACGGCGCGCAGGTCGCGTATCTCCGCGTCGGCGGCAGCGACGGCGTCTACCTCCTCTCGCAGTACGGTCCGCCCAGCGTCCCCGACCTGAAGGAACTCGCCCCCGACGTGGCCGAGTTCGTCGCGGCGTACGACGAACACGTGACCGAACTGACCGAGTCGGCCGAGACGCTGTCGCTGTAGATCGAAGCAGCGACGGTCGCCACCCCCACTCAGTCGGGCGTTCCGGCCCAGTCCTTGCAGTCCGCACAGACCTGCTGCCCGTCGTCACGCCATCGCTCCGTGACCGTCGCGCCGCAGGCCGCACACTCGGCACCCCCCGGCGACCAGGTGTACGTCGAGCGGGCCGGCTCGACGTCGGCAGGTGTTGGCGGCCCGTCGGTCGCGTCCGGCTCCCCGGCGTCCGGCTCCCCGTCCTCGCGCTCGTCGTCGCTCTCGTCGAGGAACTCGTCGAGCGAGGCGTCCCGGGTCATACCGACGGGAAGGGGTGCCCGCGAGTTAGCTCTGGTGCTCGCGCCGAACACCCGGGAACGGACAGACTGAAGGGTCGAGCGTCGAACGCACGCGTATGGCAGAGACCGGCATCACGCCCGCGGAGGCGATCGACCTCGTCGTGACCAACGTCCTGAGCGATCCCATCACGCTCGTCCTCGTACTGCTGGGTGCGCTGCTCGTCGGCGGGGCCTCGGCCGCGCTGGGCTACCTCTCGCTGGGGGCCACCGTCGAGCAGCTCGGGAGCCTCCTCCCGAGCGGTCGGCCGCCGGGGCCACAGGAGCGCGAGTGAGCCCGCCCGGGCGGACCTGCGTTCGTCCCGCGTCCGCGACCGACCGTCCACGACCGACGCCGTCCCTGACTGCGCAGATCACATCCGCGGCCCGCCGCCCGTTACTCGCGGAGTCCCGCCTCGCGAGCGGCGGCGCCGGCCAGCTCGACGGCCGTCTCGAGGTCCGGCCCGAGCGGCGACCCCACCACGAGCGAGTCCGCGTGGTCCAGCACCGCGGCCATCCGGTCGGCGACCGTCTCGGGCGTCCCGGCCATGCAGAAGGCGTCGACCATCGCGGGCGTCACCGCCGCGAACGCGGCCGAGAAGTCGCCGGCCGAGAGATGCTCGCCGATGCGCTCGGCGCGGTCCGGGTCGAGTCCGTGCCGGTCGAGCACCGGCGGCGCGGCGCCGGCGGCGATGAAGGCGACGGGCCGGACCGCCAGCTCCCGCGCCGCGTCGGCGTCCTCGGCCACGGAGACGCTGGCGTACGCCGCGAGGACAACCTCGCCGCGCTCGTCCGGGCGGTCCTCGGCCCCCTCGTCGATCCGGTCGCGGGCCCAGGCCAGGTCGTCCGGATGGGAGCCGTTGAACAGCAGGCCGTCGGCGTGCTTGCCGGCCATCCGGCACATGTGAGGCCCCTCGCCGCCGACGTAGACGGGGATGTCGGCGCCCTGCGGGGGCTCGAACTTCAGGTCCGCGCCGCTGGCCCGGAAGGTGCCGTCGTGGTCGACGGTCCCGCCGGCCCACAGGTTGCGGGCGACCGAGAACGCCTCCAGCACGGACCGTAGACCGCGGTCGTCGGCGAGTCCGAGCGAGCGCAGCGCCGAGGGGTCGCCCGGCCCGACGCCGTACACGGCGCGGCCGTCGCTGACCTCGTCGAGGCTCGCGACGCGCGACGCGAGCGTGACGGGGTGGGTCTCGTACGGGTTGATGACGCCGGGGCCGACGCGGATGTCGGTCGCGCGGGCGAGGCGGTCGCACGCGACGAACGGGTCGCGGTTGAAGAAGTGCGAGGAGACGAAGGCGGTGTCGAACCCCGCGTCCGCCGCGCGGACGCCGAGGTCGGCGATGCGGTCGACCGGGTGTTCCGGAGTGAGTTCGATTCCGAGCATGGTTTCGAGATATCCGTCGGGTTCGTTCGCCGTGTTCCGTCTTCGATACGGGGAGCGAGACGATTCAGGCGTCCGTATCGTGAGTATCGCCGCCGAAGCGCCACTCGCGGAGCGCCTGCCGGACGACGTCGTCGTCCTCGGTCCGGAACAGGTTCTCCGAGCCCGCGTGGTCGCCGAACGCGAAGTCACGGACGACCGCGACCGGCGTCCCGCCGGCACCCTCGCCGGTGACGAGGTTGGCGGCGGCGGCGAGTTCGTCGACGACGGACTGGACGGTCGCCTCCAGTTCGCGGCCGTCGCGGTCGTGCTCGCCGCGCCAGTCCCGCGAGGCGGGGAGCCCGGCCCAGCCGACGGCGACGCCGCGCTGCCCGTAGCGGAACGGCCGCCCGGACGTGTCCGTGACGACGACACGGTCGGCGGGGAGCGACTCGCGGAGCGCGGCGGCACTCGCGCTCGGGGCCTCGGGGAGCAGCAGCAGGTCCGAGTCCGGGACGTTCGAACGGTCGATCCCGGCGTTCACGGTGATGTGGCCGAACCGCGTGACGGCGAGCAGGAACGGCGCCTCCAGCAGCAGCTCCTCGCTCTCCGCGAGGACGGCCTCCGCGAAACGGGGGTCCTTCTCCTCGCCCTGGATGTCGCCGAGGCGGTCGGCGATGCGACGGGCGCGGTCGCCCGGCGGGAAGTCCGCGAGCGACGCCGTCCGCCCCTCGGCCTTCGAGACGACCGTGCTGGCGATACAGACCACGTCGTCCGGGCGGAGGGCCACCCGCTCGGCGACGAGTCGGGCGAGGTCGTCGCCCTCGCGCACCTCCGGGAGCCCCTCGGCCGCGAACACCTCCATACACGAGGTCGGGTGTGGACGCACATAAGGGGCGCCGATAGCGGCGAACCGGACGGGTGCCGGGTCGGGGACCGCCCCGGGCAGCAGGCCCCTGACAGGTGCCAGCACACCGCTCCCGCTGGCGAGGCGTACCGGGAACGGAAGGGTTTACCCCCGCGGAACGAACCTCACGCGCATGAAGGTACTCGTCACGGACCCCATCGCGGACGCGGGGCTGGAACGGCTCCGCGAGGCCGGCCACGAGGTCGTCACCGACCACGACGCCGAGGGTGACGCCCTCGTGGCGGCCGTCGAGGACGCGAACGCGCTCGTCGTCCGCTCGGGCACGGAGGTCACCGCCGACCTGCTGGCGAACGCGCCGGAGCTGCAGATCGTCGGCCGCGCCGGCATCGGCGTCGACAACATCGACATCGACGCGGCGACCGACCACGGCGTCATCGTCGCGAACGCCCCCGAGGGGAACGTCCGCGCCGCCGCCGAGCACACCGTCGCGATGACCTTCGCCACCGCACGCTCCATCCCGCAGGCCCACGCCCGCCTCGAGACCGGCGAGTGGGCCAAGGGCGAGTTCCTCGGGACCGAACTTCGGGACAAGACGCTGGGCGTCGTCGGCCTCGGCCGCGTCGGCCAGGAGGTCGCCAAGCGACTGGGCGGCCTGGGCATGGACCTGGTCGCGTACGACCCCTACATCGGTGAGGAGCGCGCCGAGCAGCTCGGCGCCGAGCTGGCGGAGCTGGACGAGACACTCGAACGGGCGGACGTCCTCACCATCCACACCCCGCTCACGCCGGAGACGGAGAACATGATCGGCGAGGAGGAGCTCGCCCGGCTGGAGGGTGGCTACGTCGTCAACTGTGCCCGCGGGGGCATCGTCGACGAACCGGCGCTCGCGGCGGCCGTCGAGGACGGCGTGCTCGCGGGGGCCGCGGTCGACGTCTTCGCCGAGGAGCCCCTCCCCGAGGACTCGCCGCTGCTCGACGTCGACGACGTCATCGTCACCCCCCACCTCGGCGCGTCGACGGCGGCCGCCCAGGAGAACGTCGCCACCTCCATCGCGGACCAGATCCTGTCGGCGTTCCTCGGCGAGCCCGTGATGAACGCGCTCAACGCGCCGTCGATGGACGCCGCCGCGTTCCCGCGCGTCAAGCCGTACATCGGGCTCGCAGAGACCGCGGGCCGCATCGCCGTCCAGCTGTTCGACGGCCACGTCAACGAGGTCGAGGTCGAGTACGCCGGCGACATCGCCGAGGAAGACGTCGAACTCGTCACCGCGTCGGCGCTCAAGGGCGTCTTCCTCCCCATCGAGTCGCAGGTCAACGCCGTCAACGCCCAGGAGATCGCCGAGCAGCGCGGCATCGAGGTCTCCGAGACCAAGCGCTCGCAGGCCGAGGACTTCACCTCGCTGGTCACCGCGACGGTCCACAACGACGACGCGTCCGTCTCCGTCTGCGGAACGCTGTTCGCCGGCGAGGACCCGCGCATCGTCCGCATCGACGGCTTCCGGGTCGACGCCATCCCCGGCGGCCGGATGATCGTCTCGCGCAACACGGACGAGCCCGGCGTCATCGGGCTCATCGGCTCGGTCATGGGCGAGTACGACATCAACATCGCCGGGATGTACAACGCCCGCCAGACCATCGGCGGCGAGGCGATGACCGTCTACAACGTCGACCAGGAGGTCCCGGACGAGGCCCGCGAGAAACTGGAGGAGGACCCCCGCGTCATCGAGACGCGGTACATTTCGCTGGAGGACGAGTAGCGCGACCGGCGGCCCCGGAGTGCGAGTGCTATTCGATATATCCGGTCTGCTATCCCACTATACCCAACATAATACATTCATCGGACACGTTTTCCACGATATCGAGATGTTATCGACTTCTACGAGGAATCGTCGAGCAGCCGCTTCAGCTCCGACAACCGGTTCAGCGCCTCCAGCGGCGTGGTGTTCCCGAGGTCGACGGCGTTGAGTTCCGCGACCAGTCGCTCCACGTCGTGGCCGCCGTCGCCCGAGACCGAGACGGACGCGGGGTCGGTTCCACCCGAAACGGGAGCGTCGTCGGACGGCGGGCTGGTTCCACCCGAAGCCGACCGCTCGGCGTCCGAGGCGGCGGCTCCGGCCGTAGCGTCGCCGTCCCCGGGCGGCCCGTCGGCCGTCTCCCGGGCCAGCAGTTCGTGTGCGCGTCCCACCACGGTGTCGGGGACGCCGGCGGCGTCGGCCACCTCGACGCCGTAGGAGGCGGTCGAGGCGCCGGGCCGGAGGTCGTGGCGGAACACGACCTCACCGTCGCGCTCGGTCGCGGGGAAGTGGCGGTTGACGGCGTCGGGCAGGTCCGCGGCGAGTTCGGTCAGGTCGTGATGGTGGGTGGCGAACAGGACGGTGGCGCCGACCTCGTCGTGGAGGTACTCCGTGACGGCGCGGGCGAGCGCGAACCCGTCGGCGGTGGAGGTGCCCCGGCCCACCTCGTCGAGCAGCACCAGCGAGTCCGGGGTCGCCGCGCGGAGGATGTCGGCCACCTCCGTCATCTCGACCATGAACGTCGAGCGGCCGCCGGCGATGTCGTCGCTGGCGCCGACGCGGGTGAACACGCGGTCGACGACGGGGAGGCGCGCCTCGCGGGCGGGGACGAACGAGCCGACCTGCGCCAGCACGGCGACCAGCGCGACCTGACGCATGTACGTCGACTTGCCGCTCATGTTCGGGCCCGTGATGACCGCGACCGTCCCCGGGTCGAGGTCGGTGCCGTTCGGGACGAACCGCTCCTCGGCGCGCTCGACGACGGGGTGGCGCCCGGCCTCGACCTCGAACCGGTCGGCGCCGACCTCGGGGCGGGTGTAGCCGTGCTCGGCGGCGACGGTCGCGAGCGCGACCAGGGCGTCTATGTCCGCCAGCGCCGACGCCAGCGCCTGGATCCGCTCGGCCTCGGCGGCCACCTCGTCGCGCAGCTCCCGGAACAGCTCGTACTCCAGGTCGTCCGCCCGGTCCTCTGCGCGGATGATCTCGTCCTCGCGTTCCTTCAGCTCGGGCGTGACGAACCGCTCGCTGTTTTTCAGCGTCTGCCGGCGCTGGTACCCCCCGGGGACGGCGTCGAGGTTGGCCTTCGTCACCTCGATGTAGTAGCCGTGGACCTGGTTGTGGCCGACCTTCAGCGAGTCGACGCCGGTCCGCTCGCGCTCGCTCGCCTCGAGGTCGTCGATCCACTGCTTCCCCTCGCGCTCGGTCGTGCGGAGCTCGTCCAGCCGGTCGTCGTACCCCTCGCGGACGACGCCGCCCTCCGTCAGTTCGGGCGGCGGGTCCTCGCGGACGGCGGCGTCGATGGCCTCGCGCACGTCCGCGACAGGGTCGAGGCGCTCGCGCAGGCGGCGGACGGGGGCGGTCCCGGCGTCCGCGAGGGCGTCGCGGAGGGCGGGCACGACCGCCAGCGTGTCGTGGAGCGAGCGGAGGTCACGGGCGTTCGCGCGGCCCCGGGCGACCCGGGCGACGAGCCGCTCCACGTCGTAGACGTCGGCCAGCCGCTCGTGGAGCCGCTCGCGCGTGCGGACGCCGCGGACGAACTCGCCGATGGCGTCCTGGCGGGCGGCGATGCGCTCCTCGTCGAGCAGCGGCCGCCGGAGCCAGTCCGTGAGTTCGCGCCGCCCCAGTGCACAGGCGGTCTCGTCGACCACGTCCGCGAGCGCCGTCCCCGCGGCCCCGTGGACGTGCCGGGGCTCGAACAGCTCCAGCGACCGCACCGCGACGGCGTCCAGCAGCATGTACTCGCGGGGGTCGTACCGCGTGAGGTGGTTGAGGTAGTCCAGCCGCGGCTCGGCGGGCACGTCAGCCGGGTCCAGGCCCGTCTCGTCCCCCTCGCCGTCGTCGACGGCGCCGGCCTCCTCGCGGTAGCCGCCGCGGGTGTACTCGGCGTACGCGAGCAGCGCGCCGCAGGCCCGCGTCTCGGCGTCGCTCGCGAGCGTCTCGCTCGTCTCGCCGAAGTAGGTCTCAACGCGCTCGCGCGCGACCTCGGGGTCGAACGCGACCGGGTCGTACCGCGTGACCATCGCCTCGGCCGGGAACGCCTCGGCGACGGCCGCCTCCGCCACGCCGGGCCCGACCACGGCCTCGCTGGGGACGAACCGGCCGGCCTCGTCGGCCACCGCATCGAGCGACCCGAGGCCGGTGGCGTAGAAGTCGCCCGTCGACACGTCCAGCAGGGCGAGTCCGTAGTCGGTCCCGCCCGCGACGGCGGCCTCGTCCCCGGTCACGGCGAGCGCCGCGACGAAGTTGTTGTCGGCGCCGCGCAGGAGCTCCGTCTCCGTCAGCGTCCCCGGCGTGACGATGCGGGTGACGGCCCGCTCGACACAGCCGGACGCCTCGTCCGGGTCCTCGACCTGGTCGGCGACGGCGACGCGGTAGCCCGCGTCGAGCAGGGTCTCGATGTAGCTCTCGGCGCTGTCGATGGGGATGCCGGCCATGGGGTACCGGCCGGTGGAGTCCTCGCGCTTGGTGAGCGTGATCTCGCAGAGCCGCGCGGTCGTCTCCGCGGCGGCACAGAAGGTCTCGTAGAAGTCGCCCACCTGGAAGAGGACCAGCGAGTCCTCGTACCGCGCGCACAGCTCGTAGTACTGGCTCAACATCGGCGTCAGCTCCTCCGGGTCCATCGCGTCGGGGCCGCCGAGCGCCGGGTCGGCGGACGCATCGTCCGTGTCGCCCGGATTACCGGCCCTCCCGTCGCCCTCTCCATCCATGTGGGAGCCATCCGAATCCCGTGGACAAATACCCGGTGAACGGCGGTCGGTAATATTACGCGCTTCAGTTCATCTTCGATCAGCCGTCGGATGTGAGCTTTCTGTCGGGCGATTTCGACATGAATAATGGCGGGCGGTGAAGACTTTGACTCACGACCAGCTACTACGAGTGCGATACGCCTGAAACTGTTCGAGAACGAATGGACTCTACCGTTTCTACGTTACAACGGTGGTGAAGCTGGACAGGAAACCACCGCGTCATGAAATAAGCGCTTGACTCTCCAGCGAACTAAAGTCATCCAATACTAATCGATTAGTTATGAGACGGAGAGAGGTACTCCGAATCGGATGCGCCGCGGGAGTAGCCGGGCTCGCTGGATGCATTTCAGCAGGGGGGTCGAGTAACTCAAGGAGCACCCCGCAGGAAACACCGCCTTCGGACCGTCCGGAGGGGTTCTGGCGCTGGGTCAGTCTCGAATCAGCCGAACCGTTGCCCGACAAGCACGACGTGAGTCTCGATATCAGTATCACGAGGCCGTGGATCACACCCGACCGGACTGCCCGTATCGAGGGGACCCTCACGAACGAGGGCGAGAGGAGACGGTTCTTCGATCCGCTCCCGTTCGATAACGCCGCATCGGCGGATGACCCCATCCGGTTTTTCGAAGACTCGGCGAATCCTCGCCAACCGCATCCGCCGAACTGTACGACGGAAGACGAAGGAAAGGTTGCCGAACCGGGCGGTGAATCGGGCGAGGGGAGCGCGGTGACGTTCCTGGAGCCAGGGGAGTCCGTCACTCGTGTTGCGTTTTTATATGACGACCTCGACATCGAGGGATGTTATCCCACCGGCGTGTACGAGTTCCAGCGGATGCAAACTGTCACGGTGAACGAAAACGGCGATGAGGGTGAGGAGGTGTCCCACCGAGTTTCCTTCTCGCTCGGTATTCAGGGGGGGAACGGCTGAGCTGTACGCGAAACGAGGAACGTGTCGGGATACGTCGAGTCGCGTTACAGTAACGGTTTCGCCGGGAGTTTCGGATACATACGTATATGCGACGGGGGCGGAGACGTGCTCACCGTAGTAGTGAGCCGTGAGCGAATGACATGAATCGAAGAGATATCATCAAAGCAGCGAGCGGAATCGGCGCGATAGCTTCGGTGTGGTACGGAGCCAACGAGACGGAGTGGTTGCGCTCCGTCTCGTCGAAACGGCCAGTGCAGACCGAACAGCAGTACGTGGACGGCCTTCCCGAGCGTACCGAGGGGAACGACGGCCGGCTGCTGGTCGGGCTCGCGAGAACGCCCGAGGAGGCGGAGCAGCTCTTCGGCTACGAGTTGATACCACTCCCGTACCGCGATCAGCTCCGTTCGGGCTACGGCGAGGGATTCTGGGTCGCGTTCGCTACCGGGCAGGACTACGAGTCGAGCTTCCACCCGGGGCGGTGGCAGTTGTGAGACGGGACGCTGCACTACCTGGCGGTGAACAGGCTTTCGGAGCCCTCCGAACGCGACGGGCTGTTCTACCACTACGAGTTCCACAGTTTCATCCTCAAGGAACCGGATGGCGTGTCGGCCGACTGGAAAGGGGAGTAGTCCCGGCTCCCGTCGGCCTCGTCAGGATCGCGCCTCTCCGCCTGCCGGTGGATAAAGCCCCGTAGAACTGCCGGATAAACGCTTTTTCGGGTGGACACGCTGGAACTCGTATGACCGAGGACGCCAACGCGGACGACGGGGTGGCCGCCGACGGGGGAGCCGCCGACGCCGGTGCGCCCGAGCCAGCCCCTGCCCAGGAGCGCCGCGACGACATCGCCCCGAACGGGATGCCGCGACCCGGCCCGGACGCGCTGTACGGGGAGAACCCGACGCCGCCGGTGCTACAGAACGGCCCCGGCTGGGAGGCCGACCCGCTCCTCGTGTCGGGGGCGGACGCCTACACCGACGGGGAGTACCTCTACCAGGACTACGTCTTCGACGACCACGGGGCGGACGTGACGCCGATGTTCGCGGAGCCGCCGGACGGCGCCAAGGGGGTCGGCGGCGTCTACCAGCAGCCCACGGGCGACTACTACTACCCGCGCGACGAGGACCGCTACGCCTACAACGCCGCCGACCTGCTGGAGTTCCGCGCCCGGCCGACGGACGAGGGCATCGCCTACCGCATCACGCTCAACACGATGCGCGCCCCCGACGCCGCCGCCGTCGCCATCGGCATCGACACGTCCGGCGACGGGAGTCCGCCACGGGGGACGACCGACTGGGGCTACGGCCTGGGCGCCCTGGGCGCCCCCGTCGACCACCGGCTCGTGACGTGGGGGACGGGCGCCGAACTCGACGGCGAACCCCTCGACGAGGAGCGCGTCGTCGTCGACGTCGAGCGCAACCAGATCGAGGTCGAGGTCCCGCTCGACCCCGGCGAGGAGCAGTGGCGCCACTACTGTGCGGTCGGCCTCTGGGACCGTGAGCGCGAGGGGTTCAAGCGGGTCGGCGAGTCCGTCGACGAGGAGTACCCTGGCGGCGGCGCGGGGGCCGAGGACCTCCCGCCCGTGTTCAACGTCGGCTTCCGCTTCGACGAACCGATGGCACGCAACATCGACGTGGAGGACCTGCTCCCGCGGCTGACCTCCATGGGCATCGACCTGCCGGGGACGCTGCTGAGCGAGGTCCAGAACCCCCAGCGGCTCCTCGGGCGGGTCCAGGGTCTCGGCGACGCCCTCGGTGACAGCCTGCAGAATCCGCTCGGCGGCAACCCGTTCGACCCGCTGGGGCTGGCCGACGACGTGAGCGAGATCGTCGGCGATCTGGACGGCTACCCGCGCGTGTTCGGCCACGGCAACTGGCGCGACACCGCCCAGGCGTTCGCCCTCACCGAGCGCGACATCTCCGAGTTCCACGCCGACATCGACTTCGGCAAGCTCCGCGCGGACGTGACCGAGCGCGACCTCCCGACCGGCGGGTACCAGAGCTTCCTCTACCCCTCGCGCCACGAGTTCGACCACGACGGGGCCGACCCGAACCGGAACGTCTTCCACGGGCGCATCCAGCCGTACAGCGCCTACGTCCCCGAGTCGTACGACCACGAGGACCCGGAGCCGGCGCCGCTGGCGCTCCTGTTGCACTCGCTGGGCTGCTGCTACAACCAGTACGCGACGTTCATGCCCAACTACGTGCGGGGCTTCGCCGAGGAGTACGGCGCCATCGTGATGACCCCGCAGGCCCGCGGCCCGGGACTGTGGTACCAGCGGCAGGCCGAACTCGACGTGTTCGAGGCGATGCGGGACCTCCGCGGGCGCTACGAGGTCGACATGGACCGGGTGACGATCTCCGGCTACTCGATGGGCGGCTACGGCGTCCACCTGCTGGCGGGCAAGCACCCGGACGTGTTCGCGCGCGGGTTCTCCATCGTCGGGACCCCCTCCGAGGACCCCCTGGAGGGGCCGACCAACAGCGTGCTGGAGACGCCCTCGGAGATCATGACGGGGCTGTTCGGCGGCGAGGAGGGCGGCGACATCGTCACTGTCTTCGGCGACAAGCCGGAGGACGCGCTCCGCCTGACCGACAACCTCCGGCACGTCCCGATGCTGCTGTGGAACGGCGCGGCGGACCCACTCGTCCCCATCCTGGGGCCGGCGAACTACGCCCGACGACTGGACGAGTTCGACTACCGCCACCGCATCGACGTCTTCCCCGGCGGCACGCACATGATCCTGGCCGCGTGCGACGAGTGGAGCGGCGGCCCGGAGTACGTCGCGGAGGGACACCGCGAGGCGGAACCGAAGCGGGTCACGTACAAGCACGTCCCGGAGTTCGACTACCCCCAGTTCGGGCTGACCCACGACGGGGCGTACTGGATCGACGGCATCCGTGCCCACGAGGAGTTCTCCAGCGGCCGCGTCGACGCCATCACGCTGGCCGACGGCTACGAGGCGCCGAACGTCCGCCGGTTCAACTGGACCGGAAGCCGGCCCCAGCCCCACATCACCCGCGGCGTCGAGTGGGTCAACGACGAGGAGGCCGAGGAGCGGAACCTGGCCGACGACGACGCGCGCGACGGGCACGAGCGCTACGCCCCCGCGAACGCGCTCAACATCACCTGCTGGGGCGTCGACGAGGTCACCGTCCACGTGGAGGGTGCGAACCTCGACCCCGAGTCGGAACTGCGCATCGACTACCGCGCGAGCAACGAGACGACCGTCGTGCTCTCCAGTTCGGTCGGCGAGCGCGAGGTCGTCCTCGGGGAGGACCGCGACGGGTCGACGGTGACGGTCGAGCCGATCGCCTGACCGGGCCGCGGCTCCACAAAAACCCACTGTCGATCAACGAGTAAACACATTTACAGTTGGGGAGGGTAAGGAGGGGTATGGCCGAGGACCACGGCGACCCAGGCGAGTTGCCGACCACGTCGCCCCGACCGGGCCCCGACGCGCTGTACGGGTCGACCCCGACGCCGCCGCCGCTCGAGAACGGCCCCGGCTGGGAGGCCGACCCGCTCCTGGTCTGTGGCTCCGCCGCGTACGAGGACGGCGAGTACATCTACCAGGACTTCATTTTCGACGACCACGGCGCCGACCAGCGCTCCGTGCTCTCGCAGGCGCCCTCGGACGCCCGCAGCGCCTACGGGAGTTTCTCGCCGGCCACCGGCGACCTGTACTACCCCAACGCCCACAGCCGCTACCACTACAACGCGGCGGACCTGCTGGAGTTTCGCTGCCGGGTCGACGACTCCGGCGCGGAGGACGAGATCGTCTACCGCTTCACGCTCAACTCGATGTCCGAACCGGACCTGGTCGGCATCGCGCTCGGCATCGACACCACCTCCTCGGGTGGCCCGCTCGACGGCGCGACCGACTGGGGCTACGGCCTGGGCGACCTGGGCGCCCCCGCGGACCACGTCCTCGTCACCTGGGGCACGGGCGCCGAATTCGACGGCGAGCGCCTCGACGACGACCGGGTGAGTGTCGACGTCGAGCGCAACCAGATCGAGGTGCAGGTACCCATCGACCCGGGGCAGGGGACGTGGCGCCACTACCTCGGCACGGGCCTCTGGGACCCCGAGAACGACCAGTTCAAACAGCCCCGGGAGAACCCGACCGAGGACCTGCCGGGCGGCGCCCGGCCGTCGGCGAACCCGCCGCCGATCTTCAATGTCGGCTTCCGCTTCGACGAGCCGCTCCAGGAGGACGAACTCAACCTGCTCGGCCTCTCGCAGGCGACGCGGAACGTCCTGATGGGCGGGCTCCCCCGGTTCCTCACCAGCACGGTCGGGCGGCTGTCACCGGTCCCGGGGACGCAGTCGTTCCTCGACGAGCTGAGCGCCGCACTGGACAGCGAGCTCCCCCGGACCATCGGGCGGGGGAACTGGCGCGAGTTCGGGCAGGCGCGGGCGCTCGCCGAGCGCGACATCTCCCGGTTCAACGCCGACATCGACTTCGCGAAGCTCCGCCAGGGGCTCGACGACAGCCGCGTCCCGACGACGGGCTACCTGACGATGCTGTACCCCTCACGCTACGACTACGGCCGCCAGGGGACCGACCCCTACAACGACGTGTTCTGGGGGCGCATCCAGCCGTACGGCGCCTACGTCCCGCCCGGCCACGACCCCGAGGAGCCGTCGCCGATGACGCTGCTGCTCCACTCGCTTGGCTGCAACTACAACGAGTACAGCGTCTTCATGCCGGGGCTGGTCGAGGGCATCGCCGAGGAGAACGACGGCATCGTCCTGATGCCCCAGGCCCGCGGCCCCGGGCGCTGGTACCGACGGGAGGGCGAGGTGGACGTGTTCGAGGCGTGGCGCGACCTCGAGACGCGCTACGAGGTCGACCGCGACCGGGTGACGGTGGCGGGCTACTCGATGGGCGGGTTCGGCACCCAGATCCTCAGCGCGAAATACCCCGACCTGTTCGCCCGCGGGTTCTCCGCGGTCGCGCCGCCCTCCGAGGACCCCCTCGAGGGGCCGTCGTTCGGCCTGCTCCGGTCGCCGCCGCTGCTGACCCAGCGGCTGCTCGGCGGTCGCGGCGGCGGGGAGTTCCTCACCCTCTTCACCACCCACCAGGAGAACGCCATCGACCTCTCGGACAACCTCCGGCACATCCCGATGCTGCTGTGGAACGGCGGCCGAGACGCGCTGGTCCCGGTCCTCGGGCCCATCAGCTACGCCCGGACTCTCCGCAACCACGGCTACCGCCACCAACTCGACGTGTTCCCCGCGGCGGGCCACCTGATGCTGGCCGTCCGCGACAAGTGGGACCGGGCGCCGGCGTTCCTCGGCCGCGGCGAGGTCAAGCGCGGCCCGACCCGCGTCACCTACCGGCGCGACCCCGAGTTCGACGAGCCCGCACTCGGCCTCGCTCACGACAAGGCCTACTGGGTCAGCGACATCACCGTCCGCGACCAGGAGGAGGACGGGCTGGTCGACGCGCACTCGCTCGCCGAGGGGTACGACAAGGCGGTCCCGGAGAGCTTCCACGAGACCGGCACCGACCCGCAACACCGCATCAGCAAGGGCACGAAGTGGATCGACTTCGAACACGTCCACGACGAGGCCAACGAGCTCCACGTCAAGCTGGAGAACGTCGACGGCGTCACGCTGTGGATCGAGGAGGCCGGCCTGGAGGCCGACGAGGACCTCCGGCTCATCGTCCGTAGCGACGGGATCGCGACGCTCACGCTCGCGGGCCCGTTCGGCCGCGAGACGGTGGAGGTCGTCGGCGGCGACACCACCATCGACCTCGGCCCGCTCGTCGGCCCCAGCCCGGACGAGACCCCGGCGAACGGGCAGCCCGGCGAGGCCGACTGACGGGAGCTTTTTTGCGCCTCGGGCCTCCTCGCAGCGCGCGAAGCGCGCCGCTGCGGGAACTGGCTGGCCAGCGAAGCCGGCCAGCTATTCGATTGCCGGCTTCGCCGGCAATCCACTCGGCCAAAGAACGTTCAGGGAAGGGCCGGAACTCGGGCACTCAGCCGGAGCAAGTTCCGGCACGGCCCTCGTGCTCTGCTCACGAGGACTCCGCGCCCTCGTGCCGGTGTCGTTCGAAAGGCGGCGCAGCCGCCTTTCGTGAGTGAGCGGGACCCTCGGTCCCGCGAGCGACGAGGGAACTCCGTTCCCTCGGTACGACGAGCGACGCCTGTGGCGTCTCTCGGACCAAAACCGCACCCGCAACGCGGTACGAAATAAGACGGATAGTCGGAATACTTCTACGATAAGACACTCTCCTGTATATTATTTCGATCTTTTGATTCTTTTACCGGACCTATTCTCATTAGCCGCCCCGCGAACTACCCGACACGTTCTACCTTCGATCCCGAACGCTCGCTCGTGGACGACCGCCCCCCTGGTGCCGACTGGCGGGAGCGGGGCCGCCGCGACCCGGGGGCGGGCCCGTGTCGCCGGGTGGATTCCGGGGGGTTGACCCCCCCGCCCTGCCAGCGGCCGAGTATGAGTAACGACACCCCGTCGGCCATCGTCGTCGGCGCGTCCTCGGGCATCGGCGAGGCGCTGGCCCGCGAGTTCGCCGCCCACTCGTACGAGATCGGTCTGACTGCCCGCCGGCGCGACCGCCTGGAGCTCATCGGCAACCAACTCCCGACCCAGGCCTACGTTGCGAGGATGGACGTGACGGACACGGCGGACGCCCGCGAGGGGTTCCGCGAACTCGCCGACGCGATGGGCGAGGTCGACGTAGTGGTCCTGTCGGCCGGCGTCGCGCCGGGGAACCCGGAGCTGGACTGGGAGCGGGAACGGCAGACCATCGACGTGAACGTCCGGGGGTTCACCGCGCTCGCGACGGTCGCGATGGAGCGCTTCGAGGCACAGGGCCACGGCCGACTGATCGGTATCTCCTCCGTCGCGGCGCACATGTCCGTCGGCGACGTGCCGGCGTACCCGGCGTCGAAGGCGTTCGTCTCGAACTACTGCGACGGGCTCCGCTACCGCGCCCGCGGCCGGGACGCCGACATCGGCGTGACGACCATCGAGCCCGGCTTCGTCGACACGGACCTGGCGGGTGGCACCTTCTGGATGTGCTCGCCGGAGACCGCCGCCGCGCAGATCTATCGGGCCGTCCGCCGGGGGAAGCGGAAGGCGTTCGTCACCCGGCGGTGGCGGCTCGTCGCCGGCTTCCTCGACCGCCTGCCGGACGTGGTCGCGCGCCGGCTGTTCTCGTAACTGGAGGGGCACCGGCTGTTCTCGTAGCCGGGGGACGGCAGCGTCCCCGGCGTGCCCGACGCCGCAACCGCTATCCCCGCACCCGCACAACGCCGGGCCATGAGCATCAGGGACGCCGACTGGCGGCTGATCCGCGAGGAGGTCGTCAGCGGGGCGAGCAGTTTCGCCCACGACGAGATCGCCGCCCGCACCGCTGCCGAGGAGGGGCTCGGCACCATCCGGGTCTACCAGTGGCTGCCGGCCTGCCTCTCGCTGGGCTACCGGCAGGACCCCGACACGGTCGACTGGGAGTTCTGCGAGTCGAACGGCATCGACGTCGTCCGGCGGCCGACCGGCGGCGGCGGCATCTACCACGACACCCACGGCGACGTCGCCTACTCCATCGTCGCGCCCGCCGACGCGGTCCCGGGGGACCTGGAGGAGACGTACGAGCTGTTCTGCCAGCCGTTGCTCGACGCCTTCAAGCAGCTGGGTGTCCCGGCGGCGTTCGCCGACGAGCCCGCCGAGGCGCTGTACGAGCCGTCCTGCTACCTCCGGGCTATCGACCCCGCCCACGACATCGTCCTCGGCGGACGGAAGCTGGCGGGTAACGCCCAGTACCGGACGCGTGACGCGGTGGTCCAGCACGGCTCCATCAGCTTCGAACTCGAGCCCGAGCGCCACCTCGCGTGCTTCGCGGACCCGCCGGTCGACGGCGACGCGTTCCGCGAGCGGGTGGCGGACCTGGGCGCAAGCGCGAACACGGAGCGGGACACGCCCATCGACTCCGAGCACGTCGACATGCTGGACAGCCTCAACCTCGAACGGGACCGCGCGGTCCGGGTCATCGAGGACGGCCTGGGCGAGTGGTGCGGCGCCATCGAGGGCGACGAGTGGGTCAAGGACGAGTGGACTGACGCCGAGCGCGAGGCCGCGCGCGAACTCGCGGACGCGAAGTACCGGAGCGAGGCCTGGACGCGGGACCGCGAGGACCCGACCGCGGACTGACGCCGCGCGCCCGGGGTCAGTCGTCGCCGGCGCCACCGAGGATGACGTTCGCGTCGACCGCCCGCGCGAGCCCGTCGACCGCCGGTCGCGAGGTGTCCGCCCGGGCGTGGTACATCGTCGTCCGATTACGCGTGGGGGTGTGGAAGTCGAGACAGAGGTCACAGCGCGAGACGAACGCGTCCCACAGCCTCGGGCCATCCACGAGGCCGCGTTGGCGCTCCCGCCCGGGAACGCGCGGTTCGTGTCCGGGTCGTGGGCGGGGATGTCGCGCTGCTGAGCCCGGAGCCCGGGGACGTTGACGACGTGGAGGAGGACGAGCGTGCCGGCGGGGTCGGCCGGGTCGTACGCCCGGGCGAACTCCTGGCACACTTTCACGCCGTTGAGTTCGTCGCCGTGGCCGTCGTACAGGAGAGTTGCGGGCCCGGCTCCTCGCCGTTGATGATCGTGACGGGCACCGCGACGGGGTCACCGAGGGAGGTCTCGCTCACCTCGGAGCGGAACTGCCGTTTCTCGCCGGCTTCGACCTCGCCCTCGTACCGGAACGGACGGGGGGCGGCCGGTACCGTGAAGGGACGGGTCATCGGACTGTGACATACAGTCCGGGTGGGCGGGGATGGCAGGTAACTGCCGTCGGCGAACGACCCGTGGCCACCGCATCGCCCGCGCTGGCACCATCGGCCGGCAACGTTCGCGCCCGCCCGACGCTTTATCAGCCACGGCCGGGAAGCAGGGGGCCATGGCACAGGTCGAAATCGAGTACTGCGCCCCTCGCCGACTCGGCGAGGAGGCCAGCGCCACCCGGCGGGTCCTCGCGGACTGGCTCGGCCAGCGGCACGACATCGAGGTCACCTGCTCACCCTCCGCCGAGGACTGCTTCTGCGTCGCCGTCGACGGCGACCGGGTCTGGTGTACGGACCCGGACGGCCGGATCGACCCGTTCGAGGCGGTGGCTGCGGTCCGGTCGCGGCTGACGTAGGCCCGTCCGATCGAGCCGGGTTATTGATACCGGAGACGGTGAACCGTCGAAGGGCTCACGAAATTGCAGTATACTGTCGGAAAGAAGGATTTCCTACGGATAAGCCCGGAATATATTTGCTACTCGTACCTTTGTACACAACGTCCGTTTTAGCGAAGGAACTCCTTGATGGCTGCCGAGGAGGTCGGCTGGAACCGGAGGCGGACGGTCGTTCCCTCGCTGTCGGTGCGCTCGACGGTCGCCGCCCCGTCGGATTCGCGCATGAGGTAGCGGAGGACCCACAGCCCGAGCCCCTTCGAGTGGGCGGTCTGTGACTCGCGGAAGCCCTCCTCAAGGAGCGTCCGCTCCAGATCGGGGAAGCCGCCGCCGCTGTCGACGACCCGGACCATCGTGTCGGTCGTCCCCTCCTGGCTGACCCGGACCTCGACCGGGTCGTCGCCGTGCTTGATGCCGTTGACGACCAGTTCTCGGATGGCCTGGCCGATCTTCGGGTGCGCGAACACCTCCGCCTCATCGGGGAGGGCCGTCGTCACGGTCGCCGCGGGGTACCGCTCCCGCACGTCGTTGACGGTCTGCCGGACGATGGGGACGAGGTCGAGTTCCACCGGGCGGCTCTCCTCGAGCGAGACCTTCCGCAGCAGGTTGCTCTTCTCGCTCAGATCGATCATCTCGGCGGTCTGCTGTTCGATGACGGTCGCCGACCCGCCGGCTCCGTCGGTCCGGAGGGCCTCGGCGTGCCCGGCGATGATGTTGCATTTGTTCCGGAGGTTGTGGCGCAGGAGCCGGTGCAGGACGTGGGCCTGCTGGATGCGGTCCTCGAGATCCACGGTGGCGGCCTCCAGCCGCCGCCGGTTGTACTGCGCCAGTCCGTAGATCAGAAGTGCCGACGCGCCGACGAACACCGCCCCCAGCACGGCCTGTGCCCGGATCAGCGTGGACCGGCCGAGTGTGAGCGTGAGGTACTCCGACAGGAGCACCCACGCGACGCCGAGGACGGTGTAGATCCCCGCGATCCGGAGCGGGGTCATCCGGCGACGGTACGGCTGCTGCATACCTGTTTCCGTCCACACGCTCGCACAATAATCTCGGTGTCCAGTTTCTCGACGTGAGACAACCGGGCAGGTTCGGACGACCCCGTGGAGTACAGAGCGCCGGAAGGAAGGTCCGCCCTCCCCGATTTGAACGCCGGAAGACGTGCTCGCTTCGCTGCGCGCGACTTCCGAGCCCTCGTTCGCTCCGCTCACGAGGACGGGGGACAATTCGATCTACAGTCGGCCACGAATCGGCTGGAGAACGAGTCCGCCCTCCCCGATTTGAACGGGGGACAAGTCGATCTACAGTCGACTGCTCTACCAGTCTGAGCTAAGGGCGGGCACGCGAAACTGGGCCGGTCGCGGACTTAATCGTTATCATCCGGCGGACGTGTGGCGAGGCGCCCCACGCCGCCCGACAGCGCTCGTATCGGGGGCGTGTCGACACCGACGACACCGGTACGACGCTGACCGACAGCGACGACGTGTCGACGGACGGGCGTCAGACGCCCACGCGAAGGTTGATGTACCGTGGCACACAACGTCGGACAACGTGAGCAAGATAACGTTCCGGGCCGACGACGACCTCGTGGCCCAGCTGGAGGAGTTCGACGCCTCCAAGAGCGAGGTCATGCGCGAGGCCCTCCGCGAGTACCTAGGGGAGCCGACCGGGACGTCCGTCGCGTCGTCGGACGCGGCCGCGGCGGCCGAGTCCGGGACGCTCGACGAGCTGGTCGCCGAGCGCGTCGACGCCATCATCGCGGACCGGCTGGAGGGGT
>PXRM01000026.1:0-94981 GCA_003020985.1 Halobacteriales archaeon QS_4_70_19 | reverse complement strand
GTGTTGGACAGCTCGTAAACGACCGACAAACACGCCCGAGCCCCTGTTTTCGATGCTTTCGACGTGAAGGAGAATACCGAGACGACCCCGAACAGGGGGCTGATTCACCGATCTCGCACGGGAGTAGCCGAACATTCGGGCTCCGTAAACACCGAAATCGGCCGTTTCAACCGAGTTTACGCGATTGTGCGACGAGCGTCATACGGTGAGGAGAAGGTTTAAGTAATAGCCGTCAATGCATACTTCTGCGTAAGACGGTCGTCTTACAGCGTGGGTGTCCGGATTACATCCGGGCGCAGTCCGGCGGTTATGCGCTGTAGGACGCATGCGGGTGTGTGCCGCACGCCGTCTTACCGACCAACGAGGGAGCAAAAAACAATGGAGCGTGTGACACTACGGATTCCGAAGCAGCAGATCGAAGAGGTCGAGCGAATGGTCGACACGGGGGAGTTCCCCAACCGGAGCGAGGCGATCCGGTCGGCCGTTCGTGAGATGTTGAATGACCACGAGGACAGCGACCGGTCGAGCGACCGGCGCGGCTGGGCCAAGGTGTAGACGATGCAGGACATCGTCAACTCCGCACTGGAGAACGCCGAGGCCGAGTCCCGCGACATGGACGACGGCGACGCCGGCGACTTCGGCGACCCCCGAATCGTCATCGTCGGAGCCGGTGGAGCCGGGAACAACACGGTCAACCGGCTCTACAACATCGGCGTCGAGGGCGCCGAGACCATCGCCATCAACACGGACAAGCAGCACCTGCAGATGATCGAGGCTGACACGAAAATCCTCGTCGGCAAGTCCCTCACCAACGGGCTCGGTGCCGGTGGCGACCCCTCGATGGGCGAGCGCGCCACCGAGATGGCCCAGGGGACGGTCAAGGAGGTCATCGGCGACGCCGACCTCGTCTTCGTCACCGCCGGCATGGGTGGCGGGACGGGCACCGGCGCCGCGCCGGTGGTCTCGAAGATCGCCAAAGAGCAGGGCGCCATCGTCGTCGGCATGGTGTCGACGCCGTTCAACGTCGAGCGCGCCCGCACGGTGAAGGCCGAGGAGGGGCTGGAGAAGCTCCGCAACGAGGCCGACTCGATCATCGTGCTGGACAACAACCGCCTGCTCGACTACGTGCCCAACCTGCCCATCGGCAAGGCGTTCTCCGTGATGGACCAGATCATCGCGGAGACGGTCAAGGGCATCTCCGAGACCATCACCCAGCCCTCGCTGATCAACCTGGACTACGCGGACATGACGTCAATCATGAACCAGGGTGGCGTGGCGGTGATGCTCGTCGGTGAGACCCAGGACAAGAACAAGACGGAGGAGGTGGTCAACGACGCGATGGAGCACCCGCTGCTCGACGTCGACTACCGCGGCGCCTCCGGCGGACTCGTCCACATCACGGGCGGCCCCGACCTCACGCTGAAAGAGGCCGAGGGCATCGCCCAGCGCATCACCGAGCGCCTCGAGGCGAGCGCGAACGTCATCTGGGGCGCCCGGATCCAGGACGAGTACAAGGGCAAGGTGCGGGTCATGGCCATCATGACCGGCGTCCAGTCCGCCCAGGTGCTCGGCCCGACGACCCAGAAGCAGGCCGACGCCTCCCGCGCGGCCATCGAGGGCGAAGCCACGCCGGAGTCCAGTAACACGGACACCTTCGGCGTCGGCGAGACCGACGGCGGCCAACCGGAGATCGAGACCGAGAAGAACAACGGTCTCGACGTTATCCGATAGGTCTCGAAGCCGATAGCTTTCTTTCTGACGTAAACACCCAGGAGGAGCGATAGCAATCGCTTTTTCTGAAATCACTGTCAGGAGAGTCGTCTGACACATGTCCGCCAGTCGGCGGACATCGGCTAGCCGAGTTGTCGAGCCGCCACCGTCCGTCTCTCCGGACGGACGTACGAGCCGGTCGGCCCGGAGATCGACCGCCCCCTGCTCGCCCGGCGCGTCCAGCCAGGGACGAGTCTGCCCGTGTCGGGGCCGATCTCACCCGGCTCGAGCAGCATTGCTGCTCGGTGATGACGCCGGACACGGACGCCCACGCCGACCGGACGGTGAACCGTATCGCCGGGGGCCTTCGATGGCACCATCGACGTCCGCGAGCCGCCGGCCGACACCGACCACGACCGGGCGTACGAACTCCGGCCGCGTGGGGGCGAGCCGACGCCGGAGTGGACGCCCGTTGATCTCCCCTGAGACGCCGTCGGCGGAGCCCGGGCGACGCTCCCCGTCTCAGTCGGCGTCCGTCCCCGCAGCCCCGTCGAGGCCGGCGCCCGCCTCGTGGACCGACTCGACCAGCGTGCACTTCCGGCAGACCTCGCGCGAGGTGGGCGCGCCGCAGCGCTCGCACTCGCCGGTCCGCTCCGCGCCGCGGTCACGCGCGGCCGCGGCCAGCCGCGCCAGCTCCTCGTAGCCGGACACGATGGAGTGGCGCGTCCCGGGGTGCCCCTCCTCCAGCTCCAGCAGGTGGTCCCGGATCTCCCCGCGGTAGGCCTCGCTGGCGTGCGGGCACTCGGCCATGTGGACCGGGAGGTCCCGGAGGTGGGCGTACAGCGCGACCTCCTTCTCGGGCACGTCGCGCAGGGGCTTGGCGCGCGGGACGAACGGCCCGCCGTCCGCGGCGTCCGCGGCGTCGCGCTCGTCGAGCGGGCCCAGCGAGGCCTCCCAGTGGCGTGCCATCCTCGTCACGTCGCCGGAGAACAGGTTCATCAGCGCGGTCTGGGCCTCGTCGTCGAGGTTGTGCCCGGTCAGCAGGAGGTCCGCCTCCAGCTCGGTCGCGTACTCGGAGAGCAGGTCCCGGCGGAACACCCCGCAGTACGCGCAGGGGGCCATCCCCTCGGGGTCCTCGCGCGCCACGTCGTCCATCTCCAGGCCGAACTCCTCGGCGTAGCTGACGACCTCGTGGGCGACGTCCAGGTCGTCGGCCAGCTCCAGGCAGGCGTCCAGCGACGCGTCGCGGTAGCCCGCGATGCCCTCGTGGATGGTGAGCGCGACGAGGTCGATCCGCGGGTCCTCGCGGAACGTCTCGTGGAGGACCGTCGTCAGGACGACGCTGTCCTTCCCGCCGGAGAGCCCGACCAACCACGTCGCCGGGTCCTCGGGCGTCGCGTCGTCGGGCACCAGCGCGTCCTCGCGGACACGCGAGCGGACCCGCGACTCCACGGACCGCCGGAAGTGCTCGCCGCAGAGGTGGAGCCCGGAGTACGCCAGGTGGGTGACGGCGTCCGCCGGACACTTCTCGCACTGCATCGCGTTGCCCGTCCCTCGGCGCGTGGCCGGTTGTGGGTTTCGCTCCGGTGGCTCGCAGGCGCTGACGGGAGCGGAGACCGGTACACTCGGGAGCGGGCACCGATAACCGGTCTGCACTCATCATTAGATATTTATCTGTATGTTACAAATCCTATTATACTGATTCGAGAGTTATCGGCCCAGTACGAGTTCTAACCGGGCCGGACCGTCATTCCCCGGGCCAGCGCTCGATGTAGACCGTCTGGTCCGTGTAGAACCGGACGGCGTCGTCGGCCTGGGCGTGGAGGTCGCCGAAGAAGGAGGCCTTCTCCCCGCCGAAGTGGTAGAACGCCATCGGCGCCGCGGTGCCGGCGTTCACGGCGAGGTTGCCGGCCCGTGCCTCGCGGCGGAACTGCTGGGCCTCGTGGCCGCGCTCGGTGAACAGGCTGGCGGCGTTACCGTAATCGCTCGCGTTCAGCGTCCCGATGGCCTCGTCGAACGAGTCGACGCGCGAGAGCGCCACGACGGGACCGAAGATCTCCTCGCGGGCGATCTCCATGTCGGGCGTCACGCCGCCGACCACCGTCGGATCCATGTAGGTGCCGTCCTCGTGGCCGTCGACGGTCACGTCCCGGCCGTCGTGCAGGAGTTCGGCGCCCGCCTCGACGGCACGCGCGACGTAGCCGGCCACTTCGTCGCGGTGCTCGGACGTGATGAGCGCGCCCACGTCCGGGTCGTCCGGGCCGTAGCCGACGGTCGCGGCCGCGGCCTCCGCGACGACCTGCTCGGCGAACTCGTCGTACACCTCGCCCATCGTGAGGACGACGTCGTTGGCGAGGCAGCGCTCCCCGGCGCAGGCACAGGCCGAGGAGACGGTCTGCTCGGCGGCGAACGCGAGATCGGCGGAGTCGCTCACGATGACGTGGTTCTTCGCGCCGCCCTGGGCCTGGACGCGCTTGCCGGCGCTCGCGGCGCGCTCGTAGACGTGCTTCGCGACGCCCGTGCTCCCCACGAAGGAGACGCCCGCGACGTCCTCGTGGTCGCAGATGGCGTTCACGCTCTCCGGGCCGCCGTTGACGAGGTTGACCACGCCCTCGGGGATGCCGGCCTCGTGGGCCAGTTCGACCAGCCGCGCGGGCGTGATGGGGTCGCGCTCGCTGGGCTTCAGCAGGAACGTGTTCCCCGTCGCGACCGCGTGGGGCATGAACCAGAGCGGGATCATCCCGGGGAAGTTAAAGGGCGTGATGGCCGCGAACACGCCCAGCGGCCGTCGGACGCCGGACTCGTCGATCTCCGGCGCCGCCTGCTCGACGATGCCGGACCCCTCCTTCAGCAGACTCGGCATCCCGCAGGCCACCTCGACGTTCTCGATGCCGCGCCGGAGCTCCCCCTTTGCCTCGGAGAGGGTCTTCCCGTGCTCGGTGGCCAGCGTGTGCGCCAGGTCGTCCTGGTGGTCCTCCAGCAGCGCCTTGTAGCGGAACAGCGGCTGGATGCGTTCCTCGACCGGCCGGCGCGACCAGTCCGCGAACGCCTCCCGTGCGGCCGCGACCGCGTCGTCCACGTCCGCGCTTGTGCTGTAGCCGACCGTCCCGACCTGCTCGCCGGTTCCGGGGTCCGTGACCGGGTGCCGGTCCCCCGCCGGCTCGCGCCACTCGCCGGCGACGAGGTTCCGCACGGTCGCACCACTCTCGGCGTGGGGGTCCAGCCCCGCGTCGTCCTCCCTGTCGTGGAGTGCCATGTCCCGACGCCGACTCCTCAACACATAAGGGGGGTCCCTAGCCGGCCGTCTCGGGGGCCGTGCCACGCCGCGACGGAGGGGCGACAGGTTCAACCGCGCGAGCGGACTACGGCCGGGCGATGCCCATCGAACTGGACGGCGAGTACACCACGGCACGCGTGATGGTCGAGGACGAGTCGCTGGTCGGGGAGGGACTGCTCGACCAGGTGGAGGAGTTCGTCGACCACCCGGCGTTCACCGAACCCGTCGTCGTCCAGCCGGACGGCCACTGGGGGATGGGCGCTCCGGTCGGGTTCACGATGCCGCTGCCCGAACGGGTCGTCCCGAACGTCATCGGGGTCGACATCGGCTGCGGGATGCACGTCACCCACCTCGGCGACGACCTCCCGCTGGCCCACGCCGAGCGCGAGCGCCGCGTCCGCGAGGCGGTTCCGATGGGCCGGTCGGTCCACGACTACGACGACGCCGTCCACCTCGTCGAGGAGTTCCCCTTCGACCGGACGAACGAGCGCTTCGAGCGGTTCGACGACGCCGTCCGCGAGCGGTTCGGCGAGCCGGTCGACCCCACCTTCGAGTTCGACGGCTACGACGGCGACTACTTCGAGGCCCTCTGCGAGCGCGTCCTCGCGGACCAGCGCCAGGGGATGGCCCACGTCATCCGGTCGGCCGGGACGCTCGGAGGCGGCAACCACTTCGTCGAGTTCGCCCGCGCTCGCGAGGCGGGCGACTACTCCCTCGTCGTCCACAGCGGGTCGCGCTACCTCGGCAAGGCCGTCGCGGAGTTCTGGCAGGCCCGGGCCACCCAGTTCCGCAACGCCGACCGGGTCCGCGACCGCATCGAGCCCGATGACCGGCGCTTCCTGAAGTTCGACCCGGCGACGGTGAGCGACGAGGACCTCTTCCGCTGGGTCACCGGCGGGATGGGCGAGTCCCACATCCGCAAGGAGCGCGTCCGCGAGGCGCTCGACGGGAAGGCCATCGAGCGCACCTTCGCCCGGCTGGGCGACCTCCGGCCGCCCACCGGCGACGAGGGGCGGAACACGGACCTGGACCCCCTCGTCGGCCGCGAGGCGCACGGCTACTACGTGGACATGCTGTTCGCCCAGGAGTACGCCCGGTGGAACCGGGAGCTGATGGCCGCCGCCATCTGCGACGCGCTCGGCGTCGACGCCGGCGAGTCGTGGCACTCGACGCACAACTACATCGACTTCCGCGACCTGACTATCCGCAAGGGCGCCACGCCCGCCCGCGAGGGCGAGCGCCTCCTCGTCCCGTTCAACATGGCCGAGGGGTCCGTCATCGCCCGCGGGAAGGGCAACGAGGAGTGGCTCTCGACGGCGCCCCACGGCGCCGGGCGGCGGATGGGCCGGCGCGACGCCCACGACCGGCTCTCGATGGCCGCGTTCGAGGCCGCCATGGACGGGGTCTACTCCGAGTCCGTCGTCGAGGACGTCCTCGACGAGGCCCCCGCGGCGTACAAGCCGGCCGAGGCCATCGAGGACGCGCTGGCACCGACCGCCGAGGTGGTCGAACGGCTCGACCCCGTCCACAACCTGAAGGCGACGGAGTAGCGGTCGGCGGGTGTCGTCCGGACGGATCGTCCGGCTTCCGTCCGTGTATCATCCAGCATCTCGATACGATTCCTGTACTGCCACGGTATGCACAGAACCTCCAACCTCCGTCGATAATCCTTCCAGCTCACCACCTGCGCTCCACGCTCTCGACGGCAGCCTCCGGGGAGTCGACCGCCTCGAACCCGTCGAACTCGGACAGGTCGTGCGTGTCCAGTCCCGCCACGGGGAGCCCGTCGTCGAGCGCGAGCGCCAGCTCCGAGAGGGTCCCGGTGGCGCCGTCGACCGCGATGACGGCGTCCCCGTTCAGGACGACCAGTACGTTCCGCCCGTTGCCCATCCCCGTGACGACCGGCGTGTCGACGGAGTCGTTCGCGGCGTCCGGGTCGGTGCCCTTCAGGATGCCGACGGTGTCGCCGCCCGCCGCCCGGGCGCCGCGACAGGCCGCCTCCATCACGCCGCCGTACCCCCCGCAGACGACCGTGTACCCCCGCTCCCCACAGCACCGGCCGACCGCCCGGGCCCGCTCGTAGGTCGCCTCGTCCACCCGTCCGCCGCCGATGACGCTGACGCGCATACCTGCTCTCCCGGGGCGGCGGCGAAAACCCTAGCGCCGGCCCACCGCTGCCGGTGCACCGGCGCGACACGCGGCGGCCGGAGCGAAACCGGCTACCGCCGCGTCGACACGACCGACCGGAACCCCGGGCTGTAGTGGACCGTCGGCTCCCCGGAGAGGTCGAGGCCGAGCGGTCGCCCCAGCGAGTTCTCCGACAGGGTTGCCATGGCGGGGGCGACCTGCCACGGGGCGCGCTCGATCTCCCCGACGCGGAGCCCCGGCCCCGCCCCCACGAGGTACGGCGAGGGCTGCCCGGCGTCGGTGAACCAGCGGCGGCGCTCGATGCAGAACTCGGCCAGCGACCCCGATTCGACCGTGTCGGCCGGGCCGTCGGGGCCGTAGTCGACGGCGAATGCCGCGGCCGGCTGGCCCGCCTGCGTCCGCCGGCTCCGGAAGGCGACCGACTCGACGGTCGCCCCCTCGCCGTCCCCGGCCCGGCTCCCGTCGCCGGCGTGGGCCCGGTCCGTCGTCCGCCGGATGTCGACGCTCGTCGTCGCGGCGTAGCACGGCATCCCCATCGCGCTGTGCATCGCCGCTGCCCCCACGCGCGTCCCGGCGTCGAGCGAGAGGAAGTACACGCCCGGCCGGTCGTCGTGGCGGACGTACGTCCGCAGGGTCACCTCGCCGAACGATGCCGACGGCCACAGCCCCGCCGGGAGCGCCTGGGGCCGTGCCTCGACGACCTCGAACGCGAGCACGCTCACCCACGCCTCCCCGTCGTAGGTGTCCAGCGCGAGCGCGTCGGGGAGATGTGGCCGGAGCTGGGCGGCCGGGACCGGCCAGTGGGCGAACAGCACCGCCCGTCCGGTGGTCGTGAGGGCGGTGTCGAGGCGCATATCGGCCCTTGCGGGCGGGGGGTCTTGCCGTTTCGGGCTGTCACGGCGCCGCCCGCCTCCGGCCGAACCTACTTGCCGTCGCCACCCGGCCACGACGTATGGTCACGCTCACCGACGAGCAGCGGATGCTTGTCGACGTCCTCGACGACATCGCGCGGGCGGAGTTCGCGGACGACGCCTTCGAGCACGAGGGGTTCCCCTGGGAGAACGTCCGGACGCTGGCCGAGCACGACCTCTGGGCGGTCAACCTCGGGGAGGAGTGGGGCGGCGGCGGGCTCTCCGAGTTCGCGGCCGTGCTGGCCATCGAGACGGTCGGCGCGGTCTGCCCGGACACGGCGAACGCGCTGTACGGCCAGACGATGGTCGCGCCCCGGGCCGTCGAGATGTTCGGCTCCGAGTCGCTGCAGGAGCGCTACCTTCCGCCGGTCTGCGCGGGCGAGTCGGCCATCGCCATCGGCATCAGCGAACCCGCCGCGGGCAGCGACGCCGGCGCGATGGAGACCGCCATCGAGGAGACCGACGACGGCCTCCGGCTCTCGGGCGAGAAGATCTGGCTCAGCTACGTCCCCGCCAGCGACGCCGCCGTCGTCTGGGCGCGCTTCCCCGACGGGAACCTGGGGACCGTCCTCGTCGACCTCGACGCCCCCGGGGTCGACGTCCACGAGCACTACACCAACATGGCGGGCCACACCCAGAGCCACCTCTTCTTCGAGGACGTGGCGGTTCCGGAGGAGCAGGTCCTCGTCCGCGGGAAGCGGGCCCTGAAGGAGCAGCTAAAGGCGCTCAACTGGGAGCGCGTCGGGAGCGCGGCGTACGCGACCGCGATGGCCCGCTGCGCGCTGGAGCACGCCGTCGAGTACGCGGGCGACCGCGAGCAGTTCGGCCAGTCCATCGGCGAGTTCCAGGGGCTCCGCTGGGAGGTCGCCGACGCGGTCAAACGCTACACCGCGTCCCGGGCACTCACCCACGAGGCGGCCGCGAACACGCAGGGGGACGGCGACACGCCCGCCCACCCCGACCGCCTCCGGGCGAGCATCGCGAAGTTCCACGCCTCCGAGACCGCGGAGGCGGTGGTCAGCGACTGCCTCCAGATCTTCGGTGCCACCGGCTACCAGCAGGGGCATCCGCTGGAGTACCTGCACCGACTCGCCCGCGGGCGCCGCATCGCCGCCGGCACCGACGAGATCATGCGCGAGAACATCGCGGACGAGGTGTTCGACGGGGACGGGCTGCCGTCGCTGGGGTAACTGCCCGGACCGTCCGTCGGGGCCGACTGGAACCCCCCGCAGCCGGTCCGGCTTTCCGGCCGGAGTCCCTACGACGGGCATGGACACGCTCGAACTCCCCGCGGGCGAGACGGTGACGCCCGATGACGTCTTCTGCTACGAGGGCTACCCGTACCGGTTCCTGCCGGGCGAGGCACGCGACGGGACGACCGCCCGCGCCGAGGGGCCCGGCCCGGGGCCCGACGAGGTGGCGTTCTACCTCGTCCCGCTGCACTGGGGCGGCGGGGACATGGACGTCCCGTTCCGGGACCGCGAGGCGCTGGTCGAGCAGTGGGACGACGCCCGCGGCGTGCTGACGGACGCGGAGTGGGCGGAGTGGCTGGTCGAGGCCCGCGAGGACGACCGCTTCGACGACGACGAACTCGACGCCATCGAGCGGGAACTCGGGCTGGCGGACGCCCCGAGCGGCGGGACGGACGGCGACGGGGGCGACCTGTTGGCGCGGCTCCGACGGGTGCTCGGCGGCTGACGGCCGGCACCGGCCGGAGGGCGGCCCGCCGCCAGGCGTCACTGACCGGGGGACGGAACGCCCGAGGCAGGCGACGAGTGGCGTCGGGTCGAACGACGGTCGAGGACCCCGCGACGCGGACCGGCCTCTCGTATCCGGGGCCGGAGCGGGAGTCCACGCTGACTCCCACCGCTAGAGCGGTGGGTAGCTCACCCCGCCAGTTTCCGACGGACTGTCTCGCGCGGTAGCGGGCAGCCGTCCGGAGCGGTCCCGCCGAGGCCCGCGAGCCGCCCACACTTTTGTCCGGACCGGTCGAACCGGCGCGTATGAGCGACCTGCCGGACGAGTTCCCCTGCCGGCTGCTGACCTGGGACTACGTCGAGGGTCTGGCGCGTGACCTTGCGGGAGAGGTACGCGGCAGCTACGCCCCAGACGCCGTCGTCGCCATCGCACGTGGCGGCCTCGTTCCCGCCCGCATCGTCTGTGACTACCTCGACGTGGACGACCTGGTCAGCCTGAAGGTCGAGCATTACGTCGGCACCGGCGAGCCGGGCGAGGGGCCCTCCGTCCGGTATCCGCTGGCGGACGGCGCCGTCGCGGACAAGGACCTGCTCGTCGTCGACGACATCGCCGACACCGGGCAGACGTTCGGCCACACCGTCGACTACCTGGAGGACCTCCCGGAGCCGCCCGGGGAGGTCCGGACGGGCACGCTCCAGCTTCTCCCCGACAGCGAGGCCGACCTCGACTTCGTGGCCTCGTACCCCGACGAGTTCGCGTGGATGGTCTACCCGTGGAACTTCGTCGAGGACATGTGCGACCTCGTCCCGCGGCTGATGACGGTGGCCGAGGGCGAGCGGTTCTCCGAGGACGAGCTCTACCACCTGTTCTACGAGCACCACGGCGTCGACCGCGTCCACTTCGAGGTCATCCAGGGGGGCCGGCTGGGCGACGTGCTCGGCGAACTCGAACGCCGGGACGTCGTGGAGCCGACGGGTCGGGGGAGCGCCGGGTCGCCGGAGTGGCGGCTGGTGTAGCTCGGAGCCACTGGTAGCTCCTCGGTCGGGCGACCGCCCCGCCGACCACGGACAGGTTGACGGCGCTGCAGTCGAAGCCGGGGGTATGGGGAACCCCTCGGATGGCCGCCCCGGGGACCGGGACGCGTCCAGGCCGGCCGCCGATCCCGACCCGTCGACGGTGGACCCCGCGCCGCGCCGGGTCCGGGACGCCGCGCCCGCGACGGTGGCGTGGGCGCTGTGGACGACGAGCCGGCCGGACCAGCTCCTGCTCGTCGTCACCGTCTACGCGCTCGGGGCGGTCATCGCGGTCGCGACGGGCGCGCCGCTCGCGCCCGACCAGGTGGTCGCGGGCGTCGTCGCGCTGCTCCCGGTCGCCGCCAGCGTCCACTACGCCAACGAGTACGCGGACTACGAGACGGACGCCCTGACCGACCGGACGCCGTTCTCCGGCGGGAGCGGAGGACTGCACGCCGCCCGGCTCCCCCGGCGGCTCGCGCGCGACGCGGCGCTGGCCGCGGGCGGGCTGGGCGCGCTCGTGACCGCGTGGCTCCGGCTCGACGGCACGCTCCCGGCGACGGCGGCCGCGGTGCTGGCGGTCGTCGCGGTCCTCGGGTGGGAGTACTCGCTGCCGCCGCTGGCGCTCGCGTGGCACGGGTTCGGCGAGGTCGACAACGCCCTCCTGGGCGGGCTGTTGCTCCCCCACTACGGCGCGGCGGCGCTGGCCGGCACGGTGGAGCTGACGGTCTGTCTGGCTGTCCTGCCGTTCACCGCGCTCGTGTTCGTCAACCTGCTCGCGACCCAGTGGCCGGACCGGCGGGCCGACGCCGCCGTCGGGAAGCGGACCCTGCCGACGCGGTGGTCGCCAGCCCGGTTGCGGGTGGCATACCTCGTGGGCGTCGCCGTCGCGTTCGGCTCGCTGGCGGCGCTGTGGGGGCGCGTCCTCCCGCCGCTCGTCGCCGGGGCGACGCTCGTCGCGTTCCCGTTCGTGGCGTGGGGCGCGGCGGCGTACACCCGCGACGGGGGGCCGTTCCCGAGCGTCGCGGCGATGGTGGTCGTGGCGGTCGCCCAGCTGCTCGCGTGGGCGGTCGTCGCCGGGCTGCCGGCACGGGTCGCCGCGCTGGCCGGCTGAACGGGGCCGAGCCGCGGTGGCGGCCGGGGGGAGTCGGTGCTGTCGACGGCCGCGGCCGCTGCCGCGGCATCAAGACTTACACCGGCGCCCACGCTACCGGCAGGCAGTGACCCCGCTGTCGGTCCTTCCCGACCTCCTCCAGAGTCCCGCCCTCCCCTCGGTCCTCCCGTGGGTCGCCGCGGGACTGCCGGACGTCACGGCGGCGCTCGCCGCCCTGCTGCCGGTCGGCCACCTCCACGTCGGCGTGTTCCGGGCGCTCGAGGAGGCGGTCCGGGCCGCGACCGGCCCCATCGGGCTGGTCATCATCTTCGTCTACTCCTTCCTCATCGCGTTCGTGCTGCCGCTCCCCAGCGAGGTGGTGCTGGCGACGCCGCTCCGGCTGGGGCTGGGCTACTGGGTGGAGATCGGCCTCATCATCCTCGTCAGCGGCACCGGCAAGGCCACGGGGAGCGTCCTCGCGTTCGGACTGGGCCAGGAGGCCAAGCAGTCCGGACCCGTCATCCGGCTGTTGCGGCGCTCGCGGTTCAACGTCGTGTCGCTGGCCGAACGCCGGGCGGTCCAGCTCGCGAAGCAGTACGGCTACGCCGGTCTCGCGGTCGCGCTCTGCGTGCCGGGGTTCCCCGACACGCTCTCCATCTACGCGTTCTCCGTCCTGGAGGAGGACTACGTCAGGTTCGCGCTCGCCACGTTCGTCGGGAGCGCCGGCCGGCTCGTCCTGTTCATCGCGGTCATCGAGGGGACGCTGGCGCTCGTCTGACCGGCGGCACCGCCGGCATCCGTCCGCAGGGACCGGAACCGGCGGGTTTTAGCCCGGGGCCGCCCGGACTGGAGGTATGAGCCACGAGCCGTTCCCCACCGACGGCACCGCCGTCGTCACGTGCGGGCTACCGTACGCGAACGGCGACCTCCACGTCGGCCATCTCCGGGGGTACGTCGGCGCGGACGTGTTCGACCGCGCGCTCCGCAAGCTCGGCCAGCGCACCGCCTACGTCTGCGGGTCCGACATGCACGGCACTCCCATCGCGGTCAACGCCGCGGAGGCGGGCGTCTCGCCCGAGTCGTTCGCGCTGGAGTACCACGAGCAGTACCGGGAGACGTTCCCGAAGTTCGACGTCGAGTTCGACAACTACGGCCACACGGACGACGGGACGAACACCGAGCTGACGAGGGAGATCGTCCGCGAGCTCGAGGACGCGGGCTACGTCTACGAGAAGGAGATCATGGTCGCCTTCGACCCGGAGGAGGGGCAGGCGCTGCCCGACCGGTTCGTCGAGGGGACCTGCCCGTACTGCGGGGCGCGGGCCCGCGGCGACGAGTGCGACGAGGGGTGCGGCCGCCACCTCGAACCCGGCGAGATCGAGGACCCCGAGTCGACCGTCACCGGCAACCCGGCGGAGTACCGCGAGCGCACGCACAAGTTCTTCCGCGTCTCCGAACTGCAGGAGTACCTCCGGGAGTTCATCGACCGGCTGGAGGGGACCGAGAACGCGAAGAACCAGCCTCGCGAGTGGATCGAGGGCGAGCTCCGGGACTGGTGTATCACGCGCGACATGGACTGGGGCATCGACTACCCCGGCGAGGCGGGCGAGGGCGAGGACGGCCTCGTCCTGTACGTCTGGGTGGACGCCCCCATCGAGTACATCGCGTCCACGAAGCAGTACTCCGAGCGCGCCGGCGCCGACGAGTACGACTGGGAGGACGTCTGGAAGGACGACGGCGGCGAGATCGTCCACGTCATCGGCCGGGACATCATCCAGCACCACACCGTCTTCTGGCCCGCCATGCTCCACGCCGCGGGCTACACGGAACCCCGGGCCGTGGCCGCGACGGGCTTCATCACCATCAACGGGAAGGGGCTCTCGACGAGCCGGAACCGCGCCATCTGGGCCCGGGAGTACCTCGACGAGGGGTTCCACCCGGACCTGCTGCGCTACTACCTCGCCACGAACGGCGGCCTCCAGCAGGACGTGGACTTCTCCTGGGAGAAGTTCCAGTCCCGCGTGAACAGCGAACTGGTCGGCACGCTGGGCAACTTCGCCTACCGCTCGCTCCTGTTCGCCCAGCGTAACTACGGCGGCACGCCGGACTGCGAGGTCTCCGAGGCCGTCGCGGGCCGCATCGACGAGGCGGTCGCCGCGTTCCGCGAGGCCGTCAACGACTACTCCGTCCGTGGCGTCGGGCAGGCGGCACTGGAGCTGGCCCGCTACGGGAACGAGTACATCCAGGCCGAGGAGCCCTGGAACCTCGTCGACGAGGACCCGGAGCGCGCCGAGCAGGTCATCCGCGACTGCGTCCAGCTGTCGGTCGCGCTCGCGGTCCTGTTCGAGCCCGTCGCGCCCGACACGGCCGAGCGCCTCTGGGAGCAGGTCGGCGCCGACGGCGACGTCCACGAGGCCTCGCTCGGGGCCGCCCACGACGCCCCGGCCGCCGAGTTCGGCGAGCCCGACGAGCTCGTCACGAAGATCGAGGACGAGCGCGTCGCGGAGCTGAACGAGAAGCTCGAGCAGCGCATCGCCGAGTCCGCCAGCGACGAGGAGAGCGCGGATGACACCGACGACACCGATACCGACGCCGACGACGACACCGACGCCGACACCGACGACACCACCGACATGGACCCCGAACCCATCGCCGACGACCGCATCAGCTTCGACGAGTTCCAGGCCCTCGACCTCCGGGTCGGGCGCATCGAGACCGCCGAGCCCATCGAGGGCGCGGACAAGCTCGTCCGCCTGGAGGTGGACATCGGCGTCGAGACCCGGCAGGTCGTCGCGGGCATCCGCCAGCTCCACGACGTGGACGCCCTCCCCGGGAAGCGGGTCGTCATCGCGGCGAACCTGGAGAAGTCCGAGCTGTTCGGCGTGGAGTCGAACGGGATGTTGCTCGCGGCCGGCGAGGAGGCCGACCTGCTGACCACCCACGGCGACGCGCCGGTCGGGACGAAGATCCGATAGGCAGCCCACCTGGGAGGATATTCGATAGAAAGCGCCCTTTCGAACAGAATGTGCGAGATCGTGGAGTAATCCCCGAATTTGACTACTTCTCCGCCAGTCGATCCGCGTGTTCGGCCACCAGTTCGGCGAACGCGCGGACCTCGCGTTCCTCCTGCACCTCCAGCGGCTGGTCGTCGCGGACGCGCTCCTCGACGAGGCGCATCGCGGTCGGGTCGTTCTCGGCGATGGTCTCGCTCACCACCAGCGGGTCGTCGACGATGCGCTGGACCAGTCCCATCCGGAGCGCCTCGTCGGCGCCGACCACCCGGCCCGACAGGGAAAGGTCGAGCGCGTCTCCCTGGCCGACGACCCTGGGGAGGCGGGCGGTGCCGCCCCAGGCGCCGAACAGGCCGAACGTGACGCCCGGTTCCGCGAACGTCGCGTCCGGGGTCGCGATGCGGAGGTCGCAGGCCAGCGCGAGTTCGACCCCGCCCCCCCGGGCTGCACCGTCCACCCCGGCGACGACGACCGCGTCGCTCTGGGCGACGGCGCGGGTCGTCCGCTGGCCCGCCCGGACGAAGGGGCCGACCACGTTGCGGGCCTCGTCGGCGGACGTCGGCTCGTCGCCGGCGGCCGCGTCGACCATCGTGGCGACGCGGCGGACCTCACCGAGGTCGGCACCGGCCGAGAACGCGGCCCCCTCTCCCCGGATGTGCACCACCGGCGGCGGGTCGCGGACCGCCTCGCGGACGGCTTCCAGCGCGTCGCCGGTGAGCGCGTTGCGCTGGTCCGGCCGGTCGAGGGTGACGATACGCACGTCGCCGTCGTCGACGACGCGGACGGACTCGGTCATTGTCCGGGGCTGGTAGCGGTTTCCAAAGGCCTTTGCCCTCCGTCGGCGTAGTTAGGGGCGATGGAGGAAGCCGCCGCGGTCCGTCGGGCCGCGACCGAGGCCGTCGGCGACGTGGTCCCCGACGCGCTCCGGTCGCAGATCGAGTCCCTCCTCGCCGACGGGTCGATGGCGCCGGGAGCGCTCACGCTGCTGGCCGCCACGGCCCCGTCCGACGGCCCGGCGGAGTTCGCGGCGCTCGACGGCCTCACCGAGCGAGCCGCCGGTGTCCAGCTCATCTACGACGGGCTCCGGCTCACCCGCGACCTGGCCCACGCCGACCCCTGGGCGACCGGCGACCGCGACCGGGGGGACATGGGCATCCTCGCCGCGGACGTACTGGTCGCCCGGGGGTTCTACCTGCTCGCGCGCACGGAGGCCGCCGACCGCGCCGTCGCCGTGGTCCGCGCGTTCGGCCGCGACCAGACCCACCGCCGCGAGACGGTCGACCCCTCGTACGACCGGAACCTGGAGCGGGACGTGCTCGACCTCGCCCTGGTCGCCGGCACCACCGCCGCGGGCGGCGACGCCCCCGCGGAGCGCGACTGGCTGCTCGACCAGCTGACCGACGATGGCAAGCCCGGCGAACGGGCCTCGTCGGACGTGGAGTCCGACGGCGACCTCCCGCCCGTCGCCGAACTGGACGGCGAGACGCTCCGGGCCGATCTCCGGCGCCTCACCGGCGGCGAGGGGCGCCCGGTCGAACGGAGCGGCGACTAACCCCCGCAGACTGCCGGTTTCTCCCGCGCCACCGTATGTCCCGGAGGGGCGGAAACGAAACGCCTAACAGGCGTACCGGGCTACCGACAGGCGGCGCCTGGGTAGCTTAGCGGTAAAGCGCGTCCTTGGTAAGGACGAGAGCCCGGGTTCAAATCCCGGCCTAGGCTTGTAATAAATTTTCCACTATCCCAAATATAAAGAACACAGCATGGCGGTTCTCTCTGTATCAGTATACTGGTCTCTTAGATGCACCGTGGCGGCATCAATCTTTCCGCTATGACGTCCATCTCGGATAGTCGGCGCGTCGATTCGTAGACTCGGGTGGGGTCGACCGAACGAGGTTGAGGCCGATTCCGAGGAATTCGGACGGTCGCCATCGATAGCAATGGAGGGTCTCGGGGTGATGGCGACGTCCGTCTACTACCCTTGGGCGATGTCGAAAGCATGGGTATATCGATCGCGAGTTCGAACGCAGTAGCGGCCGGGACTCTGCAAGCATAGCGAATGAAGGGACCTAGGTGATAGCGACCTTCGAAGTGGTTAGCATGGCAATCCGGGGATATAGGTGGTTGGCGATCCGGGAATATATGTTCTGAACCCCTCTACGGCGATATCATGGGGCGCGACGTCGAGCTACGTCTCAAGGGCCACCTGTACGAGATTCGGTCGGTGAACGACGAGATACTGGAGTCCCGGCAGGGATACCCGGCCGCCGAAGAGGGCTACCGGAAGACACTCGAGAGCGTCGTGGCTGTCGCCGGGCCGGAACTCATGGACGAGATGGCCGCGTTCATCAAGGAGTACATAGAGAGGAACGAGGACCGTCCCGCCAACAAAGCGGTCCGGACCGAGGCCCGGAGTCGCGTCTCGAAGGCGGGGTATCCAGCCGACGAGTATCTCAACGCTGCCTGATCCAGCCCGACCACGATATACGTGGCACGAGCTCGGGAAGGGACCATTCCGTGCGCGAACTAGCTCGGCCACGTCGCCCAATCTCGGGATCAGAAATGGGTGCCGGGGACCTGCGGACAACTTCTGGTCACTTCGGGGGAAAACGACTACGCCCGACGGGGACGGTGATCGATGAGCACCTCGGATGACGTCGACGAGTTCGTCAGCGAGAACAGCGAACTACTCGGCCGGGTTCTCGCCTGCGGGAACGACGAAGCTCGGGCGTACGCGCTGGCTCTGGTCGCAAATTCCGGGGAACCAGAGCGAATCGACGAGGTGCAGGGTGAACTGGAACGAATCCGCCGTGAGATGGAATCGTAAAGCGGCCCGCGAGCGCAAATTCACCCGACAGGGTCGCACCGCTCGTTTGCGTATTAGGACGTACAGATGCACTCGTGGCCCTGCGAAGACCGACCGACGATGAACAGGTGCACCTCGGTCGCGAGGTCTGACAGTCGCCGCGCCCGTGTCTCCGCTGCCAAACCGTCCTGATAATACGTTTTTGCCCGGTGGTCTCCCCATAGATCGGCTAGGTCGTCGGCAATGCTCTCGGAGAACATACCTAGATTCGCCGCCTCCCGATAGACGGAGGTATGAGAACCGGGGAGATTCCGGGGGTCCATCTCCCCACGTTCGATGAGCCGGAATTCGATACTCCGCTCGATGGCGACGAAGGATGCCTCGATGACAAGCGTGTAGTAGCCCGCATCGAGGAGGTGGTCAGAGCCAGCCAACAGCCGGCACGCTTTTCGGAGCTGTAGCAACGCTGCGTCGTCGACGTCGAGACCGGTTTCGATCTGTTCCGGCGGCTCGTCGAACGCTCGTTGAACGTCCTCGATGAGGGACTCGATCGTCGTGCTACTCATCCGTCATCGCATCCTTTCGGACGTCCTGTAGACCCTCCGCTTCGTAGAGGGTGATTCCCTCGTCGAAAATCTCTCTGAGCGTTTCACCCTGGCGGGTCGCACTTTCGACCGACTCGACGTACTGTTCGAATTCGAAACGGTCGCCATCGAAGCGCCGGTCGCGGAGCTCACTGACGACGTCAGTAACGAGCCGTCTCGCTGCCGTCCGGTCACCCTCGACGACGACGAAGCAGTCGATGTCGCTCTGCCGATCGGCTTCCCCGCGGGCGACGCTCCCGAAGACGACGATCCCGGTGAGTCGGTCGACCTCGTCGCTCTCGGCGATCGTGTCTCGAACGCGCTCGACGAACGTCCGCATCGGTTCGTGAAACTCGGATTGGTCAATTGCGAGTATCGGGTCGTCCTTCTGTAGGGCGTCAGGATCGATCGAGATGTGTTTGCGCTGAGGGGTCTTACGGATGTCGAGGATCTCGAGCTCGTCGAGGAGATCGATAGCTCGCCAGACGGTCGACCGCGTGACGCCGGTAACGTCGACGAGTTCAGGGATAGTGAACTCCTCTTCGTGGGCGTCGACGAGTATCCGGAGAATTTCGTCGGCTGCCCCGATTCGGAACATCTCGGTATCGTCCGCCGGATTGACAGTGATGCAGACCCTTATGCCTCGTTGCATGGGTTCGGATAGTGTCTGATACTGTGCAACGAGTTAAAAATATTCCGGGGTAGAAGAGAGCAGTGGTAACGTAGTAAATGTCTGGCATAGGCTTCCCACCCCCGTTCCTTTCTGTAGTTAGCGACGTACTCGACGGTGAAACGATGTATCCATCTCAGGGATTCAATCGAAGAGGAACGGCTGACGACTACAAAGTCCGAGCGACTGCTGAATCCGCGTGAATTAGAGATATATCGCGAGTATCGCCGCGACGTGCTGACATGGTT
Organism: Halobacteriales archaeon QS_4_70_19; assembly: GCA_003020985.1. GTDB lineage: Archaea > Halobacteriota > Halobacteria > Halobacteriales > Haloarculaceae > Haloglomus. The sequence goes on along the minus strand of PXRM01000026.1, from coordinate 75,815 downwards.
GTTGGATCGCGGCAAGCACCCCCGAGAGTGGGATCGGGTACGCGGCAGAGACGGTCAAGAGCCGGGGATATCGCCTTGACCTATTTTATCGATGGGTCCGGGATGTCGAAGACGGATATACTGAAAACCTCACGGCCGGCCACGCCAACTCGTTCACAGGCGGTACGAGGCGGATGCCATGGGGTCGTCCGAAAGGCTTCGCCTTTCGGAATGACGAGACGCCGGAGGCGTCTCGAACCACTTGACCCCGTGGAGGAAGCCGACACTCGATGAAACTCACCACGCCTGATGACAAGGCCGACTCCCCTCTACAACTAAATTTTTATTAGGCGACAGTCCAAGATGTGAATCGCAGATGGACGACACGCCACGACGAACCGTCCCCATCAAACTCGACGTGCCTAAAGAGCGTCGTGGCGACCTCCATCGAACCAAAGACCAGTTCCTCTACTGCGCCAACCGCACCAGTAAGTGGGCGTGGCGCTACGACGACTACTGCATCACTAGCAAGAACAAAGCCGAGAACGCCCTGTACGAGGAGTTACGAGAGAAAACCGACCTCACGGCAAACCTCGTCCAGAAAGGCATTCGACGCGCCATCGAAGCCGTCGATGCAGGTGTCGAGAAGCTGAAGCAAGGCGAGAAGACGAGTCAACCCGACTTCGACTCGTGGAGCGTCGTGTACGACAAACGCTCCGCGACGTTCAACGACGACCACGCCACACTCTCCACGCCGAACGGCAGAGTCACCGCTGAATACGTCCACCCTCCCGAAGACGAGCGTGAGGACACGCCGTTCGGACGGTACTACGAGAGCGACGACTGGGATGCATCAAGCGCCACACTCCAGTACGACGAGCAGGACGATGCGTTCTACCTGCACGTCACGCTGAAAACTCCCGACTACGAAAGTGACGGAACGGAACGCCAAGAATGCGAGTTGCGTGATGACGCCCGCGAGAACGGAGTGGTTCTCGGCGTGGATTTGAACGTGACTGGCGCGTTCGCCGTCGCCTCTACTGGAGAGTTCATCGGGAGCGCAGACCACCTCAACCACAAGCGCGACCAGTACGAACAACGCCGTGCCCGCCTCCAACAAACGGGCACTCGTTCCGCGCACCTCACGATTCAGTCCATCGGTAGTCGCTTCTCTGACTGGTCGTTGGACTGGCTCCACAACAGAGCGAACGACCTTATCGCAGAAGCGCAAGACGCTGGTGTGGACGGTATCATTTTCGAGAACCTCGACTACATCCGCAAGAATATCGCTAATGGGTCGAAGTTCCAGCAGTGGGCCTACGCGAAGTTCGTGGAACTCGTGGAGTACAAAGTGGAGTCCACGGCGTTGTTCGTGGACTTCGTAGATCCTGCGTACACATCGCAGCGGTGTTCGAACTGTGGGTTTACCCACCAGGACAACCGCGACGACAAGTCGTTCGAGTGTCAGGATTGTGAGTACGAGGTGAACGCGGATTACAACGCAGCGAAGAACATTGCGAATCGGTATTGCGGGTATATCCATCGCGGGCAGAAGTCTCGCGGTGGATGGGCCACCAGTCAACTGGCCTTAAAGTCAGGGACGTTGAACGTGAACGGCGATTACACGCCTACCGAGTTGCTCGGGTAGAACGAGAGTCCACTGACAAGCCTCGGGGCTCGACCCCGAGGCGGTTGACGGAACACCTTCACATCACTTGTAGAGATCGAACCGCTGGAAAACGGAGCCAAGCAGTACGGCAACAGGGATGATCTCGAGGCGACCGACCCACATGTTGAGGATCAACATTGCCTTGGCAGTAGCGGGCATTTCCGGGCCGGTAATACCGGAATCAAGCCCGACGTTACTCTGCGCGCTCATCACATCGAAAATCACGTACTCCAGCGGGTGAGCCGGTGAGAGTACCGCAAGAAGGACTGTGACCCCGAGTACGAGAAACGTAAGCCAAAGGACGAACACGACCGTTGCCTCCGTATATTCTCTCTGGGCCTGTTCCTCGCTCAGGCGACGGTCACCGAGTTGCATATACCGTACAGCAGTCTCGGGCACCAGCACGTTCCGTATCTGCCAGACCGTCCCCTTGACGAGGGTAATCACTCGGATGAGTTTGAGGCCACTGACCGTGGAGCCGGCTGCTGCACCAGTTAACATCCCCACACAGGCAAGCAGCGTTGCACCAGCACTCCAAACTTGTTCCGTCCCCCCGCCGATCGTCGCAGTTCCAAACCCCGTGTTCGACGTTGCGGAGACGAACTGGAACAGCCCGATTCGGAACGCTTCCTCTAACGACCCGTACTGTCCGTTCGCGGCGAAGATCCCTGTCAGTGCGAGTGATCCGACCGTGAACCAGATGAACACCCATCGTGTCTGGAGATCGGCATAGAAGTTCCGCAACTCGCCTTTGAAGATGAGATAGTGGACCGGAAACGCGATGCTGCCCGCGACCATCACTGGAACAACGGTGTACTCGATGAGCGGACTCTCGTAATGCCCGATCGATGCTGCGTGGACGGAGAACCCCCCCGTCGCAATCCCGGTCATTGCGTGGTTGATGGCATCCCACAGCGGCATTCCGGCGAGGAGAAACAGGACGATAGACCCGAAAGTGAGACCGACGAAGATCTTCCATATCTCCCGAACTGTCGCGCCGCCGACCCACTCGATGAATGACCGCCACCAGTGAAGCGACCGCGGGAGTTTCTCCTCAACAGCCGCCATGGTAAGTCCGGTTCCGGTGAAGCCGCTCATGCTCTCGAACACCGCATCGAGTGGATTGAGAAAGATCACAGTCGTGCCGTCCATCGGCGGCGTGTTCGTCCAGGCGGGGAACGGATCGATTTGGATCGTCCAGGCAATCAGCAAGAACGGGAGACTACCGAGAATACCGATGAGAGCCCATGCAGTCGCCGCGGTGACCATCGCGTCGCGTTTTTCCGGTGGCTCCGCGTCCTGATACCGCCGGGACAGGCCAGTACCGAGTCCAGCCATCAGGACCGCCGACGTGAGGAATGAAGGGATAGCATAGAACTCCCTGTTCACGGCTGCCACCACTATCGACACGGCCAGCATCAACGAGACGGCTTGCACGATCCGACCGACGTCACGCCCAACAGTTTGCGTTTTGACCCTCATACAATGCTAGTTTAGTTGAGTGAAGGGTACACGTGCTGGCCGGTTTCTCTGTGCCGGATTCCGTCTTCGACCAGTCCTTGTCATCGGCATGAGACGGGGGTCACACTCTGAGAGCTGGTTCACAGGTCATTCCCGTCGAAATCGGTAGTGACGTGGTCCTCATAATGTCCGAAGATATCCGTCACTTCGGGCGTCGCACCACTGCCCGAGTAGACCGTCACCAAGTCGCCATATTCGATACGGGTTCCGCCACGGGGTGTAATGGGCGTCTCCGCGTGCTCTCGTTCGATTGCGACGATAAGCACGTCATCACGGAGAAGGCCTCGGTCGTCCGCTTCGGTGAGCGTCAGGCCAGCAATCGGAGCGTCTTCGCCGACGGTGATCTCGAACACCTCAGCGACATCTCCCACCCGCATGTAATCGACGATCGTCGGTCGTTGCACCGCCCGGAAGAGCGATTCCGCGATGAGTCGCTGCGGATTCTCCATCGTACTGACCCCGATTTGGCGAAAGAGGTTCATGTGCTCGGGGTTGTGAACGACCGACACGATAGCCGGGACGTCGAGTTCTTGTGCGAGCAGTGATACCATGACGTTCGTCGCATCCTGGTCGGTCGTTGTGACGAGCGCGTCCGCACGACCCGGGTCGGTATCGAGCAGCGATTCTTTGACAGTTGCATCCGCATTGAGAACCATACAATCGAACTGACTGGCGATCTGCTCTGCTCTCGCAGCGTCTCTCTCGACCACGACGACCTCGTTCCCGGAGGTTGTCGCGATTTCGATGAGTGGTGTGCCGATGTCGCCCGCTCCGATGACAATGATGTACATCTCAGCTGCCCTCCCCGTCAGTGTTGGTCAGAGCGAGTACCGGCAGTTCCGACTCCGTGACGAGTCTGCTGGCTCTGTCGCCGGCGAGCAACTGGACGAGACGACTGCAGCCGCGCGGTCGAAACGCGATGGCACTGGCGTCTACCGCGACTGCGAGATCACTGATCGCCTGGACGACGCTCTCATCGTACACGAGTTCCGTCTCGACGTCGGGGACGATCTCTCGGAAGGCAGCAAAGGACTCATCAGCTAACCCCTCTACCCGTTCGAGAGAGAGTTTATCGGGTGCGCCACCGGCCTTCTCGACGACGTGCACGAGGGTAACCTTGGCGTGTGAGTACTCCTCGAGTGCTTTCACAGTCGCACGCGCATCGTCTTCGTTGGCGACCGGAATGGTGGAGTATGCAGTGAGCGATCGCCCCATCAACTCACACTCCCTTGGTGGATGACAGTTCTTCGCCACAGTGCGGACATGTAGTTGTGGATTCGTTCAGCGGGACGCCGCAGTTCCTACACTCAACGGTGGCTGGTTCGGTAACGTCGCCGAGGTACGACCAGTGGAGCGATTTTTCACCGTTCAGCTGCTTTTCACGCTTCACCCGGTAGAGGAAGAGCGGCTGTGAACCCGCATCGGAACTGTCACCGGAAGGTGGGTGTTTGCGGACGAGTGTGTACGGTCCACTGTCGGTGATATCGACGATTTCGCCGCCTGTTTCCGACCGAATCGCTTCAGGGAGTGTGGGACGGAGATCATCGAGGCGCTGTTCTACGTGGGTTAGTACCGTACGAAGTGTGGGGGCGTCGAGGTTATCAAGAATCTCGACGAGCGCATCAGGAGGTTCCTGGCAGTTCGTCCGTGATTTCATACTCTCTATTTGGGTGCTGGTTCGTAAGTAGATACCGGATGTATATTCTATTCGTTTGCAAATGTGGATATTGACTTTTTAATCGTTTTCTGACGCGTAGTGTATAACAGACCTGCGAAACCATCAGGTCTGAAGAATCCGACGGGAAATCCATCCGGGCAGCCAACCCAACTCCGAACACAAAGAAAAAGGTAGTATGAAGACAGTGTGGGACCAATGGCGCTGTATAAATATGGAGGAACGAATCGATGAAGTAGACGAACGGATTCTCTATTACCTCACAGCAGAGGCCCGGCACACGTCTGCTCCGGACATCGCGGACGAGGTGGATCTCGCTCCGCCGACAGTCCGCAACCGCATTAGTCGTCTTGAGGAGAGCGGTGTCATCGTGGGGTATCACGCCCACGTGAACTACGAACGAGCCGATGGTCGGTTGACGAACCTCTTTATCTGCACGACTTCAGCAACCAGGCGGCAAGAGCTTGCACAACGGGCACTCGATGTTCCAGGCGTTGTCAACGTCAGAGAGATCATGACCGGGCAAGGTGATCTTCGCATCAAGGCTGTTGGTACCGACACTGATGATATCACGCGCATTGCACGAGACATCACTGACCTCGGCATCAGGATCGACGACGAAGGCCTGATTCACAGGGAGTACTTCAGGCCGTACGTACAGTTCGGGGCGAAACAGGAGGAGGCCGAGTCGCCCGTGACGGGTGTCCCGGGTCTTGCCGGTGCCGCAGATGTGGTCGAACTCGTTATCAAGGAAAACGCTTCTATCGCAGGAAAAACCCTCAAAGAGGCGAACGAGGAAGGTTTGCTGTCGCCTGGTATACTCGTCGTCCGAATCGACCGGGGCGAGGAGTCGATTACCCCGAGCGGAAGCACGGTGATCAGAGAAGACGATTTCGTCACGATTCATTCTCGGTCGGGCATTACTGACGACACGCTCGGTGTATTCACCGGCAAGTAACACACCAGACCCCATCACTGCTGGTAATCGTTGAGTGATTCGGCTGCCGTTCCGACCGGGCCGCCGGAGAACGTCAAGCCCACCCATCTCCCATGGCACTCAGGCCGGCGCGAATCCGAGACTACGACGAGCGAGCGCGGGACAGTGACGAGACCGAGACCGCGACCTTCGCCCTGGGGTGTTTCTGGGGGCCGGAAGCGACCTTCGGCGCGCTCGACGGCGTCGTCCGGACGCGGGTCGGCTACGCCGGTGGCACGAAACGGGACCCGTCGTACCACGCCCTCGGTGATCACACGGAGGTGTTCCAGGTCGACTACGACTCCGGGACGGTCCCGCACACCGACCTCCTCGCCCGCGTCTTCCGGAGCCACGACCCGAACCGACGGATCCGGAGCACCCAGTACCAGAACGTCGTCTTCGCCGCCCCGGCGCAGCGGGAGGCACTCGACGCGTTCCTCGCGGAGCGGAGGCTGGACCCCGACGCGATCGAGACGCGGATCGAACGCTTCGCGCGGTTCTACCCGGCGGAGGACTACTACCAGAAGCACAGCCTCAGGGGCGTCCCGCCGTTCCTGGACGCGTTCGAGGAGGCCGGCTACGACGACGAGGACATCCGCGAGTCGCCGGCCGCCGCCAAACTGAACGGGCACGCTGCCGGGTACGACATCGCTGCGGCGCGCGACCTCGGACTGGCGGACGACCGGACGGCCCGGTCTCGCTGATGCGTCGGCGTACCACCGTCGTCCCGACGCGACCGGCCGGTGTCACCGCTCCGCACAGTGACGCGCTCGCCTGCGGTTTCAGCCCGGTGTCGCCCGGACTCCACTGGTCCCCCGGCCCGCCACCACCAGCTATATGTGGGACGCCCCCTCACGGATGTGTACAATCGGACTTGGTGTAATCCAACGGAGTTTGTAAACGTGACACGAGCTACCGACGCGCTGGTACTGGTCGCACGGGAGTCGCCGGCAGCGGCGGGCGTCCTCGGGACGCACGCGGACCGGCTGCGCGACCGAGCGGTGACCGACACCGTCCACAGTGCCACCTGGGAGGAGGAACCGGGACGTGAACTGCACGGGGTGTTCGAGGGGATCGCGGCCGACCGGACGTTCGTCGTCCCGGTCCGGGCGGCCCACGCACGGGCCACTACGGACGGCGTCCCGGCGGCGTTCGGCGCCTGCACGGGCGAGGTCACCTACTGCGAACCCGCCGGCCCGTCGCCCGCTGTAACCGACGCCATCGCCGACCGGGCGGCCGAGCACGTCCGGCCGGGGCCGGACGCGTCGCTCCTGCTGGTCGGGCTCGGGAGTGGCGACCAGCCGTTCGAGCGGCAGGCCGCGGACTACCACGCCACCCGCCTCCAGCAGATGACCGACTACGGCGAGGTGACGACCGCCTTCCTGCTCCAGAACCCCGCGGTCGAGTGCGCACGCTACGCCGTCACCAACGACCGCGTGGTCGCGGTGCCGCTGCCGCTGGTCCCGTCGGCCGCGACGGCGGAGGAGATGCCGCGCAAGCTGGAGGTGGACCGCGGCGGCCTCTCGTACACTTCCCCGCTCGCGGACCACCCCGCCGTCACCGAGGCCATCGCGGCCCGCGTGGCCGAGCGCCGGGGCGGAGAGACGGACGAACCGACCGCCTCGTTCGAGGACGAGCTCGCGCGCGAGGGGCAGCGGCTCGCCGCCGACGGGGACGGACGGTCGCTGTAACGGCACGCCACCTCCGCGGCCGGGGACCGAACGTCGGCTTCCGGGCCGGAGCCCGCCCACCTCTCCGTCATCTGTCGTATCGATCGAGCCCGGGCAGGGACGCCGACGTGGCCCGGACGGGCCGCCGGTCGACGGAAGGCACTTGTCTCCCCCGTGAGAGGTCCGGGGTATGTCACGCGAGCCGTCGATGCGCCGTCGGACGTTGCTCGCGTCGACCGCGACCGGAGCCACACTCCTGAGTGGATGTCTCGGGCTCCGGCCCGGGCTGACCGACCTCCGGCTGTTCAACCTGACCGAGGAGCGGCAGTCGGTCGATCTCCGGGTGCAGAACCGGGAGACCGGGAACATCTCGCTCCAGCGGGACCTCGAGATGGAGCCGTACGACCCGACGACCGACCGGAACGAAGTCGGAGTGAGAGAGTACGTGAACCCGGTCTCCTCCGGGGACCCACACGAGGTCCGGGTCGACGTCGTCGACGGGCCTACCGGCTCCGAGACGTACACGGAACCCGGGAACGGCGCCCTCGACAGGGGCGAGTACCTCATCAGGGCGCGAATCAACCCGGACGGAGTCGACTTCGAGAGGGTCTCGAAGTCGGAGCTGGAGTAGTCGGGGCCGGCCAGGGCCCAGGGGACGGTAGCAGCTACGGCCGCCGCACGACCAGCACCGACAGGTCCGAGAACGGCGTGTCCGCTCGTCCGTCGCCTCCCGCGTGCTCCGCGAGCGCGCTGAGCGTCGACCGCGTGATCGTCTCGTCGTCGTGGGTCAGCCGCTCCAGCACCAGCGCCGGCAGGTCCGCGTCGGCACCGGCGTCGACGAGATCGGCCGCGACGTCGCCGGGCATCAGGTCGTACGGCCGCGGCAGGACCAGCAGGTGGCGGTCCCCGACGTCGCGGCGGAGCCGCTCCCGGGCGTCGGTCAGGTCGCCGCGCCGGTGGAGCGTGACGAACGTGCTCTCCTCCATCGGCGTCCGGGTCCGCGAGGCCGCGAGCTGGAGCGAGGAGATGCCCGGCACCACGCGGACGGGCCGGTCGACGGCCCGCTCGACGCGACCGACCAGCTGGTAGCCGGAGTGGTTCGGGTCGCCCATCAGCACCGCCGTCCCGCGGGCGCCCTCGGCGACGCGGTCGCCGAACGTCGCCAGCGTCTCGGCCTGGTCGCGGTAGCCACACTCCAGGACCTCCCCGGTCGCGTGCTCGCGGACGACGTCGACGACCGTCTCGAACCCGACCAGCACGTCCGCCTCGCGGACGGCGCGCCGGGCGCGGGGGACGAGATACTCCGGGTTGCCGGGACCGACGCCGACCGCGAGGACGGGTGGGTCGTCCGCCTCCTCGACGATACCGGCCGGCTCGGGTGCCCGTGCGGCGTACGCCGTCGGGTCGTCGGAGGCGTCCTCGTCGCCCGCGCCATCCGCATCGTCGCCGCCGCTCTCGGCGTCGCTCACCGTTCCTCCTCCAGCTCCACCTTCCCGTCGCGCACGTCGCTCGCGACGTGGACCAGTTCGTTCGTCAGTCCGGCGGCGAGCCCGCTGCCACCGCGGCGCCCGACGTTCGTGATGGCGGGGACGCCGTGCTCGCTCGCGACCTCGCGGAGGTGCTCCCGGGACTCGGCGGCCTTCACGAAGCCGACGGGCGTGGCGACCACCACCGCGGGGCGGGTGCCGTCCGCGATGCAGTCCGCCAGCGCCAGCGCCGCCGTCGGCGCGTTGCCCACCACCGCGATGGCACCGTCGTAGACGCCCTGGCGGTCGAGTTCGAGCACGGACGCCGCCGTCCGTGTCATCCCCGTCTCCGCGGCGAGGTCGGCACCGTTGCCGATGGCCTTCCGCACCGGGCAGGAGTGGCCCCGCCCCGTGATGCCGGACTCGACCATCGTGATGTCCGTCACGATGGGGGCCTCGTCGAGCACGGCGCGAGCGCCGGCGCGGGCGGGGTCGGACTCGTCCGCGCCGGTGAACCGGACGAGGTGCTGGAACTCGGGGTCGCCGGTCGCGTGGACCGCCTTCGCCCGGAACCGGTCGGCCAGCGTCTCCTGCGGGACCAGGTCGTGGACCCGGTCCATGCTGGTCTCGGCGATCTCCATCGCGTTCTCGGTCGTCGCGCCGAGGTCGGCGTACTCCTCGACCTCCGCCGTCGTTCCCCCATCCGTCGCCGTCCCGTCCTCAGTCGTCATCGCTGGGCACCTCCGTCCGGACCGCGCCGTCGCCGGCGCGGGCCTCGATGTCGCCGTCCGCGCGGAGGTTGGCGTCGCGCAGGTCGTCGAGGAGTTCGGCGCCGGCGTCCCAGAGGCCGCGCTCGGCCGCTTCGAGGAGCGTGTCCGTGATGGACTCCAGCGCCCACGGGTTCACCTCCCGGAGCCACTCCTGGCGGTCCTCGTCCAGTGCGAACTTCTCGGCCACGTCGTCCCACAGCCCGTCGCTGATGACGCCCGTGGTGGCGTCCCAGCCGAGGACGACGTCCACGGTGGTCGAGAGGTCGCCGGCACCCTTGTAGCCGTGCTCCTCCATCGACTCGAGCCACGCCGGGTTGAGGACGCGGGCCCGCATCGCCTTGCGGACCTTCTCCTCGTTCGTGTAGACGTCGACCCGCGAGGGGTCCGAGGTGTCGCCGACGTAGGAGGCGGGTTCCTCGCCGGCGGTCTCCGCGACGGCGGTGATGAAGCCGCCGTGGAAGGCGTACCAGTCCGAGGAGTCGAACTCGTCCTGCTCGGCGGTGTCCTCGATCTTCACGGTCGCCTCGACGCTCCCGAGGCGGCGCTCGAAGGCGTCGTGGGCCTCGCTGACCGTCCCACGCGAACCCATCGCGTAGCCGCCCCACTGGACGTACACCTCTGCGAGGTCGGCCCGGTCGTCCCAGTTCCCCTCGTCGACCGCCTTGTTCGTCCCCGCGCCGTAGCCGCCGGGGCGGGTGGTGAACACGCGCTGTCTGGCGGCCGAGCGCGCGTCGCTCGGGTCCAGCCCCTCGGCTTCCAGGTCCTCGGTCTCCGCCTCGACGTGCTTTTTCACGAAGTTCTCCGCGTGGGACTCGTCGAGGTCCGCGACCAGCTCGACCGCGTCGTGGACCACGCCGGCGGCCGCGGGGAAGGCGTCCCGGAACAGCCCGGAGACGCGCGTGGTCACGTCGATGCGCGGGCGACCCAGCTCCTCCAGCGGGATGGCCTCGACGTCCTCGACGCGGCCGGCGTCGGTCCAGACCGGGCGAACGCCCATGAGCGCGAGTACCTGACCGATGGTCTCGCCGCGGGTGCGGACCGTCGGGGTGCCCCACGCCACGACGCCGATCTCCTCGGGGTACTCCCCCTCCTCGTCGTGGTGACGTCCGGCGACGCCGTCGGCCACCTCCCGGCCGGCCTCGTACGCGTGTTTCGCGGGCACCTTCCGCGGATCCAGGGTGTAGAAGTTCCGCCCCGTCGGCAGCAGGTCGACGCCGCCGCGGGTCGGCGCGCCGCTCCCGCCCGGCGGGACGTACTCGCCCGCCAGCGCGTCCGCCGTCCGGGGGCCCTCCTGGCGGGCGCCGCCCACCCGCGGGGCGGCCTCCTCGCAGACGAACTGCAGCGCCTCGCGCAGGTCGTCGTGGGCGCCCGGCTGCGCCCGGGCGTCGCCAAGCGGGTCGATGTCGACGACTAGCAGGTTCAGGTTGAGTTCGTCCTCGGGCCCGGCCTCGACCTCCGAGGCCGGCAGGTCGAACCCGTGTGCGGCCAGCGTCCGCACCAGGTCACAGCAGGTCTCGTAGACGCGGTCGGCGGCTTCGGCGTAGGTCGTCCCGAGGGCCTCGTCGTACGCGCCCGGCGATTCGAGCATCCGGTCGGGGTCGACGCCGAGCACGCCGGCCACGCTGTCGCGGAGGCTCGGCGCACCCGGGTTCTCCAGCCGCGTCAGCGCGACCAGGTACTCGACGAGCCGGTCGCCCGCGGGCGGCTCGCTCATCGTGTGCAGCCCCATCCTGATCTGCGTCGTCTTCACGTCCGTCAGGTAGTCGTGGACCCGCTCGACGAGTTCGTCGACGTCCACGTCGTCGCCGGCCACGTCACCCTCCGCGAGCGTAGTGCCGGCCGCTTCGGGGCCGCGCACGTCGGCCTTCTCGTCGATCTCGCCCCCGATGCCGAGTTCGACGGCGAGGTCCGCATCGGCGACGGCCTCGCGGATGCGCTCCTCCAGTGCCTGCCCGTCGTCCGGTCGTGCGCCCGTCGCGCCGGCCTCGCGGTACTCGCTCGCCAGCTCCTCCAGCTCGGCCAGTTCGTCGTACGTCCCGGCGTTGGCCATCGGCGGCGTGAGGTAGTCCACGACTGCGGCGTACGAGCGCCGTTTCGCCTGGGTCCCCTCGCCCGGGTTGTTGACGATGTACGGGTAGACGTTCGGCAGGTCGGCCACGAGCGCGTCGGGGGCACTCTCGCCATCCAGGCCGACGGTCTTGCCGGGGAGCCACTCCAGCGAGCCGTGCGTGCCGAGGTGGACCACGGCGTCGGCGTCGAACTCGTGCCGGAGCCAGCCGTAGAACGCCGCGTAGTCGTGCGGCGGCTGGAGGTCCGAGTCGTGGTACACCTTCGAGGGGTCCATCCCGAAGCCGCGGGGGGGCTGGACCGTCACGAGCACGTTGCCGAACTCGACGCCGGGGATGGCGAACGGGCGGTCCGGCGGGTCGCCCCACTCCTCGACGACGTTCTCGCGAAAGCCCGCGTCCATGTCGGCGAACCACTCGTCGTAGGTGTCCGGCGCCACCGTGTCGACCGAGCGGTCGCGCACGTCCTCGGGGGCGACCCAGCGGTCGTCCAGGGTGAGCTGTGCGGTGAGCCGCTCGACGAGCGCCTGCCCGCTCTCGGGGAGCGGGCTGTCTCCCGCTCTCGTAGCACCGAGGTCGTACCCACGCCCGTCCAGTTCCTCGAGCAGATTGACCGTGCTGGCCGGCGAGTCCAGGCCGAACGCGGTGCCGATGCCGTCGTCGCTCGGCGGGTAGTTGTGGAGCACCACGGCGACCTGCTTGTCATCGTTGGGCGTGTGCCGGAGTTCGGCCCAGTTCACGGCGAGGCTCGCGGCGTGACTCACCCGGTCCTCGATAGGGAAGTGCTGTTTCGGTGCCGTGCCGATGTCGGCCTCGTCGTCGGTCCGCTCCTTCCCGCTGATCGGGTGGGTGATGACGTTGCCGTCGAACTCCGGGAGCGCCACGGAGAGCGCGAGTTCGAAGCCCATGACGCCCGTGTCGCTCGACTCGTACCGCGACCGCGAGCGCATCGTCGTCACCGTCTGGACGACGGGCACCCCGAGGCGGTCGAGGAACACGTCGCCGGAGCCCTCGTCGTCGGCGCTCCGGCCCCGCTCGTCCATCGAGAGCGAGAACATGAACGACGAGAGCATCGCGTCCACGATGGGGTCGCCGGCGTCGTCCGTGAGCCACTCGTCCACGACCCACTCCGCGTCGTGCTGGTCCGGGTCGTCCTCGGCGGGGTTGCAGAAGACGGGGAACGCGTCCGCCCCCTGGGCTTCGATGGCCCGGACCTGCGCGTCGACGTAGCGGAGGTTCTCGTGGGTCCAGTGGGACTCGTAGAACCAGACGCCCACCGTCGGCGTGTCGGGGGCCAGGGTCGCCACCAGATCCTCGTAGCTCGCGCCGGGGTGGTCCGGGTGGTAGACCCCCTCCGTCGGGAGCGCGACGGGGTCGTCGTACTCGCGGGCGTCGTCGCCGAACCGGTCCACGAGGAAGCGGACGCAGTTGGCGACGTTGGCCGCCCCGCCGCGGTCGAGGTAGTCGCAGACCCGGTCGCGCGTCTCACCGTCGACGGTGGTGTCCTCGACGGCGAAGGCGTCGCCGGTCGCCTTCACGACCAGCGGGACGCCAGCCTCGCGCAGGCGCTCGACGGCGTGCCCGTAGCCGGGCATGGAGTCCTCCGCGCCGTGGAGCCACAGCACCACGGCCGTCGCCTCCGTCAGTTCGTCGACGAACGCGTCCGTGTCTCCGGGCCCGTCGAGGTCGCTCTCGGAGCGGACGACGAGGTCCGCGGCCACCTCCTCGGCCGCCTCCCCGACCGCGCCGAGCTCGTTCTCCGTCGCCGTGTACAGACCGATGGTAGGCATAATCCTGTTAAACCTCCGTTTCGTTCGGACAAGTATGGTTGATTTCGCGCGCATCAAAAGCCTGTCGGGGAGCGACCCCCCGGGCAGGCAGGAAGGGCCGTCGTTCGCCGATATCGTCGGACAGGAGGAACTCAAACGGGCTTTACTCGCGGTCGGCGCGAGCGACGCCCTCTCGGGGCTGCTGGTCCGCGGGGAGAAGGGGACCGCCAAGTCGACCGCCGTCCGGGCGCTGGCGGCCCTGCTCCCCGAGCAGCAGGTGGTGGCGGACTGCCCGTTCGGCTGCCACCCGGACCCGGACGCACCCGACGCGCGGGCCGCGCCGCCGCAGTGTCCCGACTGCCGCGAGCGGTCGGACCCCCCGACCGCGACCCGGCGGACGCCGCTGGTGACGCTCCCGCTCGGTGCGACCCGGGACCGGCTCGTGGGGACGCTCTCGGTGGCGGACGCGCTGGACGGGGAGGCGACGTTCGACCCGGGGCTGCTGGCCCGCGCGAACCGCGGCGTGCTGTACGTGGACGAGGTGAACCTGCTCGGCGACCACCTCGTCGACGTGCTGCTGGACGCCGCGGCCGGCAGCGTCAACCGGGTCGAGCGCGACGGCGTCTCCGTCCAGCACCCGGCCGCGTTCACGCTCGTCGGGACGATGAACCCCGAGGAGGGGGACCTCCGCCCGCAGTTCCGCGACCGGTTCGACCTCCGGGCGACCGTCGCGGGCCTCGACGACACGGGTGACCGGGTGCGCGTGCTCCGCGGGGCGCTCGCGCGGGACCAGGGTGAGGAGCCGCCACGGGAGGACACGACCACGGAGTGGGCCGACCGCGCGACCGACCTGCGGCGCGCCCGCGAACGACTGGCCGACGGGACGGTCCGGCTCCCGGACGAGTTCGCCGCCGAGATCGCGGAGCTCTGCCGGGACGCGGGCGTCGATGGGCACCGCGCGGACATCGCCACGGCCCGCGCGGCGCTGGCGTTCGCCGCGCTGGACGACCGCCCGCGCGTCCTCGAACCGGACGTGCGGCGGGCGGCTGAACTGGCGCTGCCCCACCGGCTGCAGTCCCGGCCGTTCGAGGACGCGCCGGACCCCGACGACCTGCTCGACGAGCGGTTCGACGGGGACGCGGAGGCGGACGAGGGCGAGAACGAGGGTGAGGCGGGCGACCCGGGAGCGGACGAATCCGAGCCGGGAGAGCCGGACGCGACGGAGCCGGACGGCGAGGGGACCGATGACCCGGCCGGGGACGACGGGATCGACGACCGCGGACCGGAACCCGGGCCCGGCGACGGGTCCGACGGGGAGGCGGACGGACCCGGACCGGCACCGGACGACGCGGACGGGGCGAAGGACGACGCGACCGCGGACGACGACACGACCGCGGAGTCGAGCCCTGCGCCCACCGGCGGCGAGCGGACGGTCGACGGGGGTGAGCCGGACGACGTGGACGCGAGCGAGGATGCCGACGAGGCTGCCCCTGGGACTCCCCTGCTCCCCGGGCAGGCCAGGGTCGAGGCGGGGGAGGCGCGGGCGCCCGACCTGCCGGCGCCGGAGGCACCCGAGGTGAGCGAGGCAGGTGGCGGTGGCTCGGCAGCGGCGAGCCGCGGCGGTGACTCCGGCCCTCGCGTCCGGACCCGCCGGGCGGAAGCCGACGACCGGGTCGACGCGGCGGCGTCCGTCCGCGCGGCGGCCGCGAACGGGCGCGACAGCCTGGAGTCACGCGACCTCCGGGCCTCCGTGCGGGCCGGCGACGCGACGACGCTCGTCCTGTTCGTCGTGGACGCGAGCGCGTCGATGCGGCCGGCGATGCGCGCCGCGAAGGGAACGCTGCTGGAGCTGCTGCGGGAGTCGTACGCGGCCCGCGACGAGGTGGGACTGGTCGCCTTCGCCGGCGACGACGCCGACGTGGTGCTGCCGCCGACGGACAGCGTGAGCCGCGCGGCGCGCCACCTGAAGGAACTCCCAACCGCCGACCGGACGCCGCTCCCCGCCGGCCTCCGGACGGCGAGCGAAGTACTGGAACGGGCCGCCCCGGACGCGGGCGTGGTCGTGCTGGTGACAGACGGCCGCGCGAACGTCGCCGGAGAGGAGGACGGGCCGGGACCCACGGCCGCCACCCGCTCGGCCGCCCGCGCGCTGGCCGACGCGACCGACCGGACGCTCGTGGTCGACGCGGGCGAGGGGCGCGGCCTGGTGGACGTGGTGGCCGGCGCGACCGGGGCGGCGGTGGTCGGCCTGGAGGCGCTCTCGGCCGACCGCGTCGCGGCCGCCGCACGCGGCGCGGGGACAACCAGGGAGTAGCTCGCTCGAAAGTTTTACAAGCTGAGTTGCTCTTTTGCAACTGTAGTTTCCGATGTCGCAGTCATCCACGCCCGCCTCGCGGGCACCGACGGTCGCGGACCGGATCGCCGCCGCGCAGACGTCGCTCACCGCCACGCAGGTCGCACTCGGGACCGCACTGGTCGCCGGCCTGCTGTTCCTGCTGGCGTTCGCCGGCGAGCCGGCGGTCCACGAGTCGCTCCACGACGCGCGCCACGCGGCGGGCATCGTCTGTCACTGATGCTCGCCGCCTACGCCCTCCGGGGGCTGAAGGCGGGCGCGGTCGCGGGAGTCGGCTTCGCGCTGTTCGTCGCGCTGGTGGCGTCGCCGCTGGTCGCCGTCGCCGAGGAGCGCGCGGGCCACCACGACGAGCACGCGGCGGACGGCGAGCACACGGGCGAGGCCGCACACGCCCACGAAGCAATCAGCGCGGGGCCGCTCTCCGTGTCGACGGCGGCGCTGTCGACGGTGACGAACCTGCTCGGCGGCCTCGGCTGGGGACTCCTGCTGGGGCTCGGGTTCGGCGTCGCCTACTACTTCCTCGAGCCGGCCGTCCCGGGGAGCGGCGACGCGTCCGTCTACCTGCTCGGCGCGGCCGGCCTGCTGACGGTGTCGGGTGCGCCGTGGCTCGCAGTCCCGCCACAGCCCCCGGGCGTCGAGGGCGCGCCGCTGGAGACGCGCGGGCTCCGGTACGGGCTCGCGCTGGCGGCCGGTGCGGCCGCCTGTCTCGCGAGCGGTGCGCTGTACGGGCGGCTGACCACCGCGGGCCGCGGCCGGTTCGTCGCTGCGGGCGCTGCGGCGCTCCCGCTCGCCGCGCTGCTCGCGCTCCCGGGCCTCTCGCCCCCCGTCGGCGGGGCCGGTCCGCTGGTCGCGGCCTACCGGGGTGTCGTGCTCGCCGGGCAGGTCGGACTCTGGCTCGTCCTGACGACGGCGTTCGCCCGGCTCCACCGGCGTGGCCTCGACCGCGACGCCACGGCCGCGGCGGCACCGACGGCCGCAGCGGCCGACTGAGTGCCTGGATATTTCCGGCACTTCTCAACTACTCCGAAGAACTGGGCGAAAACGGAGACTTCTGCCGATAATACGGCGAATATCCGCTAGACACCGAGCAGCCGTAGCCGGTAGCCGCCGTGCTCGACGCCCTCGTCGTGGTAGACGACGGGTTCCTCCACCGCCGCGACGCGGCCGTCACGGGTCGCGGCGCACGTGACGACGCCGTCGGTCTCGACCGCGGCGCTCGGGCCGTCGGCGAGGTCGAACGTCCGGAGCGCGTGGGTCGCGGCGTCCCGGTCGCGGAAGTGCTGAGCCGCGGGGACCGCCACGCGTCCCGCGTCCGTGCCGACGCCGGTGGCGAACCCGCCGACGGGGTCGCTCCACCGCTCCGCGCCGCACTCGTCGACGCCGACCGCGGTGTGCTCGCGCGGGTGCCTGGCCTCGGTCTCCCGCCCCTCCTCGGGGTAGGTGTTCCCCGTGACGAACACCGCGCCACGGGCGGTCGCGTGGACGTGGTTCGGGTAAGCGTAGACGGTATCGGAGCCGTCGCCCACCGACCGCTCCACGGGCCGCGCGAGGTCGACCCGCCAGCGCACCTCGCCCCGCCGGTCGAGCGCGTAGCCGCGGTAGTCGGCGTGGCTCGCCAGCACGGCGCCGTCGGGCGTCAGCGACACGTCGCCGACCCGGCGCTGGCCCGGGGGGTCGGCCATCGCGTCACCGGGGTCCCAGCGCAGCCGCTCGGCCCCGTCGGCCGCGTCGAGGACGACGAGGCCGGCGTCGTGGCGGTCCGGCTCGGGACAGCGGTTGTACGCGACGGCGACGTGTGCACCCGGAGTGTCGCCGTCGGCAGCCGACGCGGCGTCGACGGCGATGGGCGAGGCCTGCGCGCGGTACCGCCACGCGACGGTCCCGTCCGGGCCGAGGGCGTAGACGGCGCTCTCGAAGTGGCGCGGCGAATCCTCGTCGTCCGAGCGCTCGTACCGGCGCGCGGCGACGTACGCCCGGGGCGCGTCGCCGACGCTGGCGGTGGCCGCGCTCGCGACGAACGGGAGGAAGAAGCGACTGTCGCGCTGGGGGTCACCGACCTCGTCGGCGCTCTCGTGGCGCCACCGCCGCTCGCCGGTCGCGGCGTCGTGGTGACGGATCGCTCCGGCCGCACCGCGCTCCCCGACGAGGACGCCGTCGGCGAAGGAGACGAGGGTGACGAGGCTGCCCGCACCCTCGGCGGACCGTCGCCAGCGTTCGGTCCCATCCGGTGCGACCGCGACGAGCGTGCCGTCGGCGAGGCCGACGACGGCAAGCGGCCCGCCATCGCCCGGGACGAGCGCGACGGCCGACCGCCGGCCGGCGTGGCGCGATCGGGCCGGGTCCACGTCGCCCAGCGGGACCGTCGCGGGCTCGCGGCGGGCGGCGCCGCTCGTGGGCTCGTCGCCCCGCGACTCAGTCCTCGTCATCGACGGGGAACGCCTCGTGGAGCAGGTGGTGGGCGTCGTCCAGCCCGTCGAGGACGGACTCGCCCTGGTTCGTGAGCCGGCGGACGGCGCGCTCGGCGTCGCGCACTGCCACGAGTCGGCCGCGGAGGTAGTCGTACCGGTCGGTGCTCTCGTCCGCGGCAGCCACCGCCTCCTCCAGGTCGACCAGCGCGGCGTCGAGGTGGCGCTCGACGGCCGCGAGGTCGTCCGCCTCGGCGAGCGCGCCGACGGGGCCCTCCAGGTGCCCCGCCAGCTCCTTCTCGGCGTGCTCGCGGGCGCTCCGGTCGGTCGTTCCGAGGACGTTCATCAGGCCGAGTCGCAGGGCTTCGAGTTCGTGACAGGTCATGTGTGGTGTATGGGTGATCGTAGTCGGTCATCGAGCGATACTACAGCGTGCCGTCCACGAGGTCGCTCACGATGCGGCCGCGGTCGAGGTGGTCGCCGACGACCCGCTCGGCGTCGTCGGCCTCGACGTCGCCGTACCAGACGCCGTCCGGGTAGACGGCGACGATGGGGCCGTCGCCACAGCGGCCCAGACAGGACGTGCGGGTGACGCGCGCGTCGCAGGCGTCCGAGTCGCGGACCCCCTGCCGGAGCCGTTCGAGGACGGCGGGCGCGCCGTCGGCGGCGCAGGTCGTGTTCGTGCAGACGGCGACGTGCTTCTCGGGGTGGTCGTGGACGTGCGGGTCGTCGCCCACGTCCTCGCGGTCGGCGTGGGTCTCGAGGTGCGTGAGCGCGCGCAGCGTCGCGCGCGCGCCGCCCACGTCCCGCTCGTAGCCGTCGAGTTCCACCTTGTACTTGCACGTGTCACAGGACATCTCGACGCTGTCCGTGCGGGCGGCCTGCCAGCGGTCGCCGAGCACGTCCAGCAGCCGGTCGTCCGTGCCGAGGGGGTCGCCCGCGGCCGCGTCGACGTACGGGTAGTCGGCGTCGAACTCGTCGGCACCGTCGCGGATGCGTCCCGTCAGCACCCCGTCGCCGAGCATATACGGCAGCACGACGACGGCGTCCGGGCGGGACTTCGCCAGCCGGTGGAGCGTCTCGTCCAGCGTCGGCTCCGTGACGCCGATGAAGGTCGGATCGACGCGGGCGAACGCTCGGCCCTCGTGGAGCAGCCGCGCCAGTTTGTGCACGTCCGCGTTCGCGTCCGGGTCCGAGGAGCCGCGCGCACAGAGCGCCACGGCCACCTCGTCCTCGGCGCGGTCGACGCCGAGTTCCGCCTCCACGGCGGCCGCGCGGTCGTCCAGCAGGTCCACCAGCGCGGGGTGGACGCCGAGGTGGCCGCCGACGTGGAACGTCGCTTCCGGGTGGTCCGCGCGGACCCGCTCCACGGCGAGGGGCACGTCGTTCTTGACGTGGCTCGCGGCGAACAGCGACAGCTGGACCACCGTCACGCGGGACACACTGGGCACGAGTCCCCCCAGCGCCTCCGGGATGGACGGCTCGGCGAGTTCCAGGAACCCCGCGTCCACGGGGAGACCGAGTCGCTCCTCCAGCATGACCGCCAGCTCGCGGACCTGCTCGTTCGACTTCTCGCGCCGGGAACCGTGGCCCACGAGGAGGACTGCCTCGTCGTCCAGCCGGTCCGGGAGGTCCGGTGCGTCGGTCGGGACCTGTGTCGGCGGGGCGTCGCTCACCGTGACCCACCCCCCGCGGACGCTCGGGACGGGCGGGACTGGAAGGGGCCGCCGGTTCGGGTCGGGGAGCTCGCCGCGCGCTTCCCTCCGCTCGCTGCGCTCGCTCCGGTCCAGTGCTTGCGTCGCCCGCCTTCCCCGAACCGGCGGGGGCTTCCGAGATGGTTTCGTCCGCTGGCGAGCCGTCGGTCGGGACCATCTCGGAAGCCTCCAGCCCCTTCCATTCCCACCCGACGTGGTTCGTGACGACGGGCGCAACCCCGCGCTGGAACGGTGTGTCTCGAACCTGGCATGGTCAGTCCGCCTCCGAGACGCTGGCCGCGCGCTCGATGCTGCGGAGCAGCTTCGTCCGGCGGTCGTCGGCGTACAGGCCGGTGTCGTCGCTCCCCTCGTACACCCACTCGCCGAACGCCGCCGTGTCGTCGTCGGCGACGCCGAACCAGTAGCCACCCGAGGAGGTCTCCGCGAGGTCGTCGGCGCCGAAGCCGGTGTCGGCGAGCGCGCCCTGGACCCACTCCAGCAGCGCGCGGTCCTCGTGGACGAAGGAGACACCCACGACGCCCTCGGACTCGCGGAAGCAGACGGTCCCCGCCGCCTCAAGGAGGCCGCGCAGGAGCTGCCGGTCGTGGTCGGCCAGCGCGTCCAGCCGGTAGCCGCCGTCGGTGCCGTCGATGGGGAGGCCGAACGCGGCGGCGGCGCGGTCGGCGGCCCCGCCGAACACCTTCACGGTGTACTCGTCCTCGACGCGGGCCAGCGAGGCGTCGTGCGCGTAGGGCCGCTCGACCGTGCGCTCGCCCGCGAGCCGTCCGTCGTCGCCGGCGATGGCGGCGAGCCGACGGGCGACCGACTCCTCGGCCGCCCGCACGCGGACCCGCTCGCCCGTGAGGTCGCCGTCGCCCGCAACGCGGCCCCAGAAGTACGCCGTCTCGGGGTGCGCCGAGAGCAGGTCCCGCGGCGGGTCGTGGTCGCCGGGGGAGGCCGGGGCGTCGCTCATCGGGACACCTCCGCGACCCACCGAATTTCTCGACTATCCGCCGGATTGCCGATTTCGTATCGAATCTCGCGCATCATTCCAGTACCTCCACGGAAATCGCGCTCGGCGGGCAGGCGGCCGCAGCACCCTCGGCCTCGTCGAGCCGGTCGTCCTCGAACGTCGCCGTCACGCCGTCGTCGGTCCGCGCGACGGCCTCGGCCTCGTCGGGGTCGAAGCCGGCGAGGCCGTCGTCGGCCTCCACCAGCCGGTCGTCCCGGACGAGGCAGGCGAAGATGCCGTCGCACGCCCCCTTGTCGACGGTGACGCGGTATCTGTCGGGCATCTCAGTAGTCGTACTTCGATTCGTAGCCACGGGGGGTCACCATCCGGCCGTCCCGCACGTACGTCTCCTCGTTGCCCACGAGGACGGTCGTGGTCATGTCGACGAGGTCGGTCTCGCCGAGTGCCTTCAGTTCGCCCAGCTCGACGATCTCGACCTGCTCGTCCTCGCGGCCGGCGCCGTGGACCACGCCGACGGGCACGTCGGCGCTGCGGTGCTCCAGCAGGATGTCACAGCAGCGCTCCCAGTTCTCCCGGCGCTTCCGGCTCCAGGGGTTGTAGATGGCGATGGTGAACCCCTCCGGCGCGACCGCCGCCAGCCGGGACTCGATGTCCGCCATGGGGGTGAGGTGGTCCGACAGCGAGACGGTGACCGTGTCGTTGACCAGCGGGGCGCCGACCCGCGCGGCGCAGGACTGCGCGGCGGGAACGCCGGGGACGACCTCGAAGTCGACGGCGCTGGGGGTGGTGCCCTTCGACTCGACGATCTCTAGCGCGAGCCCGCCCAGCGCGTAGACGTTCGGGTCGCCACTGCCGACGATGGCGACGTGGTTCCCGGCGAGGGTGCGGTCGACGGCCTCCTCGGTGCGGGAGACCTCGCCGCACATCGGCGTGTCGTACAGCTCGTCGGCCTGCTCGACGACCTCGTCGGGCAGCAGGTCGATGTAGGTGGTGTAGCCGACGATGTGCTCCGCTTCGAGGAGCGCGGTCTTCGCGCGCTGGGTCATCCCCTCGGCGTGGCCCGGCCCCAGCCCGACGGCGACGAGCCGCCCCGGCTCGCCCTCGAAGTCCGCGGCGGCCGCGCTCACGTTCTCGTCGGTCGTCTCGGACTTCGAGGCGCCACAGCCCGACGACGATGACGAGGACGAGGAGGACGCGCCGCACTTGCTCCCCGTCTCGTCGGTCGTGTCGGTGGATGCGCCGCACTTGCTCTCTGTCGACGCGGCGCTCGTCGCGCCGCAGTCGCTTTCAGTCGATGCCTCGGTCGTGGTGTCGGTGTTCTCGGTGCTCATGATCTCAGAAGTCCTCCACGTCGCGCCCGCCGCGGGGCGTGACGAGGTACTCGCGGTGGTCGTTGCGCCAGACCTCGGTCTCGTGGGTGCCGACGAGGATGGAGGTGCCCATCCCGCCGACCTCCTCGTCGTGCTGGTCGGCCTCGCCCAGCGTCGTGATGGTGAACGTCTCGCCCTCCAGGTTGCGCCCGGCCTCGCCGCGGCCGGCGTCGTTGACGATGGCGACGGGCACGTCGTCGGCCCGCTCCTCCCGGAGGGTGTCGATGGCGCGCTCGTAGTCGCGCCAGCAGTTGTAGAGGACGACGACGAACCCGGCGATGGCGGCGGCCCGCAGTTTCTCCTCGATCTCCGCCCAGCCCCGCCACTTGTCCGACAGCGAGACGGTGCAGAAGTCGTTGGAGAGGGGCGCGCCGAGGTTACCAGCCAGCCCCAGGGCGGCCGTGACACCCGGAACGATCTCGATGGGCACGTCCGTCGCGCCCTCGGCCTCGGCCATCGTGAACACGAGGTCGCTCTTGCCGTACACGTTCGGGTCGCCGCCGGAGACGTGGGCCACGTCCTCGCCGCGGCGCACGCGGGCGAACGCCTCCTTCGCCAGTTCCACCTGCCTGCCCATCGAGGACCGGACGAGTTCGCCGGTCGACCCGTCCGGGCGCTCGAAGACGCCGTCCTCGTCGGTCCGGTCCCCCGGCGGCAGGGTGCCGTCCTTCCGGAGGAACTCCTGGTAGAGGTTCGACGCGACCACGCAGTCCGCGGTCCGGATCACGTCGCGGGCGCGCTGGGTCATCTCGTCGGGCAGGCCGGGGCCGATGCCGACGACGTACAGCGTGCCGTACTCGGACTCGGGGACGACCTCGCCGTCGAGGTCGAACTCGCCCTCCCCGTCCTCGGCGTCGGCGCTCATCGGCCGACCGCCACCGTGACGGCGTCCTCGTGGCTGGTCTTCTCGACGAGCAGGTCGTGCTCGCGGCCACCGGCGATGGCCGACGCCTCCGCGATACCCGGCCAGCCGATGAGTTCACGCGAGCGCGACGGCGTCGGCCCCTCGAACTCCTCCAGCGTGTCCTTCTCGAAGGCGACAACGCCGAGGGCCAACTGCTCGGCCGCTTCGAGCAGTCCCGCCTCCTCGGCCTTCCGGGTGCCCGTGGCGACGAACTCCACGTCGGCCAGGGTGTAGTCCGTCCCGTCGAGCGCCTCGCGCCAGGCCGCCTCGAACTGCTCGGCGTCGGCCCCCGCGACGCTCCCCGTCCCGAGGACGACGCCGTCGTCCGAGTTGCGCTTCAGGACCGTCACGTCGTCGTCAGCCACGACCGCCGCAGGGCCGTCCAGCCGGGCGACCGGTCCCAGCTCCTCGTCCAGCACGGCGAGGTTCGTCGCGACCGTCGAGTCGCCGTTGACGACGTGGGCGTCCAGCGCCCTCGCGCGCTCCTCGACGCCCTGCTTGCCGGCCGCCTCGCTGGCGGTGGTCATCGCGGGCACCGCACCCATCGACGCGAGGTCGTCGGCCACCTGGTTAGCACCGTGGTGACCGCCCGTCAGCGGGATGGCCCACGTCAGTTCCTCGTCGACCACGACGACCGCCGGGTCCTCCCACTTGTCGTCGAGCAGGCCGGCGGTCTTGCGCATCGCGATGCCGCTGGCCATCAGGCCGACGAAGCAGTCGTACTCGCCCCAGTGCTCGGCGAACACGTCGCCGTGGTACTCGAGCAGGTCGATGGCCTCGTAGCGGTCGCCGATGCCCTCGCGGATCTCCTCGGCGGTGTCCCACTTGCGCTCGAAGGCGACGATGGCGATCTCCTCGGCCACCTCGCCGTCGCTGTCCGGGGTCGAGCAGTGCCCGCCCGAGCTGTCGTCCGATGCGTCGTCCGCCGTGCCGCTGTTGCTGTCCGTGCTCATGTCGTACTCACCGTGATTCCGCCCGCGCTGCTCGGTGCACCACCCGACTCAGGTGGGAATGGAAGGGGCCGCCCGCTCGACCGGTCCCGGACGACGCAAGGACCGCCGGAGCGAACGGAGTGAGCGACGAGGACCGCAGCGAGACCCGGACCGTCGAGCGGGCGGGGGCTCCGAGACTATCCCGTTCCCGTCGTCGCCGTACCGAGCGAGAACCGACTCCCCGCATCAGTCGGCCTCCACCTCCTCATCGCCGTCTCCGCCGTCCTCGCCACGGTTCGCCCAGCCGCCGTACAGGTAGGACCGCTCGTAGTCGCCGGCGCCGACGGCGTCGCCGATGACCACCATCGCCGAGGCCCGGTAGCCGGCGGCCTCGATCTCGCCGCCGATGGTCGCGACCGTCCCCGTCAGGACGTCCTCGTCGGGCCAGGAGGCGTGGTAGACGACTGCGACGGGCGTCTCGGGGTCGACGCCGTCGTCGACGAGCCGGTCCATCGTCTCCGGGACCGCGTGGGTCCCCAGGTAGATGCAGGTCGTCACGTCGCCCATCCCGACGAAGTCCGCGATGTGGTCGTCCTCGGCGTCGAGGGTCTTCCCCTGTGGCCGGGTGAAGGCGACGTGGTTGGCCGCGCCGTTGAGGGTGAGCTGAGTGCGCAGCGTCGCCGCCGCGGCGAACGCGGAGGTGACGCCGGGGACGATGTAGGTCGGGACGCCCTCGTGCTCCAGCGCGTCCATCTGTTCGAGGGCGGCGCCGTACACCGCCGGGTCGCCGCTGTGGAGGCGGACGACCGTCTCGCCGGCCTCGTAGGAGTCCCGCATCAGGGGGATCAGCTCCTCGAGGTCCTTCCCGATGGAGGAGACCGTCTCCGCGTCGGTGCAGTACGCCTCCAGGAGTTCGCTGTTGACCAGCGAGCCGGCGTGGACCACGAGGTCCGCCTCCGCCAGCAGGTCGCGGCCGGCGACCGTCAGCAGCCGCGGGTCGCCCGGGCCGGCGCCGACGAAGGGGATTCCCTCCTGGTCGTCGCCGGCCGTGTAGTCGTACACGCGGGGGTCGCGCTCGGTCGCGCGGGCGGCCGACGCCTCGTCGATGGCCGCCTGCGGGTCAGGGGGATCAGCTCCTCGAGGTCCTTCCCGATGGAGGAGACCGTCTCCGCGTCGGTGGCCTGCTCGACGCGGGCCTCCGGGCGCTCGGCGTACGCGAGCGTGTAGTAGTCCCGCTCGTCGAGGGCCGTCGGGTCGTCCGTGACGAGCGTCTCACCCTGCTCCATGAACAGCCGGCGGCCGTAGGTCACCTCGTAGCCCGCCTCCGTCAGGCCGGCGTGGGTGGCGGGCGCGTCGGTCACCTTGAACAGGACCATCCGGTCCGGGCCGGTCGGGGCGGCGCCGCGGGCGGCCTCGCGGAGCGCGATGCTCGACCCCGCGGCGACCTCGACCCCGAGCGCGGTGGCGAACGCGGTGAGCGCGCTCACGCCCGGTACCACCTCGAGGGCCACGTCCGGGTGGAACGCGTCCAGCGTCCGGCGGAGGTGACCGAAGGTGGAGTAGACGTTCGGGTCGCCCAGCGTGACGAACGCGACGGTCCCGTCGCGGGCCGGCGGGGCGATCTCCGCGGCGGCCTCCCGCCACGCCGCCCGCAGTTCCTCCTCGTCGCGCGTCATCGGGAAGTCGAGGTCGCCGATGCGCGACTCGGGGACGTGTTCGGTCGCGACCGACCGGGAGAGCCGGCCGGGCGAGTAGACCACCTCGGCCTCCTGCAACACCTCGCGGCCCCGCACCGTGACCAGGCCCGCGTCGCCGGGGCCCAGGCCGACACCGTAGAGGGTCACGCGCTCCCCACGATGCAGTAGACCGGGTTGTCCGCGTCGAAGCTCGTCGCGCCGGCCAGCTCGTAGCCGTGGCTCACCTGGAACTGGCAGACCTCGTCCAGGAGGTCGCGCTCGCGGAACGCCCGGACGGCGTCGCCCGCCACCTCCAGCCGGGAGACGTTCATCACGACCGTCCCGACGCCAGTCTCGACGGCGTGGTCGAGGACGGCCGCGTAGTTGCGGCTCCCGCCCAGGAACAGCGCGTCGGCGTCGTCCGGGAGCCCCGCGGGGGCCTCGGCCTCGCGGAGTGTGACGGGCGCGGGGTCGGCCGCCGCGGCGCCGCCGTCGGTGGCGACCGCCGACTCCGATGCCTCCGCGACGGGGACGCCGTTCGCGGCCAGGTTCTTCCGCGTCGTCGCCAGCCGCTCGGGCTTGCGTTCCAGCGCCGTTACCCGACCGGCGCGCCGCGCGGCCTCAACGGTCACCGCGCCGGTGCAGGACCCGACCTCGGCGAAGTGGTCCGCCGGGTCGAGCGCCAGTTTCGATAGTGTGACCGCCCGAACCTCCGGTTTCGTCGGTCCCGCCTTCGCGTCGTGGGGAAGCGCTACCCTCGGCATGGCGTAATGAAAGCAGCGTGGAGCACAAAACAATTTTGGTTGTGTTAATGCCTGCTAGCTTGTGCTATCCTGGCAGTTCAGTCGGCTCGGTCATCTCGACTGGTCCTCGCCGGAGAGGACTGGGACGGGAAGGGGCCGAGAAGGTGCCTTTGCCCGGTATAGATATATTATCTCATCTTTCTACCACATAATTTCGATATATGTCGATAACATAGTAACTATCCGAGTCGATGACGACGGACAGGACGAACTGTTCCCAGCCACCGGTTACGCACGTTCCACGGCCGAATATCCTGTCAATACCAGGTGTAACGAGCGCAAACGTGTCCGGATATACGGAGCGGAAGGAGTTCACTGGACGTTCCAGTGGTTGCCGCCGATGGAACAGCGGGCGGGTCCACGCGTGGAGGTGAGCGAGGGCGCAGCGAACGGGGGGGCGTGGCGGCACAGCGTCGACGACCGCCACCGGGCCCCCGACCACGACCGGCGGGGCGACGCCGGACGGCGGGCACTCGTTAGCGACGGCACGGATCTGCCGGGGGGCGACACCGCCTCGTTCCTCGCCGTCCCGAGTATCGGCGGCGTGCTGGGGGTGGCTGCCCTCCGACACCTCGGCTACCCGCCCGGGGTCGCGCTCGTCGCCGGCCTCTTCAGGCTGCTCGACGCGCTCGGGCGGCTCTGGCCGAACGAGGGCTGACTTCTACAACTACTCCCGACCGCCACACAACCCGGGTTGTCCGAAGACAAGCAGTGTACCGCCGCGAGTGCGCGAGCCGTGCGATTCGGGTGTCGACTCCCAAAGTTACTTGCACAGCGCTGCCTCCATGACCGACATGAGCGGCGACGAGGCGGGCGACGGATCGACGCCGGCCGGGGACAGCGGTCCGACGACCGCCGGCGACCGTGCGGGGGTACTCCGGAGCAAGCGCGACGCGACCCGCTACCAGATCCTGGTGGAGATCGCCCAGCGCCAGCCGGCGGTGAGCCAGCAGGAGGTCGCCGACGCCATCGGCGTCACCGCCCAGGCCGTCAGCGACTACCTCCAGGGGCTCGTTGCGGAGGGATACGTCGAGAAGCACGGCCGGGGGCGCTACGAGGTGACCAACGAGGGCGTCGACTGGCTGATGTCCCGGACGGAGGCGCTCCGGGACTACGTCAGCCACGTCTCCGAGGACGTGCTCGGCCGGGTGGAGGTGGACACGGCGCTCGCGACGGCCACCATCGAGGAGGGACAGCCCGTCTCCCTGTCGATGCGCGACGGCGTCCTCCGGGCGACACCCGGCAGCGCCGGTAGCGCCACCGGCGTCGCCGTCACGTCGGCCGGGGTCGGCGAGGACGTCGGCGTCACGGAGTTCGAGGGACTCGTCGACTACGAGTGGGGCGAGGTCCGCGTCGTCAGCGTCCCGCGGGTCCACGAGGGGGGCAGCGGTGCGGTCGACGCCGACGCGCTCGCCGCGCGCACGACGGACGTGGACCTGCTCGCGGTGGCCGGCGGCGAGGCACTCGCGGCCGTCTCCCGGGCCGACCTCGACCCGGACATCCGGTTCGGCGTCCCCGCCGCGGTGGCGGAGGCAGCACATCGCGGGCTCGACGTACTCGTCGTCGCCAGCGTCACGGAGCTGTCGGCGATCACCGACGCGCTCCGCGACGGCGACCTGGGCTACGACGTGGTCGATGCCGAGACCCTGTGACCGGGCGGGCACGAGCCCGCCACTCGGTATCCGGGGCGGAAGCTCTTCCTCCTCTTGAGTGCCTTGCGTGCTGCAGGGTCAGCACGTTCCCCTCGGCTCCGGCAACCTGGGTACGCCATGACCGATAACGACCAGCACGACCGCGACGTGGTCCCCGGGATGGAGGAGGAGGAAAAAGAGGAAGCGGAACACGAGGAGGAAAAAGAGGAAGCGGAACACGAGGAGGAACTCGCGGAGGCCGAACGCGTCCGACAGGAGGAGCAGGAGGAGATGACCGGCAACGAGGATCTGGAGCGCCGGAACGCGGCCGAGGCGCAGGAGAACCCCGACAACCACCGGGACGAGGAGCCGTTCCAGTCCTGAGCCCGGTCGCGGGCCGTCGCCACGGGTCGGTCGTCGGCAGGGGGTGACGGCGCTGGATGGTCGGCGGTCGAACCGTCGCGATAGCGGCCGCTACGGGTGAGAGAACGGGCCGGCAGGTGTGTGCTGCCGGCCGGGAGGAATCGGGCGAGAAGCGTCCGACCGTCGGGAGTCAGGAGCGTCTGCGGGTGGGGAGCGTCGGGGGCCTACGCGTCGACGTCAACGCGCTCCGAGACGTCTTCCGCGGTCTCCTGGAAGTCCTCGGCGCTGTCCTCGAAGCGCTCCTGGAAGCCGTCGAGCTGCTCGGTGACACGCTCCTCGAACTCGTCGCCGCGCTCCTCGATCTCGTCCCGGAGCTCCTCGACGTTCGCCTGGAGCTCCTCCAGGGTCTCGACGGTCTGGTCCTCGAGGTCCTCACTGGACTCCAGCAGGGACTCGATCTGCTCGTCGACGCTCTCGAGGAGGTCCGTGAGGAGCTCGTCGACGGAGTCGGCACCGTCGCGGAGGGTCTCCTCGACCCCCTCGGCGAGGTCCACGCGGGTGTCCGCGAGCTCGTCGAGCTGCTCGTCGATGCTCTCGCGGACGTCACCGAGGTTCGAGTCGCCGGGGACGGCCGCCTCGGCGGCGTCGAGGACGGCGTCGACGCTGCTCCGGGCGAACTCGGCGGAGCTGTCCTGGACCTCCATCAGCGGGTCGATGCTCTCGACGAACGCCTCGTTGACGTCACGCTGGACGTCGACGCCGACGTGGACGGCCTCCTGGGTCGCCTGGATCGCACTGCGCTGTGCCTCGAACGCGAGGCCGAACGGGGAGTTGTCGTCTGCCATTGTATGCTCACGTACGCACCTCGAGGATATAAATTTTGCCACTCAAAACCACTCTCTGCCACTGTATGGTACGATAAGGAGAAAGTAGAGTGTGGAATTCCATATCATGATCGGGGTGCTGGCGTCGATGTCGCTGGTGCGGTCGAGCCGGAGACGTCACGAGGGTCGGTGGCACCGGCTGACGGACGTGGGCTCGCGCGGCAGCGGGCCGTCGCCGGCCGGGGGCGTGCGTGCGGTGACTACTGGGCGGGACCGGCAGGGACGGGGTAGGTCTGCTGGAGGTAGGCGATGGTCTCGTCGACCAGTTCCGGGCGCCGGGTCCAGAAGCCGCGATACCGACCCGGAGCGGTCTCCTCGCACACCAGCGCCACCTTCCGGTCGTCGTCCCCGCCCCCGTCGAAGGCGACGAACCAGGCCTCGGTGAGTTCGCCATCCGGCGCGGTGTGGAGGTGGTAGTCGCCGGGGTCGGGAACGGTCCCGTGCTCGCCGTAGAGGTGGACGGTCACCGGCGAGGCGGCGAGGCGTTCGTAGACGCGCCGGGTGCCGTACTGGTCGGTGAGGCGGTCGAGCCGCTGGAACCCGGCGTGGAGTGTGCCGCGACCGACGTCGAGCGCCTGTTGCTCTATCAGCCGGCTCACGTCGACGAGATACCGCTTCCCGTCGTCGTCGACACTGTAGTTGTCGCCCTCGGCCCGACGGAGGAGCGTCGGCCGGTCGGCGGGACCGAAGGCGTCGGCGTCGGTGTCGGACTCCTCGACCCGGACCGCCCGGGAGAGAGCCCCGAACGGCGCCATGTCGATCGGCTCGCTCCCCCGGTGGAGTATGGCCGTGTTCCGGGGCGTCTCGACCGCCGTCTCGACCGTCCGAACGTCCACGTTCAGCCGGTCGAAGTACGTCTCCAGCGTCTCCAGCGTCGCCGTGTCACCGTCGTAGTTGTAGACGGTCAGCGTCCGCCGCTCCGCGGCGAGCCGCTCGATCAGCTCGTGGAGCGACGCCGGGAGTTCGGTCGACGGAGCCACGATGTCGCCACCGCGCTCGTCCGCAGCGGGGGGAGCGTCCGAACCGGTGGCCGTCTCGTCGGGGACGGGACGCCACTCGTCCGGGGCGTCAGGGAGCCCCTGCAGCCGGTACTCCGGCCCGTCCGTCCCCTCGCGGAACTCGAGCACGCCGTCGGCGAGCCCGCGCACGGCGCCCGTCCGCTCCTCGACGGTGTTGGAGGGCAGGTAGCAGAAAGCCGTCCCGCCAACCGTCGAGACCCGACCCAGGACGACGTGGAGGAAGCGGTAGACGCGCTGGAACTCGTTGTAGACTGCGAGCGGCGAGAGCGAGTCGATCACGAGGCGGAACCGGTCGGTCCCTCGTTCAGCCAGGATCTCGATCGCCTCGGTGATCGCGATTCCGAGTCCCGTCAGATCCGCAGGGGAGGAAACGCTCCGGCACAGCTCGTCCGTCGCCCCGGTCCCGTTCCCGCCGACCCCGCCACCGGCGTTCCCGTCCGTGGTGATGACGGCCAGCGGGGCGTCCGGCTGTGCCGCGTCGGCAGCCACGGCGTCCCGGACCTGGGCGGCGCTCTTGGTCGTCGTGACCGCGATTCCCCCCTCGGCGGCCGCCAGTCCCCGCTGCAGGAACCGGTATCCGACGCCCCGCTCCCCGACGAGTGACGGGCCGACGCCCAGCACTGTCCGTCCGGGCGCCAGCGCCGCTGCCGGGAACACCTCCCGGGTGTCGTACTCCATGGCTAGAACCGAGGGGCCGCCGGGAGATATACTCATCGCCGAAGGACCTGTCTCCTCGCAGACCACTCCGACGATACATGAGGGACCGAACTGCTCGACGGAACCGGCTGGCCGGAGCCGGGCGTTCCCCTGGTATGGAGCGACACACCATCGAAAGGGCTCGTGACTCGTACCGGCGAGCGATGCACCAGGCCGACGACCCCGTCGTGTGGCGCGAGTTCCGCCGGTCGGTCGGCCTGCTGGATGCCATCGAGTCCGGCCGGGGCGTCACCGTGGCGACGCGGAGAGACGCGGCCGACGACTGACAGGCTCCGGGGGCGCTCGACGGGACGCCGACTCGTCATCGACCCGTCATTGACTCGTCATCGACCCGTCATCAACCCGTCATTGACTCGTCATCGACCCGTCATCAACCCGTCGCCGGCCCGTGCCCCGGTGAACGGCCTCGGGGGCCGACTACACGCTCCCGGGGTAGGAGTCGCCGGCCACGTCGACCGAGTCCACCCAGGGCGGCCGCTCCTCCTCGGAGTCGGTGAACCGCGAGCGCGCGTCCATGTACATGAAGATCATCGCCCGACGCCACCGGTCCGTCGTGTTCGGGGCCGTCCGGTGGGGCAGCAGGGAGTGCTGGAAGAGCACGTCACCGGTCTCCATCGGCAACTGCTTCATCTCGCCCAGGTCCTCCGGGATGACGATGTCCGTCTCGTAGTTCTGGGTCTCGTGGTCCAGCAGCCCTTCGGTGTGGCCGCCCGGCAGGACCTCCATGCAGCCGTTCTCCGGCGTGGCGTCGTCCAGCGCGATCCACGTCGTCACCTGCTCGTACGGGCGGACGGGGTAGTACGCCGAGTCCTGATGGAGCCCCTTCTCGCTGCCGACGTGTGGCGGTTTGAACATCGCCGCGCTGCGCAGCAGCTTCACGTCCGGCCCGAGCAGGTCCCGGGCGACGGACACCAACCGCTCGTCGGTCGCGAGGTCGTACACCACGTCGTCGTCGAGCAGGCCGAGCCCCTCGAACTTCCGGACGGCGTCGGACTCGTCGATCCCCTGCTCCTCGGCCCCGGGTTCGACCTGCGTCGTGAACCCCTGCGTCGACCGGTCGCCGTGGGTGTACTCGCGAAGGCGCTCGCGCACCCGCTCGACCGTCTCCGCGTCGAACAGGCCGCGCTTCACCACGTACCCCTCCTGCTGGTAGTGGGCGAACTCCTCGCCGGTGAGCCTCTCGAGTGCCATCGGTGTGATTACCGGGCGATATCACTTAGGGGTACGCCTCCGGCCGGGGCTCACCGCGTCACGAGCGAGGAGAGCACCCGCCCCTCCACCTTCCGGAGATGCTCGCCGACGGTGCCCGCCGAGAGTCCCACCTCCTCGGCGATGTCCTCGTGGGTGGCGCGCCGCGGGACCTCGTAGTAGCCCTCCTCCACGGCGGTCTCGAGCACCTCGCGCTGCCGGTCGGTCAGGGTCCCGTACAGTTTGTCGGCCTCGGGGTGGTAGTCGCCGATCCCCTCCAGCGAGACGCTGACGCCCTCGGGGACGTCGTTGACGGCGCGCTGGATGGTGGCGTCGTCGCCGACGATGGTGACCCGGAGCCCGCCGTCGCGGGTGCACTCCATCGGCGTCTGCAGCACCACCTCGTTGTCCTGGATGATCTGCATCAGCTGCATGGAGATCTCGTCGGGTTCGATGTGGAGGTAGATGAGCCCCTCCCCGTCCCCGGAGCCGTCGACCGTGATGACCGACTCGCAGTTCCGTAACGCCTCGACCGCCTGCTCGATGTCCCCCCGGAGCGCGTACAGCATCACGATGGTCCCGTCGTTCAGCAGGTTCACCTGGTGGACCACGTCCCGCTCGACCGCCGACGACGCGACGAGCACCGCGTCCGCGGGGTTCAGGCCGTCGTCCTGCGGCGTGATGACGACGGTCGCGTATCGCATACCCGGCCTCTCGTGGGAGATGGCTTTATGCCTTCCTCTGGAGGCCGCCGTCTCCCGCGCCGGAGCCCCCGACCGCTCGGGTCGACCCCGGGGGGCCGCGAGACCACTTAAGCAGCCCTCATATCGCCGGCGCTACTGACAGGCGGTGACAGCCCCCAGTGCGGGGTGTACCATGAGCCGATACGCCGACGACGACCGAGACCTCCGGCTGGACCCCGACGGGCGGGTCGGCGGCTACTTCAGGCACGCCGTCTACAACCACTGGGACCCGTACGAGGACATCGAACAGTCGCTCATCGAGCAGGACCGCCAGCGGATGATCGACGCCGACGAGGAGATCATCGACGAGGACGGGTTCGACGACCTCCGCCAGTCCATCGCCCTGTTCGGCGCGGGCGAGGAGGCCGTGACCGAGGACCTCGCGCCGCTGGCCATCGCCATGGACGACATCGACGACCAGATGTTCGTCTCCAGCCAGATCTACGAGGAGGCGAAGCACACGGCCTTCTTCGACCGCTACTGGCGGGAAGTCATCAACCCGGTCGCCAAGCACCACGGCATCGAGGTCACCGACCCCACGGACGACCGGTACTTCATGCCGGCCTACGAGCGGCTGTTCGACGACACCGAGGCGGCCATGCACGAGCTGCTCGAGAACGACACGCCGGAGAACCGCGTCCGGGCGTTCTGTCACTACCACCTCGCCGTCGAGTCCGTACTGGCCCAGACGGGCTACTACGGCCTCGCATCCGGGTTCTCCGACAGCGGCGGCGACATCACGACGGCCGACGCCCCCGACTTCCCCGACCTGGAGGCCCTCATCGAGGGTGTCAGCTACATTCGCTCCGACGAGGGGCGCCACGTCGGCTTCGGGATGTACAAGGTCCAGCAGCACCTCGCCGGCGGCGAGGTCGACGAGCAGGTCGTCCAGGACGTCCTCCAGGAGCAGATGCCCAACATCGCCGGCGTCGTCTCCTACTCCGACTCGGGCTTCGTCGACCCCTCCGCGCTCGTCGAGTACGCCTCCGACAAGCTCACCCGGCGCATCGAGATCATCACGGACGCCGAGGCCGACATCCCCGACGTGGAGGAGCTCGTCAAGCTCGACGACGGCGAGGGCGGCACCACGCCGTCGCCGGCTGCGGGCGACGACTAACAGGAGCTTTTTTCCGCCTCGGGTGTCCTCGGGCGGCTCCGCCGCCCTGCGGGCCCCTTTCGGCGGAAAAAACGTTCAGAAAAATGCCGCTGGCTCGCTCCGCTCGCCAGCGGTAAAACCGCGCTCCCTTCGGTCGCGCGGTATGCGACAAAGAACCCGTTCATAATTCATCAATATTCTTATCTTAGGCTGAATGGGACGTTTTTTCTTATATATTCTGCATTTGTACTACTTATCCTCTCCGTTTCTTCGTTCGGGGAACTGCGCGCCCCAGAGTCGGACCCACTCGGCCAGCGGGCCGCGCTCGCCCTCCACGTCGATGCGGACGCTGCCGTCGAGCCCCCACTCGGCTCGGGGGGTGCTCTCGCCGAAGCGAAGCGGTACCTCGACCTGGAGGTCCTCCGCGGTGAGTTCGAGGCCCTCGTCGCGGGTCATCGCCTCGTCCAGCACCTCGTCGATCCCGTCCATCCACGTCTGCGGGTAGTCGGCGTCGGACGCGGAACTGGACTCGGACCCCTCCGGTGCCTGGCGGGTTCGGTCGGTCATTACGGTTCCGTCCCGTGGTTCTCCCGGCGAGACCCTAACCGTTTCGCCCGGTCCCGCCGCTCGGGAGCGACGAGCGAGGCGTGAGAGAGGGCGCGGGCCCCCCGGGGCCGCGGGGCGTCCGCGTCGGCCGCCCTAGTCGGAGGCGTGTCGGTCGGCCCGTGACGGCGGCGGGACCTGTTCGCTCCCGCGGTCGCGAGTACCCGACTCCTCGCGGAGGTCCGCGGGCTCGCCGGGCAGGTCGTCGGGGTCGGGACGGACCTGCACGCCGCGGTACTGCTCGGGCGTGTTCGCGAGCGGGTGGGCGGGGTTCTCGCGGGAGTCGATGCGCGCGGCACGCAGCTCCGCGAAGCGCGCTACGCGGGCGCGGATGCCCCGCCAGTGGTGGCGCGCCGCCCGCGGCACCCGATACGGATGCGGCGGGCGGTCGCCCTTCGCGGCCAGCGTCGCCCGGTTGACGTTGGCCGCGAGGTCGTCGTGGTCGACGAGGACACCGACGCGTGCCTCCGGGTGGGCGTGCTCGGCGAGCACGTCCAGTCCGAGATGCAGCGCCCGGTACTCGGCGACGTTGTTGTCCGGGACCCGGTCGGGCATCGCCAGCCGCGCGACGGTGCCCCCGTCCCGGGTCTCGATGAGGACGCCCAGCCCACCGTCGCCCGACTGCCGGAACGACCCATCGGCTGCGAGGTAGTAGTCTCGGTGATGGGTCCGCGGCGGATGGGCGATGTGCGGGGTGGGCGAGTCGTCGAACAGATTCCGCAGGGCCGGCCGACTGTACGCGGCCATGACTAGCGTACGGGCACGCGCCGACTTAAATCCATGGCCTGTTTGCCAGTGTTTCACGCGAGCGTGTCAGACAGTCGTCGAACGGCCGGGGTCTCGTGAGTTCTCTCCGTCGTTCGGCAGCTCTCTAGCCGCCGAGCCCGTCGAGGACGGCCGGCAGGGCCGCCGGGAGCGACGCTCGCTCGACCGTCGCGGCCGCGGCCGGATGCGGGTCGGGACCGCCCTCGTACAGCACCTGCACCGGGCGGAGGCCGGCGGCGGCGGCGCCCGCCACGTCGGCCTCCGGGGCGTCACCGACGTACGCCGTCCGTTCCGGCGGCACATCGAGCGTCTCGCAGAGCGTCTCGAACGCTCGTTCGTCGGGTTTCGGTGCCGGCAGCGACCCCGTGACGACGACGGCGTCGAACAGAGACGCCCACCCGTTGCGGTGGAGTTTGCGGCGCTGCGTCTCGACGGGGCCGTCGGTCAGCAGACCGACGCGGTAGCGCTCGCGCAGCCGCTCGACGAGGGCGGCCGCCCCCGGCAGCGGCCCGGTCGCCTCGGCCACGACGGTGTCGTACGCCGTCGCGAGTGCGCCCGGGGCCACGTCGTCCACCCCCTCGGCCGCCAGCAGCGCGGCGAAGACGGCCTCGCGGTCGGCCACGTCCTGCTGGTCGCGGTGGACCCGGAGGTAGGCCGCCCGCGGGAGCCGCGGTGCGCCCACCCGCTCGCAGGCGTCGTGGAGCAGGGCCTCCCGGGACCGTCCGGCCACGAGGAGCGTCCCGTCGAGGTCGAAGCCGACCGCCTCTAGCACGCTCCCCCGTTGGGGGGTGGCCGGTTTGAGGGTTGTCGTCCGCACAACGGTGCCGCCGGTAGCCCGCCAGCCCCGGTCCGACGAACGCAACCCCCTTGCCGCCCCCAGTCGAGCACCACGCCATGAGCTTCCGTGAGGACCTCCGGGCCCGCATCGAGGCGGTCGACAGCGTCGTCTCGGTCGGACTCGACCCCGACCCGGACCGCCTCCCTGACGCGGTGGCCGACCACGACCTGCCGCGCTGGGCGTTCAACCGCCGCATCATCGACGCCACACACGAGTACGCCGCCTGCTACAAGCCCAACGCCGCGTTCTACGAGGACCCGGACGGCTGGCGCGCGCTCCGGGAGACGGTCGCCTACGCCCACGGGAAGGGCGTCCCCGTCCTGCTCGACGCGAAACGGGGGGACATCGGCAACACCGCGCGCCAGTACGCCCGCGCGCTCGATTCCGACGGGCTGGACGCCGACGCCATCACCGTCAACCCGTACCTCGGGCGGGACTCGCTGGAGCCGTTCCTCCGCACGGACGCGGGCGTGGTCGTCCTCGCGCGCACCTCGAACGACGGCGGCGCGGACTTCCAGAACCTCGCCGTCGGCAACGACAAGCGCCTCTACGAGTACGTCGCCCAGCGCTGCGCCGAGTGGGACGAGGCGGCGACCGCCGACGTGTTCCTCGTCGTCGGCGCCACGACGCCGGACGAGCTGGAGTCGGTCCGCGAGGTCGTCCCGGACCTCCCCTTCCTCGTCCCGGGCGTGGGCGCGCAGGGCGGGGACGCGGAGGCCGCCGTCGAGTACGGCCTGGCCGACGGCGTCGGGCTGGTCAACTCCTCGCGCGGCATCGTCTTCGCCGGCGAGGACGCGCGGGACCCGGACGCCTACTTCGACGCGGCGGGCGACGCGGCCCGGCGGCTGCAGCGCCGGCTCAACGAGTACCGATAGCTTTTGACGCCGGGAGTGTCACGAGGAATCGAGCGCAGCACGCGTCGGTCCCCGAGCTACCCCCCTCCACAGATGCACGCCCGAGACCCCCTCGTTCCGAGCCTCGCGTTCGCACTGGTCGTCGCCGTGCTGGTCGCGGCGAGCGCGGCGACGGTGAGCGCCGGCCCCACCGGAGACCCCCCGGCCTCGACAGTCGCCCCGCAACCGGACGGCTGCGAGTTCCGCGACGGGAGCGGCCACCTGAACTACCTCGACGGCGAGTACGACTACGCTGCCGGGCTCGCGAACGACACCGCCGGCGACTGGACCGGCGGCGAGCTGCTCCCCATCGGCGCGAACGGCGACTGCTCGCTGGCCGTGACGAACGGGTCGGCGACGCTCACCGCGACCACCCTCGACGGGCACCGCGGCGTCCTCCGCGCGACCGTCGACCCCGGCGAGGACGGCGCCGTCCGCGTCGTCGCACGGAACGAGACCGGTGTGCCGGCGGCCTCGGTCGCAGTGACGAACGTCGACCGCGAGAACGACGCGTCCGTGGCCGTCGTCGTCCGGCCGGCGGGCACGAGCGACACCACCCGGACGCAGTTGACCGCCCCCTCGGGCCGCTTCTTCGACCTGACCGTGCGGTTCGAGTCGAACGGGACGGTCCGCGTCGGCGTGCAGGAGGCGACCACCCGGCCGCCGGACGAGTGGGACGTGACCGCCGCGACGGGCACCACGAACGCGACCTGGAACGTCGAACTCCGGTCGCGGGCGTACCTCGACGAGATCGCCGTCGGCGCCTGGACGCCACCGACCCCGACGCCGACGGAGTCGGACCTGTTCGACGGGCCGACGCCGCCGGCCGACCCCGATGACGACGACGGCCCGGTCTCGAGCCGGGAGAGCCCGGCACCCGGCGGCCTGGTGCTGGGACCCGTCGTCCTCCTCGGCGGGGTGGCGATCTACCGGTACGCCCACGCGATCGCGCGGTTCCAGGAGCAGCTCGACGCCATCGGGAGCAAGACCCCGAAACACGAGATCGAACCGGCGGACTGGAACGTCGCCCTGACGAAGGTGTTCGGCGGGCTCGTGGCAGTCGGCGGCCTCTGGTGGCTGCTGACGGCGCTGCACGCTGTCTTCGGGTGAGACGCGTTCGCCCACGACTCAGTTCGTGACGAGGGGCTTCCCGACGGCGCCCCGGTCCTGCATCGCGGCGAACGCCTCGCCAGTCGCTGCGAGGGGGTAGGTGTCCTCGACCTCGGGGGCGAGGTCGCCCGTGGCCACGAGGTCCACCAGCATCTCCAGGTCGCCCTGCGTCCCCATGGTGCTCCCGATGACCCGCCTGTGGCCGAGGAACAGGTCCGGGACATCGAACTCGGAGCGGCTGCCGGCGGTCCGCCCGCAGATCACCATCCGGCCGCCCCGGCGCACGAGGTCGAGCCCGAGCTCCGTGTAGGGCCCGCCGAGGTGGTTCAGGATCGCGTCCGGCGTACCGACGGCCCCGACCGACTCGCGCAGTTCGTCCGGGTCGGTCCCCTGGACCCCGTGGTCGAGCCCGAGGTCGGCCGGCCGGTCGAGCTTCGCGGCCGACGAGGAGGTGCCGACGGTCCGCGCCCCGAGGACGGCCGCGAGCTGGACGCTCGCGACGCCGACGCCGCCGGTCGCGCCGGGGACGAAGACGAGGTCCCCCGGCCCGGCCTGCGCCCGCTGGAGCATCCGGTAGGCGGTCATGTACGCGGTCGGAAGCGCGGCTGCCGTCGTCGTGGCCACGGACTCCGGGAGCGGGAGCAGCCGGTCGGCCCGGACGCACGCGGCCTCGGCGAGGCCCCCGTGGAACAGGCTGTACCGCTCGCACTGGTTCTCCGGGCCCTCGCGGCAGAAGCGGCACTGTCCGCAGGTCTCGTTCGGGCAGAGCACGACCCGGTCGCCGGGCTCGACCGCCGTCACGCCGTCGCCGACGTCGGCGACGGTCCCGGCGACGTCCAGCCCGCTGACGAAGGGCAGGTCGTCGGTGTCGACCATCGCGGAGTCGCCCTCGAGGATCCGGAGGTCGTGGCGGTTTATCGCGCAGGCCTCGACGTCGACGACCGCCTCCCCCGGTCCCGGCTCCGGGTCCGGTCGCTCGACGATGGTCACCCCGTTCGGTCCGGTCAGGTCGGTGAACGCTGCGACGCGCATCGAGAGCCGGTTCCAGCGCGGGGCCGATAACGCTAGGCTCGGACGGTCCGGCCAGCGGCCCGGTCAGAACTCGTAGGTGTCGACGCCGTCGGGGCCGGGACCGTCCTGGCCCGTGCCGTCGTCGTCCTCCCAGCTCCCGCCGACCTCCGCGTAGCACTCGACGCAGAGACCCGCCCCCTCCTCGAGGTGGTGCTCGCAGATCAGGCGCCCGCACCGGGCGCAGCCGTCCTCGATCTCGCGCTGCTCGCAGATTTGACAGAGTCCGGAGGCGCTCATGCCAACCGGTAGCACGCGGAGCCGTTTCAACGCTCGCCCGGCACCCGCGGACATGACAGTTCCCGTATGCCCGAATTATGTCACTAATCCGCCTCGATTCCAGTTAATGCTGGCGTTCCCCGATAATGTGGTGCGTTACGTAGTTGTACCGGCTCCGGGGAGCCAGTCCCCCGGGACAGTCCACCTAGATGCGCTCCGGGTCGGTCGTCGTCGGCACCCCGTCGTCCTTCCAGGCGGTCTGCGAGCCGTGGAAGTGAACGGTGTGGGGCATCGACATCGTGTTCTCCGGCGTCACCTCGACCGAGGAGCCCTCCGTCGTCCGGAGGATGGGGCCCGGCACGCTGGCCGGACCGTCGTCGGCCTGCCAGGCCCACACCTGCGGCAGTCGGACCGGGCCCCCCATGTTCTCCAGCGGGTGAGCCTCGTGGGCCGCCGCCTTCGCCTTCAGCGTCACCTCGTTCCCGCGCTCCTCCAGGTCGACGACCTCCGGCGGGTCCGTCGTCGGGAGATCGCTCCCGAGCCGCTGGCGACCCGCGCCGGGGTCGACCTCCTTCACGCCCGGGTCGCTCAGCGCCGTACAGCCCGCAGCAGCCGTCACACCGACCGTCCCCGTCGCAGCGAGGAACTCGCGTCGTCCGATACCGTCGCCGGGTGCACCGATGTTCGTCGTCATATCAGTTCCTGCGGGGGCCATGATAAAAGACGGAGGAGCAGATTCCCGGCCGCTGAGACCGCCTTTCGGTCGTTCTCAGGATTCGGGAACCATCGCGGTCGGGGCGAGCGTCTTGCCGGAACGTCTGACACGACAGTGCCGTCACGACGGCTGGCGGGAGCGCCCGGGCGTCGCCCCGGCGGGCCAGGATGCTCACGATCGGGGCGGCGGCGGCGAGCCCGTGGACGACGACCGGGACGAGGACGGCCGACGCGAGGACACAGACCCCCAGCAGCGTCAGCCCGAGGACGTACACTTCCACCATCGGTCACCGCCACGTCGCGCGGGCGAGTCGGCAGTCGGGCACTCCCACGAGCGACGACCGGGAGGTCGACGGTGGACTGATACCGCCGGCGGGCGACCGTCCGGCAGTGTCGACCGAGCGCAACGGGTGGCTGGCGAGCCTCCGGGAGAGTCCGCGGGCCCGCCGGCTGGTGGTCGTCGTGGCCGTCCTCGCCCTCCTGGCCGGCTTCCTGGTCGCCGTCGGGCCCCGGCGCGTCCTCGCGGACCTCGCGGGGGCGGAGCGACGGTGGCTCGCCGCAGGTGCGGGCGCCACCCTGCTGGCGACCGCCTGCTGGAGCGAGGCCCAGCGCGCCCTGTTCCGGGCCGCGGACGCGCCCACCCCACCCGGGCGGTTCCTGCTCGCCTACCTCGCGGGCAACTTCGCGAAGCTCACGCTCCCCGGCGGTCGCCTCGGCGGACCCGCCGTGATGGCGTACGCGCTGGGGCAGCTGACCCCGCTGCCGTACGAGCGCGACCTCGCCGCCGCGACGGCCGGCAAGCTCGTCGGATTCCCCGCGGCCGTCGTCGCGGCGGCCGTCGCCCTCATCACCGTCGCGACACCCGGCGTCGCGGCGGAGGCGCGTCTGCTGCTCCCGGCGCTGACGCTGGCGGTCGCGGCCGTCCTGGCCGTGGGCGGGCTCGTGGCCGTGCGGCCGGGACCGGCGACGCGGCTGGTCCACGCGCTCGCCGCACTGGGGCGACGGACCGTGGGTGCTCTCTCCGACCGGGTCGCGGCGGTGCTCGCCCCGGCCCGTGTGGACCGTGCGCTCGCGGGCGTGGGCGAGACGTTCCGGTCGATGGGGCGGGACCGGCCGGCGCTGGCGCTGGCGTTCGCCCTGACGACGGCCGGCTGGGTGGCCGCCGCGCTCGCGCTGTCGGCAACGCTGGTCGCGCTCGGCCACTCGGCGGTCCCGGCGCTCGCACTGCTGGCCGTCCCGCTATCGAGCCTCGGCAACGCCGTCCCCCTCCCTGCGGGCGCCGGCGGCGTCGACCTCGCGCTGGGGACGGTGCTGGTCACGGCGCTCGGGCTGGACGTGGCGGCCGCCGGCGCCGTCATCCTGGCCTACCGGCTCGTCTCGGACGGGTTCGTGGTCGCGCTCGGCGGCCTGGTGACGCTCGGCCGGATGGTGACCGGGGGCCGCCGTTAGATGCCGAGGAACTCGAAGACGCCCAGCGCCAGCCCCGCGAGGACGAGTTCGAACGAGAGCGTCCCGAGCGCCGAGAGAGCGACGAACTGCCGGTCGTCCATCTCCGCGAAGCCGGCCGGGACGGTGAGCATGCCACGCGTGAACAGCAGCGAGTTCGACACCGGGACGACCAGCGGCCCCCAGCGGTCGAACCAGCCGTCGAAGCGGTTCAGGCGCTCCTCGCTCACCCGGAACCACGGGCGTTCGAGCAGCCGTTCGCGGCCGCCCCGCTTCGCCAGCAGGAACAGGAGGTACTGGCCGACGGTCGCGCCCAGCACGGCGATGCCGACGACGACGGCGATGTCCTCGGGCGACCGACCGACGGCGAACAGCGCCACCGGGACGAGGCTCTCGCTGGGGGCGAAGTACAGCAGCATGGCGCCCTCCAGCACGAACAGCGCGAACATCGCGAGCATCCAGTAGCGCTCGTCCTCCAGGAGCCGGTGGGCGAACTCGGCGTCCCGCGAGAGGAACAGGTAGATGCCGGCGGCCGCGATCGTCCCGAACAGGACGAACACGCCGTAGTCCAGCAGCCACCGCCGGGCGGCGAGCGACCGCGACGGGGCCTCCGTGTCCGTGGCCATCTGCTCGGATGGCGCCGTTCGGCGAGTAAAGGTCTTCCGTCCCACGACGGCCCCGTTCCCGGGTATCGGAGCGGTTAGGGGCCGTATATCCAGGTACGGCCGTTCGCATCGTCCCGGGGTCACCGCCCGCGCCACCACCGAACCACAGGCTACATGCCACGCTCCCACAAACCACGGCGCGATGCCCGACGAGCCAGCCCACGAGATGCCGGAGGACGCCGCGGCGATGATTACGGAGTATCTGGAGAACCAGCACCAGTTCCTGTCGTGGCTCGGCTTCACCGTCGAGGAGTTCACCGCCGACCGGCTGGTCGGGCGCATCCCGTTCGACGAGAAGCTCACGAACCCGACCGAACCCCCCACCGTCCAGGGCGGCGTCGCCTCGACACTGGTCGACACGACCGGCGGCATCGCGCTCCGGCCGTACCTCGTCGACCCCGTCAACGACGGCATCGCCACCATCACCCTCAACGTCAACTACCTCCGGCGGGCCGGGGGCGACCTGGTGGCGACCGCCGAGCCCATCCGCGCCGGCGGGAGCGTCGGCGTCTCCTACATCGAGGTCGTCAGCGAGGTGCCGGGCGAGGGGCAGAAACCCGTCGCCGCGGGGACTGGCGCCTACCGGCTGTTCAACTCCGAGCGCGACCCCGACGCCGGCGACGCGGCCGAATAGTCAGGGCTCGCGGGCGTACCCGAGCCCGACCACCTCGCCGCCCGCGTACGACACCCGCTCGACGCACTCGTAGCCCAGCGACTCGTAGAGTCCCTGCGCCGCGCGCTGGTCCTCGCCGGTCTCCAGTACGAAGCGCTCGGCGCCGCGGTCACGCGCGGCCGCCTCCAGCGCCCGCACCATGGCCCGTCCGTACCCCTGCCCCTGGTGCGCGGGCAGGACGGCCACCCGTTTCAACTCGAACGCGGCCGCGTCGTCGCCGTCCTCGACCGGCCGCACGCCACCGACCGCGACCACCTCGGTCCCGGCCCCGGTTCCGACCTCGCCGACGAGGAAGGCGCCGTCCGCGTACGCCTCGGTCGGCGCGTCGAGGTCGGAGTGGTCCGCGCCCGGCAGGAGGGCGTCGGCGTTCCGCATCGCGCGCTCGTAGACGGCTCGAACCCGCTCGGCGTCGGCCGGACGGACGGGCCGGCAGTGGAGAGCGTCGCTCACGCCCGACGGTCGCGGGCACGGCGGATTGAGGGAACTGGACTGCGGCAACGCTCTCCGCGAATACGATGTTACTGGGTAATCGATGACATATCCGAGTTGTTCGACTCATTATTCGATAATACGTCACTATAGCCGCTTCTCGAACCGGACGAGCTCGTACTCGCCCTGCTGCATCCGGCCGACCTCCCGGTAGCCCCGGGAACGGTAGAGTTCGACACCGGCGCGCTGGTGGGCCGCCGTCGTGAGGACGGCCCACGCGAACCCGGTCGCGGCGGCGCGCCGCTCCAGTTCGGCGAGCAGGTCGCCACCCAGACCCCGCCCCTGCACGGTGGGGTCGACCGCGATGCGGAACAGTTCGACGGCGTCGTCGGTGGCGGCCGCGCCCGGCTCGAACCCCTCGTGACCGCCCGACGGGAGGTCGCTCGCGGGTCGGAAGCCGCCCATCGCGACGACTGAGCCGTCCCCGTGGCCGACGAGGAACTCGCCGCCGGCCAGGTACGTCCCCGGCACGTCGTCCAGGTCCTCCGTCCCGGGCACGTCGGCGGGGTCGGTCCCGGCGTCGCGCAGGGCCCGCTCGTGGAGCGCGTGGAGGGCGGCCGCGTCGTCGCGCGAGGGGTCGAACCGGCGGAGGGCGACCGTGCTTGCACGGGCGTCCCCGCTTTCGGTGCTGTCGTCCCCGCTCACGCGAACGTCACGTCCGCGCTCGTCTCCACCTCGCCGAACAGCCAGTCGGCGTGGTCCAGCGCGTACTCCCGGTGGTCCTCCTCGATGCAGCCGATGGCGTCCTCGACGAGGACGGGCCGGTAGTCGCGCAGCCCCGCGGCGCCGGCGGTGTGGAGCACACAGA
The DNA here is from genome assembly GCA_003020985.1 of Halobacteriales archaeon QS_4_70_19. GTDB lineage: Archaea > Halobacteriota > Halobacteria > Halobacteriales > Haloarculaceae > Haloglomus. The sequence goes on along the minus strand of PXRM01000026.1, from coordinate 31,212 downwards.
CGTTCGCGAGCGTCCCACAGATGGCGAGGTCGTCGATGCCGCGGGCGGTGAGCCAGCCGTCCAGTTCCGTCCCGTGGAACGCGTTGTACGTGTGCTTCTCGACGACGAGGTCCTCGTCGCGCACGTCGAGTTCGTCGACGAGTTCGGCCTCCCAGGACCCCTCGACGACGTGCTCGCCCCAGCGCTCGAACTCGTCGTAGTAGTGGTTCCCGTCGAACTGGCCCGGCGGGTGGACATCCCGGGTGTAGACGACCCGGACCCCCGCCTCGCGGGCCCGCTCGACGAGGTCCACGATCGGCTCGACGACCGCCTCGCTGCCGGGGGCGTACAGCGCGCCGTCCGGCTTGCAGAAGCCGTTCTGCATGTCGACGACGACGACCGCCGCTCGTTCACTGTCGAGTGTCGCGGGCATACGTGGAACTACTGTCGCGGAGAGGAAAACGGTTTGCCGGCGCATCCCCGGCGGGACGGCCGGCCGCCCCGACCCGGTCGTCGCCACGCCTATGCCACCACCCGCCGAAGCCGCCGTATGCGCATCGAGTACGACCGGGACACCTGCATCGGGATGTTCCAGTGCGTCGCGGAGTGGGACGGGTTCGAGAAGGACGAGACCGCCGGGAAGGCGGTGCTGGTCGACGGGGAGGAGGCGGAGGCGGACACGTTCGTCCGGAAGATTCCCGACGACGCCGGGCTGGACGCGAAGTTCGCAGCGCGGGCCTGCCCGGTCGAGGCCATCACGGTCTACGACGACGACGGCGAGCAGCTGATCCCCTGACGCGGGCGGCGTGGCCGGGGAGTACGGAGAGAGCGAGACGTCGGGCGGCTGCTTACGAGATCTTCTCGTACTGGTCGGAGAGCTTCTCGGCGGCCTCGTCCATCAGCTCCTGCTCGTACTCGTCGAGGTCCCACTCGACGACCTCCTCGATGCCGTTCGAGCCGAGGCGGACGGGGACGCCGAAGGCGGTGTCCTCGTAGCCGAACTCGCCGTCGAGGACGAGCGAGCCGGGGAGCACCTCGCCCGTGTCGCGGACGACGGCCTCGACCATGTGGGCGACGCCCGTCGCGGGGCCCCACTCGGTCGCGCCCTTGCGCGAGATGACGTCCATCGCGGACTCCTGCAGGTCGCCGAGGATCTCCTCCCTCTCGTCCGCGGAGAACTCGGGGTCGCGGCCGTCGACGCGGACCTTCGAGAAGACGGGGACCTGCGCGTCGCCGTGCTCGCCGAGGATGGTCGCCTCGACGTTCTCGACGGGGGTGTCGAACCGCCGGGAGAGGACGTAGCGAAAGCGCGCAGAATCGAGCCGGCCGCCGAAGCCGATGACCTCGTGCCGGTCGCGGTCGCCCGACTCGTACAGGTGGCGGTTCAGTAGGTCCACCGGGTTCGAGGTCGTGATGGAGACGAAGTCGTCGTTGTACTCGACCAGCGAGGAGCCGATGTCGTCCATGATGGGCGCGTTGTCGCCCGCCAGGTCGATGCGGGTCTGGCCCTCCTCGCGCGGGATACCGGCCGTGATGACCACCACGTCCGAGCCCTCGGTCGCCTCGTAGCCACCCTGGCGGATGGTCGTGTTGGAGTCGTAGGCGACGCCGTGGTTCGTGTCCGCGGCCTGCCCGATGGTGGTCTCCTCCATGTCCGGGATGTCCACGAGGACGAGCTCGTCCGCGATGTCGCGAAGCGCGATGTTGTAGCCGGCCGCCGCGCCGACGGTTCCCGCGGCGCCGATGACGCTCACTTTGGTCATGTGTCGTTCGTGTGTGGGTGGGCCTCACCCGTTAAGGATTGCTCTTTGCGGTCTCCGGCCCTGAACGGTCCGCGAGGCGTGGAACCGCCGGTCGGCGGCCGGGTGGGTCCCGCTGTCGGGTATCGCCGCGGCCGCAGCGTGTCCGGCGGCCGCGTGTCTCACCACGGATGCCTCCGGCGGCACCTCGCCCCGGACCGGCCGCCGAGCGTCACGCTCAAACACGGCGGCAGCCAAGACGGCGCGGATGCAGGTGACCGCCGACGTCGTCGGCGAGGGCGAGCGCGACCTCGATCTCCCGGGCGACGCGACCTACGCCGACCTCCTCCGTGCGTGCTCGTTCTCCCCCCACGAGGCGACCGTGCTGGTCGAAGGGGCGCCGGTCCCCGAGGATGCCCCCGTCGAGCACGAGCGGGTCGAGGTGCTGCGTCTCGTGAAGGGTGGCGATGGGCGCCACGCATGAACGAGCCGTTCCGGTTCGGCGCGGTCCGGACACGGCCGCCCGGCCGTTGAAGTCGCTCGACCCCGAACCCGGTGACATGAGCCAGACGACCGAGACAGCCACGAACTGGTCGGCGATTCGGCCCCCCCGGTCGCCGCCCCCGACGTCGGCGCCGGGCCGGACCGCTTCGACTTCGACGCGCTGGACGACGACACCGACGCGGTCGTCCTCCTCCTGATGCGGGACTACTACTGCACGAAGTGCCAGGCACAGGCCAACCGCCCGGCCGACCACTACGGGGCGTTCCGCGAGCGCGGCGCCGAGGTGGACGCGTAGGGCGGTGACGATGGAGGGGGAGAACAACGACGGGCGGGGCGAGGACCGCGAACCGGCCGCGCCGTCGACCGCCGACCCGCCGCCGGAGGTGACCGTCGGCCCGGCCCGCGAGGGCGAGCGCGCGACAGCGCTCAGTATCGTCGACATGGCGGGCCTGCAGGTGGACCGCGAGGCCACGATGGCCGGGGAGCGGGACGTGCTGGTCGCCGTGGCCGACGGGCGCGTGCTCGGCGCGCTGGTGCTGGACGGCGAACGCGTCGAGGCGGTCGCCGTCAGACCGGGGCGGCAGGGCCAGGGAATCGGCAGCGCGCTGGTCGCGGCGGCGGCCGCGCGGCGCGAGCGGCTCGTCGCGGAGTTCGACGCGAACGTCGTAGAGTTCTACGAAATGGTGGGTTTCGATATCGAAAGTCCGGAAGAGAGAAGATATATCGGATATCTTGAATAGAAGCAAGGTATTATCGACTTGTCCGGGAGAGAATTATCGATCCGCCCGAGTGCGGAGGGGGAGCGGGTCGGACACTCGGATGCTGAGCCGTGTTCGGGCAGCGGCTCGGAGATGCTCTCCATCCGCGATTCCATCCCGTACTCGACGCCGAGCTCGGTGAGCCGGTCCAGCGCGGCCTGGTCGGGCAGCCCGCCCGCCGGGACGGTGTCGGCGGCCTCGCCGAAGCAGGCCGCGAACTCGCCGGGCGCGATGACCTCAACGAACCCGACCGGCTCGTTGCCGGCGTTCCGGAAGGTGTGCCGGACGCCCCGGGGCTTGACGACCGTCTCGCCGGGGGCGGCCGTGGTGATCTCGCCGTCCTGCATGACGGTCAGCTCACCACGGACGACGCGGGAGATCTCGTCCTCGCGGCTGTGGCGGTGGAGCGGGGCGCCGAGCGCGTGGGGCGCGAGCGTGTGGTAGACGACCGCGACGCCGCTCTCGCTCTCCTCGGGGGCGACGTCGAGCCGCGCGCCGAGGGCCGCGAGCTGTACGTCGTACGTTCGGGACTGTCCGGTGGCTGTACTCATGCCCTCTCCGACGCTCCCCGGGTAGTGTTCAGGTAAGGGAGTCAGTGTGGGCGCCACCACGCCGGAAACTGGAGTGTTGAAAGCCCGCGCGCGCTCGACTGCCCGGCCATCGCAGGGGCTTATCTGAACACCGCCGCTCCCTGAGAGCTCAAACTAGCAGGAGCGGGCTCCAGGCGGGGTCAGACGAGCGGTTCGACCAGCTCCCGGCCGGCGGTCAGCAGCCCCGCGACCCGCTGGGGGTCGCCGGCCTCGGCGTAGACCCGCATCTTCGGTTCCGTCCCGGAGGGGCGGATCAGCAGCCAGGTCCCGTCCGCGAGCAGGATCTTGAACCCGTCCACGTCGTTGACCGCCTCGACCTCGACGCCGGCGACCTGCTCGGGGAGCGTCTCGCCCAGCCCCGCGACCACTGCCTCCTTGCGGTCGTCCGGGCAGTCGACGCTGACGCGATCCTGGTGGATGTCGCCGTAGTCCTCGCGGATGCGCCCGAGGCGGTGGTCCAGCGGTTCGTCGGCCGCGGCGGCCGCGGCCAGCAGCGCCAGCAGCACGCCGTCCTTGTTGCGGAGGTGGCCCCGGACGCCGAAGCCGCCGGACTCCTCGCCACCCAGCAGGGCGTCCGTCTGGGCCATCGCCTCGGCGACCCACTTGAACCCGACCGCCGTCTCCGCGACGGACTCGTCGTGGGCCGCCGCGACGCGGTCCACGAGGAAGGTGGTCGACACCGTGCGGACCGCCCCGCCCGAGCGCGCGTCGAGGAGGTGGTCGTAGACGAGCGCGAACAGGAGGTTCGCGTCGACGTACCCCTCCTCGGGGGCGACGACGCCGATGCGGTCGGCGTCGCCGTCGTTGGCCACCCCGAGGTCCGCGTCGCCGCCGGTGACGCGCGCGACGAGGTCGTCCAGCCGCGCCTCGGCGGGTTCCGGCGGCGTCCCGCCGAAGGTGGGGTCGGCGTCGGTCCGGAGGCGGACCACGTCCGCGCCCGCGCGTTCGAGCGCCCGGTCGGTCACGCCCCGTCCGCTCCCGTGCATCGCGTCGTACGCGACCGTCAGCCCCGAGAGGCCGCCGTCACCGAGGCCCAGAAAGCTCAGCAGGTGGTCGACGTACGGCCCGACGAGGTCGGCCTCGTCGACGGCCCCCCACTCCGCCTCGGGGCGCGGGTCCGGCGCCCGGAGGGTCGCCTCCAACCGGTCCGTGACCGCGGGCAGCGCGGGTGCGCCGTCCCCGGGGAGGAGCTTGACGCCGTTGTACTCCGGCGGGTTGTGGCTCGCGGTGACCATCAGCCCGCCCGCCAGGTCGCGGTCCGTGACCGTCCACGCCACGGCCGGCGTCGGGCAGTCCCGCTCGGAGACGAGGACGTCGTGCCCGTTCGCACAGAGGGTCCGCGAGAGCTCCTCCGCGAACCCCCGCGAGGTCTCGCGGGCGTCGTAGCCGACCGCGACCGTCCCCGTCTCCCCCTCGGCGTCGAGGTAGTCGGCGACGGCCTGCCCGACCATCCGCACGCGAGCGTCGGTGAACTCGTCCAGCGTCGTCCGCCAGCCGTCCGTCCCGAACGTGATGGCCGAGGCGTCGTACCCGGCGTCGGCGTCGTCCATACCGGGACCCCGCGGCCGGCGGACAAAAAACCGGGAGTCACGGCCGGCTGCCGGCGAACGTATGTGCGGAACCAGGGTGCCGAGACGCCGGGGAGCCCGGGCCGAGCCGGGACTCGAACTCGGGGCACCGGGGGGCGGCCGCGGGACGGGGCCGACAGAAGGCGCCGGAAGACACTCATCGGCTCTCCGGTGACGAGCAGGTATGCGAACGACGCCCACGGCGGTCGCGTCGCTCCCGCCGCTGCTCCGGGTGGAGGCGGCGCTCGCCGCGCTGGCGGTCGGGCTCGGGCCCGTCCCGTGGGTCGTCCTCGACGCGACGACGCTCCAGCCCCTGGTGGGGTTCGGGGCGGTCTGGCTGCTCGCCGCGGCCGCGCTGGGGCTGCTGTGGCTCGTCCTCCTGGCCCACCTGCCGGCCGACGGCTGGGAGCTCCTCCGGGACGGCCTCGACCGATTCACCGGGCGCGGGCGGGCCCACGTCGCGTTCCGGGTCGTCGAGAGCCTGGGCGTCCTCGCCGTGCCGGCCGCCCTGCAGGTCGTGGCCGCCGGCGCGCCGGGCAGGGCCGATGTGTCCGGTGCGGCGGCGGTCGGCGGCCTGATCGTCGTGGCGGGCGTCATCGCGGCGCTGGCCGTCGTCGTCCTGCTGCACGCCGGCTGGCTGCTGGGTACCGGCCGCGCCCCCCTGGCGGCGGCGAACGACCCCGCCTGACCAGGAGGGCGGGCGGCACTCCGGGCACCACGAACTGTTATTTCGTCCCGGGGCGTCTCCGGGTGCATGTCCCTCTACGACGCCGTCGCGGACCTCCCGCTCACGGTCGAGCGCCACGAGCGGACGCGCCACGAACGTGACACCTCCAGTGACTTCACCCGCGTCTCGACGACGTTCGCGCTCTCGGGTGCGGGCGCCACCGGCCGCGGCGAGGACGTGACCTACGACGCGCCCGACCACGACGCGCTGGCCGCGGCCGCCCCCGACTTCGCCGCGTTCGAGGGCGAGTGGACGCTCGACGAGTTCTCCCGCGCACTCGACGACGTGACCCTGGTCCCCGAGCCTCCGGAGCGCGAGACGGCACACCACTACCGGCGCTGGGCGGTCGAGTCCGCGGCGCTGGACCTCGCCTGCAGGCAGGCCGGCCGGACGCTCGGCGAGGTGCTCGACCGCGAGTACGACCCCGTCCGGTTCGTCGTCAGCACGCGGCTGGGCGACGCGGGATTCGACCGCATCGAGCGACTGCTCGACCTGAACCCCGAGGTGGAGTTCAAGCTCGACCCCACCGACGACTGGGACGCCGCCCTCGTCGGCCGGCTCGTAGCGACCGGCCGCGTCCGGGTGCTGGACCTGAAGGGACTGTACGAGGGGACGGACGTGGACACGACGCCGGACCCCGACCGCTACCGGCTCGTCGTCGAGTCGTTCCCGGACGCCGTCGTCGAGGACCCGCGCCTGAACGAGGCGACGCGACCGGTCCTCGACGGCCACGAGGACCGCGTCGCCTGGGACTACCCCATCACGGGTGTCGAGTCGGTCGAGGCGCTGCCGTTCGCGCCCTCGTGGCTCAACATCAAACCCTCGCGATTCGGGACCGTACGGTCGCTGTTCGACACGCTGGACTACGCCACCGAACACGACATCGCACTGTACGGTGGCGGCCAGTTCGAACTCGGCGTGGGCCGCGACCAGATCCAGGCGCTCGCGTCGCTGTGCTACCCGACGGGCCCGAACGACGTGGCCCCCGGCGGCTACAACGACCCTGACCCGGCGCCGGACCTGCCGCGGAGTCCGCTCGACCCGCCGGTCGGATTCGGACCGCGATAGCGGCCGCCCGTCCGGCTCCGCGCTCGCTTTCTCCTTTCAACAACAGACACATCCATATAATCTCGACAGTAGTCTTGTATTATATGAATTTTCGGATTTATATCGAGGATAGCAGCTGTATTCCGGACGTCACGCGAATCAAAGCCGTCCACGCTCACTCACCGGCCTCCAGGTACTCCTGCTGTACGGCGACCACCTCCGCCGAGTCGGCGCAGTCGGCGTACCGGCGTAGCGGTTCCTCGTTCAGTTCGAGGAACGTGTGCCCCCATGAGAAATGCGAGAGGAGCCCCTCGGCCCGCTCGCGGTGGCCCAGGATGCAGAGTGCCCCCGCGAACGCCTCGGCGGTATTCAACTGGAACGGCGTCCCGTAGTTGACCGGGTTGGCCGCGACGAGGAAGGGGAGCGCCCGGTGGGGCCCGTCAAGCCGGAACGCCTCGCGCTCGGCGGTTTCCCAGGAGCAGTCCAGCGCGACGAGCCGGTCGCTCGCCGTCCGGTCCTCGGGCGAGAGCGCCTGCTCGGCGTGCGGGTCGAGCACGATACCCCGCGGCGTCGCTCGCGCCGAGTCGTGCAGTGCCACCTCGTCGAACCTCGCGAGCCGGCGGGCCGTGCACTTCTCGGGGTCGTCGTCGCCCTCGTACCGGACGTGCAGTTCCACGCCCACCGCTTCGTGTCGAGAGGGAAAAACGGCTCCGTCGGCATCCACGGTAGTGCTCGAATCCGAGGACGACCCTGGTCGTTCAACGTTTTTACTGCTGCCGGCGGACTCGACAGCTATGCGTCGTCGCGCATTCCTCGCGTCCGCCCTGGCCGCTGCCTCCACCACCGCTGCGGGGTGTAGTGGTGTCAATTGACCTCCTCCACGCCCTGAAGGGCGTTGAATCCGACCATCGGATTTCCGCCGAGCGTGGCGTTCGGGGTTCCAACCCGCACTCACGGGGAACCGGCAGCATACCGGGGGACCTCTCGTTTTCTCCCCTGTATAGGGCTGTGGCCCGGTCAATGAGGTCGTCCGAAAATCTTCGATTTTCGTGATCACGAGAGACGAAGTCTCTCGGATGACCCCATCGGAATCCGTGTCGTCGCCGTGCGAACCACCGCTGGTCGCTGCCCCTTGCGGTTCGGGGCCGGCATCTCACCGAGTCCGTGGCACTCCCCGTTACGGGGCCACGAGGAAACGATTGTGGTGGGAAATCCGGTAGCCATCGCCCGTGGTTCGTGGCCGATGTGTCCGCTCGCCCTCCGCCTGAAGACGGAGGTATGCGCTCGTCTCTCTATCAGCTCGGCCGATTGGAAGTGCTCCGGCTCGTCCTCCGCGAGGCGGTCCGGAAAGAGGCGGCGCCGGTCTGTCGGTCATCGGTCGTCGTCGCGATTGGGCGGTTTCTGGGCGCCCCGACGGGCGGGGCGCGAGCCAAAGCGGGTCGCGTCCCGGTGTTGGTAATGGCTGAAGAGATTCATTCCCCAGAGTCAGGTATCGCGGACTCGGACAGCGCCGCCGCTCGAAGAGCACGGAGGGCTCGTGAGGAGCCGATGACCGTCTCGCTCCGGCGGACCGGCGGTGTGTACGATGTCCAGTCCGAATCCGGAAACACGTACCGTGTCGATATCGCGGCGGCGGAGTGTAGCTGCCCGGACTGGCAGGAGCGCGAGCCCGACGGCGGCTGCAAGCATCTCCGGCGGGTGAAACTGGAGATTCAGGCCGGGAGGGTTCCCACTCCCGATGGTCGGCTCCCGGAGGCTCGGCGTGGTGACCGGCCGGATTCGTTCCCGGCCGTGGCGGATGGCGGGCAGTCGGTTGCGATCTCTGGCCCGCATCCAGAGTTCGACCAGTATGGGGACCCGACCGGCGAGACGTACTATCGGTGTGAGCGCTGTGGACGAGAGGCGATCCGGCGCGAGGCTCTCCCGTGTACGTGAGCTAGCCAGGCGTTCCGGCTGTTCCGTTGAGACGCAGGTGGGATGTCAAGAGTCGTATGCTGAATCTAGAGGATGCGTCCCGCAACGAGCGATAGCCGTTTCAGGATCTCTGTCATGAGCTGATTCGGCAGAGTGAGCGGGCCTCCCTACCGCTGTAGATTTTGCCAGATATCGGTCTGTTTGTTTACTATCTGCCTTCTGATAGGTCTATCTCGCCGTCTGTAATTTCAACCGTGACCGCGCTTCCGTCAGCCTGTCTCGCAATCTCTGCCTCCTCATCCCCGTCCTCGATTTCTGCTCTAACGTGATACTCTCCAGTTTCAGGTATTAGCCGCAGTTGTCGCTCGCTGTTCCCCTCGATTGTCACCGATGTAGAATTGATTGTACTCCCATTTGTGTCGTCAACGACGATCTCGATACTGTACTCGGCGGAGTCATTGTTTTCAATTATAACCGCTCCGCTTACTGTCCCTGAATTAACTACCGCCCCGCATCCAGAGAATGTAACAGCGAATACCAGTAGTACGGAAATGATTGGATTCTTCATCAGCATGTGTTTATCCCATTTTCACCTGGACCTCGCCATAATTCCGTGCAATTAGCGTTATTTGTACCTCTTCCGTGCGTTTGCTTCCACGGTGATTTTTTACTTGTACACTTCTATTCCCAATATCGGCTTGCACGGCCTCAGAGGGATCGACTGAAATCGACAGGTCCCTACTTTGGAGCTGTAATTGAGCCCCGTCGTATTTCGTCGTTAATGAGGGGACTTCATAGCCTTTCTCGGCGTGGATTATTTCAGAACCCGTGAGTTGTGGTCCGTACTCTGTCACGAGGTCTCTTTGTTCACCTTTCAGAATTTCTCTTGGGACCGATAAGAAGTTATACCCCTTCGCAACGACCGACTCCTCTTGCTTACATTTGTTCACATTTTCATCTCTGGCTGCGTCATAGAATATAAGAGAGTCTGTGGTCGTGCGATAACGGGTCATGTTGTCCATCCCGCCTCTTCGCGCCGCAGAAAGATCGGTATGTGTAGTGACTATCTCTGCAAAATTGACTGTATAATTTGTAGACTCCGCTTGTGCCTCGATAGTGTACAGGTCTGTTGCCGAGAGTCCGGCAGCTAGAGCCCCAGTTTTCAGGACATCTCTTCTATTGATTTCAGCCATATTTTCTTGATCAGCTCTATCATTATTAGTAGTTACGGCGAAAAATTTTTGACGTAGAAACTCTATATAGGTTATATGTCGCATCAAAGAATATGTGGAACCGTACACGACAATATTGCAAATTCGAACACTAGAAGTCGAGCAGCCGACGCTATTAATGAGATGGTCGACCAACTGAATCGTTACTCATCAGATACTACTTTCACAGCATATACTCCGGTCAGCCACGGGTTTGACGTATCGACTCCGAAGAACTGTGCAGCATGCTGCTGCAGCTTTCAGGACCAGCAAGACTGGCAAGAAAGTCTTGCAAATGATATCGCTGATGCGTACTACGATAATGAGTTTGATACATTCAATGACGGAGATGTATGGTTAATTTTGCATGGATTTGATGTCGAGTATGGATACGGTGGATTCAGGACGAACATTGATGTCGGCTATCGTACTATATCAACTGGGATTGCAGCCGATATGGCGCACTCTCTCTCTAGCGATCCCAATATCGTGACGAAAAATATACTAATTCAAGAGGCTGCGCACGCATTTGGTGCAGATCACAATGACGGAAATTATGAACTGACATCTGATAGAGAAGTGTGGTATATTTCACCAATGGTAACTTCATATATGAGGGTGGACAATGACGCAGACGGTTCCTATGAATCAGATACGTGCTCAGCTGGAAGCGGACACGTTCCCGATTCTCTGTGCGAAAGAGAGAATAAAATCACCAGAGATTTCTGCTCCTCCAGCTGTGGTAGTCCCTGCAGGTGGAGTACATATATGACAGACTGCACCCTAAAGACGGTAGACAACAACGCTCCAATAGACGGTTGACAACAGCGTTTCTTTGACCCGTATATTCTGAAGCGTCTAAACAAGGCCCAGAGAGTGAGTTCAGCACTGAGTTGGTCTGCCCAACTGCTCACTATCTATTACATGCCCAAAAGGGCAAAGGCCATCTTTGAGTTATCCAAGCGACTGTCTCTACCAACCACCAACCAATTCGCCCGTGACCGGTTCGCGCTCTCTATTCAGCACGACTTCTGGAAACCCTCATAAATCCAGCATCATAAGCCCGTCACGACCTCAAATCGTCTCCTCGACTCGGTTCCGCACTCGCCCGAGTGTCAGCACGTCGGTGAACCCATCCGTATCGATCTTCCACTGCCGCGGCGGTGAGTTCTCGCTGTACGTTTTCTCCACCCGCTGTTCCCCTTCTATCGGGTCGTTCAGGGCACCGAGAACGTCGTGGGCTGCATCACGGTTCCGAACCACCCAGAGCGCCTCCTCGGGCTCACAGGCGGCCATCGCATCGTAATCGGCTGGCACGCCCGTCCGGAGGTCGTGGTTGGTCCGCTCGGCCTCTCCCGTCACGATCACCTCGCCGTCCGCGTCAAGGCCCGCCGTGTCGAGCCGCCGGCGAAGCGTGTCGGTCAGCGAGTCGGCTTCGCGGAACTCGGCGTTAGTGATTGCCTCGGCGAGATCGGTTGCGTCCTCGCCCGTGTGGAGCCGATGGCCGACGCGATAGAAGTCGTCCCCGACGGCCGCGAAGCCGCTGGCGAGTTCCCTCACGGTGGCCTCGGCGTCCGGCCCGGTTGCGAGGAGTCGTCCGTTCACCTCGAACGAGCGGGTCGACGATTTCGCGAGGATGGCGTTGATGCGGGTGCCCGGACGATTGCCCGTGTCGCCCTTCCGGTGGGCCGGCGTGATGCCCTCCTGTCGACTCCAGAGCTATTCGCCGGACGCAGTGTCCAGGGCGTGGAGGCGGACGACGTTCCCTTCGGCCCGGGTGAGCACGAGCAGCCGGTGCTCGTGGAGCGCCGGTGCCCAGCGCATCGGTGGCAGGCTGCTGTTCGACCACTGTTCGGTCCCGTCTCTCGTGGCGAGTGCGAACGCGGTGCCGCTGGTCCACGCCTCGGTGAGGTGGAGGGATTCGTCGACGACGGGCGGATAGACCGGGCGGTCGGCTGCGGTCATCGAGGTCCACCGGTTCGGCGAACTCGCCGACGGGACCGTATTCGTCGGGCTCGCGGTCACCCGTTGGCCGGAATCGGCCCGTCGATTCGTCGTCGAGAACACCGTCGAACTCGTCGAGCCGGGGCTCATCGACCGAACACACGTTCTTGACGGGCGTCTCGAGTTCGAGCGGCCCGCTGAAACCGACGCCGACGAATGACCCGCTGACACGTCGACGCCGCCGGTAGACGAGTTGCTGGCTGGCAGAGCCTGTCAGCCGCCTCCCACAGCGCGCTCGACGGGCACGCTGGGGGGTCCGAGCAGGAACAGTTCGAGTTAGTCGTCGACCACGACCTCGACGGGGTCGTCGGACTCCTCGACGGGCTCCTCGTCGTCCTGCGACTCGAGGTAGAACAGCCCGCCGGCGACGGCGAGGACGATCCACGCGCGCCAGTTGGCCAGGTTCAGCGTGTACCCGACGCCGAACGGCTTCTCCACCAGCATCCCCTCGCCGGGCTGCCAGTACGAGGAGAGCATCCGCCCGAGCGAGGGCCGCTCGAAATTGTACGGAACGCCGAACAGTTCGCCGGACTTGGGCATATCTGCCATGCGAACCGGTACGACGGGCCGACTAAAGGGGTTTCTGGTGGCGCGTGCGAGGGCGGACCGGGAGTCGGAACCGGACCCCGGCGGTCGTCGGGCGATACCCCGACCGGTCATCGCGCGACGCCCGCGGCCAGCACTACGATCAGCATCGCCGCGAGCAGCAACACGAGCCGGCTCAGGACCTCGACGGTCAGGGACGTGGCCGACGCCGGGAGCGACGTCGGCAGTCGGTCGGCCCCGTACATCCCGGGGAGACTTGGCGGCCCGGACACCTGTGTGTTACGGTGTGTCACGGTTCCGCGACTGTCCGGACTCACTGGTACCGGCCGCGGCCCTCGATGGCGCCCAGCTGTCCGCGGACGGCGTCGGTGTCGACCGCGAGCGGGGCCGCGGTCGCCCGGTACGCGTCCAGCGCGGCCGTCCGGAGCGCCTCGGCGTCGGCGGCCGTCCCGTCCAGCGCCTGCCCCAGGACGTGCAGGTCCATCGCGAAGTCCTCCGGGTCGGCGGTGTAGTAGCCGAGGCCGAAGTCGATGAGGTAGGTCCGGTCGTCGGCCGCCGACGCCGCGCCGGTCGGCTCCTCGGCCACCCGGACGTTCCGCGTCGTCGGGTCGCCGTGGACCAGGCCCGCGTCGTGACACCGCGCCAGGTGTTCCGCCACGTCCCGGACGCGGGCCTCGGTCACGTCCGCGCGGAGGTCCCGCGTCCCGACGTGCTCGAAGGTGAGAGTGACCACAGCGGGGTCCACGTCGAGCACGAGCGGCGTCGGGACGCCCGCCACCCGGGCGTCGTGAGTAAGGCGGGCCTCCGCCCGGGTGCGCGTGGCGCGGAGCCGCTCGTCGAGTTCTGGATGGCGGTAGCTCTTCGGGACCCGGCGCTTCGTGACCCGGCCCGCTCCCGGGTCGAGCGTGACCACGGCCTCGGCGCCTTGGACCTCGCTCTCTACGGTGACGGCCCGACGGCGGGTGTCGGCGTCCGCGTCCCTCCAGGTGACGGGTATCTCGTCCGGGCGGAAGTCGGGGTCGACCGCCGAGTCCGCGACGTCGAGCGTGTCGCCGGCGGCGGCCATCTTCGCGCCCAGCACGGCGATCATCCCGGCGTTGTCCCGGAGGAAGCGCGGCTCCGGCGCGAAGAAGTCGGTGCCGCGGGCCTCGCACATCCCGGCGAGCATCTCCCGCAGGCGGTCGTTCTGGCCCACGCCGCCGCCGAGGACGAGTTCGTCGCTTCCGGTCAGCGAGAGCGCGCGCTCGGCCACCTCCGTCAGCATCGCGAAGACGTGCTCCTGGAGCGCGAAGCAGACGTCCGCCACGGGTTCGCCGTCGTCGACCGCTTCCTTCGCGGCGGACGTGATGCCCGAAAAGGAGAAATCCATCCCCTTCACCACGTACGGGAGGTCGGTGTACGCGCCGTCGCGGGCGCGCTGCTCGACCTTCGGACCGCCGGGGTGCGACCACCCCAGATGGCGCGTGAACTTGTCGATGGCGTTGCCCACGCCCGTATCGAGCGTCTCGCCCAGCACGCGGTAGCGGCCCGCCCGGTAGCCCAGCACGTGCGCGTTCGCGCCGCTGGCGTTCAGGCAGACCGGGTCGGCGAACCCGGAGCGGTGCCGGCCGATTTCCAGGTGCGCGACCATGTGGTTGACGCCGACGAGCGGCACGTCCAGCGTCCCGGCCAGCGCCCGCGCCGCGGAGCCGACGATGCGGAGGCACGGCCCCAGGCCGGGGCCACGCGAGAACGCGACGGCGTCGACGGGCGGGGCCGCGGTCGGGTCGTCGGTCGCGGCCCCGTCGTGCGTCTCGCGCGCGTGGTCGAGGACGGTCGCCACCACCTCGGGGATGGCCTCGCGCATGTGTTCGGCGGCCTCGCGGGGATGGATGCCGCCGCTGTCGGGAAGGTACGCGTCCGTCTCGATGGCGGTCTCGTCGGTGGCGGTGTCGTGGAGCGCCGCGCTGGCGGCCCATGCGGTCCCCTCGATGCCGAGCACGCGCATTGCCTGGTCGGGGGAAGTCGGGCGGGCGGCTTAGGGGCGTCGGGTCGCGGGCACGCAGCGACGGCCGTCGCTACGGGGTCGGAACGCGGAGAACCGTGTCCGGAATCGCCCTACGTCCACTCGGTGTACGAGCAGCGACCGCAGTGCTGGCGGTCGTCGTGGTCGGCCAGGAAGGCATCCCCGCAGCGGGGGCACTGCTCCTTGGCGTGGGTGCCGTCGTCGTCGTAGTACTCCGAGCGCATCGGTTACGCCTCCTCGGCCTCCGCCTCGGCGTCCTCCGCGTCTGCCTCGGCCTCGGCGCCGATCTTGTTCCGGTCGAGCATGTAGGCCTGCTCGATCTCGGAGGCGTCCTCCGGGCTGTCGTAGACCTTCGCGTAACCGACGGTCTTGCGCATCCCGAACTTCGTATCGAGTTCGTGGACGACGACCTCGTCGGAGTCCTTGTTGAGCTTCGCGGCCAGCGAGTCACGCACGGAGAGCCGCGACGGGCTCGCGTCCTCGTGGACGATCTGGAAGCGCACGTCGGTCCGGTGTAGCATGGGGTTGGTCTGCTCCCCGATGATGTCGATATCCATGGTTCGTTGTCGGAAAGTGGTCCCGAGGCGCGTAAAAGGATTTCGAGAACTGTCGTGGCCGTTCCGCCCGTTCTCGCCGGCGCCCGGGGTGGTCGTGGGCCCGACTCACTCCAGCCGCTCCAGCACGGCCTCGGCGTCGTAGGCCAGCGAGAGCGCCCGCGAGCGGCCCCGCCCCTCCACGTCGGCGTACTCGGCCTCCACCAGCCCGAGCTGTTCCAGCTTGTTGACGATCTCCGAGTAGCGCGTGTACCCGAGCCCGGTGTCGGTCTCGAACGCCTCGTACACCGCGCCGGCCTGCTCGCCCTGGTGGTCCGCGAGGACGCGGAGCAGGTCCTGCTCGGAGTCGGAGAGCCCCCGGAGATGCCGCGAGAGGTGGACGTGTTTGGCCTTCTCGTAGGCGGTGTCGACGTCCTCGCGCTCGACCGTGGTCGAGCCGCGCATCTCGGCGGTCATCCCGGCGCGCCGGAGGAGGTCGATGCCGACGCGCAGGTCGCCGCCGGCGTCCGCTGTCAGTTCGGCCACCCGGTCGAGCACCTGCGGGCCGACGACCCCCTCGCGGAACCCCCGGTCGACGCGCTCGCGGAGGATGTCGACGATCTCGGGCTCGTCGTAGGTGGGGAAGTAGACCTCCTCCGGCCGGAAAACCGACTGCACGCGGGAGTCCAGCGAGTCGATGACGTCGAGTTCGAGGTCCGAGGAGACGACGATGACGCCGATCTTCGCCCCGGAGTGCTCCTCGTGGGCGCGGATGAGCGAGTACAGCGTCTCGCTCGCCTCGGACTCGTAAAACAGGTAGTTCACGTCGTCCAGCGCCACCACCAGCACCTCGTCGTCCTCGACGAGGCGGTCGGTGATCTGGCCGAACAGCTTCTTGAACGAGATGCCCGAGGTCGGCGGCTCGTAGTCGAACATCCCCTCGAACAGCTGCGAGAACACGGAGTAGCGGGTGGAGTTCACCTGGCAGTTCACGCGCACGGCGCGCACGTCCGGCATCCCGGAGAGTTCGTCGAACAGCTTCCAGACCGCGGTCGTCTTGCCGGTGCCCGGCGGGCCGCGCATCATCACGTTCAGCGGGCGCGAGCCGCGGACGGCGGGACGCAGCGCGTACTTCAGCGTCTCCATCTGGCTGTCCCGATGCTTGAACGTCTCCGGGAGGTAGTCGAACTCGAAGACGTGCTCGTCGCGGAAGACGGACTCGTCCCAGCCGAGCATGTCCTCGCCGCCCATAATTTCACTTTCACCACGGTCGGGCGGCCACTTCAACCTTTGCGACAAGCGTGCGACACGGGGCACACGCGCCCCCCGGTTCCGGGTCGAGCAGTCCCCGGTCGCGCCCAGTTCCGGGTCGAGCAGTCCCCGGTCGCGGGGCGCGTTCGTCGGGCACGCGAGGGGTCGTCCGGACCCCTGCCCACGCCCCACCGGGCGTACGCTCAAGCCGCCCGGGCCCGACGTGCCGGTATGCACGTCGCCGTCCTGCTGTACGATGGGTTCGACGAGATGGACGCGGTGGGGCCGTTCGAGGTGTTCGGGAACGCCGCCCGCGCCGGCGCCGACTGCGAGGTCGGCCTGTACACGCTCTCGGAGACCGAGCGCGTGACCGCGAGCCACGGCATGGTCGTGGAACCGGACGGGCCGCTCCCCACGGCGGACGACCCGGCCGGCGCAGCGCCCGTCGACCTGCTCGTTGTCCCGGGCGGGGGCTGGAACGACCGCGACCGACCGGGCGCGTGGGCGGAGGCCGAGCGCGGGGCCGTTCCCGACGCCATCGCCGACGCCCACGGCGCTGGCGCCACCGTCGCCACCGTCTGCACCGGCGGGATGCTGGCCGCGCGGGCGGGCATTCTGGATGGCCGGCCCGCCATCACGCACGCGAGCGCCGTCGACGATCTCCGGGAGTACGCCGACGTGATCGAGGCGCGCGTGGTTGACGACGGCGACGTCGTCTCGGCGGGCGGCGTCACCTCGGGGCTGGACCTGGCCATCCACCTCGTCGAGCGGGAGTTCGGGGCCGACATCGCCCGGCAGGTGCGCACCGAGATGGAGTACGACCCGGTGGGCGAGGTCGTCGCCGACTGAGGCGGGACGGCGCCGGGGACCGACGCACGGAGCGTTTATATCGCCGGGGGTGACTATCCCACCCTGTGCGACTGACGAACTCGTTCATCGGGGTCAGTGGGGTCGGCGAGGCCACGGAGCGGCGGCTGTGGCAGGCGGGCGTGACCCGCTGGGACGACTACGACCCGGCCGTGGCGCGGGACTGTCGCGGCGTCGGCGCCACCACCGCGGACCGTATCGAGGCGTTCGTCGACGAGGCGCCCGAGCGACTGGACGACGGCGACGCGCTTTTCTTCGACGAGCGGTTCCCCGCCAGCGAGCGCTGGCGCCTCTACGGGGACTTCCGCGACGAGGCCGCCTTCTTCGACATCGAGACGACGGGGCTCGACGAGCACCGCGACGACGTGACCACCGTCTCCGTCCACCGCGACGGGGAGACCCGGACCCTCGTCGACGGCGGCGGGACGAGCCCGGACCACGAGCCGCTGACCCGCGAGCGTCTCGCGGACGCGCTGGACGCGCCGCTGCTCGTGACGTTCAACGGGCTACGCTTCGACCAGCCGTTCCTCGAGACCTCGCTTGGCTGCTCGCTGGACGACGCCGCCCACCTCGACCTCATGTACCCCTGCAAGCGGCTGGGGCTCGACGGCGGCCTCAAGCGCATCGAGCAGGACGTGGGCATCGACCGCGACCGGCCGGACGTCTCCGGGCGGGACGCCGTGCGCCTCTGGCGCGAGTACGAGCGCGGCGACGCCAGCAGCCTGGAGACGCTCGTCTCCTACAACCGCGAGGACACGGTCAACCTCCGGCGGCTGATGGACCTCGTCGGCGACCGCCTCCACGACGAGGTGTTCGTGAGCGCGTGCGACGGCGGGCCGTAACCGTCGGAGTCTACCGATAACTCGAATACGAGATACTTATTCGTGTAGTTCTCGATATACTGACTCCAACACGAATATTTCTCCATTACCCCGGATTCGAACGGGTTCTCCGTCATGGCGACCGTGCTCGCCGCCGGGCCGAAGTTCGCCTGCATCGAGCCCATCGCGCGGCGTCACGACCGTCGAGAGGGGCCGAGCGACAGGTCCTCGGGGTGGACCCGGGTGATGAGCAGCCGGCCAGCGTGGTGGGCCGCGACCAGGACCGCGACCGCCGCGATGACGAGGACGCCCCGGCGGAGCGTCGACAGCAGCCCCAGCGAGACGATGAGCGTCGTCGCGCACGCGGGAGCGTGACGCAGGTCCGTAGCCAGCATCCCCACGGACGTCAGTCCGACGCTGGCGACGCCGGCGGCCGCGAGGCGCAGGCCGGCGAGCGACCCCGACGGCGGCGGCGCGGTGAGGGTCCCGCTCCCGGCGACCACCCAGTAGCAGACCAGCCCCGCGACGACGCCGATGGTGTGTCCGCCGAGGACGCGCCGCGAGCGGCTCTCCGGGGCCCCTGGCCGCTCGACGAGGACGTACGCCGTCGGGCCGAGGCTGGGGAACAGCGCCGGCAGACCGGTCAGCCACGCGGCCCCGCCACAGACGAGCAGCAGCACGCCGGCGACGAACCCGGTCCGAATCGACGGGCGGAGGAAGCGGGCCACGGCGGGAGGTGACGGACCTGTGGCCATAGACCTCCGGGTTTCTGACGGAGTGCCCGGGGACGCTCGTCGACATCGTCCGGGCGCGGGGCGGAGTGGCCCGGCGCGACCCACCGGGCAGGTATGAGCACCCCGTCGATTACAGCGGTAGCGAGGCGAAAGCCCACCCATTCACGGGTGGGATGAAGTCGATAGCCGGCGGCAACCCCACCGCGGACGAGTGGGGAACCTCCCGCCGTGGCCTGCCCGGTCTGTGACCGGAAACCCCACGGCTTTAGCCGTGGGAGGATGTCAGAGGGTCGACCCGCACGTTTTTGCCTGCGCTGCCCCTGATTCGGGTATGCTCGATTACGTGGATCTGGAGGCGGACCTCACCGAGGAGGAGCGGATGGTCCGGGACACCGCCCGCGACTTCGTGGAGGACGAGGTCGAACCGGTCGTCGCCGACCACTGGATCGAGGGGACGTTCCCGAAGGACCTCATCCCGGAGATGGGGGAGCTGGGCTTCTACGGCCCGAACCTCTCGGGCTACGGGCTCCCTGACCTCTCCGAACACGCCTACGGCGTCCTGATGCAGGAGCTGGAGGCCGGGGACAGTGGGCTCCGGTCGATGGCCTCCGTGCAGGGCTCGCTCGTGATGTACCCCATCCACACGTACGGCAGCGAGGCCCAGAAGGACGAGTGGCTGGAGGCGATGGGCGAGGGCGAGAAGATCGGCTGCTTCGGCCTCACCGAGCCGAACCACGGGTCGAACCCCTCGCGGATGGAGACCTACGCGGAGGCCGACGACGAGGGGTACGTCCTCAACGGGACCAAGACCTGGATCACGAACTCCCCCATCGCGGACGTGGCGCTCGTGTGGGCCCGCGACCGGTCGTCGCCGGACGACCCGGTCCGTGGCTTCCTCGTTGAGACGGACCGCGACGGCGTCGAGACCCCGAAGATCGACGAGAAGCTCTCGCTGCGCGCGTCGATCACCGGCCAGATCGAACTGTCGAACGTCTACGTCCCGGAGGCGAACGTCCTGCCGGACGTCGAGGGGATGAAGGGCCCGCTCTCCTGCCTCACGCAGGCCCGCTTTGGCATCGCCTGGGGAGCCGTCGGCGCGGCCCGCGACTGCTTCGAGACCGCCCGCCAGTACGCCACCGACCGCGAGCAGTTCGGCAAGCCCATCGGGGGGTTCCAGATCCAGCAGGAGAAGCTCGCCGAGATGGCCACCCGGATCACCACCGCCCAGCTGCTCGCCTACCGCCTCACCGAACTGAAAGAGCGCGGCGACCTCCGCCCGGAGCAGGTGTCGATGGCCAAGCGCAACAACGTCCGCATGGCTCGCAACCAGTCGCGCATCGCCCGCGAGATGCTCGGCGGCAACGGTATCACCGCGGACTACTCGCCGATGCGCCACATGGCGAACGTAGAGACCGTCTACACCTACGAGGGGACCCACGACATCCACTCGCTCATCCTGGGGCACGACCTGACGGGGATTCCGGCGTTCGAATAGAGCTTTTCCCCGCCCCGGGTTCGCTTGTCGGCCGGCCTGCGGCCGTCTGTACGAACCACTCGGCGTCGTGGGATCGCGGAGCGATCCCGCGGGCAATCAGAACGCGGAGCGTTCGCGCGACTGAGAAAACGTTCAGAAAGAAGGCTCGCTCCGGCCGGGTGAACCGCGCGCCTCCGGCGCGCGGATGCAGGGTCCTGTTGCCGGCGTCACGGGCACGGGACGACGGATATCGGCCGGGCGTCAGTCCCGCCGGTACAGATCCAGTTCGCGCGTCACCGCGTCCTCCCGCTCGACGAGATCGAGGTACGTCTCGGCGACCGTCGCGGCCGGCAGTGCCCGCTCCCCGCCGGCGTCCGGCCGGACGGGCGCACCGATGGCGACGTAGGTCACCTGCACCGCCTCCAGCGCGTCCGCGAGCGTCCGGGCCAGCCCACGCGCCGCGGGGGCGACCGCGCCCCACTCGATCTGCCCGGGGGCCTCCCCGTCCGCGAAGGTGGTGCCGCTGAAGAGGACCGTCCCCTCCGTCTCGCGGAGGTCGTCCGCGGCCGCCTGCACGCACGCGAGCGACCCGGCCACCCGGACGTCGAACAGCGACCGGAGCCGGTCGACGCTGGCGTCCGCGAGGGGGCGCCCGCCCCCGGCGCTCGCGTTCAGCACCAGCGTGCCGACCGGACCGAGCGCCTCGCGCACCGTCCCGACCCCGGCGGCGACGGCGGCCTCGTCGGTGATATCCGTCTCGACGGCGACGGCGCCATCGCCGAGGTCGGCGGCCAGGTCCTCGATGAACGCCCCCGACCGCGCGAACATACCGATATCGTAGCCGGCGGCGTGGAACGTCCGGACGGTCGCCTCGCCGATCCGCGGGCCGACACCCGCGACGAGTACCGTGTCTGCCATCGGGTGATGGGGGCGGGGCCAGCGGTATACGTCTTCCCCGGCGCCGGGCGCTCGCGCACGGACGGCGCCGGTCCGCGCCGGCTCACTGGGGCTCGCGCCGGGCCGGCGGCTCGTCGGAGACGAACCGCCCCCACCAGTCCCGTCGGTCGGCCGCCGCGCGGTACGCCCGCTCGCGTAGCGGCCCGTAGTCCGCGGTCCGGTTGAGGAACAGCCGCAGCGGCCGCGGGAGTACCCCCATCCGGTCGAGGACGGCCTCGATGGCCTCGCCACAGGACAGCACCCCGTCGTCGGTCAGCAGATGGGCACACGTCTCGTACTCCTCGGGGAGGCGCTCGCGCTCTGCGTCCGTGAGCGTCGAGAACCCGACGATGCCGAGGTCCGTATGCCGGGCGGCGAGAGCCGCCCACCACGAACAGAAACCGCAGTCGTCGTCGTAGACGAGCCAGGCCCGGTCGTGGGCTCCGCCGCGCGTGTCGATCATAGCCGGCAGTACGGGCTCCAGCGACGAGTGGGTTGTGCCGCCGTCAGTCGAACCGAGCCGTCTCGGCGCCGCAGTCCTCGCAGACGGTCACCAGCGCGTTCTCGTCGGCCGGCTGAACGGCCTGCTCCGTCCGCTCGCCGCAGTCCGCACACTCGCGGAGGATGGTCGTCTCGCCCATCTCCGCCGGGGCGCCGATGGCGAGTGCCACCACGCGCTCGTCGGTCCCGTTGACCCCCTGCTGCCACTCGCCCGGCGCGAATCGGACGGCCTCGCCCGCGGCGACGCGGACCTCCCCGTTCTCGCCCGCGGCGTCGCCGCTCGACGCTTCGGCGTCGCGGCGTGGCTTTCCCGTCGTGAAGGTCGCCGTCCCCTCCAGCACGTAGAACACCTCCTCCTGGCCCTCGTGGCTATGGTAGCCGAAGGCGAAGCTCTCGCCCGGCGCGAGTTCGTAGTGGTTGATGGTCACGTCCTCGGCGCCGAGCGCCCGCGACAGCGGGCGCTTCGCGCTCGCCGGACTCGTCCACGAGTCGACCTCGTCCACGCGCACGTGTTCCATAACCGACCCCTGCGGGGAGCGGTGACTAAAGCCTACTCACCCGGGGCGTCGTCCGCCGGTGTCCCGTCCGGGTCGGCGCCGGCGGCCGCCGGCCCGCCCGGCCCGTCCGGCACCCAGTAGTCCACCGCGTCGTCCTCGCGGTAGAACGTCGGTGACTCGTCGCCCTCGCCGCCCGGCGGCCGGCCGACGAAGGTGCCGACGGTCCCCGACTCCGGGTACACGGCCACGTCCGGGTCGTTCATCGTCGAGATGGCGAGGAAGCGCAGCGGCGACTCGCCCGTGTTTACCAGCTGGTGGGCGCCGCGCTCGTCCGCGGGCCAGGCGACGTAGTCGCCCGCCTCGACGGGGTGGCCGTCGGCGGCGGTGTCGTCGACCGCCGTCCGGAGTCGTCCCTCCCCGGCGAGGACGTACATCGCCTCCTCGTTGCCGGTGTGGTAGTGGAGCGGCCACGACCGGGCCCCAGGCGGCAGCTCGTACAGGCTCGCCCCCAGCGCCTCGCCGCCGGCCGCGGCGGCCAGCCGCTTCCGGCGGAAGTGGGTCGCCCCCTCCTCGGTCTCGGTCCACTCCACGTCGTCGGCGTTCACCGGCTCCATACCCGGGGGTGACGCGGGAGGGGGCCGTCAGCCTGTCGCCGGTGTGACAGTGCCTGGCGGGCGCCCGCCGTCGCTACGGGAGTCTTACATCAGACTGCAGGGGATTTTTTGCGCCGGGTGGTGACGCGGGGGTATGCGACGGACGACTGCGACGGTGCTGGTGCTGGGGGCGATGCTGGGGACGGTGGCCGTGCTGGCGGTCGCGGCGCCGGCGGGGGCGGTCGATGACGACCGGGCCGCGGCGAACGCCACCCTGACCTCCGGGGAGACGTACTGCGAGGGCCAGAAGGCGTTCTTCGGCGCGCCCGCCGAGAGCGCCAACGCGACCTACCGCGCCGTCAGAGAGGACATCGGCGGCGTCGGAGAGCCGGCCCGCGAGATCGAACTCGACGGGAACGCGACGGCGGTCGTGCCGACGAGCGGCCTCCTGGGGAACTACACCCTCCGCGACGGGGACGGGAACCCGGTCCTCGTCAACGACTCCGGCTACGAGACCGGGACCGGCAACGCCTCCGACGCCGCCTGGGAGGTGCTCGACTGCAGCTTCCGGTCCGCGTTCGTCCGGAGCCAGGTCGTGGTCGACGACGGCGGCGAGCAGGTCGTCCTCTCGGTCGAGACCAGCGACGACGACGCGGTCCTCCTCCGCAGCGACCGGCTCGACGACGACACGCTGGCCGCACTCGCCGGCGGCACCGTCACCGACGACGGGGCGCGCGTCGCCGTCGAGGACGACCGGGTCGTCTTCGACTTCCCGGCCACCTTCGCCTGCCGGACCGGCGACTACGCGTTCACCGTCGAGGGCAACACCACCGGCGCGGAGACCACCGCCGGCATTCAGGTCGCCACGAACCGCGAGACGGATGTCAGCCTCGACGAGTCGACGCTGACGGTCGACCGGGGCGACACCGCGACCGTCGGGATCCGGTCGCGGTGCGAGCCAGCGGCCCGGGTCGAGATCGATGGGGCGGACTTCGACGCCGGGGTCGGCCTGTCGACGACCCGCGAGAACGACCTCGTCGAACTCCGGCTGGGGACCGATTCGGCCGGGAGCGCATCGGCCACCGCCCTGTTTGACCCAGGTCCCGACGCAACGGTCGAGACCGCCGACATCAACGAGCGGCCGGAGTCGGACGCGCTCCCGCCCGGGGAGTACGACCTGACCGTCTCCGGGCCCGACGGCCGGACCGACACCGGCGAGTTGGTGGTCCGCGACGTGTCGACGCCGACCGCCACACCGACGCCGGGCCCCACCACCCCCACGGGTGCACCGACGCCAACGGTCGCGCCCGCGGTAACGCCCACCGTCGGGGCGACCCCCACGCCGACTCCCACGCCGACCGCCACGGCGGCCGACCGCGCGACGCCGTCACCGACGGCGACTGCCATCGAGTCGGCCACGCCGACCACCTCGCGGGGGCCGACGGGAACCGCGACGACCGGGCAGCCCGGGTTCGGCGTCGCCGTCTCGATGCTCGCACTCGTCGCCGCGGCGCTGCTGGCTCGGCGACCGTAGTGCGACCGACCCCGGGCGGCTCGGGAACGGGTAATCGAGAGGTCGTTTTCTGCTTCTCGGTGTCAGAGGACAAATATCTCCGGTATTCTCACGATACGTGACCCTCTATGAGGTAATTACTCGTATTCGGGGAACGTTTTTCACCTGTGCCGAAAACGACCGTCGGAGAGCGGTCCGTGTCAGTCGTGCCGGAAGGACCGCTGCCCGGTGAACGCCATCGCCATGCCGTGTTCGTCGGCCGCGTCGATGACGTCCTCGTCGTTGACCGAGCCGCCGGGCTGGATGACGGCCTCGATGCCCGCGTCGGCGGCCGCCTCGATGCCGTCCGGGAACGGGAAGAACGCGTCCGAGGCCATCACGGCGCCGTCGGCGTCCTTGCCCTCGGCGTGCTCGTCGGCCTTCATGGCGGCGAGGCGGACCGCGTCGACCCGGGAGACCTGCCCCATCCCGACGCCGACCGTCCCGGTCCCCTTCGCGAACAGGATGCCGTTGGACTTGACGTGCTTGAGCGTCCGCCACGCGAACAGCATCGTCTCCGCCTCGGCGTCCGTGGGGTCGCGCTCGGTGACGACCTCCAGGTCGTCGGCGCCGACGTCCTGCAGGTCCCGGTCCTGGACGAGTCGGCCGCCGACGAGCGGCTTCTCGGTGTGGCGCTCGCTCCGCGTCGAGAGCGTCCTCTCGTCGCCCACGTCCCGGCCGGCCTTGCCCGGTCGGCCGGACCCAACGTTCAGCACGCGCAGGTCGTCCTTCTCGAAGAGGACGTCGAGCGCGCTGTCCGTGTAGCCCGGCGCGACGACGATCTCCTTGAACGAGTCGATGATCTGCTCCGCGGTGGCGGCACCACACTCCCGGTTGAGGGCGACGATGCCGCCGAAGGCGCTCTGCGGGTCCGTCGAGAGCGCGTCGGCGTAGGCGTCGGCGAGCGTCCCCGCCGTGGCGCAGCCGGCGGGGTTGGTGTGCTTGATGACCGCGGCCGCTGGCTCGTCGAACTCCTTGACCAGGTCCAGCGCCGCGTCGGCGTCGTTGTAGTTGTTGTACGAGAGGGCCTTCGCGCCCTCGTTCAGCTGCGGGGCGTCGACGACGTTGGCCTCCTCGCAGGTGGTGTCGGCGTACAGCGCGGCCGCCTGGTGGGGGTTCTCCCCGTAGCGGAGGTCGGCGGCGCGGTCGTTCGAGACGAGGCGCCGACGCGGGAACGGCTCGCCGTCGTCGCGCGCGGCGGTGTCACCGTCGACGCGGACGACACCCTCGTCGTGGTCGACCTCGACGCGGTCCTCGACGAACCACTCGACGGCGCGGGGGTAGGCGGCGAACTCCGCCTCGTAGAGGACCCGCTCTTTCAGGGTCGCCGCGTCGTCGTCGTCGTAGACGGGGACGGGCTCCTGGGTGACGATGGGGCCGCCGTCGACCGTCTCGTCGACGACGTGGACGGTACAGCCCGTGACGGAGACGCCGGCGTCGAGCACCTGCTCGTGGGCGTCCATCCCGGGGAACGCCGGAAGCAGCGACGGGTGGACGTTGAGCGCCGTCGGGACCTCGTCGAGGAACCCCGCCGTGAGGACGCGCATGTAGCCGTCCAGGCAGAGCAGGTCGAACTCGTAGCCGGCCAGTCGGTCGAGGACGCGCTCCTCGTGGGCCTCGCGCGATTCTCCCGCCTCGCGGACGACGACCTCCGTCGGGATGCCCCGCTCGGAGGCCGCCTCCAGGACGGGGGCGCCCTCCTCGTTGGCGAGGACGACGGCGAACTCCGCGCCACCCGGCGCGCGGTCGGCGACGTGCAGCAGGTTGCGCCCGCGGTTGGACGCCATTCCGGCCAGTTGCATGTGCGAGTGCGGGGGTGGCCAGCCGTTAGTGATTGCGGTCCGCTCGATGCGAGCGGGTCGCTCCCACGGAACACGCCCGCCGCCGAGGGCTGGTGGCCCCGGTTCCGGGCGCTGTCGCTCGGGAGGTAGCGGTGAGAGGAGTCGGCGGCGCGGTTCAGACGTCGTCCGGCGTCTCGGCGTCGTCCTCGACGGCGCGCTTCATCGACTCGCGACGGGACTTCGCGTCGCGGCCGGTGCACTCGAGCAGGAAGTCGTTCTTCGCCGCGTTGGCGTCGCCCGCGGCGTCCACGTCGCCCGTCTCCATCAGGGCCTCCAGCTCGCGCTCGACGAAATCAACCGCGAGCTTGTCCTTCTTCCCCGAGTACGACACCGCGCCAGCGACGACCCGCTCGAAGACGGGGTTGTCGGGGTCGTCCACGACGTACAGGTCGCTGCCATTGAACTCCTCCGTCCCCGTGACGGGCCCGAAGTAGTCCTCGATCGTCCCCTTCAGATTCGGGACGCGCTCTTCGAGATACTCGCCCCGGCGCATCTTGTACTCCTCCATGTGCGTCGGTTTGCGGAGCTACGGTTTACCGATTTCGGCCTGTTCCGTCAGACGACTGGCGGCGGCGCCGCTGGCGAGGCGGTTCGGGGGTGAACCGGGAGCGGAGGGCAGTCCGGGGTCACTCGCTCGCCTGGAGGTAGCCGTGGACGCACTCGGGGCAGGCGTCGCCGCGCCGGAACGAGGACTCGGCGGGAATGGCGTGTCCGCACTCCGGACAGCGGTAGTGTCCCTCGGGAACGGTGAAGGAGGCGGTCGCGGCGGGTTCGGGCTCGATGTTCGGGGCCGGCTCGGCCTCGGTGTCCGGCGTCTCGCCCTCGGTGCCGGTGTCGGTCGGTTCAGTGTCGGCTTCGTTGGCGTCGGCCTCCTCAACCTCGTCCCCAGTCAGCGGCTGCGGCTCCCAGGCCTCGTTCGCCTCGTCACCCGGCCACTGGCCCGGCGCGCGGTCGGACTCGGGCTCGTCAGTGAGGATCTCCGCGTCGTCGGTCTCGGGGGCCGCCGCCTCGTCGGTCTCGGGGGCCTCCGGGTCGACGGGGTCGGTCGCCCCGGCGTCGGCAGCCGGTCCAGTCGCCCCGGCGTCGGCCTCTGGCCCGGTCGCTTCGGTGGTCGCCGGACCGGCGGTCGGCGCGTCCGCCCCGGACGACTCCGTGCCCGCGTCGAGCAGTTCGACACCGCCGTCGTCCGCGGGGCCGTCGGTCGCTCCCTCGGCGTCGCTGCGGTCGACGAACCCGCCGAAGCCGCCCTCCTCGGCAGCTCCGTCCGGTCCAGTGGCGGCCCCGGCGCCGGCCTCCAGGTCCGCGGGCGTCTCGAACGAGTCGTCCCCGGCAGCGCCCGGCGTCCGCAGCTCCGGGCCGGAGCTGACACCGCCGTCCGCGGTGGCACCCGGCGCCGAGACGACCTCCTTGTTCGTCGAGATGACGCGCGTCGCGTCACACTCCGTGCACCGCTCGACGTCCTTCACGACGGTGACGATCTCGTTCCCCTTGGACTCGCGCTCCCGGACGGTATCCCGCTCGTCGAAGGCGTGCCCGAAGAGCGAACACTTCAGCCCCATTGTCCGACCCTGGCTCGGACGCGAACTTAACCGTACTGCAGGGTGTGACCCCCGACGTGCGGGCGTCAGACGTCCGTCTGACGCGGGCGCCGGCGTATGCGTCACCTCGTCGTCGCGACGCCACCAGCCCGTCGCCCCGGGCGGAATCGCCCCCGGTTCCGTGGGCCCGCGCAACTCCCGGAACGGCCGGGATTGACCGGCGTGACCACCGCCCGCGGGGCTCCGGTCGAGCGGTCGCCGCGCGGATTTATATCCGGGCGGGTGCTACCACCGGGTATGCAGGCGAAGCCGGAGTATCGGGACCGCGACGAGGCCGAGGTCGGGGTCCTCGATGCCCTCGTCGACCGTCACGAGGAGGGGATGACGGTCTTCGAACTCCGGTCGGGGACCGACCTCGACATCGACGCCATCGAGACGGCGCTCGGGGCACTGAAGGAGGCCGGGCTCATCCGCGTCGACGACAGCGGGAGCCGGACCCTCATTTTCCCGGACGAGCGTGTCGTCCCCGACCCCGGCGAGGCCGAGGAGACCGAGCCGTCGTTCGTCGACCGGGTGCTCGAACGGCTGCCGCTCTGACGGGACCGACGGCCTGGTCCCCGCGACCCGTCCGTCCCGATGCGTCGCGGGTACGGATGACCACGAAGTCGGGTTGGGAGGCGACCTCCGGGACGGTACGTATCCGATGAACTACACATATAAGACATATAATTATTCTATATACACGTGATTCGAAGCACAGTTCCATAATCCGACCACATCCGAAGTTGTCTCCGGGGGTGGCATCGGAGCCACGGCCCTCGTCGGCTCTCGCGGTATCCGGCAGAATCACCCGCCTCCGGCGCCCTGCGCCGGGAGCAGCGTCAGACGTCCGGCTGACCTCGCCAGATCACCCCGCCGCAGTCCTGCGGTTTCCACTTCCGAAGCGGTCCGGCAGGCTATTTACGTCTCCGGTGTTTCGGCGGAGATATGCTCGCACGAGTCGTCGCGGCCCTCCGCGGAACCTCCCCCGGTTTCCACGAGTGTCGCCGCTGTGGCACGACCGTCGACCCCGACGCGGCCGGCTGCCCGGCGTGCGACTCGACGGACATCGCCCGCTACGACATCTGATACGGATTACGCTAACTGTTTCCCACGACGACCGCCTGAGTGCGGACGGTCGATGTGGAAATGACGTAGCGTAATCCGTATGAGTCCGGCTCCCGTCCCGCCGTCCCGCTCTCTCCGTTCCCTGTCAGCGTGGCGTCGGAGTTATCCCGTGACCCGCACTACCGGCGGGCATGACTGTCGTCGCGGAGAAGCACGAGGCTCACGGCGCCACCTTCCGCGAGCTCGCGGACGGCCGTCGCGTCGTGGACGAGTACCGCCGGCCCGAGCGCACTGCCAGGGCCGTCCGGAACGGCGTCGGCGTCGTCGAGATGGGGTACGGCGTCGTCGCGGTGACCGGTGACGACCGGCACGACTTCGTCGACGACGCCGTCTCCAATCGAGTCCCCGAGTCCGACGGCACGGGCTGCTACGCGCTGTTGCTCGATCCGCAGGGCGCCATCACGACGGACATGTACGTCTACAACGCCGGCGAGCGGCTACTGGTGTTCACGCCGCCCGGCCGCGCCGACCCGCTGGTCGAGGACTGGTCCGGGAAGACGTTCATCCAGGACGTCGAGATTCGGAACGCCTCGGCCGACTTCGGCGTCTTCGGCGTCCACGGCCCCACCTCGACGGAGAAGGTCGCCTCCGTCCTCCACGGGTCCGGATCGCCGGACCCGGCGCTCTCGTTCGTCCGCGGGTCGCTGGGCGACGCCGGCGTCACGGTCGTCCGCACGGACGGCCTCCTCGGGGAGGAGGGGTTCGAGGTCGTCTGTGCCGCCGACGCCGCCGGCGAGGTGTTCGACACGCTGCTCACGCGGGGGCTCAACGCCGTCCCCTTCGGCTACGGCGTCTGCGAGACGCTCGCGCTCGAGGCCGGGACGCCGCTGTTCGACACGGAACTGGAGGGGTACATCCCGAACGTCGCCGGCGTCCGGAACGCGCTCGACTTCGACAAGGGCTGCTACGTCGGGCAGGAGGTCGTCTCGAAGGTGGAGAACCAGGGCCGGCCCTCCCAGCGGCTCGTCGGCCTGCTACCGGCGGCGGTGCCGGACGCGGGCGCGGCCGTCTTCGACGGCGACGCGGCGGCCGGCGAGGTCACGCGCGCGGTCGACGCCCCGACGCTGGAGTGTCCCGCCGCCATGGCGTACGTCGACTTCGGGCTGGCGGCCGACGAGGTCACCGTCCGCGTCGACGGTGACGAGGTACCCGCCGAGGTGGTCGACCTGCCGTTCCACGAGGGGTCCGACCGGTCCGCCCGGGTGCCGCGGTACGTGGTCGCGGACGACTAGCCGGGCTATAACCCATATTTCACGATTACCCTACTCATACCTGGATACGTTCCGAATCATATTCATAACTCGGCACATTTCTGAATCGGAGTGTCGTCCTCCACCGTGTGGATTCCCGTCGCCGGTCGGCCGTCGCTCCGCTATCGGTCGTTCCGCAGTCGACGAGGTGTCGGTGTCTCCGTGGCCACCGATACCGTCAAGCCCCACCCGGGAGTCCCACCGGACATGCGCGACGAGGCGGCTATTCGCGAGCGGATCGCCGAACTGGAGGCCGAGTACGACGACCACGACCCACCGTCGTCGGCCCTGGAGGACGAGGCCGAGGTGGCCATCCTCCGGGCAATCGAGGAGCTGGAGTGGGTGCTGGAGGAGCACGACGAGGAGGGCGGGTTCACGACCTGACCCGAGGGGAGGACGGGGGCGGACGGCGGCGATGGACGGCCGTCAGGCGCCCGCGGACTCGACGGCGGCGTCCGGTCCCATGATGCCGGCTGCCTCCAGCAGGTCCTTGTACCGGTTCCGGATGGTGACCTCGGAGATGTCGGCCACCTCGCCGACCTCGCTCTGGGTGAGTCCCTCGCTGGTCAGGAGCGACCCGGCGTACAGCGAGGCCGCGGCGATGCCGACGGGGGACTTCCCCGAGAGGAGGTTCTCCTCGCTGGCGACCTCGATCAGTTCGGCGGCCTTCCGCTCGGTCTCGTCGCTCGCGTCGAGTTCGGAGGCGAACCGCGGCAGGTACTCCGTCGGGTCGGCCGGCTCGATGGCGAGGTTCAGCTCCTTGACGATGTAGCGGTAGGCGCGCTTGAACTCCTCCTTCTCGACACGGCAGACCCGCGCCACCTCGTCGAGCGAGCGCGGGACGTTCGCCTGCCGGGCGGCGGCGTACAGCGCACTCGTGGAGACCCCCTCGATGGAGCGGCCGGGCAGGAGGTTCTCGTCGAGTGCGCGCCGGTAGATGACCGAGGCGGTCTCTCTGACGTTGTCCGGCAGGCCCAGCGCGGAGGCCATGCGGTCGATCTCGCCGAGGGCCTGCTTGAGGTTACGTTCTTTGGAGTCGCGCGTGCGGAACCGCTCGTTCCAGGT
>PXRM01000025.1:93189-135690 GCA_003020985.1 Halobacteriales archaeon QS_4_70_19 | reverse complement strand
ACTGTTGTAGTGCCAGTCGTCAGTGACCTGTTCGACGACAATACCGGAATCAACGCTCGTCGATTCCTTCAAACGGCGATAGCGCTGGCTGCCGACAACGACGGACGAGTAGTTCTGCTGGGAATCGCGGAGGTTGCTGATGAGTCCACGGCCGAGCGGATGCGGGAGTACGCGCGATCTGATGACGGAGACGAACGAGAGCGATCAGTCCCCGAAATCGTCACCAAACGACGAACTCAGTTGGCACAGATAGTAGACGTTGTCGGGGATATTGATCGAGATGTACCAGTGCGAGCGTTAGTACGAGTCGTGACCGACACGACGCAGGGAATTCTTGCCGCTCTCGGCAGCGGTAGCGGGACGGCTGTCCTTCTCCTCCGAGGAACCGGATTCGAGGAGAGCTGGTTGCTGGGGAAAAGTACGATCGATACAGTGGTCGATGAGGCCGAGTGTGACGTGTTCGTGGAGAACGTCGGCGTTCGGGAGGAAGCGCATGCGCTGTACGTCCCGGATGTCGACGGCCATACTGTCGCTTCGTTGGCTGAATCGGACGCAGAAACGATCGAATCGATACTCCTTCCGGTGGGGACGGGGCCGCATGCTGCACTCGCTTCGGAGGCGGCCCGGGCGGTCGCTCGCGCCTTCGATGCATCGGTTACGGTACTACACGTTATCCCACCGGACGCATCCGGGAAGGAGCGGAGTGACGCGAGAGACCTGCTGACGTTCGCGGAGTCCGTCCTCGGGCCCGAGGTGCACTCGGAGGCCGAACTCCGTGAAGCCTCGGACCCGACCGACGCCATCATCGAAGCGGCCCAGAATCACGACTTCACGTCGATCGGGTCGCCGGAACAGAAGTTCAGACTGCGCGATCTAGTGTTCAAGCCGGTACAGGAAACCCTTGTCGGGGAAAACGACGTTACTGTCCTGATGGGACGTGACGTCGATCGGACGATGCGATCGCTCTACTACCGATATACGCGGGCGATAGAGGATTCGGACACGGACGAACAACCCGGTTGACACGGCGCATTCCAGTATGGTAACACAGCCAGCAGCGTTCGGGCCGGCGATGGTAGCACGCGTCTCGATGGGCCGGCAGGTGCAGGTCGCCGGCGGGGCCACGTTCGAACGTCGTTCCGCGCCCCGGACACTGTCGTCAACTCACTTATTTACGCTGTGGGCAACGTCCAGTGGCTGTCTCGAGTCCGCCTGGAACATGGAACGGGGCCTTCCGGGAGTCCCGATGTCCGACAGCGGGGCAGCCAGGGGTGCCGTCGGAGCGAATCGGCCGTTCCCGCTCGCCGTTCCGTGACCGTCACCTCAGTGCGCCGCTTGAGTTGCGGGTAAGGCAGTCGCTTACCCGGCCGTTCGCTAACCCTTACCAACGACACCGCGCTCCTCGGAGACAGGAGGAAACGAAGATGTCAGCAGAAAAGCCCGAACCCGCCGGCAACCGCGACCCGCCCAGCACCGACGCCGTCCCCCTCGATGACTTCGACCACATCAGGAAGTCCGACGGGGAGTTGATCATCTTCGACGGCGACGACGAGGACGGCTGGGTCCAGTCGACCTGCTACATGTCGCGGGCGGAACTCAGGTAACGCATCGGAGAATCGGACGCCAGCCCTGGGTCCCCGCCCGCAGTCCGATGCCGCTCGCGGTCCGACAACGGTTCGTGCCCCACTTTGAATACCTAGTCAGCCCACCGACGCCGCATGGCCGACGAGCCACACCCGCAGGCCCGGGAGGTCCTGGCGATGATGGACGCACAGAACACGCCGCCGACCTACGGCGTCACCCCGGCGATCGCCCGCGAGCAGTTCCGCCGGCTGACCGCGGAGATGCCGGCGACGGAGGTCGGCGACGTCGCGGACTTCGCCATCGAGGGGCCGGCGGGGCCCATCCCCATCCGCGCGTACGTCCCGGCGAGCGAGGGCCCGTTCCCGGTGCTGGTCTACTACCACGGCGGCGGCTGGGTCATCGGCGGCCTGGACGAGTACGAGAACCTCACCTCGGCGCTGTGTGCCGGCGCGGAGGCCGTGGTACTGTCCGTGGACTACCGGCTCGCGCCCGGGAACCCGTTCCCCGCGCAACTCGCGGACGCGTACGCGGCGCTGGAGTGGGCGGCGGAGTACGCCGAGCACGTCTCCGGCGACCCCGACCGGGTGGCCGTGGGCGGGGACAGCGCCGGCGGGAACCTGGCGGCGGCAGTGTCGCTGCTGTCGCGGGACCGCGACGGTCCGGACATCGCCCACCAGTCGCTCGTCTACCCGGCGGTGGCCTCGCCGGCCATCCACGACTTCGACTCCTACGAGGAGAACGCGGAGGGGTACTTCCTCGAGTGGGAGAGCATCCAGTGGTTCTACGACAGGTGGCTGCCGAGCGAACTGCACGCGCGCAACGAGTACGCCGCGCCGCTGCTGGCGCGTGACCTGTCGGGGCTACCGTCGGCCACCGTCGTGACTGCGGGCTTCGACCCCATCCGGGACGAGGGCATCGCGTACGCTGACCGGCTCGTCGAGGCGAACGTTCCGGTCCACCACGAGCACTACGACGACATGATCCACGGGTTCGCCAGCATGACGGAACTGCTGGACGCTTCACACGCCGCCATCGACGTGGTCGCCGCGGAGGTGGCAGACGCGTTCGACGCGTAGCGGCCGCTCGGGGAGATCGACGACGCTCCGGACGAACCGGAGGAGTTCAGCCGCTGGTCGCGGGCGTTACGCGGTCAGGCGGCGGGCGAACCGACCGGCGCTCTCGCGCAGTCGGTCGGCCTCGCGACCGAGTCGCTCCGCGACCGTCCGGAGGTCGTTCCGGGGTGCTACACGGCTCGCGAGCCGCTGCAGCCAGTCGGCGTGCCGGACGGGCGACTGCTGCACTGTCGCAGCGCGTTCGGAAACTTTCGGCGGCAGGTCTCGGTGCGTAACCGCGTCGTTGTGGTCTCTCATTGATCGACACCATCCCGGCGTAGAGGACGGACGAGCAACCGCTTGATGCCCGAATTATGGGGGAGACTTATATAATGATACGGAGGCATATCAATGAGCCGCTTTTGGCCGCGTCGGGGGCTGCAGCCCCGACTCAGCAGGTCAGGCGGACTGGTCGCGGGGCGGCAGAAAGGCGTACAGCGCGGCGGCGATGGCCGTCACGCCCGCCAGCAGGAGGAACGCCTCGTCGAACAGCGCCCGGTCGGCCATCGCGCCGACGACGGTCGAACCGGTCGCCCCGAGCAGGAAGAACGCCGTCCGGAGCATCCCCCACGCCGTGCCGGTCACGGCGTCCGGGAGGGCGGCGATGAGGTAGGCGTTCGAGACGGGGGCAATGGCGAGTCGGGTCCCGATCACCACCGAGAGGGCGGCCAGGGGGAGGACGCCGTCGACGAACGGGACCGCGCCGACCGCCACGGCCCCGACCGCCGACGTGCCCGTGAGGACCACGCGCGCGCCGTAGCGGTCGGCCAGCGCGCCACCCGTGAGCTGGGCGACCGCGCCGGCGAGGAAGAGCAGCGCGAACAGGCCGGCGGCGACCCGCTGGTCCATCGACCGGGCGAGGTAGGTGACGTAGAAGGCCGACAGCCCCTGGAAGGCGAACAGCATCAGCGTCACCGCGGCGACGGCGACGGCGACACGTCGACGCTGCACCGCCCGGAGGACATCACCGAGGAGTTCGTCGGCCGGGGGCGTCTCCGGGGCGGCCGAGCCGTCGCGCTCGGGGACGGAGTACCAGGCGAACGCGGCCACGACCAGCAGCGGCGGTGCCAGCCCGGCGACGACGAGCCGCCAGCTCACTGACCCGACGAGCGCCCCGGCGAGGAACGGCAGCACGGCGGAGCCGACCGACCCCGCGGCGAGGGTGGCACCGATGGCCGCCCCGTCGTCGCTCGGAAAGGTCCGGGCCAGCGCCGTCCCGCGGGCCGGCCCGTAGAGCCCCGTCGCGAAGCCGAAGGCCGCGCAGCCACCGAGGAAGGCGAGGAAGGCCGGCGCCAACCCGAGGACGGCGACGCTGCCCGCCGACAGCAGGAGACTGCCCGTGAGCAGCCGACGCTCGCCGAGCCGGTCCACCAGTGCCCCCGCCGGCGACTGCATCAGCGCGTACGCCGCCCAGATGACGGTGACGGCCACGCCGCCGCCCAGGTTCCCGACCGAGAGGGTACTCGTCACCTGCGGCAGCACCGCGGGTACGAGGAACCGCCCACCCAGGACGAACACCCAGCCGGTCGCGATGGCGACGAGGACCGGGCCCCGGCCGCCGGCGCGGAGCCGGGCTGCCGTCGTACGGACTCCCATCTACGGCAACGGAACGACGGATGCCACTACCCCGTTCCGGTTTCTCCCCGGGGGTGCGGTCAGTGCTCGGAGCAGCACCATGCGTACGATATCATCGTCGAACCCCCTCGATTACCGGCCTACATCGCCACTACGTGGAAAACATCTCGATCAGGAACGTTTCAGTACGACCGCGGCAGGTCGAGCGCCGTCGTGCCGATGTAGTTCAGCGCGAGCTCCTGCGCGATGGGGACGAGCCGGCAGAGCCGCGCCTCCCGGAAGTAGCGTTCCACGTCGTACTCGCGAGCGACGCCGAAGCCGCCGTGGGTCTGCACCGCCGCGTCGGCGGCCTCGAAGGCGGCCTCTGCGGCGAGGTACTTCGCGGTGTTCGCGAGCACGCCGGCCTGCTCGCGCTCCACGTCGTGGATACGGTCGGCGGCGTCGTGGACGACCCGCTTCGCGGCGGTGAGGTGGGCGAACGCCTCGGCGAGCGGGTGCTGGATCGCCTGGTTCTTCCCGATCGGCCGGTCGAACACCTCGCGCTCGGCGGCGTACGCTACGCCTGCCTCGAGGGCCGCCTCCCCCAGCCCGATGCACTCGGCGGCGATGACCAGCCGCTCCTCGTTCAGCCCGTCGAGCAGCTGGTAGAAGCCCTCGCCCTCCTCGCCGACGAGGTTGCGCGCCGGGACGCGGGCGTCCTCGAAGAACAGCTCGAACGAGTGGACGGCATCTGCCGCGGTCTTGGGAATCCGGCGGGTCTCGAGCGCCCCCTGTTCGCGGACGTCGGCCACGTCGACGAGGAACATCGAGATACCGCGGGTCCGCTTCTCGACCTCGTCGCGCGGTGTCGTCCGGGCCATCAGGACGACGTAGTCGGTCCGGTCGACCCGCGAGATCCAGAGCTTCTGCCCGTTCACCACGTACTCGTTGCCCGGACGCCCACTGGCGTCTTTCGAGCGCCGGGCGGTCGTCTCCATCGCCGTCGAGTCCGACCCCGCGTTCGGCTCGGTCAGGCCCAGCGACTGCACGGCGACCTCCCCGTCGGCGAGTTTCGGCAGCAGCTCCGCCTTCAGCTCCTCGCTCGCGTAGTTCACCAGCGGCGGGACGTTGTAGATGCCGCCGTGGATGGCCTGCGTCCCCGCGAAGCCGCCGCCGCTGGCCGCGATCTCCTCCATCATCACCACCACCTCCGGCGTCCCCAGCCCCGGCCCGCCGTACTCCTCCGGGACGAGCGCGCCGAGCCACCCCTCCTCGGCCAGCGTGTCGACGAACTCGTCGGGGTAGCGCCCCTCGCGGTCGCACTCGCGCCAGTACGCGTCGTCGAACGCCTCGCACACCTCGCGGATACCCCGCTGGACGAGCCGCTGGGCCTCGGAGAGCGGCACCGCCATCGCCGACCGGACCGTCGTCATGCCCCGACCGTGGGCTGGCCGGGGGATGAATCTGTGGTCGGTGGCACCCGGCTCGATGCGGGACCCGTGGGACGGCCGGCGGACTGAAACGCGTCGGTCCCCTCCGGCCGCCTATGGCCCCCAACCGCCTCCTCCGCGCGGCGTGGTTCCTGCTGGTCGGCTGGTGGCTCACGCCGGTCGTCCTGTTCGTCGCGTGGCTGCTGCACCTCCCCGTCGTGACCATCCCGCTGGGCGTCAAACTCGTCAACCAGGTGCCCCGCGTGCTGACGCTGAAACCACCGATCGAGGTGCACGGCCTGCGCGACCCCGACGGCCGCCCGGCCGGTCGCTCCGGCGACCAGTACCCGCTGCTCGTCCGGGCGGTCTGGTTCATCTTCGTCGGATCGTGGCTCTCGCTGGTCTGGGTGCTGGTCGCGTCCGTGCTCGCCATCAGCATCGTCGGCCTGCCGGTGTCGCTGTGGCTGCTGAACCGGCTGCCGTTCGTGCTGTCGCTGTACCGGTACTGACGCGCCGGACCGCTACCGACTCACGCCGAGCCGCTACTCGAAGTCCGGCTCGCGGTCCTCCAGAAACGCCGTCATCCCCTCGCGCTGGTCGGGCGTGCCGAACAGCCCGCTCCAGACGCGCTTCTCGTACTCCAGCCCCGCCGACTGGGGCGCCTCGTGGACCTGGTTGAGCGCCTCCTTCGCGCCGCGCAGGGCGAACCGCGGTTTCTCGGCGATCTGCGCGGCGAGTTCGTGGGCGCGGCCGACGGTCTCCTCGTGGGCGACGACCTCGCCGACGAGGCCGGCCTCCTCGCAGGCCGCGGCGTCGAGCCGGTCGCCGAGGAACACCATCCGCCGGGCGGTCTCGTCGTCGACGAGCCGGGCGAGCCGCTGGGTGCCGCCCCAGCCCGGGACGATGCCGAGGTCGATCTCCGTCTGGCCGACGAGCGCGTTCTCGCTGGCGACCCGGATGTCAGCCGCGAGCGCGAGTTCGCAGCCGCCGCCGAACGCGTAGCCGTTCACGGCCGCCACCACCGGCACGGGGAACGTCTCGACCGCGTCCGTCACGGCGTGACCGAGCTGGCAGTACTCGTAGGCCCCGGCGACATCCAGTTCGGACATGTATGCGATGTCGGCGCCCGCGACGAACGCCTTCTCGCCGGCACCGGTCACGACCAGCGCGCGGGCGTCATCGCGGGCCGCGTCGAGCGCCTCCGGGATGGCCCGGAGCGTCGTCTCGTCGAGCGCGTTCAGTTTGTCCGGCCGGTCCACCGTGAGGGTCGCGACGGTCCCGTCGTCGTTCCAGTCGAGGCTGACCGTCTCCGCGTCGAAGTCGGGAGTCGACATCGACACGAGGCTCGAACGCCGTGGAAATAAGTGCAGGTCCCGAGCGGTGTCGGCAGGCGGGCGGGCGCGACAGCGGACTTCTGAAGCGATATGCGAACTTTCCAGACATGAAGATTTTTGTGCGTCTGTTCGTTCGATATTAGAGATACTTCCCACATTGCCACTGGACGTGACTGGTAAGACGGCCCGCCGCTGGCGCGTGCCGTAACCGGACCCCTCGGGCGGGGAATCTATCCCCGCCCCGCTGTATCGGCCGGTATGGACGCCGACGACGCGTGGGTCCCCTACTACGACCTGCTCGGAATCGACGTGACGACCGTGGACGACGGCTACGCGGCCGCGCGGATGGCCGTGACCGAGGAGCACAGTGCGGCCCCGGGAACGCGGGTCGCACACGGCGGCGCGGTCGCGTCGCTCGCCGATTCGGTGGGCTACTGGGCCGCCAGCAGCGCGAACGACCTCGCACTCACGCCGACCGTGGACCTCCGGCTGGACTACCCCGCGCCGGGGACCGACGACCTCCGGGCCGAGGCCGAGATCGCCCGCAACGGGTCCAGCGTCGGGACCGTCGACGTCCTCGTCGAGCGCGAGGGCGACGGCGAGACGGTGGCGCTCGGCCGCGGGACGTTCAAGACCGGCGGGAGCGACACGCGGGATGCGTGGGGCGGGGAGTAGTTCGAGCCGCCGGACGGAGAACCCCACCCTCTAAGCGACCGGCCCCGCCACCGGTTCGCATGGCGAGGGTCCCCTACCTCGACGGCGACGACGTTCCCGAGGAGTACGGCGCGGTCTTCGAGCGGAGTCGGAGCGGCGCCACCCACCTGTTCGGCGCGCTGGCCAACGACCCGCCGGTGCTGGACGCGTTCGTCTCGTTCGCCCGCGTCCTGTGGGCCGAGTGCGGCCTGGACGAGGCCGAGCGCGAACTCGTGGTGCTGACGGTGGCCCGGCAGACCCACGCGGACTACGAGTGGCACCAGCACGTCCCCCTTGCGCTGGATGCGGGGCTCTCCGAGGCGGACATCCGACTGGTCCGGGAGGGGCGGTACGACGACCTGGACCCGCGACGGGAGGCACTCGCGGGCTACGCCGCTGCCGTCTCCGCCGCCACCGTCGACGACGCGCTCTACCGGGCGCTGGCCGAGCGGGTCGACGACCGCACGGTGGTCGGTGTGACGATGCTCGCCGCGACGTACACGGGCCTGGCGCGGTTCCTCGACGCGCTCGCCATCGGCCCGGAGGAGTCGTTCGTCGGCTGGGGACTGGACCGGCTGGGAGGGGACGACGACCCGGCCGACGACCCAGCCCCCGGTGACATCCCGAAGTGAAGGCCGGGGTGCCGCAGTCGGCAGCGACCGTCAGTCGTCGCTCCCGGCGCTCTGCTCGTGGGAGTGGAGGGCGACCATCCGCTGGCGGAGGTCGATGCCCTTCCGGTGGTACGCGCGGACACGGTACCAGTAGACCACCCCCGAGAGCAGGATCCAGACCAGCACCACGCCGAACGCGGAGGGGGCGCTCCCCACCACGAGCAGCGTGAACACCGCGGAGACGACGACGTTACCGATGGCGACCACCTTCAGCACCGGCATCGGGAGCCTGTAGATGGAGTGCTCGTAGCGCTGCGGGAACACCTTCGGGAGGTTCCACAGCGCGACGCCGCCGATGAGGAAGGCCACGAAGATACCCGTGACGACGACGGTGACGAGCCAGTCGAGCACCGCGGGGTCCGTGATCGCGTCGAGGTTGCCGACGAACGGCGCCGCCAGCATCGGCGGGATGCCGAACAGCAGCACGGCCCGGTGGGGCGTCTGGTAGTCGTCGTGCACCGCGGCGAAGAAGTCCGGCAGGACGTCGTCGCGGGCCGCCCGCATCACCGTCCGGGAGTAGGAGGTGAACAGGGTGTTGACGGTCGTGGCCGCGGCGACCAGCGCCGCCACGCCGATGACCAGCAGCAGGGGTGCCGGCAGGACCCCCTCGGCGACCGCCGCCAGCCCGCCCTCGACGGGTTCGCCGCCGAGTTCCCCGGAGACGGTCATGTTCTCGATCGGGACGGCGCCGACGAGGACGAAGACGATGGCGATGGTCAGCAGCGTCACGACGCCCATCCCGATGCCGAGCACCTTCGGGATGTTCTCGACCGGGTTCTCCAGCTCCTCGCCGATCTCGATTATCATGCCGAACCCCTGGAACGGGATGTACAGCGTGACGACCGCGAGGAGGAACGGCCCGAAGCCGTCCGCGAACGGTTCCCCGGGGCCGTCGGGGAACAGGGGAGTGTAGTTGGCCATCTCGACGTGTGGGAGCCCCCCGAGGACGAACGTCAGCATGCCGACGACGAGCAGCCCGACGAAGGCGAGCTGGACCTTCGCGACGATGCGGACACCGACGTAGTTCAGCACGAGGAAACCCCCGAGCAGCGCCCACACCGCGATGGTCGTCGAGACGGAGGTGCCGGCCAGCGTGTCGAGCAGGCCGTTGAGGTAGTCGGCGAAGCCGACCGCCGCGAAGAGCAGATAGGACCAGACCGCCAGCACGGGGACGGTGACACTGATGACCCCCCAGAAGGGGCCGACGAGCCGGGAGCCGTAGACGTAGATGCCACCTGCGACGGGGATGGCGCCACCGAGTTGCAACAGCAACAGGACCCCGAGCACCATCGGGACGATGGAGACCAGGATCGCGAGCGTGATGCTCGGCCCGGCCGCCGCTGCCATCTGCGTCGGGACGATGAAGATGCTCATCCCCAGTGCGGTACCGACCAGGAGCGCGACCGCACCCCAGAGACCGACTTGCTGGTCGATGAGCTTGTAGTTCTCTGCGGACATGTGGACGACTGCCCTCCTGCATCCGGTATTAGTGTATCCCTGCTAATGACGCACCATTTATTACGAATCCGTGGTGCCACCGACCATCACGTGGCCTCGCTCGCGGGGCCACCACTACTTTGTCTCCCGTGCCGATGGAGGGGCCATGAGCACCGACACGACCGGCGGCGACGAGGAGCGACGGGAATCGTTCTGGGCCTGGGGCTGGGCGGACCGGCTGCCCAGCGACGAGGAGCGCCGCGAACTGAAGTCCCGTATCGAGGGGATGCTCGGATTCCCCGAGCGACCCCTCCTCGACCTGCCCGAACTCTCCGACGTCGACCTCCCCCCGGCGGCCGTCGAGCCCCCCGAGGACCTGGCGTGCGAGTGGACGACCGCGAAGCGCGACCGCGTCACCCACACGTACGGGAGCGCCTACCGGGACCTCGTCCGGGGGTTCCACTGCCGGTTCGACGACGCGCCGGACGTCGTCGC
This sequence comes from Halobacteriales archaeon QS_4_70_19, assembly GCA_003020985.1. Taxonomy (GTDB): domain Archaea; phylum Halobacteriota; class Halobacteria; order Halobacteriales; family Haloarculaceae; genus Haloglomus. The sequence goes on along the minus strand of PXRM01000025.1, from coordinate 125,380 downwards.
CTACCCGGAGGGCGAGTCCGGCGTGCGCGCCGTACTGGAGTGGGCGGCCGACGCGAACGTGGCGGTCGTCCCATACGGCGGCGGCACGAGCGTCGTCGGCGGGGTCGAGTGCGGGGGGAAGGGCTACGCGGGCGTCTGCTCGCTCGACATGGGGCGGATGGACGACGTGCGCGAGGTCGACGAGCACTCCCGGGCCGCGCGCATCCGGGGCGGCGCCACCGGTCCCGAGATTCGGGCCCAGCTCGCCGACCACGACCTCCAGCTCCGTCATTACCCGCAGAGCTACGAGTTCTCCACCTTCGGCGGCTGGGTCGCCACGCGGGCCGGCGGCCACTTCGCCACCCGCTACACCCACATCGACGACTTCGTCGAGAGCGTCCGGGCCGTCACCCCCGCGGGGACTCTGGAGACGCGCCGCCTGCCCGCCTCGGGTGCCGGCCCCGACCCGAACCGCTTCCTGCTCGGGAGCGAGGGGGCGTTCGGCGTCGTCACGGAGGGGTGGGCACGGGTCCAGCCCCGGCCGCCGTACCGCGCGAACGCGACGGTCCGGTTCGACGACTACTGGGACGCCGTCGCGGCCTGCCGCGAGGTGGTGCAGGCACGACTGACGCCGGCGAACTGCCGCCTCCTCGACGCGAACGAGGCGATGCTGAACGAGGTCGCCTTCGACGGCTCCAGCGTCCTCCTGCTGGGGTTCGAGTCGACCGACAGCCTCCCGCCGATCGAGGCCGACCTGGAGCGGGCGGTCGAGATCGCCGAGTCGCACGGCGGTCGCCTCTCCGAGGGGCCGGCGACGGAGGACCGGACGGCGGCCGACGACGCGGACGAGGCCGGCGCGGGCGACGGAGACGGAGCCGAGGGCGAGGACGGCGACGCCGGCGAGTGGCGCGACTCCTTCGTCGAGGCGCCGTACATGTTCAACTCGCTCGTGAGTATGGGCGTCCTCGTCGACACGTTCGAGACGGCCGTCACGTGGGACCAGTTCCCGGCGCTCCACGACGCCATCCAGGAAAGGGTCACGGACGCGATGCAGGAGGCGTGCGGCGCGGGCTTTCTCTCCTGCCGGTTCACCCACGCCTACGAGGACGGCCCGGCGCCGTACTACACCCTGCTGGCGCCCGCCGACGTGGGTCGGGAACTGGAGCAGTGGCGCACCGTCAAGGAGGCGGCCTCGGACACGCTGATGGAGTACGGCGCCACCATCACCCACCACCACGCCGTCGGCCGGGTCCACCGCGACCACTACCACGAGGAGGTCCCCGAGAGCTTCCTCGAGGCGCTCCGCTCGATGAAGCGGACGCTCGACCCGGAGGGCATCATGAACCCCGGCGCGCTGCTCTGAGCGTCCCGGAGTCGCCGGCGGGAGCGGGTTCTCACGGCCGCCAGACGCGCGTCCCCGGGTGGAACGACGCCCACGCGAACCAGTACAACTCGCTGGCCTCCGGGACCGCCCGGAGTCGTGTCCCCGCGTGGGGGCCGTCGAGCGCGCGTCCCGTCGGGATGGCCCACCGGGAGCCGTCGGCGACCAGCACGTCGCCGGCCTCCGTCGCGGGCGCCTCGAACCGGAGCGTCCGGCCCCCGACCCGCCGGTCGTAAGCGAACGTCCCCGTCCGGGTCGCCGCGACCACGACCGGGACGCCGCCGACGCCGTCGTTGATGACCTCGCTCCCGGTGACGTAGTCGCGGGCGTAGGCGACCGGCTCGCCGTCGGTCCCACCGGCCCCCGGTCGCGGTTCGTAGCGGTCGTTCACCGCCTCGTGCCACCGGAGCAGCGAAAGCGGGTAGGCCCGCGCCCGCTCGCCGGCGGCGTCGGTGATGCCCACCACGAGGTCGTCACCCGACAGGCGTGGTGTGTACGTCTCGCCGTCGGACCGCCCGTAGCTGATGCCGGCCCAGTCCGGGCCGAACGCCGGGTCCGTGATGGCCGGGATACCGTCGCGCTCGGCGGCCCGCCGGAGCGCCGACCGCGGGACCGGGAGCGCAGTCTCGCCCGGGAGCGGCTCCCGGGTAGTCGCACCGGACCCACCGTCACGGACGTCGGTCCGCCCGTCCTCGTCCGAACCCCTGTAGCCGAGCGAGCCACAGCCGGCGAGCCCCGTCAGCCCGGCGGCCGCGGCCGCCTGCAGGAACGCCCGGCGTCCGTGGTCCATGACTGCCCGTCGGCGCGCGACGACGAAAGCGACGACCGTGCTGGTGCGGAACGCGCACAGCCGCCGTCCGACGACGCCCGACCGTTGAAGCCGACGGCGACCGTCCACCCGGCCATGGCGCTCACGGCGGTCATCCACCTCGGCGAGCGGCCGGCGCTCGGCGGCGGCCTCGACCCGTCCCACGTCGTCCACCTCCACGAGGACGGCGTGCCGCGGCTGCTGGCCTACGCGCTCGACGGGGACGGGACGCTGGAGCGCGTGCCGGGGGCCTACGCGCCGGCCCTGGAGGCCGACCCCTCGTACCCCGTGACCGACCTGCTGCTGGCGCTCCGGCGCGACGGGTCGGCGGCGGCACAGCGGCTCGACGTGCTGGACACCAAGGCCCGCGCGAACTACGGCACAGGCTTCCGCGAGAAGGTCTTCGACAGCGACGTGGACTGGGGGTCGGCGGGCTACGGCCGCCACTTCGAGGCCCGCTCGCAACTCGAATCCCACTCGTACGAGGGGGTCATCGCCGTCGGGTTCCGCCCGGGCGTGGGCGAGACGGCGCGACTCGCCATCGCGGACAACCTGGCGCGGCTGGACGCCGAGACGGAGACGCTGGGGTCGCACGCCGGGACGCCATCCGACGAAGTTTCCGAGTAACGTCGGTTCTCTGTCGATAATCCGCCCCGTTCGGTGGAAATCAGCCGACTATTCTTCGGGACGTCGGCCACATCGGGAAAGGGACCCGACCACGAACCGCGGCCGACACGCGCGTCACCAGCGGACACCGGTGCCCGCGAACGGTTAACCGGGTCCCGCGAGAAGTCCCCGCGTGACCTGTCCCTACCTGGAGTACCGCGAGGGCATCGAGGGTACCCCCACGGAGCGGGCCTACTGCGCCGCCGTCGACGAGTTCGTCCAGCCGATGCGGGCGGACGTCTGCAACGACCGGTACGACCTCTCACACACGAGCGACTGCGAGTTCTACCGGGAGGCCGAGGGACTCGAAGCGGGCGAGAGCGCGGACGACGCCACCGGACCGAGCAGCGAGGAGGCCGACTGATGTCCGGGTACGACGACTACCTCGCCGGCGAACCCGTCGTCGTCACCGTCGCGCTGACGGGCGGCGTCCACGGGAAGGAGGCGAACCCGAACCTGCCGGAGACGCCGGCCGAGGTCGCGGCCGCCGCCGCGGACGCCGCGGAGGCGGGCGCAAGCGTCGCGCACCTGCACGCCCGGAAGCCGAACGGGGAGCGGGCGTTCTCGACGGAGCGGTTCCAGGAACTGACCGACGCCGTCCGGGAGACGACCGACCTCGTGGTCCAGCACTCCACCGGCGGGACGGGGGCCCCGCTCTCGGAGCGACGCAAGCCACTGCGGACCGACCCGGCGCCCGAGATGGCGAGCCTCGACATGGGGCCGCTGAACCGCTACCGACACCTGACGAGCGAGAACCCGCGCGCAATGGTCGACGCGCTGTACGACGAGATGGCCGAGCGCGGCATCAAGCCGGAGCTGGAGGCGTTCAACGACGGCCACGTCAACGAGGTCCACGGACTCTTAGAGCGGCGCGACCTCGCCGAGCCGTACCACACGACGCTCGTCTTCGGCGGCGGCACCCTGACCCCGGCGCGGCCGCGGAACCTCCTGCACCTCGTCGACAACCTGCCCGAGGGCGCGACGTTCAACACGCTCGGGTTCGGGCCGCACCAGCTCCCGTTCGCGACGCTCGGGACGGTCCTCGGCGGCCACGTCCGGGTCGGCCTGGAGGACAACGTCTACTACGAGCGCGGCGAGCTCGCCGCGAGCAACGCGCAGCTGGTGGAACGGGTAGCGGACGTCGCACGGACGCTCGGCCGCGAACCCGCGACGCCCGTCGAGGCACGCGAGATACTGAACTGCTGATACGGGTTACGCTACGTCGTTTCCACATTGGCCGTCCGCACTCGGGCGGTCGTCGTGGGAAACAGGTAGCGTAATCCGTATGAACCGACCCCGTCGGACCGGCTACGTGTCCTCCGGTCCGACCTTCGGCTCGGTCGGTGGCTCGTACGTCTCGAAGGCGTCCAGCAGCGCGCCGGGGTCGGTCTCGACGCGTGCCAGCTCGCGATGCGCGGGCGAGACGAAGCCCGCCTCCGTGGCGCCGTCCAGATGGTCGACGAGCCCGTCGTAGAACCCCGCGACGTTGAGGACGCCACACGGCTTCTCGTGGATGCCGAGCTGCGCCCAGGTCAGCACCTCCAGGAGCTCCTCCAGCGTCCCCAGCCCGCCGGGGAGCGCGACGAAGCCGTCCGCGAGGTCGACCATCCGCTGTTTCCGTTCGTGCATCGAGCCGACGACCTGGAGGTCGGTGAGCCCCTCGTGGGCGACCTCGCGGTCCTCCAGCGCCGCCGGGATGACGCCGATCGCCTCGCTGCCCCCCTCGACGACCGTGTCGGCGATGGTACCCATCAGGCCGACGCTGGCGCCGCCGTAAACCAGGCCGAGGTCGCGAGCGAGTAGTGCCTCGCCCATCGCCCGCGCGGCCCTGCGGTAGGCGGGGTCGTGGCCGGGGCTGGAACCGCAGTAGACGCAGATGCGGTCCACGGCTCAGTCGGCGGACTCGGCCGCGACCTCGGTTTCACCGGCCGGTGTCTGGAGCCACTCGTCGGCCCAGCGCTCGATCTCGTCGAAGACCGGACACAGCGACGTCCCCTTCCGGGTCAGCGAGTAGTAGGTCGCGACCGGGGCGTCCTCTTCCATGCGGCGGTCGACGAACCCCATCTCCTGGAGGTCGTCGAGGACCCGGGAGAGCGTCCGCGAGGAGGCGTTCGTGGATCGTTTCAGCTCGTTGAACCGTTTCTCGCCGTCCTGCAGGTCGTGGAGGACGATGAGTCGCCACTGCGAGCCGATCTGTTCGAGCGAGTCCACGACGGCACAGGGGCCGTCGTCGGACAGGTCCGTCTCCGCGTCGGGGTTGTCTGCACCGGAAGACATCGATGTCACCTACCGTAACCGTTGTCAGCGAACCTATAAGTAAGTTCGGGATCGACTCAGGTGACATGGTGATACTACAGAGCCCGCCGACGGAGGGACGACGATGAGCGACGGTCGGACGGACGGCGACGAGGGTGATGTCGTCGGCCCGCACCAGGGTCAGCAGACGGTCGCGGCCGGTGCCACCCTCGACGAGGCGGAGGCGGCGGTCGTCCTCGCCCACGGGCGGGGCGCCACCGCGCGCGGCATCCTCGGGATGGCCGACGAGTTCGCCGTCGACGGCGTCGCCTCCCTCGCGCCGCAGGCCGCGCGCAACGAGTGGTACCCGAACTCCTTCCTCGCGCCCGTCGAGGCCAACGAACCCGGTCGCTCCTCGGGGCTGCGCGCACTCGACGATGCAGTCGGGCGGGCCGTTGACGCCGGTATCCCCCACGAGCGGGTCGTCCTGGGCGGGTTCTCGCAGGGTGCCTGCCTCGCGAGCGAGTACGTCGCGCGGAACCCGCGCCGGTACGGCGGCGTCGTCGCGTTCAGCGGCGGCCTCATCGGCGAGGAGCTGGACGACGAGTACGAGGGCGACCTGGACGGGACGCCCGTCTTCCTCGGCTGCTCGGACGTCGACCCGCACATCCCCGAGGAGCGGGTGGTGGCGACCCGCGACGTCTTCGCGTCGATGAACGCCGACGTGGACATGCGCCTCTACGAGGGGATGGGACACACGATCCACCAGGACGAGGTCGCGGCCGCCCGGGAGATCGTCGCCGCGCTGGTCGGCTGACCCGGCCGTCCAGCCCCTCGCACCCCCCGTGCTCCGCCGGCGCGCCGTGGCCCTCTAGCCCTTCGCGGCACGGCCATCGGCACAATCACCGATGGGCGTCTCTGACGAATCTCGGCGGCAGCGCCCGTGCGCAAAGACAACTTCTATACGCGACGGGTTCGCACGATTTTCTGCAATGAGTCAATCGTACGACCGGGGCCTCGTGGAGGACTTCGGGCGCTGGCGGGAGTTCTCCGCCGGCATGTGGGCCTGGATCTTCCACAAGTTCACCGGGTGGGTGCTCATCGGCTACCTGTTCACGCATATCGCCGTGCTGAGCACCGCCACCATCGGTGAAGCAGCCTACACGAACACCATCTCCGGGCTGGAGAGCCTGCTGGTGGTCCGGTTCCTCGAGGTCGGCCTGCTCGCGGTCGCGGTGTTCCACATCCTCAACGGGCTGCGGCTGCTGTTCGTCGACCTCGGCGTGGGGCTGGAGGCACAGGACAGGAGCTTCTACGCGTCGCTCGTCCTCACGGGTGCCATCGTGGTGGCGAGCGTCCCGACCTTCCTCGCGGGGGCGATATGACATGGCGGACTACTACTCCTCGTTCGACCCCAAGGGGTCGCGGTGGTTCCTCCAGCGACTCACGGCGGCGTTCCTCGTCGTGGTCCTGGCGTTCCACTTCATGCTGCTGCACTTCGTCAACCACGCGGCGGACGTGACGTTCATGCAGACCCACCTGCGGATGCAGCAACCGGGCTACTTCCTGACGATGGTGGCGTTCCTCGTGACCGCCACCTTCCACGGCGTCAACGGCGTCTACAACGCACTCGTCAACCAGGGGCTTGACGGCACCCCGAAGACCGTCGTCAAGTACGGCCTGATCCTCGCGAGCGTCCTGCTGATCGCGCAGGGCATCCGCGTCGCGATGGCGATGGCCGGCATCATCATCGGACCCGCAGCATAATGAGCACGCAAGTCACCGAACAGGAGCAGACGGAGGACCCGGCGGAGGACCAGTCCGAACACCAGCAGCGACGACTGGCCGAGAAGGCCGAGCGCCGGGAGGCCCGGGACCGGATGCGCGAACGCGCGGAGACGGACCTAGAGAAGGCCGACACCGTCTTCGACCTCAAGGTTTTCCGCTACGACCCGGACATCCCGGAGAAGGAGAAGCCGCGCTTCGACACCTTCCCCGTCCCGTTCACGAAGGGGATGACCGTGCTGGACGCCCTGATGTACGCCCGGGACCACTACGACTCCTCGCTGACCTTCCGGCACTCCTGCCGGCAGGCGGTCTGTGGGTCGGACGCGCTGTTCGTCAACGGCACCCAGCACCTGGGTTGCAAGACCCAGATCGTCGACCTCGGCGACGAGGACGACGCCCGCGTCCCCGGCACCGTCCGCGTCGAGCCGCTCCCCCATCAGGAGGTCGTCAAGGACCTCGTCGTGGACATGGAGCACTTCTATGACCAGATGAACGCGGTCGAGCCGTTCTTCGACCCGGACGACCTCCCGGCGCCGGACGAGGAGCAGCGCCAGGCCCGCGAGAACCGGGAGAAGATCAAGATGTCCACGCGCTGCATCTGGTGTGGCGCCTGCATGTCATCCTGCAACATCGCCGCCGGGGACAACGAGTACCTCGGCCCCGCGGCCATCAACAAGGCCTACCGGTTCGCGATGGACGAGCGCGAGGGCGAGGGCAAGAAACAGGAGCGGCTGGAGATCATCGAGCAGGAGCACGGCGTCTGGCGGTGCCAGACCCAGTTCTCCTGCACGGAGGTCTGCCCGAAGGACATCCCGCTCACCGAGCACATCCAGGAGCTGAAACGCGAGGCCGTCAAGAACAACCTCAAGTTCTGGTGAGCGTCCCCCGGGGGGCAGCCGGCGTCGAGGACGCGGCATCCTCTGCCGGAACCGCCCGTCAGCGCGCGGACGCGCTCAACAGCCTCAAGTTACCCACGCCCCAATACGAACACACCCAGCGATACTCTACCAATGTACGAACACGACGTCATCGTGGTCGGCGCCGGCGGCGCCGGCCTCCGGGCGGCTATCGCCGCGCACGAGGAGGGCGCCGACGTGGCGCTCGTCTCGAAGCTCCACCCCGTCCGCAGCCACACCGGCGCGGCCGAGGGCGGCATCAACGCCGCGCTGCGCGACGGCGACGACTGGACCGACCACGCATACGACACGATGAAGGGCTCGGACTACCTGGGCGACGCCCCGGCCATCGAGACCCTCTGCGAGACCTCCCCCGAGGAGGTCATCCAGCTCGAGCACTGGGGGATGCCGTTCAGCCGGGAGGACGACGGCCGCGTCTCCCAGCGCCCGTTCGGTGGCCTCTCCTTCCCGCGCACCACCTACGCCGGCGCCGAGACCGGCCACCACCTGCTCCACACGATGTACGAGCAGGTCGTCAAGCGGGGTATCAAGGTCTACGACGAGTTCTACGTCATGGATCTCGCCGTCACGGACGAGGCCGACCCCGAGAACCGGGAGTGCCACGGCTGCGTGGCCTACGACATCAAGAACGGCGAGATCGTCGGCTTCCGAGCCAACAACGGCGTCGTGCTCGCCACCGGCGGCGACGGCCAGGCCTTCGACCACACCACCAACGCCGTCGCCAACACCGGCGACGGCCCGGCGATGGCCTACCGCGCCGGCGTCCCGGTCGAGGACATGGAGTTCGTCCAGTTCCACCCCACGACGCTCCCGTCGACGGGCGTCCTCATCTCCGAGGGCGTCCGTGGGGAGGGTGGCATCCTCTACAACGCCGAGGGCGAGCGGTTCATGTTCGAGTACGGCTACGCGAACAACGCCGGCGAACTCGCCTCGCGCGACGTCGTCTCCCGCGCGGAGCTGACGGAGGTCAACGAGGGCCGCGGCGTCGAGGACGAGTACGTCTACCTCGACATGCGCCACCTGGGCGAGGAGCGCGTCCTCGACCGGCTGGAGAACATCCTCCACCTCGCGGAGGACTTCGAGGGCGTCGACGGGCTCGTCGAGCCGATGCCGGTCAAGCCCGGCCAGCACTACCACATGGGCGGCATCGAGGTCAACGAGCACGGCGAGACCTGCGTCTCCGGCCTCTACGCCGCGGGCGAGTGCGCCTGCGTCTCCGTCCACGGCTCCAACCGGCTCGGCGGCAACGCGCTGCCCGAACTCATCGTCTTCGGTGCCCAGGCCGGCTACCACGCCGCCGGGCGCGACCTGGGGGAGGCGCTCGTCGAGACGGGCCCCTCCGCCGCCATCGAGCACGAGGACGACCTCGGCGCACCGGTCGAGCCCGGCGCGCTCGGCCCCACGGACGACGACGTGGCGGCCGACGGCGGAGAGCGGGCGGCCGACGGCGGCCAACTCGCCACCCCCGCGGAGACCGTCGAGCGGACCGTCGAGCAGCAGCGCCAGCGCGTCGAGCGTCTGAAGGGGCGCGACGGCCGCAACCACGCGGAGATCCGCGACAAGCTCCAGAAGGCGATGACCCGCTGGGTCAACGTCTTCCGCGAAGAGGAGGGCCTGAAGAAGGCACTGGAGATCATCCGCGAGTGTCGCGAGGAGTACCAACACGTCGCCGTCTCCGACCCCTCCGACACGTACAACACGGACGTCATCCACACCATCGAGACGCGGAACCTCATCGACGTCGCCGAGACCATCACGCTCGGCGCGCTCGCCCGCGACGAGTTCCGCGGCGCCCACTGGCGCGCCGAGCACCAGGAGCGCAAGGACGACGAGTGGCTCAAGCACACGATGGTCCAGTGGTCGGACGGCTCCCCCGAACTCTACTACACTGATGTCATCCTCGAGGGTGCCGAGAAAGCGTACGAGCCGAAGGTCCGCTCCTACTGAGCTTTCCCGCGGTTCGGGCTTCCTCGGCGTCCTCAGAACGCGAAGCGTTCTGATGGGCCGCGCGAGAGCTTCGCTCTCGCGAACGGCCTTCGGCGCCTGCGGGAACCGGCCGGCCGGCGTCGTCGGCCAGCCGTTCGTTCGTCGACTCCGCCGACGAACCACCCGCGGTCGTGGAATCGCTCCGCGATTCCACGGGCGATCAGAACGCGCCGCGTTCCGACGACGGCAGAAAACGTTCAGAAAAAGGACCGCGCTCGCTCCGTCGTCGGGCGACGTGGTCCGAGAATCGCGGAGCGATTCTCGTCATCCCGAAAATCCCCGGATTTTCGGAGACCCGACTGCAACGGGACGGAGTCCCGTCCTGCTCGTGGATTATTCAGCTCGATACTGAAAAATAATCCGCTACGAGACACAATAGCTATTTTCACTTACTCATATCAACTCAATCTACATTAACTCGATACTATCCGGGATATCTTCGCGGGAGGTCACGATACCCGGACCCGCCACTCGTGTCAAGAAGTATTTGTATGTCGGTAGCTAACGGCCGCTGATGCCTTCCCGACGACGGTTCCTGACGGCGGTCGGAGCCACGGCGGCAGCCGTCGGGCTGGCGGGCTGTTCGACGACCGTGGGAGAGCCACCCGCAGAGCGGTGGCTGTACGACCCGTCGGCAGAACTGGGGCGGGCGTTCCCGTGGCAGTCGTATCTGACCGTCGAGGTTCCGGCGGCGTGGGAGCGCCGGGAGCTGCTGCCCGAGGAGTGGGCGGCGACGGTGACGTCGTTCGACCGGAGCGTCGCGTCCGTCGACGTGACTGACCTGCGCCGGGTGACGGCGCTGGCCTTCGGCACGCCGGAGCTGACGACGGCGGGAACGACGGTGGCGGTCACGGGGGACATCGAGTCACGACGGGTCGTGCGGGAGTTCACCCAGGGGGGCGTCACGGAGCACGACCCCGTGGCGGACCACCGGCTGTTCGGCTACGAGCCGGGGTTCCTCGACCGCATCCACCGCGGGGGTGTCACGGCGTCCGGGTCGCTGGGCCTCGCCGTGAGCGAGGGGGAGGCCATCGCCGGCGGCATGCTCTCCCCCGAGGGGAGCGCCGTCGAGGCGGTCGCGGCGATGGTCCGGGCGGGCGCGGCTGGCGACGGCGGGGACCGGAGAGGAGCCGGCACCGCCGGCACGACGGGTCCGGACCGCGACCTGCGCTCGGTCGGGCGTGCGCTGGGTGCGTCGCCGCTGGGGACCCCCCCGGTCTCCGGGGGCATCACCTTCGACGAGGGGCTCGCGACCCGCGTCGCCGACGCCGTCCCCCGGGACTGGCCGACGCTCGCCACGACGGTCGACGACATCCGGGCGTTCGGCGTGGGGCTGCGCTTCGCCGCCCGCGAGACGCTCACCTCGTTCGTCTTCGTCTACGACCCCCGCTCCATCGCCGAGGACGAGAACGTCCGGGCGGCCCTCCGGAAGCTGACCGACGAGTCCGGCGACCCGGACAGCGGCGTGGTCGGGGTCCGACTCGGGCCGGACGGCCGGTCGGTGGTCGTCCGGACCACCGTCTCGCCGAAGGCGGTGTGGACGGACTTCCGGGACCGTCTCCCGGGGCTCTGACCGCAGCGGACAGGGCGACCGAACGCCGAGCCGCCCGGTTACACCGGTGTCACCCCCCCAGGCCGCGGATGCAAAGTGTCAAACGGTCGCCGGTCGAACCCGCTGGTAATGGTTTTCGGGACCGACCGTCGAGTACTCGCGCTGGCTATGGCTCGCATGGCCGACGCGCTGGGCAACTCCTTTCTCATCATCGTCCTCCCCCTGTACATCGCGAGCGGGCAGATCTCGATCGACGGCCTCGTCGGTGGGACGGTCCTCGGCTTCGTCCTGACCGAGGAGTTCCTCATCGGGCTGGTGCTCTCGCTGTTCGGCTTCCTCAACAGCTTCGGCCAGCCGGTCACGGGGCGCATCTCGGACCGCGTGGGGGCGCGCAAGCCGTTCATCCTCGGCGGCCTCGTCGTGTTCGGAGTTGCGAGCGCGACCTATCCCGTCGTCTCCTCGTACGGCGCCATCCTGCTCGTGCGGGCGTTCCAGGGGCTTGGCGCGGCGCTGACCGTTCCGGCGACGGTCGCCCTGGTGAACGACTACGCGGCCAGCGACGACGAGCGTGGGGGGAACTTCGGCGTCTTCAACACGTTCCGGCTCATCGGGTTCGGCTTCGGCCCCATCGTCGCCGGCATCGTCATCGCCGGCGGGTTCGGCAGCGAGACCGTCACGCAGTACGCCCTCGGTGGACTGACCCTCTCGGGGTTCAACGCGGCGTTCGCGATCGCCGTCCTCGGTGCGGTCGTCTCGTTCGCCCTCGTGGTCTGGCTGGTGGACGAGCCGCCACGCCCCGAGGCCGAGGCGGCAGAGAACATCTCCGTGAAGATGTTCGACCCCGAGGGCGGGCTCGACACGGTGTTCACGGTCGGCGTGGGGACGCTGTTCATGGCGCTGACCATCGCCCTGTTCGCGACGCTCCAGGCGCCCATCAACACGGCCCTGGGCCAGGGCTCGACCCTGTTCGGGCTACAGTTCTCCGCGGTCGTCGCGGCGAACGTCCTCCTCCAGGTGCCCATCGGCAACTGGGCGGACGAGTACGGCCGCCGCCCGTTCCTGGTCGCGGGCTTCGTCCTGCTCGTCCCGGCAGTGCTCGCCCAGGGGCTCGTTCCACTCCTCATCGCTCCCGAGAGCGCCCTCGGCCCGGCGCTGATGCTCGTCGCCCGCCTGCTGCACGGCATCGCGGTGGCGATGGTGTTCGCACCCGCCCTCGCGGTCGCGGGCGACCTCGCGGGCGGCAACTCCGGGACCACCCTGTCGGTGCTGACGATGGCGTTCGGACTGGGCGTCGCCTTCGGCCCGCTCGTCTCCGGCTTCCTCTTCTCCTACGGCCTGGTCGTCCCGTTCGCCTTCGGCGCCGGCCTCTCGCTGCTGGGGCTCGTCCTCGTCGTCACGCAGGTCGAGGAGACGCTCGGGAGCGGGACCGTTCCCCCGGGGGGCGAGGAACCGTCGGCCGTCCCGCAGGACTGAGTCGCTGCCGACATCCATCGGGGGCAAGCCTTTCACGGCCCCGGCCGACGCGACGGTATGGCAGGTGACGACGCGACGGTGACCGTGGAGTTCTACGGCACCGTCCGCGACGCGATCGGCGAGAAAGCGGTCGAGCGGGACGTGGCGTCGGGGACGTCGGTCGGCGCGGCGCTCCAGGCGATAGCCCGGGACCACCCGGACCTCTCCGCGCTGCTGTTCACCAGCGAGGAGCGGCTCCGGCCACACGTCAACATCTCGCGGAACGGCGTGCCCGTCCGAGAGCTGGACGGCCCGGAGACGGCCCTCGAACCGGACGATACCGTGACCGTCGCACCCTCGGTCTCCGGCGGCTCCGGAGGGGCACGATGACCGACCCCGCGCTCCCGTTCGAACTGGGCCAGGTCCAGCTCGGCAACAACGCCTTCGAGGGCCAGAACAACTGCTACGTCGTCGGTGCCGACACGGACGCCGGGCCTACGACGCTCGTCGACACCGGCATCGGAATGCCCGAGGTCGAGCAGGACCTCCGCGAGGGGCTGGCGGCGTACGACCTGTCGTTCGCGGACGTCGACCAGATCCTGCTCACCCACTGGCACATGGACCACGTCGGGCTGGCAGGTACCATCCAGGCGGAGAGCGACTGCGTCGTCCGGGCACACGAGGCCGACGCGGGACTCATCGAGGGGAACCCCCACGACGAGGCGGAGAACCGCGAGACGCTCGAACGGCTCGTCGACGAGTGGGGGATGCCCGAGGACGAGCGCGAGGAGCTGTTCGCCTTCATGGACGCCGGGGGAGCGGGCGTCGGCCCGTCACCGGAGGTGGAGCCGTTCGTCGGCGGGGCCACGTTCGCCGCGGGCGACATCGAACTGGAGGCGGTCCACCTGCCCGGCCACGCGGCCGGCCTGACCGGGTTCGCCTTCGACGGTCGGGACGGCCGCGAACTGTTCAGCGGGGACGCGCTGCTGCCGTACTACACCCCGAACGTCGGCGGTGCCGACACCCGCGTCGAGACGCCGCTGGCGGACTACCTGGAGACGCTCGCGGGAATCGTCCGCACGGGCTACACGCGGGCCTGGCCGGGCCACCGGGGCACCATCGTCGACCCCGTGGGGCGGGCCGCGGACATCGTCGTCCATCACCGCGAGCGGACCGGGCGCATCGTCGACTTCCTCCGGGAGTCCGGCCCGGCCGACCCGTGGGCGGTCTCGGCGCACCTGTTCGGCGGGCTCTCGTCCATCCACATCCTCCACGGGCCGGGCGAGGCGTACGCCCACCTCCACCACCTCGCCGCGGCCGACATCGTGACCGGCGAGGGACGGGCGTACCGGCTCGCCGAACCCGATGCCGATCTCGACGCTCTGTTCCCCGACGTGGCGGACAGGGCGCTCCGACCGGACGCGATTCCGGGTCCCGGATAGTCCGACACGAGTTCTCTCTCCCTCGATTTCTGCAGAGCCGTCCAACGGTCCTTCCGGCGCCTCAACGTTTAACCCGGAGCCGCGAGTGGGCCCGACTGGTGATACAGATGCCCGAACGTTCCAACCCCGAACTCCCCGAGCTGCCGTACGACTACGACGCCCTCGAGCCGTTCCTGGACGAGCAGGTGCTCACGTGGCACCACGACACGCACCACAACGGCTACGTCAACGGACTGGACAGTGCCGAGGAGACGCTGGCCGAGAACCGCTCCTCCGGCGACTTCGGCTCCTCCGGCAGTGCCATGCGGAACGTGACCCACAACGGCTGTGGGCACTACCTCCACACCCACTTCTGGGAGAACATGGACCCCGAGAACGGCGGCGGCCAGCCGTCGGGCGCCCTCGGGGACCGCATCGAGGAGGACTTCGGCTCGTTCGAGGGCTGGAGGGGCGAGTTCGAGGCCGCCGCGGGCGCCGCGGGCGGCTGGGCCCTGACGGTCTACGACCCCGTCGCCAACCAGCTCCGGAACGTCGTGGTTGACAAGCACGACCAGGGTGCCCTCTGGGGGAGCCACCCCATCGTGGCGCTGGACGTGTGGGAGCACTCCTACTACTACGACTACGGTCCGGACCGCGGGAGCTTCATCGAGGGGTTCCTCGACAACGTCGACTGGGACTACTGCGAGGAGCAGTTCCAGACGGTCGTCGATCTGTTCGAGTAGGACCGGGACGAGGCCGCTGCCGCGGCTCCAGAACGTCGCTTTCTTTCGCGCTCGCCCGGGAGCGACCGCGCCGTATCGGAGACGCTGGTCCGTGTCCGTCCCCCAGCGTGTCAGCTCGACCCGCCGAACCGTTCGGCCGTCGATGCAACCCGTTCGTGGCGAACGGTCCGGTGATGGAGGGACGGACCTTCCTCGGCGCGCTGGCGTCGGGAGGTGCGGTCGCACTCGCGGGGTGTAGCGGCCGACGGGAGACGCTCAGGCGCGGCGGAGCCGGAGATTCCAGCCGGAGAGTTCTCCCACGAACCGCTGCGGGTCGACGGGGGGAAGCAGTTCAACCTCCACTACGAGGTGGCCACCGACGGTCCGTTCGACGTGTTCCTGTTCGGCGGACGGGCGGACCCGGGCCAGTTTGCCGTCTACCGGCGGGCCGTGGACCGTGGGGCCGAGCAGCGTGAGCAGGGTCCGGGGAGAAACAGAGTGGGCAGCGGGCCGGTGACTCCGCCGGGAGACCAGGAAGGGACGCCCAGCAGGGAAACGGGCGCGCGACCGGTGGTGCCGGGGAGCGCGGGCGCCTGAGCCCGTCCGGGCGGCACCCGGTGATGGGTGCCAGCGGGCAGAGCGAGGTGGATACGCCGCTGGCCCGGGCACGCACCGCTTCGTCATCGACAGCACGCGTGTCAGGGAGGCGACGCCGGACGGACCGCTCCGCACCGAGGTGTCCCTCGAGGTCCGGGACTTCGAGTTCCTGCCGGACCGAGGACGCGGGCGACCCGCAACGGTTTCCCGCCCCCGCCGCCTGGAGCGGCGTATGCCACGCCCCCGCGACTCGTTCGAGGACCTGCGGTCGCTGGAGTTCCGCGAGCCGGAGGAGGTGCTCGACGCCGACCGGCTCTACACCGTCTACGAGATCGCCCGGCTGCTGCAGGGCGTCCCGCTGGACCAGGAGCTCGACGTCGAGACGGAGAACGTCCTGCTGGACTGGGCCATCCCGTGGCTCGTCTACAACCAGGAACGGTTCGTCTTCGCTGAGCCCGAGCACGACTCCCAGCCGGGCTACTACGGGCTCCGGGTCGAGGACGAGGCGGAGGCAGCGAAAGCGGACTGACGACGGCGGAGAACAGAGGACGGAGGGACCGGGGCGCAGGCAGACCGCCTCAGGATACGCGCGCGTCCCAGTAGGAGACGGAGGCGAGCAGCCGACCGATCGGCGTCCGCACCAGTGCGGCGTCGGTCTCGCGGAACGGCCGTGCCACCTCGCCGGGCACCTGCCGGTAGAAGCCGTACGGGAACACGAAGTCGTGGTCTGTCCCCTCGAGCTGGAGGCCGGCGCCCGTGAGCAGCCGCTCGACCTCGCCGGACGAGTAGAGCCGCGACCCCATCGGGAGCGCGAAGTTGTAGATCGAGCGGAAGGAGAACCGCTTGAACGTGTCGAAGAACACCTGGTCCCGGGAGACCCGGGCCATCTCCGAGAGGAAGGAGGCGGGCCGGTCCGCCAGGTGGAAAAAGCGCATCGCCAGCACGGCGTCGAAGTAGTCGTCGGGGAACGGGAGGCGGGCGGCGTCGGCACGCATGAACTCGAGGTGCTCGTCCACGTCGACGGAGCGGGCCTTCTCGCGCCCCTGCCGCAGCATCGCCGGCGAGATGTCGAGTCCGATGATGTCCGCCCCGTGGTCGGCCAGCAGCGAGGTGAACCGGCCGGTCCCGCAGGCCACCTCCAGCACGCGCTTCCCCTCGACGTTCCCCAGCGCGTCCAGGACAGCCTCCTTCTCGCGGTCGTCGATCAGTCGCCCGCCGTTCGAGAACCGCTTGTCCTCGTAGGCGTCGGCCACGTCGTCGGACTGGTACCACTCGCGTCCCTTCACGTCACTGGGACTCCCGAGCGGGTAGATAAAACGGTACTGGAACGCGGTCGTCGGTGGCGCCGCGGGAGACAGTGTGGCTACGGCAGGGGGGGTGGGAGCCGTGGTCGCTACTCGGCCTCGGCGGCGGGCGTGTCCAGCTCGTCGAGGTCGATCGTCTCGGCGAGCAGGACGTCCTCCTGGCCGGAGACGTCGCGCTGCTCGCGGGCGAGCTGCTTGAGCGTCGACTGCGGGGCGAGGTCGCCGATGAGGACGCCGCCGATGACGCGGCCGTCCTTGAGCGCGACCCGGCGCCACTCCGAATCGGAGTACTTGCGTTCGACGAAGTCGTCGCCCAGCGTCGGGTGGCCGAAGGAGAGGAACGGGAAGTCGAAGTGGGTGATGGAGTACGAGGAGACCCAGCGGAACTCCTCGGCGGGCTCGTCGGCGACCATGTTCTGGCCGGCGATGGACCCCTGCTCCTTCGCCGACCCCCAGGCACCGTTCTGGGCACGCTCGCCGAGGATGAGGTCGTGGAACTGCGTGATGTCCCCGGCCGCGTAGACGTCGTCGACGTTCGTCCGCATGAACTCGTCGACGACGATGCCGTCGTCGAGTTCGATGCCCGAGCCCCGCAGGAACTCCGTGTTGAAGTCCAGCCCGATGGCGACGCCGACGAAGTCGCCCTCGTAGAAGTCGCCGTTCGGATCCGTCGCGCCGATGACGACGCCGTCGTCGTCGACCTCGAACTGGTCGACGCCGGACTGGAACACCGGCTCGACGTCGCGCTCGCGGAGCGCGTCGTGGATGATCTCGGCCCCCTCCTCGGAGAGCGCGTAGCGCCACCAGCAGTCGCCACGCATCAGGTACTTCGCCTCGATGTCCTGGGCGCCACAGATGGCGGCCAGGTCGATTCCCAGCAGCCCGGCGCCGACGACGATGCCCGTCTCGGCGTCCTCGGCGTGCTCCTCGATGTCGCGGGCGTCCTCGAACGTCCAGAAGTGGTGGATGCCGTCGGCGTCGGAGCTGTCGACCGGAAGCTGGGTCGGCGTCCCGCCGGTCGCGACGAGCAGCCTGTCGTACTCGTAGGTCCCGGACTCGTGGGTGTGCACCGTGTGCGCCTCGGTGTCGACCTCGGTGACGTACGTGTTCAGCTCGAGGTCGATATCGCGCTCCGCGTACCAGCTCTCCTCGTGGATGGAGATGGGCGCTTCCGGCAGTTTCCCCTTCGCGAACTCCTTGATCAGGATGCGGTTGTAGAGGGTCTCCCCCTCGTCGGTGAGTACCGTCACGTCCGCGTCCGGGTCCTCTTCCCGGATGGTCTCGGCGGCGGACGACCCCGCGATGCCGTCGCCGATGATGACGTGCGACGTTGTCATGAGAAGGGCTTAGATTCCCCGCCAGATAGTGGTTGCCATCGGCCGAATCCCGGATGATGATACGTGATAGACCGCCCGAAGAACCCGACGCGGGCTGCCCGACGGGACCCGATCCGGCCACGGGCCGTCGCCGGTCATCCCGCGAACAGCTCCCGACCGTCGCTGTTCGGCCCTCGACAGCCGGCAGTCCCCGCGGGCGTCGGGAGGTTAAAGCGGCTCCGGGCCCACGATTCACCTATGAAAATCCGCCAGAACATCCGCCACTGGGCCGCCAAGAAGGCGCTGACGACAGCCGTCGTCGGCCCGCGGGTCGAGAAGAAGCTCGTCGACATGCACACGGAGATCTTCCTCGGGAAGACCGACGAGTCGAACCACGACTCGCGCCGCGCCCACCTGGACGACTTCTTCGACGCCACCATGGACACGTACGTTGCGGCGCTGGAGGCGAGCTACCCGGAGGCCAAAGCCCGCGAGATCACCCACATCCAGGCGAACTTCGACTTCTTCAACCACGGCTGGACGGAGATGATGGAGATTCCGGCCGACGAACTGGAGGCCCACTACCGCCGCTACGAGGAGTTCTTCCGGGCGCACGGCATCACCATCGACGACCCGCTCGGTGACTTCGCTCCGCCCGGCGGCGTCGCGGACGCGCCGTCGACGCCCGAGAAGCTGGAAGAGCCCGAGTACGAGAACGCCATCGAGGGCTTCGCGGACGACGTCTACGTCGAGACGCCCGAGGGGCTGCTGAAGGGCAGCGGTACCGACGAACCCGACGACGTCGACCCGAGCGAGGCGCCCGGAGCCGACGACGAGGCACGTGCGGACTGACCGGGACGCGTCGCCAGTCCCCCACTGCGAGCCCGTGCCGTGACCGACGTCTGGCTGCTCCCGCTGCTGGGGCTATGTATCGGCGGTACGGTCACGCTCCTCGGTGGCGGTGGCGGCGTCTTCTACTTCCTCGCGCTCGTCACGGTCGTCGACCTGCCGTACCGGGTCGCGGTCCCGACCAGCCTCGCGGCCGTCGTCCTGACGACCGTCTTCGGCACCTACGGCCACCACCGGGAGGGGAACGTCGCCGTCCGCACCGGCGCACTCCTAGTGCTGGGCGCCGTCGCCGGGACCTACCTCGGTGCCCGGACGGTCGGGAGCCTGCCAACGGCCCTCCTGCGGCGCGCGCTGGGGGTCGTCCTGCTGGTCGTCGCCGGGCTGGGAGGGCTCGACCCCGTCGTCGCGCTCGCGTTCGGGGCCGGGGCCGCCGTCGGGGGCGGCCTCGCCCCGCGACTCCTCGCCGACGTCCCGACGGACCGACTGGAGGCCGTCTCCGGCCCGCTGTTCGCGGGGCTCTCCGGACTCGCCGGCCTGGGGTTTCTGTTCGGCGTGCTGTAAGAGAACCCTGTTGTTCTGGATATTTCTCTACTATCCCGAGAAGAAATATACAGAGATCCAGATTCCCAGACAGACATCAATTATACGGGAATACCAGCGTTACAGCCGACTACTGCTGGACGTCGGGGTCCGTGCCCGCGTCCCGGTCGAGCCACCGCTGGATGTCGCCAGCGGCGGCGTGGCCCGCCACTTCGCCCGCGAGCGCGAGGCCACCGGCCAGCGCGGCGACGCTGGTCGGGTCGAGGCCGACGGCGAGGCCGATCCCGCCGCCGAGCAGTCCCGAACCGGTGGCGACGACGGCGGACTGCTCCGGGGTGTCGCAGAACGGGAGCGTGAGGCCGAGGTCGAACGCCATGGTGGACACCGGTGGAGAACGTGTATAAATCACGGGTCCGGGACGGGGGGAGGCGCCGTCGCCGGGCGGAGCGGCCGTCAGACCAGCGTCCGCGGCCGGTCGCTCAGGTAGTCGAACACCGAGCCCATCGAGAAGCCGTAGACCAGGTGGGCGACGAGCGTGATGACGACGTAGAGCGCGAGCGCGAGGCCGCTGTAGCCGACGTTGAACGCCAGGACGAACCCCGTCCAGAGGACGAACCCGTAGGCGATTCCGGCGGTCGCGAACTTCTCGCCCGGGAGATACCGACCGATGGAGGCGAACAGGAGCGGCCACGTCGTCATCCCGCCGCCGAGGAAGATGACGTAGCCGGCCGCGAGCACCATTTCCGGCCCCAGGATGGCGTCGAGACCGATGAGTTCGGCGGTCGTCCCGAAGGAGGACATCTCGAAGCCACCCAGCGACGCCCCGACGAGCAGCACGACCGTCATCAGCGAGGTGCCGACGAAGCCGCCCAGCGCGCCGACCAGGCCGTCGGCCAGGATGCCCGCCAGCACCTCCACGTTCGGCTCCGGGCTCTCGTTGGCGAGCGTCGTGTCGACGTTGGCGTCCTCGAGTCCTCCGTCACCTTGTGACATGGGTCCAGTTCACGTCCCACGCCCCCGCGCGCTCGCCCGCCCGGGCCTCGCTGCGCGCTTCGCGGGGCGTGGGGCGCCCTCCGGGCGCCGTTCCGGGCGTGTCGCTCCAGTGCTTGCATCGTCCGGAACGGGGCGAGCGCACGGTCCCTTTCAGTCCCACCCTGTGACTAATTTCCCCGGCTATCGCGGGGGCTCATCTGAACACTGCCCCCGAGCGGGGAACAGCGTCGGATGATCGAGATACGTTTATATTCGTCGCGGGACGGGATGAAGGTATGGACACCGCCGCGTATCTCGAGCGAATCGGCGTCGACCCGGCGGTCGACGCTGCCGGCGGACTCGGCCGCGAGGCCGTCGCCGCCCTCCAGGCGGCCCACGTCCGGACGATTCCGTTCGAGACGCTGGCGGTCACTGGCGACCCGTTCGGGGACCGCGACGGCGAGGGCGTGCGTCTCGACCCGGCGGACCTGTACGAGAAGATCGTCGAACGCCGCCGCGGCGGCTACTGCTACGAGCTGAACGGGCTGTTCGGCCGGCTGCTGGACGAACTGGGGGTCGAACACGACTACGTCGCTGCGGTCATGCTCGGCGAGGACGGCGAGGCTCGGCCCCCGGCCAACCACCTGTCCAACCTCGTGACGTTCGGGGGTGAACGCCATCTCGCGGACGTAGGACTCGGAACGCCGACGCTCCGCGAGCCGCTCCCGCTGGACGGGTCGGCCGTCACCGACGAGGCGGGGGTCTCGTGGCGGGTCGTCGGGACCGAGCGCCCGGACGCGGACGGACTCACCCAGTACCGCTGCCCGGACGTCGAGACGTGGACCGACCGCTACCTGTTCGAGACGACCCCCCGCGACCTCTCGTACTTCGCCGCCACCAACGACTACCTCTCGACCGCGCCCGAGTCCCCGTTCACCGACTCCCCGGTCGTCGCCCGTGCGACCGAGCGGGGCCACGTGAAACTCGGCCCGACACGGTTCGTCAGGTGGGTCGACGGCGAGGCCACGGAACACCCGGTTCTCGGCGCAGACGAGTGGTACGACCGCCTCCACGAGGCGTTCGACATCGACTACCCGCGGTGACCCGCCGACGCGACGCGGCCTCTCAGCCGCGGGCCCAGTGGAGCAGTCGCCGGTAGAAGTCGTCAGACTCCAGCGCGCCCGCGTCGCCGACGAGCGCGAGCGCGCGCTTCGCCCGCGTCAGCGCGACGTTCATCCGGCGGTGGTCCTCGAAGATGGGGCTCTCCACGTCGTCGGTCGCCACGAACGAGACGACGATGACCTCCTTCGCCGACCCCTGGAACCGGTCGACCGTGTCGACCGTGACGCCCGTGCCGTCGAGTCGCTTGCCGATCTCGGCGACCTGCGCGCGGAACGGCGCGATGACACCGATGTCCTCGGGGGCGACCCCGGCGTCGAGGGACGCGCACACCGTCTCGGCGACGGCGTCGGCCTCCGCCGGGTTCGTGTTCCCGACCTGCCGACCCGCCGGGTCGACGAACGCGACGGCGTCCCGCAGGTGGGCGGGCAGTCGTGAGGTGTCCACGCCGGCCAGGTCCGAGAGCCGCCGCCCCGCCACCTCGGGCGTCGCCGGCCGGAGGGCGCCGTCGTAGAACTCCTCCGAGGAGAACCACTGGACCCGCTGGGACATCCGGTACTGGCGGTCCAGCATGACGCCCGCCTCGGGGTGGGCGTCGATGAGGCGCTCGAACAGCGACGTCCCCAGGTCGTTCTCGGCGCGCACCACGGGCGGGAGCTGCTGGTGGTCGCCGACGAGAACGAACCGGTCGGCGCGGTTCGTCGCGAGGAACGTGCCGGGTTCGGTGAGCTGACCGGCCTCGTCGACGACAGCCACGTCGAAGTCCTGGCTCTTCACCGCCCGCGACCCGCAGGAGGCGGTGGTGGCGGCGACGACTGGAGCCGCCCGTATCTCGCTGGCCACGCGCTCCGGGTCGCCCGTCCGGTCGAGGAGGTGCTCGTGCACGTCCTCGCGGACGCCGGACTCCGACCCCACGCGGAGGACGTCGTCGAACCCCTGGTCGCGCAGCGCCTCCAGCGCGTTGTCCACGGCGCGGTTGGTGAACGCCGAGAGCAGCACCCGGTCGCCCCGCTCGACGAGCGCCCGGACGATGGTCGCCAGGGTGTACGTCTTGCCCGTGCCCGGCGGGCCGTGGACGAGAGCGAAGTCCTCGGCGTTCAGCGCGCGGTTGACGGCCTCGTCCTGGGCGGCGTTGTTGTCGATGTACGTCTCGTGGCCGTCGCGGAACTCGGGGTCGCGCCGACCGAACAGCACGTCCTTGCGCTCATCGTCGCCGGCGAGGATGGCGTCGTGGAGCGCGTTCAGCTGCCGGCCGACCGTCAGTTCCGAGGGGTAGACGTCGAGCCGGCGCACGTCGAGGGGTTCGTCCGCGGTGAGGACGACATCGCCGTCGACGCCGAGCGACTCGACGCGTGCCAGTTCCGCCCTGGTCCGCGTGGGGTGGCCCTCGCTCGCGAGGACGAGGTCGCCCTCGCGGATCTTCGAGACGGCCGCGCTCGTCCGGCGGGCCCGCAGCGTCCACCGGCTCGTCTCGTCGTCCCACTCCCGACCAGCCGGCTCCAAGTCGACGAGCGCGCGGTCGTCGTCGGCCCGTTCCTCGGCGGTCTGCTCCCAGAGCTTTCGGTACTCGCGGTGGACCTCGCGGCGCTCGGCCTCGATGGCTCGGTAGAAACGGTCGAAGTACGCCTGTTCCGCCTCCGCGACGGCGATGCCCGGGATGGCACCGGCCTTCGACTCCTGTTCGAGCCGCCCGGCGACCGCCATGCACGAGTCCTGCTCGAAGCAGTACTCGCACTTCGCGTTCGCCTCGTACCCCGTCGGGACCTCGTAGTCGTGCTCCATCGCGGCGAGGTGGTTGCGCTCGCGGAGGACGTACTCCGCGAACCCCCGGCCGATGGAGAAGTCCTTTGCCGGCGAGAGGTCGCCGGACTCCTCGGTCCGGTCGAGCGCGGCGTTTTTCGTGTAGATGAGCGTCCCCGTGTCCGGGATGGCCGCCGCCGTGTCGCCACCGCCACTGATGGGTGGGTCGACCGGCCCGCTTCCGTCCTCGGCGTCGCCGCCGTCGGCCGCCGTCTGCTCGTCCCCGAGGTCGGTATACTCGCCGAGCATCAGCGCGTAGCAGGCCGCCTGCACCTTGTCCTGGAACCGGGGTTCGCCCTTCGTGTTCCTGCCCGTCTTCAACTCGACCGGCGCGCCCCGGCGGACCGCGTCGGCCCGCCCCTTGATGCCGAACGTCTCGGAGACGAGGGTCTGCTCGGAGCGCCATTCGTCGTGTTCCGCCAGGGTCCCCTGCTGGAGCCACGCCTCGATGGCCGCCGCGTTCGCACGCACCTCCTCGGCCACCTCGTCGGGGTCCAGGCCCAGGAGTCCCACGTCCATCGCGGCCTCCGCGACCCGGTGCTCGACGGCCTCGTCGAGGTCGCCGCCGCGGAGGAGGTCCCCGAACACCTCGTGGACGATGGTCCCCTTCACGACGGGGTATTTCAGCGGGACGCTCTGGAGCTTGTTCAGGTAGTACATCCGGGGACACTGCACCCACCTCCGGATGCCCGTCACGTCGACGAGGAAGTCGGGCTCGACGACGACCCACGAGGCGGGCGTGGTCGCGTACTGGGTCTCGCCCTGCCACTCCTCGGCCTCCACGTCGGTCACGAGCAGCTCCATCCCCGCTTCGAGGTAGTCGGCGGTTTCGGCCCACTTGCGCCAGAGCGTCACCTGCGTCGGCGCCGCCGCGCCGCGCTCCGGTCGGACGACGACCTCCGCGAGGTCGGTCCCGCCGCTCACTGTCCGCGTCTCGCCCACCTCGACGACCGGCCCCCGGAGGTTCACAGGGGTCCCTGTGCCGTCGGGGGAAAGAACGTGTCGGTCACCCGGACCACCACGGACGACACGCTCTTGCCGATGCCGCTTCCGTCGGAGGCACGTGCGCGTCCGCGACTGGCAGGACATCCCCGGGGAGGTGGTTGAGTCGGGCGCCGACCCCTCCGGCTGGCAGGCCGTGACCGGCGACGAGTCGACCACGGCCGAACTCCGACCGGTCATCGACCACTACCTCCGGACGGGCCCGGAGGCGAACCTGCTGGTCTACACAGGCGGAGCAGGCCGAGTGCCTCGGGGCTTGCCCCTGAGGTACTTCACTACGGCGACATCGGCGTCCCGTTCGAGCCCGCTCCGGCCGGCGAGCACGAGTACGTCTGAAATAGCGGCGGCTGTTCGTTTATTCCGGACTTCTGTAGAATATTCCTCTGATTTCGAGGTTATTCCTCGGTATCGGGCCCCGAATCCAGCGGGCTGTCGGGGTCCCGGTCGGCTCCGTCGGACGGCGGCCGGGCGGCCGGAGCGGGCGGAGGCCCCTCTCCGAGATCCTCCGGCGACTCGACTCCGCCGTCGACCTGGCTGCGGACGAACGCCATCGTGGCCCCGTTGAGGACGAGCCCGACCGGCGCCGCGACCGGGGCCACGAACACGAGGCTCCCGAGGCCGCCCGCGAAGCCGACCGCGGACAGCGGCACGGAGACGGCGACGACGGCGAGCGCGTGACACAGCGCGAAGGCGAGGTACTCGGAAGTGAGCGCCACGTCGATACCGCGGTCGAACGCGGTCCGGGGGCCGAGCCGTGCGGCGACGCCGACGTACACCCCGGGCGTGAGCAGGTAGAGTCCGACTATCCCCCCGAGGAGGGCCAGCACGAGCGGGCCGGCGCTTCCGCGGATCGATCCGGTCCCCGTACCCAGCGTGCCGATTCCGAGCAGCACGAGCAGACCGAGGAACTGCAGTGCGGCGAACGCGAGCGTCACGGGCGCGTGTTGCCGGAGGTTGGCGAGGTGCTCGCTACGCCGGCCGGCGAGGGCGTCGTCGATAGCGCCGAGGTACACGGCGGTCAGCAGGCCGAGGAGCAGCAGTGCCCCGCCCGCGACGAGCAGGGCCCCGCCCAGCAGCTCCGGCTGGCGCTGGACGGTGCGGGCGCTGTAGCCGAACACCGTCACCCCCTCCCGGGTCGGCGCGTCGAGGAAGGTCCACAGGTCGGCGAGGGGCACCGGGAGGGCGAAGTTCAGCTGGAACGCCGTGTCGGCGCGGGCGGCGCGCTCGAGCTGATCGAGCGACAGCAGGCCGGACAGGAGCGGGACGAGCGCCAGCAGCGGTCGACGGGTAGCCAGCCCGGTGCCGGTGACGAAACAGGATACCAGCGGGGCCGAGGGCGAGTCCTCGGTGTCCGTGGTGGAGGGCGTTGCCATCGACCGTGACCTGTGGCTCGTGTCACTTCAACCGGGGGGTCAAGCGCCGAATTCAGTCTCCGTCACCCGGACGACGACCGTCTCCTCGACGTCCCGGAGGTCGTACTCCGGGAGCTCCGGACCCGTCCGGGTGACGAACATCGGGTCCACGAGCCGCCGCGGGGGGCCGCGCCGGGTGTCCGGCCCGTCGGCCCCGGCCGACCCTCCGTCGTCCGCGTCCTCGGGAGGTGTGTCGTCGGGCCCGGGCGGTGCGTCTGCGGCCTCAGGGGATGCGTCCTCGTCAGCGTCGGGGGTCACGACCCCGTACAGCTTCAGGAAGCGATCGGCGTCCTCGGGCGTGACCTCGTTGTCGCGGAGCGCGGTCGCCAGGTCCCGCGAGAGCCACTCCGTCTCGCTGACGGAGGGTTCGCGGACCAGCGCCTCGTCGACGAAGCGCACGAGGTACCAGTTCAGGTCGTTCAGGAGGGCGACGGCGGCGCCGAGCGACACGGTCTCCAGCGCGACGGCGTTGTGGTACGGCTGCCGGAGGTCGTAGGTGGCGAGCGCCTCGCGGGCGGTCTCCCGCGAGAGTAATTCGTACCGGAGGTCGACCCCGTCCTCGCCCAGCAGACAGACCCGCGCCATGTCCCGTGGTGCGCGTGGCGCGGGAAAGCGGTTTCGACCGGTGGCCCCCGCCGCCCGTCCGTGGCGCCGCTACTGGATGTACGAGGGCTCCTCGGCGTCGCAGTTCTCCTCGTGGGCCGCCGCGTCGTCGCGATCGTCGAACAGGAGGCCACAGGCCTCGCACTCGTACCAGGTTTCGCCCTCTCGGGTTGTCTCGGCGACCATGTGCGGAGCCTGTCGGCCCGCCGACAAAGGCGTTACTCCGCTCGCGACGGGACGACCGCCGGACGACGGCGAGACGAGACGACGCTGGCGGTCCCCAACCGCCGGACACGGGCCCGTCGCGGTGGGGACCGGACTTAAGTCTCGGCCGTACCTCGGTCCGACGAATGATCGAGGTCCGGGACCTGCGCAAGGAGTACGGCGGGTTCGTCGCCGTCGAGGGGTCGACGTTCACCGTCGAGGGGGGCGAGGTGTTCGGCATCATCGGTCCGAACGGCGCCGGCAAGACGACCACGCTGAAGACGCTGGCCGGCCTGCTGGAGCCGACCGACGGCCACGCGGAGGTCGCCGGCTTCGACGCCGCGGACCCCCGGATGCGCCAGCAGCTCGGCTTCCTGCCCGAGGAGTCGCCGCTGTACGAGGAGATGACGCCCATCTCCTATCTGACCTTCTTCGCGGACCTCTACGACGTGGACAGCGAGGTCGCCGAGACGCGCATCCACGACACGCTCGACCGGCTCGACCTCGAGTACCGTGACCGTCCGCTGGGGGACATGTCGAAGGGGATGAAGCGGAAGGTGGCCATCGCGCGGTCGCTCGTCAACGACCCCGACGTGCTGGTGTACGACGAGCCCGCCTCGGGACTCGACCCGCTCACCACGAACTACATCATCGAGTTCACGCGCGAACTCGCTGACGAGGGGAAGACGGTCGTCTTCTCGGCGCACAACCTCTACCACGTCGAGTCCATCTGCGACCGCATCGCCATCATGAACGAAGGCCGCATCGTGGCCCGCGGCAGCGTTGAGGAGCTGCGGGCCGAGTACGGCCGGACCACGTACCACGTCTACACCTCCGTCCCGGTCGAGGGCTCGTCGCCCGTGGAGAGCGCGGCCGACGAGCGCCACGAACGGGTCGTCGAGTCGATGGACGCGGTGGAGGCGACCCGCGAGGCCGCCACGGCCGCCGGCGGCCGGCTCGTCGACATCCGGACCGAGGAGCCCTCGCTCGAACGCGTCTTCCTCGACCTCGCGGACGGGGAGAGCGAGGCGGAGCGGGCCGTCACCCGGCGCCGGGACGGAGCCGACACGACCGACGCCGCGGGCGCAGCCGACACCGTGGCCAGTGAGACGGGCGACGACGCGACGACCGCAGGCGGTGGAGCGGACGCCGGCACGACGGACGACACCGGCACGGCCCGCGCGGGGTCGCCGGGGGCCGACGAGTGAGGCCGCGCAAGGTCCTCCGGATCGCTCGCTGGGAGGTCACGAAGCACGCGGGCGGGCCCGACAGGCGGACGGTCGCGGTGGGAATCGTCGGACTCCTGTTCGCGTTCGCACTCGCCCCCGCGGTCGCGGGCGGCGGCGTCTCGCTCGACGAGGGCATCTACCGCGTCGGCGTCGCCGAGGACAGTGCCTACCACCCCGCAGTGGCGAGCGACCCCACCTTCCGCGTCGTCGAACCCGAGCCCGGCCTTCTCCGGGACGGCGAGGCGGAACTCGTCGTCCGGGACGGGCGGGTAATCTACGTGGGCACGGAGAAGGGCCGTGCAGCGGTGGCCGAACTCCGCACGACCGTCGAGCGGTTCAACGACCGCCGGATGCTCGACGAGCCGAACGGCTCGGCGGCCTACCCGGTCTTCCCCGTGTCGCTGGAGTATGCGGACCGCGACGCCGACCTCGCGGACGACGGTGGCGGGAGCGGCGACGGCGGAGACGGCGGCAGTGGTGGCAGCGACGGCGGCAGCGGAGGGAACGGCGGTGACGGTGGCGAGAGCGACGACGGCAGACTACCCTCCGGCGGTGGCGGCGGGCAGTTCGGCGTCCCGGGGCTCTCCGGCGGTATCTTCGGTGGCGGGACGGCGGGCGCGACGCCCGGCGACCTCGCCCCACCGTTCCCCTTCGGCTCGCTCGTCCTGGCCTTCGTCTTCGTCATCCCGCTGAACTTCGTCATCCAGGCGTACGGCTCGTCGATACTGAGCGAGCGGCTCAACCGCCGTGGCGAGCTCCTGCTCGTGGCGCCCGTCGAGCCGCGGGAGATCGTCGCCGGCAAGACGCTGCCGTACTTCGTCGGGGCGGTGGCCATCACCGGCACCGTCACCGGCCTCATCGCGCTCTCGACAGGGAACGGCGGCCCCCTCTCGGTGGTCGCCGTCGCGGCGCTGGCGCTGCTCTTCCTCGCGGCGGCGTTCGTCGGCGCGATGTTCGCCCGCTCGTTCAAGGAACTCACCTTCGTCACCGTCGCCATCTCCGTCCTGCTGATGACGTTCGCGTTCGTCCCGGCCATCTTCACGGACGTCGGGAGCGTCGCGCTCATCTCGCCGCTGACGCTCGTCGTCCGGGACCTGACGGGCGCGAGCGTCGGGGCGGGCGGGGTCGCGTTCGCACTGCTGCCGACGACGCTGACCGCGCTGCTCCTGTTCGCGCTCGGGACCGGCATCTACCGCGAGGAGGACATGTTCACCCAGCGGCCGGTCCACCTGAAGGCGATGGACGCGCTCGCGGCCCGCATCCGGCGATCACGGTCGCTGACGCTCGTCGTCGCGGCGCTCGTCCCGTTCGTCTTCGTCGCCGAGTTGCTGGCGGTGGCGCTGCTGTTCGCGCTCCCCGGCGGGCTGTCGCTGGTCCTCCTGCTCTCGACCGTGGCCGTCATCGAGGAGCTGGCGAAGTCGCTCCCGGTGTACGCGGGCTTCCTGCACGGCCGCTACGAGCGGACCGTCCGCGCGGCCCTCCTGGCGGGCGGGTTCGCCGGCCTCGGCTTCTTCCTCGCGGAGAAGCTCACGCTCATCGTCCAGGTGGTGGGGCTGGACCAGCAGATCAGCGAGGGGAGCGCCGTCTTCCAGACCGGCGCGAACGCCGGGCCGGTCGTCGCGCTGGTCCTGCTGCTCGCGCCGCTGGTACTCCACGTCGTCACCACGTCGCTCTCTGCACTGGGGGCGACCCGGAGCCGGGACGGCTACGCCCTCGGCCTGACTGCCGCCGTCCTGCTCCACGTCGTCTACAACCTCGCGGTGGTGGTCGTCCTTGTCTGAGCGCCCCCGACGGCGCGACGGGAGCGGCGGGGGGACGGCGTACGACGGCGGGGTCGACAGCGTCGACGACAGCGGTGTCCACCGGGCAGTCGGCGACGGCACGTTCGGGTCCGGCAGCCGACCGCTGCGGACCGACGGTGGACGGTCCGGGAACGACGGGCCGCGAGCGGACGGCGGCGGGGCGTCTTCGGTGGACGCCGACGGGCGTGGCCTCGGGTGGGCGCTGCGTGTTCGCGGCGTGGTCGCACGGCGCGACCTGGCGTCGCTGACCAGCGAGAAGACCATCGTACTGGCGCTGCTCATCCAGCTGTTCGTCGCCGCGTTCTCCTCGTTCCTCGTCGTCGGCCTCACGTCGCTGTACGACCCGTCGGCGGTCCAGGGGGACGTGACGGTGGGCGTGACCGGCGACGCGGCTGACGACCTCGTGGTGGCCGCGGCGGGTCGCGACGGCCTCGCGACAGTCACCTTCGACGACCGGGAGGACGCGCTCGACGCCTTCGCCGAGAGCCGCGTCGACGCACTCGTCGTCGCCGAACACTACGAGGGAGCGAACGGGAGTCGCACCAGCATCGAGGCGACCGCGCCAGCGGATAGCTTCCGCGGGACGCTCATCGTCGCCCAGCTCCGCGAGGCGCTGGAGTCGCTCGAACGCCAGGAACGGCGCGACCGCGCCGCGTTCCTGGACTCGCCGCTCGTCCCGCTCCCCGACGAGGTGAGTGCCAGCCCCTACTTCGGGTTCTCCTACACGGTGCTGGTGCCGCTGTTGCTGTTCCTGCCGGTCTTCATCGCGGGCTCGGTCGCGGTCGACGTCGTGACCGAGGAGATCGAGCGCGGGACGCTGGAGCTGCTGCAGGTCGCCCCGCTCTCGCTGACCGCCATCGCCGACGGGAAGGCGCTCGGCGCGGTCCTGCTCGGCCCGGCCCAGGCACTCCTCTGGATGACGCTGCTCTCGTTGAACGGCATCGCCGTGGCGAACCTCGGGGCACTGCTCGTGTTCACGACGGGACTCTCGCTCGCGCTGGTGGCCGTCGGTATCGGCCTTGGACTGGTCGTCCGCGAGCGCCAGCGCGCCCAGCTGCTCTACTCGCTGGGCGTCCTCGGGGTGTTCGCCGGCGCCGTCGCGTTACCCGAACACCCGGCCACGACGGCCGCGCTGCTCGCCATCGACTCCCCGGGCGCGTTCTCGGTGTCCCTCGCCGTCGGCTACCTCGTCCTGGGTGTGGCCGTGGCCCTCGGAATCCGCTCGTTCGTCGCGCGTATCGACGCCGAAGGGCTGTAATACTCGGGGTAACCCAGTAATTCAGCTCATTCATACTGTATTCCGATATCGATGTGCTTGTACCTTCGATATGTATGATATACGGGATCGTCGGGAGCGACGCTGCGGGAACCGCCAGCGTCAACCCCCGGCCGGCGGAGATGCGGGTATGCAGGTGTACGGACTCCTCGGCAACCCGGTGGGGCACTCGCTGTCGCCGCCGATGCACGAGGCCGGCTACGAGGAACTGGGACTGGACGCCCGCTACGTCACGTTCGAGCCCGCACCCGACGAGTTCGAGGACGCCGTTGCGGGCGCCCGGGCGCTCGGCGTCCAGGGCCTGAACGTCACCATCCCGTTCAAGGCGGACGCCCTGGCGCACCCCGACGTGGCGGCCGACGACCTCGCCGAGCGCGTCGGCGCGGTCAACACGCTCGACTTCAGCGGCGACCGGGTGACGGGCCACAATACGGACGCGGCGGGGGTCACGCGCGCCTTCGACCACCACGACGTCACCCTCGCGGGACGGGGAGTCGTCGGCGGCGCGGGCGGGGCCGGCCGCGCGGCCGCCTTCGCGCTGGCGGACGCGGGCGTGGACGTGGCCATCGCCAACCGCACCGAGTCGAAGGCCGTCGACCTCGCCGAGGAGGTGCCGGGGGCATCGGGCCACCCGCTCGACGCCGTGCCGGAGCTGGTCGCGGACGCCGACCTCCTCGTCAACGCCACCAGCGTCGGCATGGAGGAGGACGCTTCCCCGGTCCCGGCCGGGGCGCTCCACGGCGACCTCGCGGTGCTCGACGCCGTCTACACCCCCATCGAGACCCGGCTGCTCCGCGACGCGGCGGCCGCCGGCGCGACGACCGTCGACGGCGCGTGGATGCTCCTCTTCCAGGGTGTCGAGGCGTTCGAGTTGTGGACGGGCGAACCGGCCCCCGTCGACGCGATGAACGCGGCGCTCCGGGCCGAACTGTAGGCCCGGGCAACCCGTCGCGCCGGGGTTTAAGTTCGACCGAGTTCTTCGCTCGAATATGACCCTGTTCGACTCCATCCTGTCCCTGCTCGGGCTGAAGTCGTCGGATTCGAAGCGGCAGTCGTCCACCGACGTGAGCGTCGAGCACGACCCCGACGCCGAAAACGAGGCGGCGGTGAAAGGAACCGATGCCTCCGCCTCGACCGGGAGCGTGACCGAGGAACCGCCCCAGGACGACGCGGCCGCGGAGCCCGCGGAGGCGACGAGCGTCACCGACCACGCGGGCGAGGACCACGAGGCGGCCGAACCCGCCGAGGACGCCGGGCCC